>JAIOZI010000005.1 GCA_021740785.1 Melioribacteraceae bacterium
GGGAATACTTTTGATCATTTTTCCCTTTTTGTGGGGAATACTTTTGATTCCGCAATGGGGAATACTTTTGATCACAACTGGGGATTGCTTTTGATCAATTTCCCCTTTTTAGTGGGGAATCTTTTTGATCAGTGACAATCAAATAGAAAAGATTTATTTAAATATATTTCAGGCGTTCTAAAAAACAATAAGTGTCACTTATATAGAATTAATGGTATAGAAGACCATCTGCATATTGCTGCCCATCTTCATCCCACCGTACCTTTGGCAAATTTGGTAAAAGATATTAAACTGAGTTCCACGGAATTTATTAAATCAGAAAAAATATTTCCAATGTTCAATGGTTGGCAAGAAGGATACGGGGCATTTACATATTCTTCTAAAGAAAATGAAAGAATTATAGAATACATTATCCACCAAGAAGAGCATCATAAAAAGATGGACTTCAAGGAAGAATACATTAACATATTGAAAGAAAACAATATTGAATTCAACGAAAAATATTTAGTTTGAATTTTAGTAGGGAAATCTTTATTCAACCCCGCCGGGGTTGGAATTCATTCTTAACATTATTTCTATTGATATTTAACCCCTTCGGGGTTAGGCTCAACTTTGCTAATTCTGCAATAACAATAAGCTGAATTGATATGTTAACACGGTTTTTCCTACTTCGTAAGAAGAACTTTTGAATACCAGCGAATCCATTGACATTTAATATGAAATACAAGGAATCAATTTCAAACTCCGGAATCCCGAAGGGATTCAACATGAATAACACAATGACTCAAACTTAGACCCAGAATCCCGAAAGGGATTCAACATGAATAATGCAAACACTCAAACTCAAGAACCAGAATCCCGAAAGGGATTCAACATGAATAACACATGAAAACAACCCGAAACCCAGAGAATCCCGGAGGGATTCAATATTAATAATTCAAGGAATCAAATTCAAACTCCGGAATCCCGAAGGGATTCAATATGAATAACACAATGACTCAAACTTAGACCCAGAATCCCGAAAGGGATTCAACATGAATAATGCAAACACTCAAACTCAAGAACCAGAATCCCGAAAGGCATTCAACATGAATAACACATGGGAACAACCCGAAACCCAGAGAATCCCGGAGGGATTCAATGTGATATAACTTGTCAAGTATCTCAATTCCCCAGCTCTTACTTATCTGCTGAAGTATCTACTACTTCTTCGACTACTACTTTTGAACCCTCTACTTTTTTAACCACCAGCTTAGCGCCGTTCTGAACGAATTCACTATCGGATACCACATCATAACGTTTATTTTCTATTACTGCCGTTCCCGATGGTCGTAAATCAGTATATGCCGTTCCCGTCATTCCCAGTAAATGACTAAAATTAGGAGTTGACGTTGTGTAACCTGAAGTTCCTATAATATTATCCTGTAAAACTAAGGTGTTCCAAATGCTGGTCTTCGGTAGAATCTTTGAAAGAATGTAAATCATTATTCCGGATGCGATAAATGCCCCTGCTAATTGAATTATTGCTTGGGATATCATATCCCAATCGACATACGGAAGATCAGAAATTAAACCGAGGAATAAACTACCGACGATTAAAAGTATACCTAGAATCCCGACAATACCAAAACCCGGCACAACAAATAATTCAAGTAAAATCAGAACCACGCCTCCGACAAAAAGAAGTATCTCTATAATTGAAGCGAGTTCCAGAATAAAATTAGTACCGAAGAATAATGCCAGTGCAATTAACGCAGCGGTTCCGGGTAATCCCCAGCCCGGAGTTTTAATTTCTGTAAACATTCCAACAAGTCCGACCATAATCAACAGCGATGAAATAATCGGATTATTTAGAAAACGTACTATCTTTTCTGCCCAGCCGATTTTAATATGAACCAAATCTGCCGATTGCAAATTGAACATACTCAGAGCATCGTTAAGATTGGTTTTAATTGTATCAGTCATCCCGTATTCTAAAGCTTCAGCGCTTGTGAGCGTTATTAACTGTGTACTGTCAACAAGTCCCTCTACAACAACTCTTTCATCAACCATTCCCTCTGCGATATCGGTTCTTCTTCCATTCTTTTCGGCAGTTGCCCGCATTTCCGAACGCATGTAGGATTGATATTTTTCCGAAACTTTTTGTCCCGCCTGATCAACTACAGTAGATGCCCCGATACTTGCACCCGGAACCATAACAATCTTCTCACAAGAGAGAGCAATCAGCGCACCAGCCGAAATAGCTCTTTTATCAATAAACGCAATTGTCATCACCTTGCTGTTTAATATCGCATCTTTGATTTGAGTCGCAGCATCTACTCTTCCACCAAATGTGTTGATTCTAAAAATTATCGCTTCGGCGAGATTTTTTTCTGCTTCCTCTACTACTCTTCTAACATAAGGAGCCAAACCGAGATCAATGTCACCCTCAATTTCAGCTACGTAGACCTTTTGACTCTGAGCAAAAACCTCGGAGATTAATAAGAGAGATAGGAAAATAAAAATTATTTTTTTCAAATTATCACCTTCGATTTAATTGCTCATTAAAAAGCTAATTATTACTGATTTACTTCTTCTGTCTGTTTAATCTGCATAGCACAATTTAATATTTTATAAACAAGTTTTGCCGCCGTAAAGTTTGAAGATTCATGAAATTTTGACGGAGCGAGTTCAACTACATCAAAACCAACAATTTTTCTCTCTTTACCAACAAGTTTAATAAGATCAATGGTTTCATCCCAGTACAATCCTCCGGGTTCTGGTGTACCTGTAGCAGGTAATACCGACGGGTCTAAACCATCAACATCAAATGTTATATAAACATTCTCACTCAATTTTTGTAATACTTCGTACTGCCAGTTTTCACCGTATTTACCCAGACGGATATCCCGTGCGTAAAATGTATTAATTCCATTTTCTTTTATAAATTTTGATTCGGATAATTCCTGAGCCCGGATACCAACCTGTGTAATGTTTTTATTGAATTCGACAACTCTAGCCATTACACTTGCATGTGAATATTTTGTTCCTTCGTAGGAATCACGCAAATCCGAATGTGCATCAATCTGCAGAATAGAAAGATTCTCATACTTTTCATGATGCGCTCTTATCGGTGCACTTGATAAGGAATGCTCACCGCCAAGCGTTACCACGAATTTGTTGTCTGTCAATAACCTAACCACATTTTTGTAAATTTTATTGATCGATTTTTTTACGGATTTTTCATTAAACTGTATTGGTTTTAACGCTGCAATACCGGTATCAAAACAAAGCTCCCGGTCAAATTCTTCATCGTAGAATTCAACATAGTGCGAAGCTTTTATAATTTCCTTTGGACCGTTTTTCGTTCCTCCGCCGTAACTGACAGTCGCTTCGAGCGGGGCTGAAAGAATAACTACCTGCGATTTTTCATAATCCGAGAATTCTTTTTCAATCGCTAAAAAATTGTTTTTAATTCCCAATGTCTTCACGTTTGACCTCACAAAAAAGCCGGTGTAAATTTACCACCGGCAATTTATAAATGTGTTAGTTGTCATCTTTCTGTGCAACGATAGTAGCAATTGCAGATCTTTCGAATTTCATTTTAACATTGTTGCCGACATCAAGCAGACATGTTTTTTCATCCAATCCCGAAACAGTAGCATGCAATCCTCCGCTTGTGATAATTTTATCACCTTTCTTAATTGCGGATAACATTGCTTCACGTTCCTTTGCTTTCTTTTGCTGAGGTCTGATAATCATAAAATAAAATATTGCAAAGATAGCACCGAACATTATCAAGGTACTTACAAGACTTCCTCCGCCGTCACCGCCTTGCGGAGCCATCGCTAAAAGATAGTTCACTTATTCCTCCTCTATTGAGTTTTTATTTAACATTATTTTTTGTGTTATTTCATTTTTCCATTGAAGAAAACTGCCTTCTACAATTTTTTTTCTAGCAGTTCGAATTAAATTAAGATAGAAATATAAATTATGCAACGTCGCAAGCTCAAGTGCGAGAATTTCTTTTGTATTAAATAAATGCCTTAAATAAGCTTTTGTAAAATTCTTGCAAGTATAGCAATCGCAATTTTCATCCAAAGAAGTAAAATCATCCTTGTATCTTGCATTGCGCATTGAGACAGTTCCGCTGCCGGTAAAAAGGTATGCGTTCCGCGCATTACGTGTCGGCATTACGCAATCGAACATATCCACTCCCCTAGCAATGGATTCAAGAATATTTTCAGGTCTGCCGACTCCCATCAAATATCTCGGTTTATCTGCCGGAAGAATGTCAGTTGTGAAATCGGTGATATCATACATTTCTTCATGTGATTCGCCAACTGCAAGTCCCCCGATAGAATATCCGTGAAAATCTATATTCATTAAATCCTTTGCCGATTTTCCACGCAAATCCTTATATACACTTCCTTGTACTATGCCAAATAAATATTGTTCGTGTCCATATAAAGTTTGGGATTTTTCAAAAGCGCGCATATTCTCTGCCGCCCAACGCGAAGTGAGTTCCTGTGACTTTTTTGCATATTCATACTCACATGGATACGGTGTGCATTCATCCAGCGGCATCATAATATCAGACCCGATACTGCGCTGAATGTTTATTACTTTTTCGGGAGTGAAATAGTGCCGGGAACCATCGAGATGTGATTGAAATTCAACTCCGTCATGCGTCAACTTTCTTAATTCCGATAAACTGTAAATCTGAAATCCGCCGCTGTCTGTTAAAATCGGTCTTTCCCAATTCATGAATCTATGAAGCCCGCCAGCTTTTTCCAGAATCTCCGTACCCGGTCTTAAATAAAGATGATAGGTGTTTGCTAATATAATTCGTGCTCCCACTTCATCCCGGAGTTTTTCCTGTGTGATTGCCTTAACGGTACCTTGCGTTCCGACCGGCATAAAAATGGGAGTTTCTACTTTGCCGTGCTCCGTAATAAAATAACCTGCACGAGCTTTTGACTTTTTATCGATATGTTCTATTTCAAATTTCACAGAATACAAATATAACTGAATTATTGTTCAACTGCCCTTCTAATCGATTAAAAATCTTGATCTTACATCCTCACTAGGAATCATACATTCACCTTTTTTTTCAAACCATTTAAAACGGTTCGCTGCTACGAAATCGTAAAGTTTGTCACGTATTTTTTCGGGTAGCACTTTGAGAATAAGTAAAAGTCGCCAGTGCCACTTAAGTTCTTTTATTATTTCAATTACAGCATTTGACTTAATGTAATATTTATCGTTTTTCAGAATAATGATTGAATCAATTTCACCAAGTTTTTCTTTAATGTTTGTTAGTGTTCTTCCGGCAAACTCAGAGGTTATCGGTGAAAATTTGAATTTTGATTCCTTATCCACCCCGATTAAAAAATTCACTGCGGAGCTGCATAAATAACAAAACCCGTCAAAAAAGATTATTATTTGAGCTGAGTCCTTTTCTTCTTGTTTCATTTACTAATTTTTTCCATCGTGCTCCCGTTAATGCTGTAATTAAAAATCCCGGCTAATATTTTACCGGGATCATTCAATTGAATTTGTCAAATAACAAACTGAGGAGCAGACAATGTTTTGAATTACATTGAATCAATAATCGCATTTAACGTGGCGCTGGGACGCATAATCTTCTCCGTTTTTTCTTGATCCGGATAAAAATAACCGCCCAAATCAGCCGGCGCTCCCTGTGCTGCAAGAAGTTCTTCATTTATTTTCGCTTCGTTTTCTCTCAACTTTGCTGCTAATTCAGTAAAGCGTTTTTTCATCTGATCATCTTTATCCTGAGAGGAAAGTTCTTCTGCCCAGTACAATGCTAAATAAAATGAACTACCTCTATTATCTATCTCATTAACTTTACGAGAAGGAGTTTTTTCATTTTCAAGATATTTCCCGACTGCAATGTCTAATGTTTCAGCAAGAATGTTTGCTTTTGGATTACCGGTCTTCTCTGCCGCCAATTCAAGTGACGGAACCAATGCACAATACTCACCCAGTGAATCCCATCGCAGGTGACCTTCTTTGAGCATCTGCTGAACATGTTTAGGAGCTGAACCGCCTGCCCCGGTTTCAAATAATCCGCCTCCGTTTAAAAGCGGAACAATCGACAGCATTCTGGCGCTCGTACCAAGTTCCAATATTGGAAATAAATCCGTTAGGTAATCACGTAATACATTTCCGGTGACTGAAATTGTATCAAGACCTTTTCTTACTCTCTCCAATGTGAATTTCATTGCATCAACAGGTTTCATGATTCTTATATCGAGTCCGGTTGTATCATGATCCGGTAAATACATATTAACTTTTTTTATTATCTCCGCATCATGTCCCCTATTTTCATCCAGCCAAAATACTGTAGGATAACCGGTTGCTCTTGCTCTGCTTACAGCTAATTTAACCCAATCTTTAATAGCTTCGTCTTTTGCCTGGCATGCGCGGAAAACATCACCTTTCTCAACAATTTGTTCCAGAACCGATTCGCCGGATAGTTTTACGATTTTCATCTTACCTTCTGCAGGCGCTTCGAATGTTTTATCGTGTGAACCGTATTCTTCAGCTTTCTTTGCCATCAGCCCGACATTAGATACACTTCCCATCGTTGCAGGATTAAATTGACCCTTCTCCTTGGCATCTTCAATTATCTCACTATACATTGTCGCATAACATCTGTCCGGGACCATTGCAATTACATCCTGAAGCTGATCGTTTTTATTCCACATCTTCCCTCCGTCTCGAACAACATTAGGCATAGATGCATCAACAATAATATCGTTCGGTTTATGAAGATTCGTGATGCCCTTGCTTGAATCAACCATTGCAAGATCGGGACGGGTTTCATATACTTTGTTTATTTCCGCTTCTATCTCCGACTTTTTATCAGCGGGCAATTTTTCTAATTTTGCCAAAACACCCGATAAACCGTTATTTACATTTGCGCCAATTTCTTGTAAAACATCAGTATGTTTTTCAAGTGCATCTTTGTAAAAGACCGATACACAATGACCGAACATTATCGGATCGGAAATTTTCATCATTGTTGCCTTAAGGTGAAGCGACAACAGCACGTCATCTTTTTTTGCTTCTTCTATCTGTTCGGCATAGAATTTTCTCAATTCAGCAACATTCATAACTGATGCATCAATTACCTCTCCCTCAAGAAGTGATAACTTTTCTTTAAGGATTTCAACATTTCCGTCTTTGTCCTCAAATTCAATACGCACATCGCATGGTTCATTAATCGTAACCGATTTTTCGGTTTCGTAAAAATCCTTTCCCGACATATAAGCAACGCGGGCTTTTGATCCGGATTCGGGCCATGGCTTCATCATTTTATGCGGATGCTGTTTTGCAAATTTCTTAACCGATGCCGCTGCTCTTCTGTCTGCATTTCCCTCTCTTAAAACGGGATTTACTGCCGAACCGAGCACTTTGCTAAATCGTTTTTTCAGTTCTTTCTCTTCTTCGGTTTTTGCTTCTTCCGGGTAATCCGGAATATCGTAACCCTTTTCCTGAAGTTCTTTTATAGCAGCTTGAAGCTGGGGAATTGATGCACTGATATTCGGAAGTTTTATGATATTTGCTTCGGGAGTTTTTGCCAGTTTACCGAGTTCTTCCAAGTAATCCGGTATTTTTTGTTCTTCCGTTAATCTTTCCGGGAAGTTGGCGATGATTCTGCCTGCCAGTGAAATATCCTTTGTTTCAAAATCAATTCCTGTTCCTTTTGTGAATGCCTTAAAAATCGGCAGCAAACAATAAGATGCAAGCGCGGGGGCTTCGTCAATCTGTGTCCAAATAATTTTATAATCAGTCATTCTGCATTCCTATATTTTTAAAAATTTGAATGAGTTAGAATTAAGTCGTGATGAAACATCACAAAAAATTTATGTCATAAATTACACATCTTTGATAAGATTTGGAAATGGATTCAAGTAATAAACAGTAATTTTCAGATTAAGCGTTTATTTACACTGATCAAAGCGGAGAGTCCGCGGGACTCCTGTGGAGAAGAATCTAAGATAGTCCTTAAGATGCTTCAGTCGTGCAGCACCGCTACAAAAACCAAAGAGCTGCACTCCCTCAGCATGACATCATAGAACTTGTCATTCTGATCGGAGCGGAGCGTAGAGAAGAATCTAAGGGAGTTCCATAGATGCTTCAGTCGTGCATCCCGACAAAGAACATCGGGACACAAAAAACGCGCAACGCACTTCTTCAGCATGACATAATTGAACAGGTCATTCTGAATGAAACAAAAATCTTTTGCCCGTCATTCTGATCGAAACGAAGTGAAGAGAAGAATCTATGGGTCGCCAGACTTCGTAGGACTTCTTGTCAGTGTTTCCTGTTTCATTAGGTTTTCAGATTTAGTTAATTATAAACTCACCTTAATCCTCCCAACCTTCATTATATTACGGTCGGTAAATCTTGCAAAGAGAGGACAGTATTGTGTAAATCTGAAAACCTTTGTTTCTTTTTTAGTACTCGTTCCCCTCACGGAAAATATAAGAAATTTGTTTAGGGACAGCTCGCGAGCTGTCCCTACAGCCATTTTGGTATTACAATGCTCGGTTGCCGGGAACCACTTCCCGGCACTTGTTATATCATTTTATGTCACGATGCAACCGGGACAGCCATTTACTTCAGCAGGACATTATTGAACCGGTCATTCTGAACGGAGTGAAGAATCTAAGATAGTCCTTAAGATGCTTCAGTCGTGCATCCCGACAAAGAGCATCGGGACACAAAAAACGCGCAACGCACTTCTTCAGCATGACATAATTGAATCCGTCATTCTGAAAGAAACAAAAACCTTATGTCCGTCATTCTGATCGAAACGAAGTGAAGAGAAGAATCTGTGGGAGTCTTCAGATTCTTCAACGAAGTACCACCCTCCGGCAGCCGAGTTTTCGTCCCCTGCATTGCAAATATGAAATTTTACAATCCGTTTTTCATTCTTTTGAAGTGGGAAGTAAAAGAGCTGACGCCATTCTTCCTGACGATGACGCTGTTCTTCCTGACGTTGACGCTGCCCTCCCTGATGATGACGCCATTCTTCCTGACGATGACGCCATTCTTCCTGACAATTATGCCGTTCTTCCTGACGTTGATGCCGTTCTTCCTAACATCCGAGAATAGAACACGAACGACACGGACTACGCGGGAAACCACGGATAAAGGATTAAGTTATTGGTTATTGAGTTATTTGGTTATTAAGGGGCTGGGAACTTATAATTGACAATTTTCTATTGACTATTACCTACATCAAAGATTCTCCCCTTCGTTTAAAATTACCAAACGTGACAATTAGTGAAGTTTGGCTACGGAGGACAGACCGGTATTAAAATTTTCGATTGACTATTTACGATCACCTTCGCTAAAGCTACGGTGATTAAAATTGATGAATGATGATTGACGATTGATGAATGACTATTGACAATTATTGAAAGATGAACCGCATTGCTTTTCACCCTATGCCCTATGCCCTTTGCCCCGCCTTTCACCGTTAACCGTTCACCACTTCTCCTTTTCCCCTTTGCGCTTTGCCCTTGTCTTTGTTCTGTCCTTTCTGATTTTTGTTTTTTTGCACAGTGGGATTTTTGCTTTTTGCTTTTTGTTTTTTGCTTTTTGTTTCTTGATACTTGATACTTGCTACTTGATACTTGCTACTTGTTTCTTGAGTTTTATTTCTTTGCTTTTTCTCTCTCTGTTCTTTGCGCCATGCGCTTTGCCTTTCACCGTTAACCGTGCACCAATTCTCCCTTTCTCCCTTTCGAAGACAACACTTCATCCTTAGCTTTTCACCCCTTTGCTCTCTGCTCTCTGCGCTCTGCGCTTTGCCCTTGTCTTTGCTCTGTCCTTTCTGATTTTTGTTTTTTTGCACAGTGGGATTTTTGCTTTTTGTTTTTTGCTTTTTGTTTTTTGCTTTTTGTTTCTTGATACTTGATACTTGATACTTGATACTTGTTTCTTAAGTCTTACTTCTTACGTCTAAGCTTTTCACCCTTTGCGCTATGCCCTATGCGCTCTACATAAAACCAATATTGATTACAGACAAAAAAGATTTGAAATTAATTAAGTTTTACATTAATTTGTGTTCAGTTTTGAATTTGAGGGAGTTGGAACTTGAATCCATTTACTTTTCTTCTTGATTTACATTTCGGTGATTTACTTCTAATCAGCACTCGACTATTATATAATGATAAATTACAGCAGCCGCAAAAAGAGAGAACAAAAGGATTAGTATATTTATTATCATTTACTGAACCGGATAACAGCAAGTACAGTTATCCAAGTTCAACGGTCTGTCTAACTATATTTGCTAAAAAAGATGTTGATAATAATTATGAAGGCTCCTATATTGGGTCTAGTATTAAGCGCTAGTTTAAGAACTATAGGAGATTTTAATGCAACAAGCTAAAATAAGCTTCGATGAAAGCCAAATAAATTTTTTAAATAAATACAGAGAACTTGGTTTTAAAGATAAAAGTTCATTAGTACGTTCTGCTATGGAAGAATTTATTAAATCAGTAGAAAAACAAAAGTTGGAAAAATCAGCTAAGCTATATGCAGAGATTTATAATGAAGATGCGGATTTACACGATTTAACAAATTCTGCAATTGAGGATTGGCCTAAATGAAATCGGTAAAGAGAGGAATGGTCATTGATATAAATTTAAATCCAGTAAAAGGTTCCGAAACTGGTAAAATTAGACCTTGCATTGTTGTCACAAATGATGTTTACAACCAAAACCTTCCGGTAATTCAAGTTGTTCCAATTACTTCATGGAATGAAAAAAAATCTCAAATTTCGACAAACGTTTTTCTCGAACCTTCTAAAGAAAATGGTCTGACTAAAAAATCCATTGCAGATTGCCTTCAAACTCGACCGATAGATTATCAACATAGATTAGTAAAAATTCGTGGTCAAATTTCTCCAAACGAACTCATTGAAATAGACCGTGGATTGAAATTGGTTTTTGGTTTATTTTGACTGTATGTAAATATAACCAGCTCTCAACCCACCCGCGATATTCAAGCGGGGTTGAGTGCAGCCCGCAAAAAAGACGGCGGGTAAATCTGGGCGGCGCCTATCTGCTGGTAGGCATGGGTTATTTGCAATGCCGTTAGCATGTTAAAAATAAAGGAGTAAAAAGTGATTCTTAAAGCTACAAGACATGCATCATCATATGAAAACTTTGAAGTCTATTGTCCTTATTGTAATTATCATAATATTTTTAACCGTGCAACGGATATTAAAAATTTTAAATTAATTCTCAACAAAGAAGTAAAATGTCAAAATGAACGATGCCAGAAAATATTTCAAATAGGTGGTGATGATATCAGCCATGCCTGGAAGATGTTAATTATAGATTGTTTCAAATTAAAAAGACAGAAGCTATATACAAACTGTATTTTAAATTTATGCCAATCTGTTGAAATGTATTTTGCCTTATTTCTTAGAGTAAACCTTCTTTATAAACCTTTTTATAAAGAGGATAGCTATAATTTAAAATACTTAAATGAATTAAAAAATTTACTATATAACAAAGTCAAAGAATGGACATATTATCCACTTTATAAGACATTTTTAAATTGTATATGCCAGCAAATTAAACCGCAAACTCTTATTGAAAGTGAAAGTATTATAAATAATTTATCCATAAATTCAAAAACAGAACCGAGTGACTCAATCATTAACAACATTAAAGACGAAAAACTATCAAAAACATTAATTCAATTGAAACGGACTAACATTTCTAGTTTACGTAATAAGGTTGTTCATAAAGAGGGTTATCGGCCTACCTTAGATGAAGTTGAAAAATCAGAAAGAGAAATTTCTGAGATATTATATAGCTTAGATAGTTGTTTCCGTGTGTTAACTGATAATTTTTATTTTTATGAAACTAACTTATAATATTTAAAAACATGCTAACAATTTTTAATTACGTGGATGCAGAATCTCTCGTAATGCGCGGGGAAGAGGATTTCAGATTACGTATTGTAAATCCAAACATAATTAACAAAATACAATTATATCTCACGGGAAGAGTTACAAAAGGAGTACAAATAATTGGGGTTGGACCTTTTGCAATGCGAGCTTATTATTCATTGGCTGAATATAGTAGATTAGTTGGCAAAGCTTTGGAAAATAAATACATGGTATATATAAAAAAAGATGGTAAAGTATTTCAAAAAGGAGAATGGTATTTAGAATTCAAGCTGTGATAAATTTGAGTTCAATAGATGTTTAGATTTTCAATTTAGTGCAAATACAACCAAACCAGCGGCGCCAAAAACCACTATTGAAAAAGGCTGGATATGTGTTAGAAAGAAGATTCCTAAAATTTGAAAGAATTGAATAACATAGCCGTGGTCATTTTCTTTTTGAATACGGCTTGCCGTTCCTCTGAAATGACAAGGGCTTTATGGAGGACTCACGCTGACTGCTTTTTTCGCTTCGACTTTTGTGCAGTTTTTAAGTTTGTATCTCTGTTTAAAGTTTCTCGTTCAAAGTAGTTCTAATAAAAAATATTTTAAATAATTATCGGCATTTGTGGTCTTGCTGTATTTCTTGCTCTTGGCAGCAGCTTAACCGCAACGTCGTTAGGCAGTTAAATTAAGAGGGAAAAAATGTTCAAAAAATGTTTTGTTTCTTTTGTTTTGATTTTGATACTTAACAGTATAATGCCGGGGCAGATATACCGCGGGGAGTATGATTTACTTTTCTTCAATCGAGAAACTAGCTCAGCGGCAGAAGCCACAGGAAAGATTCATTTACAAAATTGGAATGATGCCTCTACTTCCCTTTCCAATCCTGCTTACACGGGTAATGCAAATTATGTCGGGGGTTTTTATTCTTATACAAGTGATTTGTATTCAGCTAAAGAAGCAAATCAAGTTTTTTATGCAGTCAACATACCAATAAAAAATTTTGGCAATTTTTCACTTTCACGGTGGTCATTTGATTTTGGACAAGATATTCCAATAACTACTAGAACCAATCCTTATGGCACTGGAGAAACAATTCGTCCAAAACTTACAAATTATAATATAACTTATGCTAAGGTATTTTTTAATTCATTAGGCGCCGGCATTGGAATTAATTATTTTGCGGATGATTTTCTAGTTAAAGATCGTGATTATTTTTCATTTAATATAAGCGCTAACTATAAATACATCATTGATTCTTCGGAATTATCTTCACATAATGTTTTTTTAGTACGAGCATACAAAACATTTTTTACATTAGTTCAACAAATGAAGATACTTTTCTTTTAACGGGCGAAGAAATTAAATACTCGTTACCGCAGATTAGTCATTGGAACGTCGGTTATTTGTTTTTATATAATGGGTTTAATCTAGCTCAAGACTCTAATGACATTGAGGCTTCATTTAGTATTGAATATTTAGATGCTCTTAATTCTTCTAAATACTTCGGATTTAAGTTTGGGTCAGAAATTAGTGTTATCGAATTCTTAAAGTTACGTTTTGGCTACTATTCGCTTGAACTTCAGAGAGATAAACACGAGGAATTAACTTATGGAATCGGATTAAATATCCCATTTTACAAATTATTAAATTTTCCAATTGTTCTAGCTATAGATTATCTCAATCTCAATCAACCTGCCTTTAAAAGGGATGAATACAGTTTTGAGTTTTTCACAATAAAAGTGAATTATATTTTAAACTAAACTGCCTAACATGCGACTCAAATCTGAAGCCTTTCAAGCGTTCGATTTTTGCATCGTGCAGTTATTATAAATTATTGATAAATAAGAAAAGTAAAAATATGGTGGTCGGCGCAGTTTAGCGGCAACACTATTAGCTGATAAGTTTGTGAATTACTTGAAAAGTTCTGAATGTGAGCCCGTTCTTTCTAAAATTAATACATTATTAGTGATTTGATAAATGAGAACCCAATCCGGTTCAATATGACAATCTCTAAATGATTTCCATCTTCCAGAGAGTTTGTGGTCTTTATATTTAGTTGGTAATGATTCATTATTCAGTAAAGCTATAACGACAGTTTCTAATTGTGATATATCTTTACCTTGAAGTTTAATTTTCTTGTAATCTTTCTTGAATTGTGAAGAATAAATTAATCTCAATTATCAAGTTCCTTGAAAAGTTGTTTAACATCAGAGACTTCATGAAGCCCTTCACCTTTTTCAGATTTCCGAAGAGTTTCTTCCGTTGTTTTGTTGGGAACTTTTATCTCAAAAGGAATTCCTTTATTCAAAGAAACTTGAGTTAGGAAAATAGAGATTGCTTCTGACATAGAGATATTAAGTTTATTAAGAACCCTTTGAGCACTGCTCTTTACTTTGGGATCAATTCTTGTTTGTATTGTTGCTGTTTTATTCATTTTGTATTCTCAAATAATTGTCATTACAATTGCACTACAATTTAAGAAAGGAAAAGTTCCAGATCAAGTAATGAATTTTAAGCAGCTAACCAGGTACTGTGTTAAAAATCAACTATAAAAATACAGAAAAATTTCAAAGAGCATTAATACAAAACGTGTGTTTTGATTGGTTTATAGATTATCATAATTTAGGATATAAATTGTATCTTTTTTCATAAGGTATAAATAAGAAGAAGCAATTTCCTAGCTATTGCAATTAAAGCAGCTTTTTTATTTTTTGATTATGCCGATAAGTGCATGTCAAAAACCACTATCGAAAAAAGATGGATATGTGTTAGAAAGAAGATTCCTAAAATTTGAAAGAATTGAACACCAAAGCCGTTTTCATTTTCTTTTTGAATACGTCTATGCCGTTCCTCTGAAAAGACAATTGCTTGATGGGGCATCAACCACAATCCTACGGTGGATAAAACCCGACTGCCCCCGTTATAAAAGCCAATGCTGTGAAATTAATCTCGTACTGCTGCTACTTCAAACCCCTGCGGTTTGTAGTTATTTCATTAACAGCATTTTACGTGTCTGTCTGAATTTACCAGCCTGGATTCTGTAAATGTAAAGACCGCTTGCTAGATTCGAAGCATTGAAATTCACTTTATAAAACCCGGCTTCTTGTTTTCCATTAACTAGGATTTTCACCTCATTTCCTAAAATATCGTAAATCTTTAATTCTACATTTTCTTCACCAGGCAATGAATATTCAATTGTAGTTGCCGGATTAAAAGGATTAGGATAATTCTGTTCCAACGCAAATTCTGTTGGAAGATAATTTACTTCAACTTCAACAACATCCGAGTATTCAAACATACCGTCTAAATCAATCTGTTTTAATCTGTATCTGATCACTTCAGATTCATGCAATTCGGAATCCGTAAATTCATATTTATTAGGACTGTTTGTTGTTCCATGACCTTTAATAAACCCTATCGTTTCCCACTCGCTTTCACTTTGAACTTTATCCTTTGTCCTTTGTACTTGGAAACCATAGTTGTTTACTTCTGTCGTAGTTTGCCAGATAAGATTAACAGATGATTCATTCACATATGCGGAAAAAGCAGAAAGTTCTACCGGCAGAGCGCCATTATCAGTATCATTGCCCTCATATTTTGCTATAAATGTATCCGTTTGGCCGTTAGAAGTTAAGTTGCATGTACTTGCTCCAGGATCAAAATCAACTGTGTTTCTATAATATCCAGATACGTATATTCTATCCGTAGCGTCAGTATCTAGAGAAATTCCTCTGTCGGTAAAGCTGGCATCACCGAAATTGTTTGCCCAGATAAAATTTCCGTCCCCGGAATATTTTGCAAGATAAAAATCGCCGCTGCCGTTGCTGGTAAGATTATAAGTAACTCCGCTTGGATCAAAGTCGCAAGTGTTAAAAAATGAACCGGTGATAAAGCAGTCGCCGTTTTGATCTACTTTAATACATTCACCATTATCAGTACTCGTACTTCCAATAGAATATCCCCAATCCAAAATACCATTAGGTGAATATTTTGCAAAGAAAAAATCTGTACTTGAATTATTGCTCGAAACCGTAGTTTCTGTACCTAAAGGATTCAGGTTAATTGTTCCCGCAAAACGTCCTATAATAAAAACATTTCCGCTGGCATCCGTATCAAGATTGCCTGAATAATCACTATCTGCTCCGCCAATATTTGTTCCCCATTGAAGAACACCTGAAGAATTATATTTTGCAAAATAAGTTTCATAGCTTCCGCTTCTCGTAAGGGTGGTACCGCCTGCCGGGTCTACATCAAGAGTGCTGCTGCTAAAATCACCAAAAAGAATTATGTTACCGTCACCATCAACAGTTATTTTATTACCCTGTGTGTACCCGGCACCGCCAAAGTTTTTTGCCCAAACGAGCCCGCCGTCTGTATCATACTTGGCAAAAAATGCATCGCTTCCTGTTGCGGTTAAATTTGATATACCGGCGCCGGGATCAAAGTCAACAGTGCCACCGAATTTCCCAACCAGATGGATAGCGTCATTTTTATCAATATGCATGTCCATGGTGTAATCACTGCTTGTGCCGCCAATTTGTTTTGCCCAAATTAATGATCCTTCCGGAGAATATTTGACGAAAAAGCAATCAAATATACCGAAAGACGTTAATTCAGTAGTTCCATCCGGATCGAAATCTACTGTTTCCCAAAACCATCCTGTGGCATAAACATTTCCTTCACTATCGGTATCAACGGCATAAACCCGATCGTTACTAGCATTTCCAAAACCTACCGCCCATTCAAAACTCCCGTCCGGAGCAAGTTTAGTGATAAAGCAATCATTATCACCCAAGCTGGCAATATTGAAAGTTCCAGCTCCCGGATCAAAATCAGCAGTTGCCTCAAATGTACCTCCAATTATCATATTGAAATTATCATCAACAGCTATGCAGTATGGATTATCATTAATAGTACCGCCAATACTGTAAGCGCCAAGAGGGAAATTTTCTGTGTCGTCATTATATTTATATTCATATGCGCCTATATCAATAGTTCCGGCACTTCCGTCAGTTTTTGCAAGTTTTCTATCATAACCGGATCCGCGGATATCAGTTGATTGACTATTAACAGAATTATTGCCAGCATCAACACAAAGAGAAGCGCCTAATAAAGAATATGGATGAGAGGCATTTGTACTGCTGCCCACAAAAACGGGATTAGAATCAATATTACCGCCGCCGTCTATGGTTTCGGATCCATTTACCGTACTATAAATTCCATCCGAAATACCGCCCTCAATACAAGAATAAGATAGGGTCAGGTCACTGCCGTCGTAATTCCTGATTTGGGGGCCGACAACGGTTATTGTATTTCCCCAAATAATAGAATTAATAACAGAAGGATCGGAATTTTCATTGTTATAAATGCCTCCGCCGGAAACCGAATGATTTTTTACTATAGTACAATTAGTAATTGTCGGATTAGATCCGCCATAATTGTAAATCCCGCCTCCTTTTTCAGAATTAGCCAGATTATCGAAGAACAAGCAGTTAGTTATCACAGCGTCTGTACTGTAATTTCCGATGGCTCCTCCGGCATCTGCGGCAAGGTTAAGTTCAAATGTACAGTTGGTAATATTAATGCCATCGGCATTTGCATTAAAAATTGCCGCACCGTTATCGCTTACACGGTTTCCACGGAAATAGCAGTTATTTATTGTTGGTGTCTGTCCGCCATGATTATAAAGTCCGCCGCCGTCATTCCAGGGGTTTGCGCTTCCATTTGCGTTACCGCCGGTTATGGTAAATCCATCGAGAAGCGCTGAACTTGTAATTGGATAACCTGATTGAATATGATAAATTACATGGTAACAATTTTCGCTGTTGTTGGTTATTGATAGAGTTGAACCGCTGCCGGTGATAACATCATCATTATTAAAATCACCGCTTAAAATTGTTTCATTTGTTCCGCCATTGCTGTAATTTGTTCTTTCGGAAACAGCCGATTCAGTACCGGCAAATCCTCCATAAATTGAAACGCCTTCAACCATTTTAAAACAGTATTTTCTTTGAGTATCAGTAGTTCCATCCTCTTCCTGCGATGGTAAATAAGTTCCTTTTGCCACCCATATTCCGTCACCCGAAGCTGCGGCATCTAATGCGGATTGCAAAGAAGTGTAAGCATCCGCCCATGACAATCCATTGTTGCTGCCTGAAGCAGAAGTATTTACAAATATTGTTGATTGTGCATAAATAAAAAAATTGTTTAGAACTATGAATATAATTATTGTCACTAATGATTTAATTCTCATTGTGTCCTCGCTAGATTTTAATTTTGTAGTCAAAGCTAGGCGGCAGCAAAAGGAAATCAAAATAATTGTTCTGAAACCTTTGTATGATGTTCTGAACAGACTTGATTTTGAGATAAAAAATTTTTTCGGATTTGTAAATAAGAGAGGGATATATAATTATTTGATATTTATCAACGTCATCAGCCGGTCTCGATAATTTTTACCAATGGGGATTTGCTTTCCTTTAATTATAGTATAAAGAGAATTAATACTATCAAGATGATTAAGATTTATTGTATAAGATCGATGAACACGGAAAAAATTTTCCGGCAGATCCTCAAAAAACCTGCCCATGGAAGTACGTATCAAAAATGATTTACCGGAATTTGTAAATAATTCAACATATACATGATCACTTTTTGCGTACAAGATATCGGTGAGATTAATTTTATGGAAAAGATTGTTATCTTTTATAAATATTGACTTCTTTAATAAACTTTTTATCGGGTAATTATGCTCAAGTTTTTGTTTGGAAGGATGAAAATTATATAAAGCAATTTCAATAGAGGCATAGAGATCTTCGCTGCTGAATGGTTTCATAAGATACGCCGGCGGATTTAATCTTTTAGCGTGATCGATTGTACGGGGATCAGATTTTGTAGTAAGGAAAATAAATGGAATGCTGATATTCTCTTTTATATAAGCAGCTAAATCAATTCCGCTCTTTTCTCCCTCGAGTTCGATATCTAAAATGGCAATATCCGGTTCATTATTAATAAGCGATTTAACTGCATCCTCATAATTTGTAACCGGCTCCAAAACATTATAACCCAGTGTTTCGAGGGAATTGGTAATTTGCATAGATGTTACCGCTTCATCCTCAACTACAAGTATTTTAATTTTACTCATGATTAAGCTCTGATGAAAATCTTATAATAAATCTTGCTCCGTCTTTATATTCATAATCAATTTTACCTTTTAGCTGCGAAGTGAGTGACCGAACCAATCTAAGTCCAAGACTTTTAGTTTTACTGAATTCATATTCATCCGGTAATCCAATACCATTATCACTTATTATCATCTGAAATTGATCATCATCCATTTTTGAGATTGATAAAAATATTTCACAAGTATCCACTTTTTCAAAGGCGTATTTAAATGAATTTGTGAATAGCTCTGTAATAATCAATCCCAAAGGAATCGATGTCCTAATGTCAAACTTCAACCCATCAGGAATTTCTACGGTCTTGTTTATAGGTTTTTTAGATGAAAATGAAGTTATGTGTTCCATTAATTTAGTTACGAAATCGGTAAAATCTATATGAATGACATCTTCTGTTTGATACAGAAGTTCGTGAATTAGACCGACTGATTTCACACGGTTTAAACTGTCTATCAATGTAGCTTTTGTTTCAGCATTTTCTGTATTTTTCATTTGAAGATCGAATAAACCGGAAATTATTTGCAGATTATTTTTAACACGATGGTGGATTTCCCTTACAAGTAATTCCTTTTCTTCTTTCTGTTTTTGAATAATTATATTTTGTTCAATCAGTTTCCGGTTAACTCTTTTTGTTTTGCGATAGAAGTAAAAAATAATTACGATGAAGATTAATGTAATTGCAAAACCAATTATGAACGCATTTCTCACAAATACTTGATGCCGGGTTTCTTCCTTTAGAATTGCCTCTCTTTTTTGTTGCTCGTGAGCTATTGCCTTTTTTTCATTTTCGAAATCATATTTATTCTGAATGTTGGTAATCTCTTTTATATTACTTTCATTTACCAGACTATCGGCATAAGTCTTGAATTTCACGTGATAATAATAAGCCTCTTCGAAGCGCCCTAAAGCAGCCATGGTTTGAGAAATAACTTCCGCACATTCCTTTTGTAATTTAATATAACCGAACTCTTCGGCAATTTTGTATCCACGTTCACTATGAGTTAATGATTCAGTGAGTTTGCCTTGTTTTAAATATAAGAGCCCGAGCATATTGTTATTTTCACAAATGATTTTTTTAATACCAAGTTCTATTCCAAGCTTCAGAGATTTTTGGTAGTATGTTTCCGCTTCGGAATACTTATTTTGATGAAAATAATAATTCCCGAAATTGTAATAGCTTGTAGCAAGCCCTGGGTTTTCCCCGATTTCCTCCCTCAATTTCAGCGCTTTTTCATAATAAGGAAGTGCTTTATAATATTCATTTTGATCTTGGTGTATAAGACCAATATTGGTGGAGACGTTTGCGATTTGTTCTTTGTTTCCAATTTCTTCTTGTATAGCTAGTGCCTTATTATAAAAATCTAAAGCATTATTATAATCTTTCATCATATAATGAACTACACCGATATTCAGATAACTAGACCCAATACCCGCTTTATTCATTAATTTTTCATAAAATGTAAGGTTTTTATGGTAGTACTCCAATGCTTTCTGCAGCTTTCCTTGCTGTTCTAATATCACCGCGAGATTATTTAATGTTTTACAAACTAATGCTGTGTCGGAGATTTCATGATTAATATCCAGTACTTTATTATAATACTCAATAGCCTTTGGGAAATTCCCTTTTTGATAATGAAGCACCCCAATATTTAATAAACTTGAAGAAATAGCGTAAATATCATTTGTTTTTTCCCTCATTTTGAGAGCTTCTTTATGAGATTCTATTGCTTTTTCAAATTCCCCCTGTTTTTGTAATATGATTCCAATATTATTAAAACAGAGCGAAATTCTATTTTTATTATCAATTTTTTCATAAAACGTCAACGCATCGCGGTAGTGTTTGATTGATTCATTATACTCAGCTATCCGGATATAATAAAACGCTATATTTTTTCGGCTGTCGCCCTGCCCTTTCGGAAATTCCAGTTCATCTGCTAAATCTTTGGCTTTAATTGAAAAATCTAATGCCTCTTCAGCATTATTCCTGAATAATTGAGCTGCCATTTCATTCAACAGGTTTACTTTAGTGGTGTCATTTTCGGTGTGCTGTTCGATCAGTATTTTTAAACTATCTGTTTTATCGCGTTGAGCAAAATTTGCGTTAAAAGTTAAGAATAAACTGATTATAATGGAAAAAACTGTTTTCATTAAGTGTGCCTTTTCATTATTCAATCTCAGTTCAGGAATAGCCGTGTTAAGAAACTATTAATTGGGAATTTTACACAGAAGTATAAAAAATAATGGAATGGAACCATTACATTTTTGTTCCAATATGCATATTATTTTTTCTTTCATCAAGCTATTTTTTTAAGAAAAATACACATTTGAAAGTTTTTATCATTACAGGTTTCACTCATTGATAAATCCAGCTGTCTATGTACTATTAGTCCGAAGAACAAATTTTCTATTGGAAAATCTGGTTCCAATATTTGCTCAGATAACAACCACGACAAGGTAAAGATGTAATAATTGGATGTGCGGATAAACTGAAATAATTAAAACACCTCAATTTAGAAATGGGGAATATGTAAAATGCTTAAAAAAAATTCTAATAAATAATTATGGAAAGATGATTGGACAAAACTGGTGTCAACAAATAAATGTTGGAAAGAAAAGTAAAATACTAATTGACAAAAAGCAGCTACGGATTGTTGCTAATGAACTTTAAGTTACAATAAGTTGGAAAAACTAATAGAATAATAATAAAAGTAAGAGATATGTTTTTATGGATGCAATTTTCAGAGAAAAGAAATAATTTATTAAGTAAAATCAAATAATTGGATATGTCTATGTATTGACCTGAGATTGGTTTCAAGTAAGAGGATGTATTGAACAAATAAATGAGTGTACTTTCCACGATTTAATTGAGCAAGTGAATACCCATTTGTTTGTTTTTGCATATATTTAATTTATTGTTCTTAGACTTTCTGTTGATATTAAGCGAAGCCTTTTTCAACGTAGTCGATTCCTTTAGTTATAACGTTGTAGTAAAGTACCGCAAATTTTCCTCGAAAGCGGGATTTTCCACATGCAGCATCTTTAATAGCAACTGTTAATTTTTTGCTGTATGAAGCTTCGAGAACGTAGCCATCAATTAACTCCGAGGATTCGGGGTTATTTTTACATGGGTATTATCAACACAAAGTTGGTTTTCTTTTTGAATACGTCAATGCCGTTCCTCTGAATAGATAATGTCTTGATGGGACACTTAAGGCGACCGCCCCGAATTAAAAACAGTCAGGGTAAACTTCATTCTGTTTGGGTCGTCAGACTTTATACTGCAAGGAAATAGAATAGTATGGAATCAGTTTTAGAAAATAAATTAATGATCTTATATAAAGAGGAAATGATTTCATTTTTAAAATCTCACCCGGAACATTTTGATGAGGCAATTCAATTGGCAATTTCGGATAAACAACCATTTGCTTGGCGAGCAGCATTTTTACTAGTGGGAAGTATAGAAGAAAATGACAATCGGATTCAGAAACATATAAAGTCAATCGTAAATTGTATTCAAGAAAAGGAAGATGGTCATCAAAGAGAATTACTAAAAATTCTTGATAAGGTGAATATCAGTGAAAAATATGAAGGACAGGTTTTTAATATATGTATGAATTTATGGGAACAAATAAATAAACAGCCGTCCGTAAGAATAACCGCATTTAAATTTATAGTGAAAATTGCAAAACGGCATCCGGAATTATCAAAAGAAATTAATTTCCTAACACAAGATCATTATTTAGAATCATTGTCCCCCGGGGTAAAAAGATCAATAGAAAAAATAATCCAAGAACTTGATCAGCAAAGAGCATGATAAAAAGTTTTTTCAATTATGGTCAACGGTAAGCAGCTAAAAATAAATGATGTAAAAGAGGTAAAGAAAGTTGGTTATAATATAACCGAAATTCATTCCCAAAAAAATTTTGCTGTTGTTATACCTGTGAATGAAGTAAAAAAAATAATGGGTTGAGATGAATTTGTTTTTTCTTATTTATCCTTCAGACTTTTACGGGTACATTTTTTTATATTGACAGCGCCGTTACACTACATAGTAAGATTTAGTTTTACGCTTGAATAAAATTATTACATAATTGGAGGAGCATATGAAGAAAAAAGTACATCTGCTCATCAAGAGCATATTAATTTTGTTATTAATGTATTCTACAAGTTATCCGTGTACTAGTTTTATA
Organism: Melioribacteraceae bacterium; assembly: GCA_021740785.1. GTDB lineage: Bacteria > Bacteroidota > Ignavibacteria > Ignavibacteriales > Melioribacteraceae > JAIOZI01. Next base: position 23,291 of record JAIOZI010000005.1, read on the forward strand.
TTAAAGAATGGCAGCTATTTATTAATGGGACATAATTTCGATTGGATTACCGGAACCGGTCTGCTGATGGTTAATCCCAGAGGTGTATCCAAGACATCGCTTGTTGATTCCACAGAAACACCGGTCAAATGGATATCAAAATATGGCAGTATCACCTTTAACCAAGTAGGTAGAGATCTTCCATTTGGAGGAATAAATGAAAAGGGCTTGGTAATTGAACAAATGGGATTGAAATCAACCATATATCCTAGCAAAGATCATCGCCCAGCCATCAGTGCTTGTCAATGGATTCAATTTCAACTTGATAATTACGCCTCAATTGATGATGTTATTAACAGTGATTCATTAATAAGAATTGTCGATCCCAATTCAAAGTTTCACTATTTGGTTGGAGATAGCTTCGGGAATACTGCGGTAATTGAATTTATAAATGGTAAAATAGTTTGGTACACTTCAACTATTCCTGTTCTTGCTAATAGTATGTACTCGGAATCATTGGATTGTTATAATAATAATTGTAACACCGATGCAGATCGGTCGCTATACAATTTTTGTACTGCAGCAAACCAATTAGTAAATCAAAACAACTCAACAGACAAGACTACAATAAATTACGCGTTCGATATACTCAATAAAGTTAGTCAAGGTCCGCTGACTAAATGGAGTATTGTTTTTGACATCAAAAATTTAAAAATATATTACAAATGCTACGAAACACCAACAATTATTGGCGAAAGGAAAATCTTTTTGAAACCACCCGGCGTTGCTAATATTAAGATTGTTGATTTATAGGAGTTTAGCTTTGACTGCAATGATCCGGTAAAAGTAATAGACATCGACAATTCAAATGAATCGCAAGTAAACGAATATTTTATAGATTATACGAAAGAAATAAACAAAGAATTTATAACGAGGGCATTTACGTTTTATAAAAATTGGGGAGCCAGCGTTGAACTTAATGAAGAGGAAATGAATTATTTAGCTGATTATCCGGAATCATTTGAATGTGTGAATAATAATAAATAAGTTGTATTCGAACAAGTTATCCCGGTTAATGAAAACAGTAAGCTGATGTAATAAATGTTGAAAAGAGGTAAAGAAAGTTGGTTATAATATAACCGAAATTCATTCACAAAAATATTTTGCAGTTGTTATTCGTGTGTATGAAGTAAAAAAAATAATGAGTTGAGATGAATTTATTTTTTACTTATTTATCCCGCAGACTGGTGATTTCTTTTTAATAAACAACGCTGTTGTAAACCTAAAAATACGAAAATGTTATACGATTATATTTACTTCAAAATTTATGAATGGGTTAGTAAAATGATTGATCCATTTGCGCCGCAGATAACAACTACAATAATTTTATCATTATTTCCATTGTCAATATTTTACCTGCTTTTAAAAATGTTGAGCTTACTGAGTATTTTTAATTATGAAATGAATTTTACGACGAGTAACACATTCATAATGTTTGGAGTGATTTTTCTGATATTATTATTTGTGAATCAAGTCTACTTTTTTGCATATAAAAATTGGAAAGAGATAATCATCTTTTTTAGAAAAAACGAAGTTACAAATCGAATAAAAAATTACACAAGAATTTATATAGCAGTTTGTACTTCAATTTATGCAATATTGTTTTTGTTCTTAGGATATAATTTTTGAAACAAAAAATAAAGGATCATTACTAATAATCCCGGTTGAAGCCAATGTAAAGTAGATAGTAATAAGTTTTGTAAAAGAGGCAAAGAAAGTTAGACTTAATGGAAGATTGAAATTTGTTGATAAAAGAAAATAAAATTTGTTTATAGTTTGCTCGCATTAAAAAGTCTTGTGTAAACAGTGCGGGTTTTTATCAGATAAATGTTAGGAATTGTTATACGCTAAACTCAATTGGAATTAATATGCAAAAAATAAATATAGTTCGATTTATCACTTTAATATTATTAGTATACTCAAACATTATTTTTGCGCAAGAAAAAGTTAATATTTCAACTGGGATTGGTTTCCCGGAATATTTAAATGTCGGTATACATTATCAACTTAGTCAAATTCAATTGAGTATAAAATATGGAGCTTGGCCAGGTAAGAATACTAAGGCAATAACAAGCGACATTCGTTTACATCTTGGAGCAGCCTCTGAATTATCAACAAGACGAAATTGGTTTATTTTGCTTGGATTCAATTATTGGAGAAATGTAAATGAAATAAAAATTGAGGAGTACACATTTATAAGTATTCGGTTTGGTCGGGATTTTAATATCTCAAGAAAATTTGGAATCAGTTTCAGTATTGGAATTTTGGAAAACATTGGTCAAAATGAAGTTTACAAGGTATCAATAGATGATGGACTGCATGGCGGAGTTGATTTATCACTACTGCCAGGAATTGGGTTAGAACTTTTTTATCGAATTTGATAAAGTATAAAAACTCTTTAACATGTAAAAAAAAACCGGCGGGCAATTTATCATCGGCAGTAGTCACAATAAAAGATCTGCGTAAATAAACAATTCACAAAATTGATTTTGGCAAATAATCATTCTATATTGCCAAATAAAATTGAGATAAACGATGATAACAACTTTAGATAAATTTGGCCGGATAATAATTCCCAAAAAACTTCGCAAACATTTGGGAATAAACTCCGAAACAACATTGAATGTTTCCGAGGACGGGCAACGAATAGTAATAGAGTTAGTTAAAGAAAAATCACCAATTGTTGATAGAGATGGAATACTTGTTTTCACCGGTAAGTTAGATAATAAGGGGGATGATTTAATTAAATTTGATAGAAACAAACGGATGCGCAAATTGCTTACAAGTGAGGAATAAGATTGAAAATATTATTCGATAGTTCCGTGCTAATCGCAGCCTTTGTTGAATCACATCCGAAACATAAAACTGCTTTACCGTATTTATTGAAAGCGAAGAATAAAGAATTTGAATTGTTTGTTTCATCACATACAATATTGGAGATATACAGCGTTTTAACAAGCGCTCCGTTCAAGCCTAGAATCACTCCACAAATTGCAAAGAAATTAATAGAGAACAATATTATAAACCTTGCGAAAATCATTTACTTAACGGATAAAGAATATTTTCGATTAGTTGTTAAAATGACTTCTTCAAATTTCTCCGGTGGAATTGTTTATGATGCATTAATAGTTGAATGTGCATTGAAAGCAAAAACAGATGAGATATTCACCCTTAATTCAAAAGATTTTATTAAACTGACGACTGGAAAACCCATCAGAATAAATACACTCTAACTTTAAAAATTGATTGATTATTAACAGGTAATTATTTGATGTGCGGACAAAAAAAATCCCGGCAAGTGCCGGGATAAAAGATCTAAATTTGAGGTTGAATTAACCAATCAATCTTACTTCAGATGCCTGAAGACCTTTGGCACCTTGAGTAACGGTATATTCAACTTTATCATTTTCTTCTAAAGTTTTATAACCGTCGCCGACTATCGATTTGAAATGAACAAATACGTCGTCGCCGCTTTCCTGCTGAATAAAACCAAAACCTTTTGTACTGTTAAACCATTTAACAGATCCTTCTTTGCGCTCTGCCATAACAGATGCTCCTTTTTGTAAATTAATAATGATTGTTCCGACAGGGCTCTAAATTATATAGGTAAGTTGTTGAATAAATCTACATCTATATCTACATCTACAAATACTGTTTTCACAGTATCACTTTAAAGTTACTGCCTTATTGATTCAAACATACGTAAAGAATCCTTCGCATCCTAACTTAATTTTCAAATATTTTTAATTACTTGCTCTATTAATCGAAAATGCAATATATTATTTACTAAATCAGTTGATTTAATCAGTAATAGAATCTTCTGCTGGTACCTTTTATCTTAATCTTTGGAATAAATTATGGATGGTTTACTTTTTGCTTCTGCAACATTAATTACACTTGCGCTTGTGTTTTACTCAATCGGCGTATGGGCGGAAAAAATTGCTCACTATTTAAAGATCTGGCATGCAATATTTTTCTGGGTCGGGTTGACATTCGATATTTCCGGAACATACGCTATGCACCTTCTAGCAAAAGGTCCGTTTAATATTTTTGAACCTCACACCTTAACCGGTCAAATAGCATTGTGGCTGATGTTTGGACATGCAGCATGGGCAACTTATGTTATAAAAAAAGGGAATGACGATTCACGCAAGAAATTTAATAGGTACAGTTTAATTGTTTGGATGTTTTGGCTAATCCCCTATTTCGGCGGTATGTATTTAGCCATGAGCTAATTACATGATTTAAATCTTTTCGTCGAATTATTCAAAATTGTTTAGTATTTTAGAGCGGTATTAGATTTGTCATCAACCAATTCGCGGATATCTTTACTTTCTTACAGAGAATGATTCTACTCGATTAGATATAATGATAAATTAATTTATTATTAATCTTGAGGTGATCGTGGAACTTAGTAAGTATCAGAAAAAATGGATCTTTTGGTCTCCCCGAATACTGGCAATTATTTTTGCCATCTTCATCAGTATCTTTGCCTTTGATGTTTTCACTGAGAATTATTCAACAATTTGGGAAAGCATACTTGCTTTAGCTTTACATCTTTTCCCTACCTTCATCGTATTAATGGTACTAATTATCTCATGGAATTTTGAATGGATCGGCGGCATAATATATACGGCAATGGGAATTTATTATATCTTTATAACTTCCGGTGATATGAATTGGTCGGCTTATATTATTATTCCCGGAACACTGTTTCTTATAGCAGTTTTATTTTTTATTAACTGGTACCTTCATGATGAAATCAGAAAACCGGATAGATTTTATTGATCTTTCTTGAATAATAAATGATACCGGTTACCAATAAAAATGTAAACAGGAAATAAAAAATGAGAAAGGAATTCTTTGAAGATATTGAGGGAGGTACTTTTTATACTTGCATCGGCACTTATGCAAGCGGCGGAATCTTAAAATTAACAACCGGTTCAAGAGATTGGAAATTTATCAAGCCCGGTACCGAAGAATGGGAATCTACACATCAAAGAATTTTCCGAATGATGAAAGTAGAATTGATAAAATCCGAAGAACTCCCGGTTAGTTTACCGACTAATATAGATTCACTCATAGAGAATAAAATTGAATTTGAAAATCAAGATGACCCCGTGTACACTGCTGAGGATTATCCCGTGATTGCTACCTTTATACATAACGGGGCGGATAGAAAGTTGTCGCTGCACCTTGTTCTCTACGAAGATGTTTATGAATTAAAATTCGGCGACGGTACATTCCATTACCTTGAAAATGTTTTCACAGATGAAAAGGAAGCTGTGAATTACATTAAAGAAAATTATAAACCGGGAAATAAATACTACATTCGGAAGATCATTTTAGAATTAATTGATGATAGAATAATATTTTCTTTTATCGAGAAATATAGGTATGACAGGTTTTCGGAGAAGGAAATTCTTTCACTTTTACAAAACAAACTGCTGAAATAGCAGAAATGATTAACCGGATCATTTTTTTTTGAATTAAAATGATCCGGCTTATGAATTAACTTTAAAATCAAAGACTCTCTAAAATATCTTTAATTCTCTCCTTTTGATCTTCAGGCGCCATTTCAAGAGTTTTATTATAATACTTTTTTGCTTTCTCTATTTCCCCTTTAAAGGCATAAGCCTCAGCAAGACTGTCGTAAACATTCCATGAATCCGGGAATTTCTTTATGTTTATTTCGAAAACAGATATTGCTTTTTCAACTTCACCTTGACTCATTAATTGATAACCGAAAGTATTAAGTTCAACCTCAGTAGCTGCATCGTAAGCTTCGGTGGTGAGACGTTCATATTCATTCTTATTTCCGCGCAGGTCATAAATAGCTGCTTTAATTAGTAAGTTGTTCATTGATCTGGCTCGGGCAAGAGCTTTATCGATCCATTCCTCTGCCTGATCCAAATAAACATTATTTTTAACTAAATAATTTGCAGCCTGTGCAAATGCTGCGGGATTAAAACCGGGAAGCGATCTAAGCTGTTTTTTGAAATTATCGACAATAATCGAATAGAGATCAAATTCAACATCAAAACTTACACGCAGGTTTTCCCATACCAGCGAGACAGTTACCGCGTTAGATGATTTGATATCAATCTCATAATTCAACCATTCATTGAATTCATTCTGTTCGGGTTTTACTTTTATACGAAGTTCATCCAATGACTCATCATAAAAGAAACTTCCCCATGCATGATCGACAGTGTTAAAGATCAGGGTCCACTCCTCTTCACCCGGTATTGCATGGAACCCGTAACTTCCGGCAGGCAGCCTTCGTCCGTTTATTTTTGCATCATCAGTGATGCTGAACGTTGTGTTTTCATTTGCACCGGCTCGCCATATTTCATTATATGGAACTAAGCCTCCCCAAATTTGTCTTTCTTTAACACCCGGGCGATGGAATGTCAATTTCACATCACTAAACCCGATACGTTGAAGAACTTCGGCATACGGACTTACACGCGGCATTGTAATCGGCTGTTGTGCCACCAATGTTATGGAATAAAACAGGAAAAATACAACGAGTATTAATCTATATTTATTTATTAAACTAATCATCTGATCCTCATGGATATTAATTTGCAAATACTTCTTATGATCTTTTCTTAACAAACAGTGCAATTATTACGAGGAGTAAAATTATCGCAACAAATATTAAAACGATTCTAAGTGTGTTGGCATCAGATTCACCAACCTGGCTCCATTCCGTAATTTTCTCTTCAACCATTATTTTTTGCTCTTCGGTCAGTAATTCTTTTTCGAGGAGAAAAGGCATCCAATTGAGATTAATTTCAGCGTACCAAACCGAATCGACAAATACACTATATTCATCAGCGGAAAATTCTAATGGACCTTCATCGTAAGAATTAATTTTTGAATCGATATAACCTGTTAGACTGTTAACAAATTGTTCGCCGGTATAGAAAGTATCAACTTCGATTCCCCTGTTATTAAATAGGGATTTAATTTCAGCCCATATTTTTTTATCAACTGAAGCGCTCCATTCATTAACCAGATCATTAATTTCATACAAATTTTGCTGCGGCGAACTTTCCACCGACATAACATTTGCGATTGTTGTTCCGAGTAATTTCCAACGTTCTTTAAAATCGATCTGTTCATTTTTAATTTTATGCAAATCTTCGGGTTTGAATATAGCTGCATTAATAAACTGGATATTATCCTGAAGAAGCTGCTTGATATTATTCAACAGATTATACTGCTTAATGTTATATGTAACTTTTTTCTTTTCATTAAGCGTCATGGATTCAAGGTTATAATGCGGTTTCAGGACAAGGCTGTCGATAAGCTTTTTAATTATATCATCACGTTTGTTGATATTGCTGCGCATACTGGAGATACGGCTCGTCCATGCTTCGTTCTTTGAGCGTTCATCTGCAAGTTCACCCTTAATCTTGGTCAGCTCCTGAAGATTTTCATAATAACTTTTGCTTAGCTCATCGAGATCTCTTTTCAACTTACTCACCTGTGTTTGGAGAGTAACAACCTGAGTTTTAAGATTCAGCTTCTCTTCGGCATTTTGCAGATCTGCAATAAGATTATCAAATGTTGTGTTATAATTTTCCGGGTAGAGAGCGCCGTCTAAAAGTTTTTTATCCGCAGAGAATTTGTTTCTTAACGCAACTATTGAATCGTTAATACTGCTAAGTTCATCAGCAGAGCGGACACTCTCAAGAGCTTTTGTATAATATTCAACCTTTTGTTTGAAAGTCTGAACTTTCTTGTAATCGGATTGCGCGGTAAGAGTCGAGGAAGCTAACAATACCGTCACAATTAATAACTTTATTAATCTATTCATCACTGCCTAATTCCATCTTTAGTTAAAAATGTTGATTGATTATCGCCTTGAATAAATTCAATATATGGAGACCTCTGATTAAATGCAGGACCATTTACCCCTTCCGAATTGACTAAGATTTTAGATACCAAATTCATACCGCCTTCCTCAGCCAGGAAAACATAAACATTCCGCAAGCCTTGAGATGTCATGAAGTAGTAACCTTTTTGATCACGGATCACACGCACTTCCCTTCCGCTTATTTCAGGTAACGGAATTTCCTCTTGTTGAAACATTGCCGAAACATTTACATCAAAAGAATAACGTGTATCTGTTATAACACCTTCTTCATCAACAATCAACACACTTTCAACGGGCCATGAATAATCAGCCGGTTCCATTCTAAAAGTTGAACAAGCTGCTGCGATAATGCCGAGCAATAAAGCCGCGAGGGCATTGCTAATGTATCTCATATTTAATCCCTTGTAATTTCTTTGTTTAATAAATTATGAAACCAGAACTCCAATTCTTCTCTCATAAAGTGCGGACGTTTAGGGTAGCCTACACCGTGACGAGCATTGGGGTACAACATTAATTCAAAATCTTTATCCAAATCCTGAAGTTTACTTATGAATTGCATTGTGTTCTGCATGTGAACATTATCATCCATTGTTCCGTGTGTGATTAACAATTTCCCTTTGTATTTTTCGGCATGAGTCATAGCCGAACCAAACTCATAACCTTCGGGATTTTCTTCAGGCGTATCCATATATCGTTCGGTGTAAACATTATCATAAAGATGCCAATCGGTTACGGAGAAATGAGCGACACCGTGTGTAAAATAATCGGCGCCGTAAGTTAATGCCATACATGTTGCATAACCACCGTAACTTCCCCCGGTTACTGCAATTTTAGTTGTATCAACAAATGACTTTGATTTCAGCCAATCTACTATGACGGTTAAATCATCAATTTCATATTTCCCCAGTTGGCGATGCATTAAAGCAACACCCTTTTTACCGAAATGTCCCGAACCCCGGTGATCAGCCGAAATCATAATAATTCCGTTTTGGGCGAGATAAAAATCATTCAACCAATACGGGAAAGAATTCCAAACAGTCTGCGCAGCAGGTCCACCGTAAATTGAAAATACGACAGGATATTTTTTGTCTTCATCAAAATCCGGTGGAAGAATCCATTTAACCGGCAGATCGAAACCATCATCTGTCGGAACTGTAAATAATTCAGCTTTACCCAAATTATAATCATCGAAAGCTTCGGATTTAGCATCACCGATAACACGGATGAAATTTCCGTCACCATCCCGCAATTCAAATTTATTCGGGGTGTTTACACTGCTGAATCTATCGGTAAAAAATGATCCATCAGGTGATAAACTTGTTGAATGATTACCGGATTCTGATGTAAGTTTCGTTAAATCACTTCCATCAAATTTTATTTTATATAAGTGGTTTTCGGTTGATGTTTCTTTTGTTCCTCTAAAGTACAGAATTTCATTTTCCTCATCTATCAATTCAATTCCGTTCACAGCCCAATCACCGTCAGTAATTTGGTTAATCAGTTGACCATCGATTGAATAATGATAAACATGATTCCATCCATTCTTATTCGAATTAATCAGAAAACTTTTGCCATCATTCACAAAATGAATATTCTCGAAAAATTCAACCCATGCATCCTGCTTTTCATCATATATTTGAGTTTTATTGCCCGTGTCAGGATCGGTTGAAAATATTTTCAGGTTGTCCTGTCCCCTGTTCATCCATTGAAACAATAAGCGGTTGCCGTCGGGAGTCCAGAAAGGCCATGCAATGTAATGATCGGCGAGCGGATCGGAATCAACCCAAACGATTTCCCCGCTCTGAAGATCAGCAATACCCAGTTCAACATATGGATTGGGATCACCTGCTTTCGGATAATGTTCCCATTCAAGTTCACCGTGTGTTCCGTCTGCCCGGTAAAGTGGAAATTTGGGAACCGGACTGTCATCAAATTTTAAGAATGCAATTTTATTACTATTCGGAGACCACCAGAATGATTTATACCTTGACCTTCTTCCCAATATTTCTTCGTAGTAAACCCAGGATGCCCATCCGTTATAAACTGTTTCCGATCCGTCATTAGTAATTTGATGTTCAAGACCGGTTTCTAATTCCAAAGCAAATAAATTATGTTCCCGTGTATAAGCTACATATTTATAATCCGGTGAAAAAGAGGCATTATTTTCTTCGGCAGTAGAAGCAGTTAATCTTTTTAATTCGCTGTAACCTTCTTCATAGAAATAAATATCGCCGTCAATTTCAAATATCATTTTGGTATAGTCGTCATTTCTGTCAGCCGGATATTCCGCTCTCGACCCGCGGGGTAATATTTCATCAAATTTTGAGAAATCGATATAAACTTCACTCTCACCTGTTTCAGCATCAACTTTAAGAAGCTGTGAACTTTTGGTTTCCATATCGATTTTCATTTCGAGATAAGTATTATTATCGTACCAGCCGCTGATTCGCGGAAGTGTTTCGAGAAGACGAGGCTGTCCTCCCGAATAAACCTGGCTGTAGGTTAAGTACTTTTGCTGAGCCGGTAAGCTCAAAAATAATGTGAGTGAAATAAAGATGAACAAAATGATTTTAAAACTTTTCACAGTTTCCTCCGGAAATTTTAGTGCAATTTTTTAATTTTAATTACTACCATTGTCATATCGTCATGCTGTTCAGCCCTGCCCATAAACTTTTCAACATCAATAAATAATTTATCTAAAATTTCTTTTGCAGTGAGCGAATAATTATTCTCAATAAAATTAATCATTCTTGACTCCCCGAACTCTTCACGTTTTTTATTCATAGCTTCTGTAAATCCATCTGTATAGAAAATCACAAGGTCATCTTCTTCAATAGTAATAGTATTATTCTCAATCGTCTTAGTAAATATTTCACCTTTTTCCAGTCCGAGAGCAATACCTTTGGATTTCAACAACTCCACTTTGCCCGTCGATGCTTTTCTAACGAGCAGCGGATTATGACCAGCCCGCGCATAGTGTAAAACTTTTCTATCCAATTCAAAAATACCGTACAGCATTGAAATGAAATTGCCGCGGCTGACATTCTCATAAAACATATCATTCATCTTAGAAAGAATAACTGCAGGTGAATCAAATAATTTGGCAATTGCTTTCAAGAATCCTTTCGTAAGCGTCATATAAAAAGCTGCTTTTGTTCCCTTCCCGGAAACATCGCCAATAACTACCGCTATGTTGCTTGGAGATTTTTGAATAAAATCATAATAGTCGCCGCCAACTTCATTTGCGGGTTTACATTTTGCCACGATATCTAATCCGGTGATTTCCGGATTCTCTTTTGGAAGAAAGGACATCTGAACATCATGCGCAATTGCAATTTCACCTTGGAGTCTCTGCCTTTCGGTGATATGTTTAACAAACGATGGTTTTATTGCGTTATAATCATCTATAGAATCCTTTGTGAAAATTGATATTAAACTATAAATCAAAACGATAATGAAAAATCCCGAAAGTACATAACCGGAAAACACAATTGATTCATTCGGCATATAAAAGAGAGAAAATGCAGTTCCCCAAAAAGCAGAAGTAAATATTGCAGCAAAACCTGCAAGAAAATCAAATTTTACGATTAACATTACAACAATTATCGATACGATAAATGAGTTGATAAAACCGTAGTATTCCAGTTTTAAACTTCCCGATGTAATTAAGGCAGCAATTAACGCAACAAACAAAATCACGTAAGGCAATTTCTTAATACGCATTTTGATATACGAAAAGATAAAAACGTATAAGATGGAGTACGTAAATATTTCCGAATAAAAAGTTTTAGAAAAAATTGAGAATACTAATCCGGATAAATTTAGTATGTCGTCACCATTTTTTACTGGCGGTAAATAAACGGCTGTCATCGAATCAATCAGGTAAGTAAAAATTAATGTGAAGGCTAGTATTCCCGTTCCGGATGCGATGCCGGTAAAAAGTGCCCGCCCAATATGAGAATCAAGCAAGTAACCTTTTAACATCACGTCGAAAGGAATGAAGCTTGTATCATGATTCTCTCTGCCTATTGCTTCACTAATGATCCAAATCAGAAATATACCTGCGCCTATAAAAAGCGGACCTAGAATTAATCCAATCAAAAATTCGAATCTAAAGGTTGATGGCATTGAAGAATAAATTTCTGCGGCAACCGAAAGGCTTGAGAGTACTGCAACAATTGCCCCGAGTTTAAAACCAATTTCATAAGCCCGGAATTTTTTAACTCCAACAATAATCATGAAAATCACAATTATTATTATGAATATTATTCCGATTTGCTGAAAAATAGATAATAATTCTTTGTCATCTTTTATGTCCCCGAGATTATATTGTGATTGATATCCGGCAACATATTCACCGGAGACTTCAATCTTTATCTCAATATTTTTATTGATTACAGAATCCTGATGAACAAAGTAAATTTCATGCCTGCGGATTTTCACAGTATCGCCCGGCTCCCTTTCAACCAAGACATCTGTTTTGGCACCGGTTCTGACTGAAATCGTAAAAGAACTGTCCCGCTTATTGAACTCATACTTTTCATCGGTCTGCACAGCATTACCATACTTAGTATAATTCCTCAAAAAATCTCTAGCAGTTTCCAAAGCATTCACTTCATTTACACGGGCTAGATTTTTGCGGGAGCTTAAGTCGGCTTCCATTGATAAGAAATTTCCGTTCAAATCAAATTTTGCTTTTATGTGTGGGGCGAAAATTGATTCGGGAATAACATCCGGATCATCAGGTGATTCTGCATTCCAGGATAATTCCCAATAATATACCGGAAGTTCGGATGTTAATTTATTTGTTCCCTCAATACCGAATTCTTCATTTAGATATTTGAGCAGCCTTGAGTTATATTTTAAGCTGGAATTAGTAATCGAACCTTCCCCGTTTATTATACCGAGTTCAGTCAATTTTGATACTGCTTCTTTATTCATCTCACTTGCATTTTTTGTGATACTAATTCCGGCAAATGGACTGCTTCTCGGATAAAAATATATCACCAATAAAAGTGAGAGAATTAATATAAACCCGAATACGGGAACGTTTTTACTTTTCATTATTATATTTTGGTCACAGCTTTTTAATAAAAGTTACTTTAGTGTTTTGACGGAATATTTAATCCGACTCTCTTACCGAAATCGTTTGCAAACTTCACCATAAAATCAGCAACTTCCTCATCATGAGTAGCTTTTCTATAGGTTTCCGCCATCTTCCTAAATGTTTCGTAATACTGAACCTGCATATCTTCAACAAACATTTTGTTCGACCAAAGATCGATGCTGAATGTAGTTTTTTCGATGTGGTCCCATAACGAAATCATTAATGAATGAGTAGTTTTTCTTCCCGGGTTCGGTGAATCGGAAGCTTCCCAATCAATATTTGATGTTCTCCCTTTTTCATCAAGAGAAATATAAAATCTAATTTCAGCTTCTCGCTGCATGTTAACCTCAGAGTTTATTCAAATGAATTTTTAAATTAACTAATAAAATAATAATGATAAAGCATTATAGACGTTGAATCAATACAAAAGATCAGTTCCGAGATTTTTTTTCAGCTCAATACTGATTTTTCAAATACTTATTATAGTGATTCACTATTTCCTTATTAAAACAAATTATTATATTTGAATAAAACTAAAGTGAAAAATGGTGCATTATGTCTAAACTCGAAATTTATTTTGAACAATTCAGAAATAATATAATTGGAATTGATAAAAAATTCGATACCCCCTACGGAATAAAAAAAATTATTTATGCCGATTGGATTGCAAGCGGAAGATTATTTGCACCAATTGAGAAGAAGATGGTTGAAGAATTCGGTCCATTCGTCGGGAATACACATACAGAAACAAATTTAACCGGCACAACAATGACTCGTGCTTATCACTATGCGCAGAAAATCATTAAAGATCATGTTAATGCCGGAACTGAGGATGTTATTATTACTGCGGGATTCGGCATGACAGCCGTGGTAAATAAATTTCAGAGAATTTTGGGATTGAGATTATGTGAACAGTTAAAACAGTTTCTCAATTTACCTGCCAATAAAAAACCCGTAGTATTTGTAACTCACATGGAACATCATTCAAATCATACCTCATGGATCGAAACAATCGCCGATATAATTGTAATTGAGCCAAACCAAAAGGGATTGGTTAATTATGAGAAACTTGAAGAACTTCTCGAAGAATACAAAGAAAGAGAATTAAAAATCGGTGCATTTACTGCAGCTTCAAATGTTACCGGAATTCAACCGGATTTTCACCGGATGGCAAAAATTATGCATCAGCATAACGGTTTGTGTTTTATTGATTTTGCCGCGGCAGCGCCTTATGTAAATATAAATATGCACCCGGAAGATCCGATGGAAAAACTTGACGCTATTTATTTTTCACCTCATAAATTTTTGGGGGGACCTGGTACTTCAGGAGTTTTGATTTTTGATTCAAAACTCTATAAAAGAAAAATACCCGATCATCCCGGCGGCGGAACAGTTGATTGGACAAATCCCTGGGGCTTTCACAAGTTTGTTGATAATATAGAAGCTCGTGAAGACGGTGGAACTCCCGGTTTTCTTCAAGCGATTAGAGCTGCATTGTGTATAAAGTTGAAAGAAAAAATGGGCGTTGAGAATATTCTTAAACGGGAAAAGGAATTATTAAAAATAGCGTTTGAAAGATTTAAAGATATTCATGAGATTCATATTCTAGCGAACGATGAAGAAGAACGATTGGGAATAATTTCATTTTACGTTGAAGATATTCATTATAATCTGTTAGTTAAGCTCCTTAATGACCGTTACGGGATTCAAGTCCGCGGCGGCTGCTCATGTGCCGGAACCTACGGTCATTACCTTCTGCATGTTGATCCGACCCGCTCAAAGAGAATTACAGATAAGATTAATGAAGGCGATCTTTCGGAAAAACCGGGATGGATTAGATTGTCGCTTCATCCCACAATGAAGGATAAAGAATTAATCTTTATTTTGGATGCGCTGAAAGAAATTATTGCAAATGCAAAAGAATGGGAAAAGGATTATTCGTATTCATCCAAAACAAATGAGTACACACATCTATCGGAATCTATTGATAGAAACGGCGGAATACATGAATGGTTCAATCTGGAGAATCATTCACAAACTGCATAGTATTACAAAACAAACTTTTGACTCTACAAATCATTTGAGTTAAACCGCTTGTTCATCCAGTTAATTGTATACATCCACGCATCTGAGCCCTCCAGTGAATGGTTTGCCCTATAAGTTCTCATAATTTCTTCAATCTTATCGTAATCTTGTTCACTATTATAAATGAAATATCTTTCAACACTAAGCCTATTTCTATGTTTAAAGAAATATTCATGGTACGGATTATAACATAATTCGGGAATACTGAATTCTATTAAATCTATTGCGCTTTTCACACTATCAATAAAGCCAATCGCTAAATGTAAACTATCATCTTCTCTATCATATTTATATTGAAATGATTTCTCGGGATATTTAAATATAAAACCTGTTCTCATTTTAACATTTGCAGTTTCTTCTCCTTCAATATATATCAAGGAATCCGAAAAAACTGCATTGAAACTATTTGAGAAATTGTTCCCTTTTAATTTGATTTCATAAATGCCGGAAAGCTTACCGAGTTTAATCCGTTTGGTAGCCGGACCCAAAGCAGTCATGCAGGCGCCTTCTTTATTTATTCCGAGTATCTCAAGTTCAATAGTTTGATTTTTCTTTTTAACGATGGTTTCAAAAGTGAAATTTTTACAACCGTAAATCTTTTCGGATGTTAGTTCTAAAAAGATTTCCGGGACTGCAATAGTTTCATATGAATCGTAAGACTCATAAACTTTTATATCAATTTTAGTATCCAACGGTGAAATTGTGTGACTGTTATTATCAAGCAGATCACAACCAAAGATTAACGTCAACAAGATAACGATAGTAATTTTCTTTAATATCTTTTTCATCATGCCCCAACTTTATATTGTACATACGAAATAAAAATAATAAAATAAATATATTCTTGAAATCAATAGAGTATTATTTGGCGGCATACCAAAACTTTTTACCTTTTAGAAATTCATCTATACCCTTTCGCTTAATAATCTTAAGATTTTTTAAGTGTGCCCTGCCATGATTGGTTTCAAGAAATTCAAGTTTATCACAACTTTCGAAGGATTCACATTCCCAACATCCTTCAAATTGGTTTTTCTTTGCACAATTTCTAATTCTGCAACCCGGATTTCCACCACCCTCTTTACAATATTTACCGCATCTCAATTTTACCATTGATCCCAACACCTCATAACACTCGTGATATTTTTCAAAAGATTTAAAGAATGAAATGGAGGATAAAAGCTCGGCAGTTTTTTCGAACCGGTAAGTTCTTAATTCCTTTCTTAAATCTCTGGCAAGATCTGCAATTACGCCGGTATGATTTGGACATTCGCTGCAACATAATCCGCAGTAGGCAATACTATCAGAAGTCATCGTATAGCTCCCCATTAATTAAACATATTTTTCCCTTTTTTCCATCCAATCAGACAGGTTGATTTCCGGTGCACCCAAAATTGTGTTTGCTTCTGCCGGGTTTCCTCTTTCACCGGCTTTCTCGATAAAAGACATCAAATTGCTTATGTTTTTCATCGCTTCTTTCTTGGCAATTACAGCGATAAAATTAGCGATAAAATAAGGGATTACATTTATCTTTTTTATTTCTGGATGAAACAGCTCACAATACTTTTTCAGTGCATCCAGGAAATACCAGGCTTCAGGCCCATGAATAAATAATCTTTTATTTGATGCTTTTTCTTCCCGATAAGATACAGAAACCATTCTTGTAAAATCATCAGCAGCAATAAAATGATAACGATTCGGCTGCCTGCCGAATAAATATGCTTTCCCGTCTTTTACAAATTTTGGAATTGATTCCATAAACCATGTAGGACAGAATATGGTATATGGAATACCGCTCCTTTTAATAGCATCTTCAGACCAATATTTCCTTTTAGTCTGCGGAAACCAGGTTGTTTCTTCTGCAACTGAAGTACCTGAGACGTACGATATCTTCTCAATGTTTTTATTTTTTGCAGCGGCTGTAATATTCTGTACTCCCACTTGTTCCAGAACTCCGGATAAATTAATGTGAATGCCCGAACAACCTTTCAAAGCCGATTCAATACTCGGTACATCCGTTATATCCCCTTCAGTGATATCAAATGAATCGTCAAATAGTTCTTTCGCTCTTTCGATTTTTCGTGTAAAAACTTTTACAGAAAAGCCGTCTTTGTGAAGCCGCTTTGCAACCGGTTCACCCAGCATTCCAGTTGCCCCAATTACTAAAATTTTGTTTTTCATTTCCGCTTCCCGCCAAGTTAATTTTTACAGCAGACAAATATCAGATGCTTCCTACTTCTTACTTCCATTCAATTTTTCCGAATACGGATTTTATAAAAATCACAGGCAATAATATTTCATAAAATAACTGATAACTAATAATATCAACTAAAGAAAACTTGTAATCAAATATATTTTGTTTTGATTGCACAATAAAAATATCCATCAACAGTTTGGAAACCGGCAGCAAACTAAGCAAAGGGTAAAAAGGTATAATTAAAATCGAAGCAATCGATACGAAATTAATCCCGTGCCATACAGTTAGAAACAACTGTGACTGTAAATCATAAAATTTAGATGTTGAAACGTGGCGTGATCTCTGGTTTAAAAATCGCCCTAGAGATTTTTCTGCATCAGAGAACACTTTTGATTCGTCTGTCATCAGTGCATCAATTTTATAATTATTTCTTTTGAATGATTGCAGGAGTAAATCATCATCACCGCTCTTGATTTGAAAATGAGATGCGAATCCCCCCACCGAATGAAACTTACTTTTTCTAAATGCAAGGCTTCTCGCAGCAGCTGAATATGGAAAGCCTAATTTTGCAGCAGCGAACACTAATAATTGGGATCTGAAATTATCAAAACATGCGTAGCGGGAAAAACCGCTGGCTTTCATTTTTAAAGGAGCGGTACCGAAAACCAGATCATTTCCATTCTTAAGTTTACATGAAATATCACTCAGCCAGTTAGATTCCGGTCTGCAATCGGCATCTGTAATAATAATAAATTCATTAGATGCCTTTTCAATTCCAATGTTTAGCGAATATTTTTTACCTTGTTGATTAGTATCGTTTTTAATCGGCTTTATATTCAGCGAGCCATGATCAAATTGATTAATCATTTCGAGTGTATTATCTTCGGAGTGGTCGTCAACAACGATAATTTCAACTTTTTTTAAATCGTAATTCTGCTGCTTTAAAATATCCAAGAGACTGAGAATATTTTTTTCCTCGTTTCGCGCTGCAATTATTAACGATAAGCTTTCGAATGGCTCAGATAATTTATACGAATCATCATAATTAATTTGTTTCGCAATTAGCAGGTTTGCTGCTGAAAGGATTATTATCGTCATTATTATGATGAGAAGTATCAATTCGATTTCAACAATTATTTGTTCCGACATTACTGTGGATTAAATAAACACCGCAGCATAAAATGATTGCTCAAGTATGCAGTCAAATCTACAAAAAATATAATAATCACATCTAAATATTTTTAAAGGAAGGTAATAATTTGACAAATAAAAAGCCGGATCAATCCAACCAAGAGGAGATCAACCCGGCATAAGACATAAAATCAATTTATTAAGGATTCAATCCCGTATGGCAATCAGTACAAAGGAACTCCTGCCAAACTCCATCAATATCAGTCGGATGTTGAAACTCAAGATAGTCATCTAAAGAAGCATATTGCAGACTGTCCGGAGTTCCCTGTCCCACAATAAAATGACATTGATTACAATCTTTTTGAATGTATTTGCCTTCTTCGGTAGTGTGAAGATCGTCGTGGCATCTAAAACAGCCGTCGAATTCAACATGACCGATATGGTTAGGATATTCATCCCACTTTACATTCATTTCCGGGAAAATATTTTTTGAATATTCTTCCTGAAGACCTTTAACAGCTTGATCTATTAATGCTGAATTCGTATCCGTGATTTCGGGGTAATAATCTGCATAATATTCTTTAATTGTATTCTCAATATACATCATTGCAGAATCGGTGGATGTGAATGTCTCAGCGCAAATTTCCATCGAAAGCATTTTGATTTCCGGTAACTGCTTCGGTATCGTTCCACCGGCAATTGCATTATTGACAAAAAATGCCGGAGGATTATAATTATGCGACGGTCTATTGTGGCAATCCATACAATCCATTGTTCTTACTTCTAAAGAGTCCATTTCCATTTCATCCAGCGGATCATCCTCGTCCTCATAAATATATGTTTCACCGCTAGCGAGATCGGTATATTTAACCCACGGGATATCCAGGCGTTTGTGATCACGAGCTTTATACTCAATTTTCACATCTTTATTAATATGCCAATGAACACCTTCTTCGAGTCCTTTTGCACTATGCTCCCCTCCGATTTTCAGTACCAAATCTATTTTCCACTCTGTGTTTTGTTCATCCGACAAATAATGCTTCATGCTTCTTACTTTTCTATCATAGAATTTTTCAGGCCAATGGCATTGTTCGCAAGTTTCACGAGCCGGTCTTAAGTTTTCGATCGGTGTTGAGATAGGTTTGGGATAGGCTTCCGCCAAAACAGAGTAAACCTGGTACAAACCGGAAAGTTTGGATTTCACATACCAATCCGCACCGCTTCCTACATGACATTCAACACAACCAACCCTGGAATGAGGAGAGTTTTGATATGCTGTGTATTCAGGTTTCATTACTGTGTGGCAGATCGTTCCGCAAAATTCATCCGATTCGGTAAAATGAAATGCTTCATAACTTCCGACTGCCGACAAAAACAAAAATATTGTCGTCCCAACTGAAAATATCACAAAAGCATTCCTGTGACGTTGATCGTTAAAATCAATCCTTGGCCATTTTAAATCATGAGTTTCTTCCGGTTCTTTTATTCTTCTTTTCTTAAGAAGCATTCCTACCGGTATCAGAATCAATCCCGCAACTAGTATAGCAGGCAGAAGAATGTAGGTAATCAATCCCAGGTATGAACTTCCTCTATCTAAAAATGCAGAAACCACGAACAAAAATACAATCATAAAAAAACTAATAATTGCTATTGTTGCTCCACCTATACTCAGCCAATTTTGTGTTGAATGCGGCAATTTTATTTTCATTATATCCTCTTAGTTCTTTACGAGATAATAGTATATTGATATCTTTTTGAATCTTAATATTAACGAAAATTATTCAGATCATCAAACAGCTTATTTTTTATGAGGATCAACATTACAAAATTTTTAACAGCTTGTATGGTTTTACTCAATTTTTTTAGAAAATATTTATTGATCGGAATCAAAGCATCATATTCTTGAGTTTGAATTTACCTTAATTGGGAAAATGATTTACTGGTAATACTAACAATGGATTTATTAAAGTTTTTGATCTTACCGAGTATGAATATCGGCTTAATTCTATTTTTACAGCAAGCATTTAAATTTTTTACCCGACTCTCAAATGTCTCTTATTAAACGCCCAGACTCCAATTGCAAAATATATTATTGTTAGAATTATAACGGAGATTAATTCGGGAATTACATCTGTCAAGTTTGCGCCAAGTATCATAATTTTTTTGAGAGCGATTATTGAATGAGTTGGTGACATTAAACCCTGCAGTGAGATTGAATACCCGGCGATTGAAAATATTTCTTTTCCTTCCATCGGGAAGGCTGCACCTGTAAAAAACATGAATAAGAATAACGGAAAATTACCGGCAATCAATACTTCATTTACCGTTTTGGTAATTGCAGCTATTATCAAGCTGAAGGCAATAATTGAAAGGCTTGTAAGAATTGCGATTATCATCATAATCCCGAACGTATAAATATCTATAAATTCAAATCCCAGGGATACCGCAGCGGCAAGCGTTAACAATAGTGAAATAAATCCGACCAGTACTTGTATAATGCTGATACCTGTAAGCAATTGAAACGAACTCACTTTCGATAGTTTCAAGCGGATAATGGTTTTATTCTCAACTTCGGTTACAACAGCAATTGTTGCAGTAAACATGAGCATAATTAATGAGAGAATCAGCAGACCGGGCAGGTAAAGATCGAAATCGCTGTAATTCTTATTTACAATAAGAGAAGTTTCTTTTATTGATACTAACTTATTATTTTTTGCCGCGGTTGTTATGAATTCATCAATTATTTCTTTGCCCCAAATAGAAGCAATTATATAATTAACATCTGATACATCTCCAATCATTTCAAACTCAACAGCATCATATTCACCGGAAAATATTTGGTTTATCATTTTATCAGTCAGCGATGATGGAATGATGATCATTGCATCAAATTTTTTCTTTTGTAAAAGTAAAATTCCTTCTGATTTGTCTTGTATTGTTTTAAAACGCAGTGGAATTTCTTGAGTGTCACCGGATACTTTTTCCGCGGCGTCAATTAAATAATTTCCGTAATTAACATAATCCGTGAATAAGTACGAACCTTTATCATTGTTCAAAATGAGTATATCGTATTGAGGTTTGGCTGTTTCATTTATCAGATAATAAACGAACACAAAAAACGGAGCCATAGAAACAGTTAAGATGAACACCCAAAAGTTCCTCACTTGCTCTTTTATACTTTTTTGTATAACGCTAATTAGTTTCATTGCCGTAAATTTCTGCCTGTTAAATGAATGAATACATCCTCAAGGGTATTCTCCCGTAAAGTAATTGAACTTATTTTTAGACCAATAGATTCAAACAATCTCGTAATTTCGGAAATTTTTACTACCAGGTTTTGAGCATTAATCCGAATCACATTTTCTTTTATAATTATTTTTTGACTAACTGATTTCAATTTGCTTTTTATCTCATCATGATTAAAATCAGTCCTATCCAAGGTTACCTGAAGCGTATCACCTTCACCAATTGAACGTTTTAAACATTCCGGGGAATCGAGTAAAAGAAGTTTGCCGTTATCTATTATCGCAATTCTATCAGACAACCGGTCGGCTTCATCCATATTATGGGTGGTAAGAATTACAGTTTTTTCACCAGCTAATTCTTTAATAAAATTGCGGACTAATACACGACTTTGAGGATCGAGTCCGGCTTCCGGCTCATCAAGTACAATTATTTCGGGATTATGAACAAGAGCCAGCGCAATACTCAACCGACGTTTCATTCCTCCCGATAATTTATAAGCAAGAACATCTGATTTGTCACTTAAACCTAGCAAGTCGAGTAGTTTATTAGCATTTTTCTTCTGCTCAGATACCGGCAGGTCGTACATTGATCCAATGAATTTTAATTGTTCGTAACATGTTAGCTTCGGCCAAAATATATTTTCTTGTGTACAAATACCAATCTTAGTTTTAACACTTCTATTGTTCCTAATATTCTCACCCAATATTTCGATATCACCCGAGGAAGGATGCGATAAACCGCATATCATATTGATTGAAGTTGTTTTACCGGCGCCATTAGGACCGAGAAAACCGAATATTTCCCCATGTTTAATTGCGAGTGATAAATCATTTACTGCGGTGAAATTTCCGAAGTTCTTAAATAGATTTGTTGTACGGATTACTGTATCAGGTTGCATGCTCTGCTTTTTAGTATTGTATGTAGGAAATTAATTAAAATATTTTTATTAGCAAACGCTCCTTTGTTATGTTATCTGATTTTTTTTATCAGATCCCAACGATAAGAATTACATCAACTCTACGGTTTTTATCTCTACCTTCCTTGGTTAAATTTTCTGCAATAGGTTTTTCTTCACCATAAGCAGCAAACGACAATCTATCCGCTCGGATACGCGATTGTTGAACCAAATAATTATAAATTTTCTCTGCTCTTTGAGCTGCCAAGTTTTTATTGTAACTCTTCGGTCCGATGTTATCAGTGTGGACCGCAATTTTAACTTTTGCTTTCGGGTACCTTTTGATTACCAATGCGGCTCTATTCAATAATTCCTTGCACCTGGATTCCAGATCTATCCGGCATGGTTTATAATCTACTCCAACCATAGAAATTATCAATGAATCACGATCGTAATAAATAATTGCTTCATCATCTGTAAACATATCTTCAATATCCTGATCAACTTCCCTTTCATCATCGTCTGCCCGCTGCCGCGGATCATTAACAGTGTCCATGTTTCCACTGTTTTGAAAAATTGCCGGATCATCAAATTTATCTTCTGTCTCTGTGTTAATATTTCCATCTTTCTTAAACGACGGTTTATAATATTCATCAGAGTGTAAAACTCCCCATTTTAAAATCAGATCTTCCCATGTCAGTTCGTCATCATCAACACTCTCTACTATTTCGGCAATTTTTATTGCTTCATTAAGTTTAACCTCCGCGCGGTCAGCGTATGTCTGAGCTTTATCCATATCAATATTATTCCGGGCTAATTCGCTCGAGGATAGTTCGTATAAATACACACCTTGTTTATATGTTTCAGGTGCATAATCATAAACTTCATCATCCTTTGCTTTTTCCAGAGCTCTTTTTGCATTAAACAAAACCTTATTTTCCAGAGCTACTTTTTTGGATAGATTGTAAAATTGTACGGCTTCATGAGCAGATTCACGGGCGTCCTCAATGTCTCCGTTTTCAAAATTCGAAGCCGAATTCTTCAAAGCCTCTTCTCCATTTAACCAATTTTCGACCGAGTAATCATCTGCTCGAAATGATTGAGCTTCACTTCGGACAGCTAATACATCATTAAACTCTGCCGAGTATTTTGAAGCGTTATCAGCACACAAGTTAAAAATAGTACCGGCTTCTGAAATACGGTTCTCAATTTCCGAATAACTCTCGCCCCCGGAAATTTCCGTCATTAAACTGCTGAATTTTTCCATTCCTTTATCATAACTATTCGGAGCAAGCAAATTTCCAAGTGCAAGATCGGCATTTATTAGTGGTTTCCAATCGTTTATCAAGTACTCAGCTTTTTCAGCATAAGTTTTAGCCAGAACATACTTATCAATCAGTACAGCTTCACTTGTTTCACTTGACGAATCCTCCAATTCATCGACCAGGTTTTTCAATTCTATCTCAGCTTCGGACCAGTATTTTTCCGCATGCTTGTCAGCATTTACAATTAGTGCATTTTCTCTGGCAGCAAGCACATTCCTCGTATAATTGTATCTTCTATCAATATCGTTTTCCATTTGAGCAATAATACTTCTGGATTCTGCAAGTTGATCATTTATATCTTCCATTGGTCCTTCTATGCCTGCAATATTTAGAGCATTAAGATAATAATCCTCAGCAGTTCTGAATTCCTCCGGGAAAAGTAGATCCGCAGATTTATCTTTCAGTAGATCGATTGATATCCCGACTTCATTTAATGATTTATTTAATTCAGGCTGAGCCGAAATAACTACACTTATCAAAAGGAACGATATAAATATTATTTTTTTCATGATAATTGTTCACATGAATATTTATTAAATTGAATCTTGCTCTGCTGTTTCAAATTGCTGATCTGCAAGTGTACTCTCAAAATTAGCGCTAATGTAAGCTGCGGCTCTACCGGCAGTATCGGCATCAACTTCATATACTGAAATCAGAAAATCGAAATAATTGCTGTCTAGCTTTACTTGGGAATTACCGACAGTGAATGTAAATTCATCAATTTCGGTTGCACCATAAATATTAAAAATTCCTGTTGAATCATAAATTTGATAATCTGATGTGTCAGGATCACGAATGAAAAATTTTGCGATTAACGGACATTCGACTGGTTTGTCAACATCTACATTAAATGTAAGTTTTCTGCTGCTCATGAATCCGTCACCGTCCGAATCAACCGCATCCGACCATAGAACGCTTACTATACTAAAGTAATAAGTATCCTCATCTTCAGTTTCGAATTTAATGTCATTCATGTTTGGATCGGATTCATCAGAGTAAGCAACGAGCTGATGAGTTTCGTGTTCATACAATTCTATTTTAAAATCATATATGTTATGACTCAATTCACCCAAACCTTTACCAACCATAAGTGAGACACTATCTGCTGTAGTGATACCATTTACTTCAATCCCACTAAAATTATAATAGGAATTGTATTCAGTTGATGCGGAATCCCGGTACAGAATATTTGCATCAACAATTTTTGAAGAGCCGTCGTCAACATCAATATCAATGTTCAATCTCGAATATCGCCAAAATCCGTTATTACTTCCATCAAAAGAATCAGTCCACCATGAAGTTATCTCATATGTTTTATCTTCCCCAAAAGATTCAAAGGCATTGTTATAAAGAATCGTACTGTCAATACCTTCCGTACTTGCTTCCATCCTACTATTATTTATCTCATAAACTTCAATCAAAAAATCATACATACCGCGGTTTAATTCTTTGTTCGGCTTACCGATTTTTATTGAAAGATCATTTTCAATATTACCGCCTTGAACAACTTTCTCCAAAGTATATGCATAGAATGAAAACGAAGAACCATCTGCTCTTTTATAATAGACTCGTGCGTTGATGTTACGGGAAACATTTTCAATCAGCAGCACAGAAAAGTTTAAAGTCTTCTGTTGAACATAACCATCAGTATTGCT
This sequence comes from Melioribacteraceae bacterium, assembly GCA_021740785.1. GTDB lineage: Bacteria > Bacteroidota > Ignavibacteria > Ignavibacteriales > Melioribacteraceae > JAIOZI01. The sequence continues at coordinate 48,856 of JAIOZI010000005.1, forward strand.
GTCAAGACTATCAGACCACCAAGCTTTACTTATTGAATAAGTATAATCTCTCTCTTCATCAGTTGTACTGCATGCGGATATTATAATTAAAATAAAAATAATGTAGATAAATCCGGGAACCGGTAACATCTGAGGAAAATATTTCTTTCTGTATTTAATCATTATCGAACCTCTATTTTACCTGACTTTTAACAGGGAACCTGTTTTCAACCGGGACCTCTTCAATAGGAATTTCTATATAACTCATTACAGGCTGGTAGTGGGTTTCGCTAACTCCTTTTTTATCGAAGTCGAGACACACATCAAACCCTAATTTTCCAATACCGATTGCGAAACATGCAGTGAATTCACCATCAGAACTAATTGAAAATGAAGCGCTTACGGAAAAGTCAGCACAGAGCTTACCCAAACAAGCCTCACCTTTCAATTTTCCTTTCCCCTTAAATGTAACCTTTCCATCTTTATGTTCAAGCGAGACCGTTATTTTTAGTGAGAAATCAATTGATAACCCGCAGCAGCTTGCATCGAAACCATTGCTAACCTTCCCGGTAATTTTGAAATTACCGTTTTTATTAATATCACCTGATAAGGATACCTTCGTAAATCCGGCTATAGCGGCTCGCCCTTCAAAGAATAATCTATCGGGATTCATTTCCAATTGAATGCCGCCCATATCAATATCAAAACTTCCGATATGCATCCATGATTCGGTTTTGAATCCAAATTCCCAATCCGAAAGATCCGTACCGATAGTACCGTAAAAAGTTTCTTTGCTTTCCGAAACAGCAAGGTAATCCAAGAAATCCCAATCATAACCGATTACATTGTTGATAAAATCACTTGGAGTAGAAGATGGAGTTTGTCTTAAACCCGCCCACTTTATTTGCGTTTCACCGTCGGTCTGAATACTTAAGTATGTAGTAGCCTGACCTAAAACAACTTCCAAATTCAACCAATCGAGAGCGTCATGTTCAAAATTAACCTGACCATTAATGCCCATTTTATAACTAAATTCTTCTCCGCTGAAAAAATGTTCAGCATCAGTTTCTTTATCAAAAAATGACAAAACAGTTTCTCCGCTTACAGAAACCGGGTATTTTTCAATCGGGACAGTTCCTGTTAAATAAATGCTGCCCTCGAATGTCGGGATATCATAAAAGTCAACGAGCGGTCTGAAAGGAATTAAACCTTGTGTGGAGAAAGCGATACCGATATTATCGAAAAATCCCAGCGGTGTACCTTCCATCGAACATTTTAAGTAGAAGAATGGATCTGTGGGATCAATAGCAACTTCTTCAATATTGTCGAAAGAAGTATTGGTTAAGCCTGCATTAAATCTATCCGGGTTTTCATAATAAAAATAGTACCTATTTTCATTTACAGGAAACGAAAATGCTTCCAGATCAAATTCACTTCCTTTTTTGAATCCTATTGGTGCGGCAGTTAGTTCAGGGATCGAAATTTCTTTGAAGATACCTTCGTTCGGAAGTTCGATTAAGCCGACCCCTTCAAATCCAAGAAAATTTCCTGTATCACCTTCAACCAGGTTGAATTCACCGCTTGAAATTCTCAAGTCGCCATATGTTGAATTTTCGATGAACACACTTCCCGTTATTGATACACCATCCCCGGTAGTAATAACATTTGCCTGATTGGTCTTCAGTTTTAAAGCCTCATTTCCTTCGCCAAGTATTAAAACATTAGGATCGGGATCAAGTCTTTGTATTGCAAAAGGATCTTTCGGTTCAACAAAATTTTCTTTTGTGCATCTTACAATTACAAATGTCATCAAAGCAATTGCAAATATTAAGGTAAATATTTTATACGGAGCTTGCATAAAAAGCCCACTTATATTATTAAAAAAGAAATCTGTATCCGATCATTATTAATCCTTGACTTGCCATCGGGTATGCGTGGTAATAATTGGAAATTTTTCCCGGCGGTGAAGGTTCACCGTAAGTAACTTGTTCTGTACCAAAAAGAAAATATTGAATATCAATTGTAATCCAACTTATATAAAAAGCCGCGCCCACACTTCCGGCTAAACCAAATCCGTTTTTTGTTAATTCTGGGTAGTATTTCTCCAATGATGGGTAAGTTGTATTTTGGAATTTTGTTATGTAATAAGTTCCTCCGGCTGCGGCATAAAGATTTAACTTTCTCTGGAAAAATTTGAGGAACGCATAACGCACTTGAATGTAGATCAAATTATTTTTAATAATAAAATCATCAAAATTAGATTGAAAATTATTCCATCCGGCTCTGAAACCGAGATTCCAATCGGTTTTAGTATATTCGATATTTATACCGAGCGGGATTCTATGATTGTTGAATTTTTCTTCAAATGGAATATTGGCAAAGCCGATAAATCCGGAGGCGGTTATTTGATGCATACTTTCGGAAATTGTTATCAATGAGGTTCTAACAAATCCTTCAACGGGATATAAAATTTTAGTCCACAACTTGTATTCATCATCTTTTACAACGCATAAAGCAGGTTCGTTTTTTTTAAACAAACCGACATTTTCAGAAACATAACTATTACTTTTTTTTATGAATATATAATCTTCAATGCCGTAAACAAGTTTCGGTTCCCAGTTGTTTGTTTCAGGATCAGTCGCAGGATCATTCTTTAATCTGTAATCTAATTTTATTTTCTCTTCAGTTGTAATCAATCCAGATCTTTTAACAAATCCCTTCCGGGGGTATAATATTTTCACCCAGTCATGCTTTACATTATCCCTGGTATCATTAATAATAAGTATTTTATCGCGGTAATAAACAAAACCTATGTGAGTTGAATCTTCAGATTGGTGCTTGTAAATATCCAGTCTCCCGGTATTTACAAACATTAAGCAGGTATTCCAAAACTCAGTTTTTAATTCAGAATCGTTCTGAGCTATTGAACTATTTGATGAAAATATACCGAGGATTACCAGGATAATCGATATCGGTAGGTGCATTAACCCTCCTCTTAAGCAAACCGCATCTCAAATAATTTTAACAAACTTCTATAAATATTGCCTTTTCAATTATAGTATTCAAGTATTTTAAAAGTTTATTCGGATAATTGAACAAGATATCGATTGATACTGATTTTCAGCAAAAATATTTATTGCTTTTCCGCAATTGTCCTCACATAATGGATATAATCAGTTTTAATCGGTTCGTACCCCAACTTTCTTAGTGCGGCGTTTATCTGTCCCCGGTGATATCCTCCATGTATAATAACATGATTAAGAATATCCAATTTATTTGTTGAGAATGCTTCACCTTTACTATTAATATAGTTAAGGTCACCGCACAAATCTTCATCCGTAATATTTTCAAAATAATGATTATAATCAGATTCGTTTTGAGCTGCGAGATCTTTTGCCTCGGGAAATGTTAAATCCGGCCAAATGATCTGACCGGAAAGGTCTTCATCCTTCAACCTGGAAAGCCATATTTTTTCTGTGGTAATAAAATGGGCTAAAACATTTTGGATGAATTCATCTGTGATTTTGTAATTTATAAGGGCGTTAATTAGTTCGTGGTTCATGTAAAAATTGTAATTGAATAATCTTTTGAGATAGGATTTTGTCATACTGCCACCTCTAATTATTGTAAAGAGAAGTTTTTCAAATCAAAAAAATATATAAGTTTTTTATAATTCTTTTGATACCATCACAAGTTAATGAGAACTCACTATTTATTGCAATACAAATTTTACGTAAATCAAACTGGTTCGAAATAACTTTTGTTAGATAATTCAACCCGGAGTTATTGAGCAATGCTGTCAACTTAGTACACTTAAGAATGCGGCTAAAGCCGAATGATTTTCCGGATATTAAATCCGTTCGCTGAAGCGAACGGGTATATAAAACTATAATAACCGTTACCTTTAGAGGCTGTGTGAAAATTGTAGAGCGAAATTTATTTCGGTCAAAAAATCAGCTAAGATATGCTAAATTCAAACTTAGCGAGATGAATCTCGCTCTACAAATAACATTTTAACACAGCCTCTTTAGGCAACGGGACTAAAAAATTAAACCCAAAGTGGCTTTAGCTACATTTTTTATCTTAAGTTGACAGCATTGGTTATTAAGGGAAGATTAAATTGGGAAATAACGATTTCTTGTTGTTAAATAAATTCAGGTAGTGAGCAGATTTTTGTTTATATAGTACTAGAGTAACCCATAATAACGAAACCTCATAATAGATTTTTTGCCGTACAATAAAAGAAGTTTCAACACACGATTATAATTTCATAGCTTTCAATCAAATTACGGCAAACATGTATAAGAATATCTAATTGTAAATTTTTCGATTGGGACAGACGGAAAGTTTTATCAAATTTTTGAAGGGAAAATTCACGTTCCGTTAAAATCAACAGTCACTTTTTCATTTATTCGCGAATGTAAAAGATTCTATTTTATAAAAAAAAGCAGGCTGAAAATTATCAGCCTGCTAAAAATTTAGTCCCGCATTTTATCCAGCAAATCATTCATCTGCTTTGCCTCTTCAATGCTGAGATTGTTTAAAACCTTTTTAAATTCTTCATCAAGGTAATCGGTCTTCTCCAAAATATCTAAACCGTGTTGAGTTATTTTTACATCAACTTTTCTTCTATCGGATTTACAGATTTCACGCTCTACTAAATCCTTAACTCTGAGACGCTCAACCAACCTGGATGCATCAGAACTCTTATCAAGCATTCTATCCTTTAAATCCATAATGGAAATTGCATCTGGATACTGACCCCTTAGAATTCTCAGCACATTATACTGATGATCCGTCAATGAGTATGGTCTCAAAATTTCCGACTGGTAGTTAAGCAGCCACCCGTTAGAATACATCAGATTGATTGCAAGTTTGTGATACTCATCTTTAAAACTTTTCTGTTTTATTTCATCTTCGATTCTCATAGTAACCCGTTATTTTTCTTTGATCAACTGTAAATTTACATTTATTTCCACATCTTTGCTAACAACTAATCCGCCTGTTTCAATTGTGTTGTCCCATTTCAATCCGAAATCAAAACGGTTAATTTCTGTTGTGGCATCAAAACCAACTCTTGTATTTCCCCATGGATCATTGATCATGCCGCCGAATTCAACATCAAAGGTAACTTCTTTTTTGAAGTTTCGAATCTGCAATAATCCGTGAAGTTTGTAGCTGTCTTCATCAACCTTTTCCATTTTTGTACTTTCGAAAGTCATTTCCGGAAATTCTGCAGCGTTGAAAAAATCATCTGATTTTAAATGTTCATCCCTCTTTTCATTATCAGTATCGATTGAATTAATATCAACACTGAATGAAACTTTTGCAGTACTCCAATCATCGCCGTCTGTTGTAACTTCACCATTATATGACTTAAAATTTCCGGTTACATTTGTAATTAACATATGCGTAACGCTGAATTTTACTGAACTGTGAGATGGATCAACATTCCATTTGGTTTGACCAAATACAGAAACAGAAGAAAATACGACAAGAATTGCAATTAATTTTAGGGCTTTCATTTTTACCTCTAGTTTGTGATTAATATAATTTGACATTTTATCTTATTTGTTTATCTTTGCCCAATGTTTGTTTGAACATCTATTGTTGCAACATTGTTTTAGATTTATTCTATAGTTTAGTCGTATAACAAAGGCAATAATCTAAAAGTTCCCGATTGCAAATAAATGTTTATTACAAATAAACAACTTATTGGTTCAACTAAATCTTTTATTGCAGGGATGTTAAATGTTATCTCATTATAAAATTTTATACAATACATCAGTGTTTCTGTTACTTTTCATATTAGTAACCGGCTGCGCTGATCAAATAGTTTCGGATTGCCCGGAACCGACGACAACAAATAATTTAATCATTTCCCAAAAAACGACATTTACCGACATTCAAACCCAGGTTTTTGATGTTTCTTGCGCGCTCTCAGGCTGCCATGGTTCCAACTCACCGCAGGCTAATCTTAATTTAACATCAGGAAATTCTTACAATAACTTGGTAAATGTACAGGGCTTTTTCTATACAGCTTACAAACGGGTTGAACCAGGAAATAGTTCGAACAGTTTAATAATAAAAGCACTTAAGGGGGATGGGCTGCAAATGCCTCCTACCGGTGGTATTAATAATGATGTAATTGATTCAATAGCAGCGTGGATTGACAGAGGCGCCATTAATAACTAATTAATTGGAGCAAACATAATGAAAAAAATATTAACAATATTTCTACTTTTCAGCATTACTCTTCTTGCCACTGAGTATCAAGTTGATAAGTCGAAAAAGAATACGGTAAAATTTATATCTGATGCGCCGGTTGAAAACTTCGAAGGTGTAACTGATAATATTGACGGCTACATGCTGCTGAACTCAGTGGATGATTTGTCGGAAACACAGCTTTACTTTGAGGTTGATCTCAATACAATAGATACGGGAATAGGGCTTAGAAACAGGCACATGAGAGATAATTACCTGGAGACTGATAAATATAGATTCACCTTTTTTGAAGGAAAGTTTACAAAAATCACGAAGCTTTCGGAAGATGAACTTGATGTAGAAGTTAAAGGCAAGATTTTTATACACGGTATTACAAAAGAAATTAGTGTAACCGGGAAAATGATCAAGGATGGAGAAGGCTACAGAATAAAATCAAAATTTGAAGTCGAACTTTCCGATTACAAAATCGATATACCGCAGGTTATGTTTTTAAAGATTGATGAAACAATGAAATTAGAATTAGACTTCTTTGTTGAAGTCATCAGTTAAAATTCATGGAGATATTTTAATGAAAATTTTCCTTACTGTTAATTTGTTTTTTTTCTTTTTCTCAACATCCATTGCCCAGGTAAAATGGCAAAGAGATGAACCGGCAAAAATCGATATGCATCTTTTCCACTCTATACAATCTATAAACTTACCAACAGCGGAAACTCTGCAAAAACACGATATTCAATTCGAAATTTCACACAGATTTATTCCTACTCTCAAAAGCGGCAGTAAAGATCTCTGGGGTTTTGACGGACCCGTAAATATCCGTCTTGCACTCGGCTATGCAATCACAGATCACGCATTGATAACTCTCGGCAGAAGTAATACTGATGATAATCTTGATCTTTGGATAAAGCAGAGATTATTTGAAATTGAGAGTGATATTCTCCCAATCCTTATTAGCGCAAGGGCTGGCGCGGCTTGGAACTCACAGCCGATAAATCGTTCTTCATCAGATAACAGAAATTTCCAATACTACGCTCAACTAATAATTAACACAATGATTGATAAAAAATTTGGAATAGGTATTGTACCTTCATATTTGGAGAACGCACATATTTATTGTCCCGACAGGCAATATTCATTTTCCATCGGTACAAATGTTCAGTATTATTTATCAGACATGTGGAGCGTGCTCCTGGAGTGGAATCCTACAATTACAGGTTGGAGGACGCGGACAAATCCCGTAGCATTTGGAGTCGAAATAGAAACCGGAGGACATTTCTTCAAAATAATTTTGTCAAATAGTACGCAATTAAATCCTTCTCAATTCCTTGCCGGTGCTCAAGATTCATTTAACGACGGTGAATGGCATATAGGATTTAATATTACACGGTTATTAAAATTTTGGTAACTAAACTTAATCAATAATAATAGGAGGCTTAATGAAGTCAAAATATATATATCCTTTTTTTATAATAATAATTTTTGCTCTTGCAGTAAATATAGATGCAAGAAGTTTCAGAGTTAATCAAATTCCAAACGGGAATGTCAACACTTGTTCAAACTGTCATGTTAATCCTGCTGGCGGTGGAGCAAGAAATGATTTCGGACAGCTTGTCGAAGCCAATTTCCTGGATGGCAGCGGGAATGTTTTGTGGGGACCGCTATTGGCAAGTTACGATGCCGATGGCGACGGAGTCACCAACGGAGAAGAACTGCAGGATAGATACGGGATGTGGACAATCGGTGATGATGCTCCTGGAAATGCCGCTTATGTTTCAAGACCGGGAGTCTTCGCTGAAAATAACTTAAGCGATCTCACTGTAGAATTTTCAGGAATGACGCCGCATGTGGGGCAAACTCTATACATCAGAGTTCTTGAATTAAGCACAATGAAAGAAGTTGCCAGATCCCAAATGGGAATAAGTGAATCATTTAGTATCATATTCAGCGGATCAATTCTGCCGGGGCATGATTATTATATTGATTTCTTTGCGGATTTCAACTTGAACGGAGTTTATGATCCTCCCCCGGTTGATCATGCATGGAGATTGATGGTTTCTGCTGATGGTAATGAAACCGTTTCATTCAGCCATAATACTGATTTTACCGATATCGAATGGAGATACGAAATGTGGCTGCAATTGACAGGTATGTCTCCGCATTCCGGTCAATTAGGTGAATTCAGATTAGTCGATGAAACCGCTGAAATGGAAATAGGCAGATACAGGGTTGAAAGTATCGACGATTCATTCGACGTATGGATTCCGGGTATGGAACTTGGGAATGATTATTCAGTACAGTTTTATGCTGACTTTAACGGCAGCGGATTTTATGATTCTCCCCCGACTGATCATGCTTGGGAAATATCTTTCACTGCTGATAATGGCGACGAGTCTTTGAACTTCTCTCACAACACTGATTTCACTGATATTTCTTGGGATTACTCAGCAGTATTAAATTTGGTTGATATGAATCCCCATGCAGGGCAAAAATTCGAAGCCAGGCTTGTTGATAATGACACTGATGATGAATTAGGTAGAATTACCTTTGATGAAATCATTGTGACGGAATTCTCTCTCGAGTTTCCGGGTGTTGTTGACGGTGGTAATTATAGGTTGGATTTCTATGCTGATTTTAACGGTAACGGGGAATACGATGCGCCCCCGGCTGATCATGCATGGAGAATTGAGTTTACCGGTTCCAATTCTGTGAATATAAATAACTTTGCACACAATACTAGTTTCACGGATATTGAATGGCCTGATCCGACCAGCGTAGAAAAGGATGAAGATGCATTGGTTAGTAATTACAAATTGATGCAGAATTATCCCAATCCTTTTAATCCATCAACAAACATCAGTTTTAGTTTAGCAGAAGACGGTTTCGTTTCTCTCATGGTATTTAATATCCTTGGCGAACAATTAATTACATTGGTTAATCAAGAGTTAACTGCAGGAAGTTATAATTACAAATTTGATGCCGCCGGTATAGGAAATCTGGAGAGCGGGATTTATTTCTACAGAATCGAAACAACTAATTTTATTGAAACAAAGAAAATGACACTTCTGAAATAGCAGGCAGCCCTCATTAAAAAGCGGGCTTGATGCATAAGTCCGCTTTTTTATCTTATCAAGAATTCCTAATTTTAACTTTTCAATTTAATCAGAAAACAATGACAACATGTTTCTTCGTTTCCGATTTGCATGGGAATGTAAATAAGTATGCAAAGCTCTTTGATGAGATTAAAAAAGATAAACCGGCTCTTGTTTTTAACGGCGGGGATCTTCTCCCCTCTTTCTCCGGACTTTTAAAATCCCGTAAAAATATTTATGAAGATTTTATTATCGATTACTTGATGCCGGAAATCAAAAAATTGAAAACAAAACTCGCCTCTTCATTTCCCAGTTTCTATTTTATTATGGGAAATGATGATCCAAAAATTGAAGAAGTAAAACTCAACACTTCTCACTCGAACGGGTTATGGGAGTACATTCATTTTAAGAAAAGTACTTTCGGTGAATACAAAATCTATGGTTATAATTACGTACCTCCAACCCCTTTCCAACTGAAAGATTGGGAACGATACGATGTATCTCGATTTGTTGACCCGGGCTCTATTTCACCTGAAGATGGAAGACGAACAGTTGATGTAGATTCACGTGAACAAAAATATTCAACGATCAAAAAAGATTTAGAAAATCTAATTGTTGATACCGATTTAAGTAAATCCATTTTATTATTCCATTCACCGCCCTATAAAACCGATCTGGATAGAGCGGCGCTTGACGGGAAAAAATTTGACCATGTTCAATTAGATCTTCACGTGGGAAGCATTGCAATCAAAGAACTGATCGAAAAGCGGCAGCCTTATATTACAATGCACGGACATGTTCACGAATCATCTCAAATAACCGGGCAATGGCATCAGAGTTTCGGACGGACGAATAGTTTCAATGCTGCTTACAGCGGTAAAGAACTTTCCATTATTAAATTCATTTTAGAAGAACCTGAATCTGCAGAGCGAGTTCTTCTTTAATTAACTTATTGATTACCCATCGAAAGCGGGCGCGCTGCATCGGTTACTGCACCAATTTTTATTGCATAACTGGTTTTGTTTTTAATATCTCTATCGGTGATATAATGAATATCAAGCAGACCGTCGGTTCTGTAACCTGTTCTCAAATAATTGATTTCACTCAAACACAGGCTCCAGCCGGCTAACCAACAATGAAGTGAATTTCTTGTTGACTCATCATCATCGATATGAATTAATAAATCAATATCACTTGCAGGTCCGGCATTAGCATTTTTCGTGCTTCCGAAAATATACATTCCTTTCACACCATATTTTTCAGCATTAATCTGCATAGCCAATGTTTCCGCCATTTTATAACGCCACTTCCAATGATCATGCTGAGGTGCTTCTTCGTACTCAATTTCCTGATCATCAAATACGATTTCACTTTCAGAAGGTTTACGTAAAATACCGAGAGCTTCATCCAGGTCCGCATTCATAAGTACTTTGAGAACATTTCCTTCGGTTGATGAAGGGATATCGATTACATGAATTAATTTTTCCATATCATTTGTTTCTGGAATCAATTCCTTCAAAATATTTTTCGATCGTCTTAGGAAATTATCATTGAAAATTATCCCTTCGTCATCAGGATATAAAGGAAGATATCTGATAGAGGCTTCAACTAAGTCCTGGAAAAAGTGAGTACCGAAAGAAAGGTCAGGCATATAATTACCTTTTTTCATCGCAATTTCAACTAACATCGCAGTATTACTAATATCAGCATAAGTTACATTTACACCTAATTTAATATCGCCTCTGCTTCCCCATCTGCCGGGACCCATTAAAATAAACTTTCTTTTCGGGAGTAATTTATTCAGTTTACCAATTATTCTGCCCACTGCAAGCATTTCTGATTTAGTTTCCAAATCATAATAACCTTGAGGATCAATGTAGACGATATGAGAAACATCCGGTACTCTTCCGTTAGATACATATTTCTTTGCCGAGAAAACAACTTTATCTCTTGCAATATCTTTTGGAATCGGGTCGGGAGTATTATGCAGCGAATGACTTTGTGATCTGCACTGAAGCATGTAAAAGTCATTTCCATCGGAAGCAAATTCAATATCAACAGGCATATTTAATTGCTTTTGAAGCATCTTAAGAATTTTATTTGCTTGTTTGATAAAATTACTGTTGTTTATCAATCCGTCGAATGTGAATACAAAATCATCATTCTCAAAATCCATTTGAAATGCATTGGGACGTGTTAAGTGATTGCCATCGTATTTCGAAATATAATTTTCGATTCCCGGAATTATATCGCCGAAGTTTTTAAGTAGTATCGGAACTTCTATCGTTTCAAACTGATTGGTTATAAGATTTATAACGTCAACATATTTTGGGGAATATTTTATCGTTTCCTCTATCGTAACATTAACACGCAATTTGGGCTGCCCCGGTGCAATAAGTACGGGATAATCATTACTCAACCTGTCGACAGCCCTGGTACCCAAACCGGGCACGAGTCTAATTAATCCATCCTGACGCTTAATTCTGGGCGACCAACGGAATTCATTATTGCTGAATGCTACTCCGGCAAATGCAGGTAAAAAATAATCTCCAATCCTTCTTCCAACCACCTCTTGAATTATAATTCCCATCTCCTCGTGGAAATCAAGAAGTCCGCGGGAAGCCCTATATTCAATAGGATCGGGACCGAAAGTAGAAGCGTACACTTCGGCAATTGCATCCATTAAAGCACTTAGTCTTTCTTTCTTACTTCCTTGATTGGCTAAAAATAGACTTTTATACTTTCCCGAAAATGCCGCACCTATCTGATCCTCAAGCAAACTGGAACTCCTCACAATCAAAGGTACTTCTCCAAAATCATCGAGAGCAACTGATAATCCTTTTACAATATCGGGCGGAAACTGCGAGTTCTTGAACAATTGAACGATGTGCGGATATTCAAGCCTAACTTCGTCTATTTCTTTATATTTTTGTTCTAGAACTTCTTCCAGATTATTATACTGCATAAAGTATAAGATTCCATCGGATGTAACGTACCACGACTTTGGAATTTTAATATTCTGCATAATCGGGTCTGAACCTTTATTCTTTTTTATTACATGAGCAGCTAAAAATAAACCGGCGCTTTTTCCTCCGAGTTTACCATGACTTGCAAGCGGGAATATCATTTTATCAATCAGGTTATAGAAATCAGTTAATTTTACATACTCTTTTGCGATGCTTATATAATGAAGATCTTCCGTGAAAAATCTTCTTAGAAGAGATACACGCAGCCCTTTTTTTGTTGAGGGAGACAGCTCAAATTTTTCCGGCGCCAAATGGAAATATTTTCTAATTGCATCACCAATTTGGGAAAGTGATGTATCCTGGTTTTCAAGTACCTTTACCAATGCACTTGATTTATCTTCTTGTATCCACTTCTGAATTTTCTCTAGAATTTTACTATCGGGTAGATATTCATCTGCCAGCGATAATATTTGCTCAATGTATTCATCATAATTTGTAATAAGCCTTTTTTTCATCGGTTTGTTTTCGTCAGTTAACTCAGCATCATCTTCTGAGCGAGTGCTTAACCCGGAATTTTTTAATATTTTTTCCGCATCTTCTACTCCGTCCCATGTCAATTGATGTAAAAGCTTACGCAGAATTCCCATAAAAAGGTTAGGATCGGTTTTTCGTATCATATCTAAAACTATCCGCCACTCACCTCTGCCTGTTATTCGTATTCCGTCTTTCACTTGGTTGAAATCATTTATAACTGCTTTTAGTCTTTGATGAAGAACAAAATGACCAATTTTTTCCGCAATTGTATCCAGCAGTTTTCTTTCTTCCTTTAGGAAAGGACCTTCATCAATAACCGGCATATCTTCGGTGTAGACAACCTTAATCAATCCAACTTCTTTATCTTGCACACGAATTTGAGAAACTAGGCGCCACTCGGTACCAAAATATCCTTTTGTTTTATAGATCGAATCTTCCAGTTCAAGTTTTGCCTGAGTAATAGTTGGATACTGCCAACCGTGAGGAATTGAGTCAACAACTGCTTGAAACGATTCTTCTATGCTCAGACTATTATTCGTTAATACTTCTTCAACTGTGTAAAGGCAATTTAACTCCTTTGCTCTTTCCTGTAATTGCGAAATCAAACTATCTAAAGATTTTGAGTTCCTATTCATCTTTGAATTACTCCTCTTCTGCTTTTTCCATCAACTATAATTTTCATTGGTGATGAAACTTTTATATGCTTAACAAATTTTGATTCATTAATTACTTCCTGCTCATCCAGCCATTTCCAATCAATTTTAAAATCGGAAGAATGGTGAACCGAAAAATAACAAACTTTAAAACTGATAAGGTTATGAAAAAAATGAGAACCTTGACTAAGTTCCACATCCATACCAGGTCTTGTAGCTTCAACTATAACTTTTGCTCCGGCAATTTGACCCCAATCAACCGGAATTCCCAGCCATTGATCAGTGCTTCCCCATCTGCCGAATCCAATCAGAACATAAGGTATATCATTCTGAGATAAAACTTTATTTATCCTATCAATTTCATCTGCAATGATCGGTGTATATTTTGCTTCAAATACATCCGGTTTTACGAAAACCACATCTTTAATATTATCAATAAAAGCATTTCCCAAAACTCGTTCGGAGGCGATTACGTTTGAATCACTTTTTAATTCTTCATTTGAAAGAGTTTCGGTTTGTTCGGTTACCATCATTGGTCGTACCTGTAGAAATCCAAAATTTAATTTTTTGTTTGATTTATCAACGTCAATAGCAAACTCAATCTCAACAGGATTTTCAACAGCAGTCTCACAAATCGATATCATTTCATTTATCAAATTATTAAAGCGGAATTCATTCAGATGCAGCAGGTAAGAAAAATTAATTATTCGCGGTCCATCTGATCCGATTCCCGGTACAATCCTTTGCGAATCCGAATTAAAAGTGGATGCAGAATAATCAATCGATCCGTCATATTCAGCCTGTTCGAGATCTTTCATCACCAAATATTCGCTTTCTTTAGATGGATCATAATTAATATGATACTCCATATTCACCGCCCAATACTTTAACTGAGTATTTTTCAGCAAATCCTGTGGACTTGCGAAAGGCGGAGATAATCTCGGGTATTTCGGTGAGTAAGTCCAGCTAAGTTCACCGTCAACAATTGTTTTCCCTAAACCAAGAGCAAGATTAACCACTCCGTCTTCGGGCTTCCACTTACCGAATGCATAATGATTATATGAGCGGGCAACACCTGATATTGCCGGGTAGAATGAATCGGTATATCTTCGTCCGACAACTTCTTGTATTATAACCGCCATCTCTTCTTCAGAAACTTGATGCTTTGTTGCCTTAAGATAATCACGTGCCGGTTTTAGGAATGTAGATGCGTAAACAAACTTTATTGCTTCGGTTAATTTTTGAAATCTTGTATCGGTATCGCCCTGGTTATTTGAAATCATTTTCGTTGCATAAATACCGGCAAACGGTTCGTCTTTTTGATCTTCAAGGCTGCTTGAAGAACGAATTGCAAGCGGTACGTGAATTTTGGAAATCAAAACTCTCAGGTCACCTAAAATTTCAACAGGTAGATCTGCATTCTGAAATCGTTCAATTATCCTTCGATCTTCAAACTCGTTTTCGATAAATGACCAAAGATCATTTCTTTTCATAAACGAATCGAAATAATCTGTTGCAATTACTGTTAATTTAGGAATTTTGACTTCTATTTGAGGATATTTTAATTTATCAATTTCATTCTGAATAACCGTATGAATAGATGCTAATCCAGATGCTTTTCCGCCTATACCTCCGAATCCAATTACGGAAATTGCATCTCCGTTTTCGAAAAACTCTCTTCTGAATTGTGGAAATTCTTTTTGTGTCATTTATTCATCCAGTATAAAACGAATACAAATCGATTTATTAAAGTAGATGGATAATAATATAAAATAAAAAAGTGAGACCCGCACCATAGGATCTCACTTTTCAATTTTGAAAAGATGGATTTACACCCAGCCGCGGTCTTTACATGCTTGTGCTACTCTGCTTATTGAAATAATATAAGCGGCATCTCGCATGTACAACTTTTTCTTTCTTGCTAAGTCACTAACTGCGAGGAAAGCCGAAGTCATTTTTACATCCAGTTTACTTAATACTTCATCCTTTTCCCAGAAATAATTCATATTGCTTTGAACTTGCTCAAAATAGCTGCAAGTTACTCCGCCTGCGTTTGCAAGAAAATCTGGTATCATAAATATTCCTTTTTCCTGAATAATTTTATCCGCTTCGGGTGTTGTAGGTCCGTTTGCCCCTTCAGCAATTATTTTAACTTTACTGCTTATTTTTGAAGCATTATCACCGCGAACCTGATTCTCTAAAGCTGCAGGAATTAGAATATCAACATCCTGCTCAATCCATGCATCTCCATCCAGAATTTCATAATTCAATTCTTTTGCTTTTGCTCTATCAATTCCACCGAATCTGTCTGTTATTTTTAACAGTTCATCCAGATCAATGCCACTTTCCTTTTTAAAAGTATAAGAAATCTGATCCGTTTGATCCCAGCATGAAACAGCGATTACCTTGCCGCCCATCTGATTGTAAAGTTTAATTGCATACTGCGCAACATTTCCGAATCCCTGAACCGAAGCTGTTGTTTCACTAGGTTTGATTCTCAATTCTTTTAACGCTTCTCTAACGGTAAAGATCACTCCGTAACCGGTAGCTTCTGTTCTACCCAGTGACCCGCCCATTCCTACAGGTTTACCGGTGATAAAACCGGGGTACTTAGCGCCGTTAATTGCTTCATATTCATCAAGCATCCAGAGCATGTGCTGTGCACTTGTCATTACATCGGGTGCCGGTACGTCATTCAAGGGACCAACATTTTTCGTCATCTGACGAACCCAGCCGCGGCAAATTTGTTCCTGCTCTCTCATGCTTAAATTATGAGGATCGCATACAACACCTCCCTTTCCGCCGCCAAGCGGAATACCAACAACCGCACATTTCCACGTCATCCACATTGCAAGCGCTCTTACCGTATCAACTGTTTCCTGCGGGTGGAATCTTATACCGCCTTTACTAGGTCCACGCGCATCATTATGTTGTACTCGAAATCCTCTAAACACCTTAACCGTTCCATCATCCATATGTACGGGAATACTAAACTGATATTCTCTTAATGCATTTCTTAATATTTCTCTTGTGCCTTCATCCAACGACAGCATTTCGGCAACTTTATCAAACTGTGCTTGTGCCATTTCAAATGGATTGAAATCCTTAGAAATCATAACTTCACCTCTACCATAGATTTTTAAAAGACAATCGGAAATAAAAACAGCAGGGCGCCGGATGGGTATTAATAATTAATCTATTTTTTTAATTATAAAGATCGCTTGCTATTTATTTCCGATACAAAAATTTTAATTACAGTTAGTAAATTATGCAATTGGGATATGCTTGGCAATAAAAACCGGACATCAGTATAATTTTTTTTTTGATTTACCCGCTTTATATATTTTTACGGGAATGTTTGGGAGGATTAATCTTTCTTATAAGTTACAATTACACCATTATTTTCGCGGACAATCATCTTATCATCATTAATTTCGAGAATTTCGAGTTCACCTTTTTTTGAACTTCTCCGGTGTCGAATTTGAAGCAGTGTTAAATCTTCTGACAGCGACCAGGTACCGTACATTTTACCATCTCGGAAATTCATCACAAAACTGTTATCGTCAAAAAATTCCCAGTAGGCATATCGAACTCTTTTCATTACCTTTTTTAATTTTTTACCGGAGTAAAAATTATTGGTAACTTGACTTGTGTCTACCTTTTCGAATGTCCATGAACCATACAATACCGATTCATAACTGGAACCGCATGAAGATATTAAAGTTGTTATTGTTATTGCCAAGAGGACAAATAAGAAAAACCTCAAAAAGAATACCTTTCTTGATGGAAAATCAAAGGGTGAATATAAGAATTATTTTTACAATATATATTGAATTATTTCACTCCTTTTTAAATTTTAGAATAATCTATTCTTCTGTTTCATTAATTTTCCGTATGAATAATCGGCTTCAAAATTCCCGTCGGAACTCATAATAGTTTTACCTCTAAGAATTGTCCTCAATATTCTAAGTTCGAACTCCATTCCATCAAACGGAGAATAATGATATTTATTCATCAGGTCTTTTTCAGAGAACTTGGTTTTATTCCATAAGTCGATAAGAACGAAATCAGCATCTCTACCTCTTTCCAGCAAACCTTTCTGTTTCAGCCTGAAAGTAGTTGCGGGCATGGTACAAAGAAGGTTAACCGCAGTTTCTAGATCGATTCTCCCCTTCTTAAAACCCTCGCTTATTACATATGACACACGTGTTTGTAATCCCGATACTCCGCTTAATGCACCCGGAAAATCCTCATGATTTTTATACTTCTCCGGGTTCATATTGAAATGATCAGATGCTATGAAATTTATCAAATTATTATTAATCCCATTCCACAATGCTTCAACATCATAATCATTTTTAATAGTGGGTATAGTTTTAAGCTTTACCTCAGTTTCAGCATTTTTAATGTCAGTTCTGTTAAAGTGAAGATAATGAGGTGCAGTATCTACGGAGATTCTTGTATTTCCTTTTTTATTACCGGATATTTCTTTTAATGAAACAAGAGATGAAATGTTCGAAATATGAACGTATGAATTATACTCATGAGCCATAGCAATGATATTCTTGATAGCTTCTCTTTCTGCCTGTTCGTCATGAATTTTATAAAACGTATTTCGATCATTAAGTTTAAGTCGCTTCGCTCTATAATTCTTTTGAGATACCATTTCATAATCTTCCGGATGAAGGATAAGTGGCAGACCGGTAGTTTTAATCCATCTGCCCAGATTTCTCATTTGATCGTAATTAATTCTTTTCATGCTTTCAAATACGTTGGATAAGTATGCATAAAAACCTATGACACCGGTTTGAGCTAAATCCCAAACTTTACGCTGCATATCAATATTTTTGTAGAAATCATCTCCATCGATTCCGCCCCAAAAGGCATAATCCACCAATGAATTGCCCTGAGTTAATTTGCAAATCTCATTAAAATTTTCAGAAGACGTTATTCCAGGATTAGTAACTGACGGAACAGCAATAACCGTGGTTACACCGCCGTATGCTGCTGAAAGTGAACCATTTTTGAATCCATCAAAATCATTATTCTCGGGCACTACTAAATGTACTCTTGGATCAATACTTCCGGGCATAACAAATTGATAGCCGCAATCAATTAACTCGTAACTTGAATCATAATAAAAGGAGCGGACATCTTTGACGAATTCATCTCTCTCTTCCACTGTTGAAATCGCCTCCCACGGAATTCCTCTCTTATACCTTGAATTAATCGCATCGATTTTTTCATTGAAAATGATATCTACGAGTTTTAATTTATTTTTTTTATACGGGATAAAAACGTTTCTCAAAACTTTCAATTTGCCTTGCATAGCAAACCTCTGATTTATTTACTAAAACGTGAAACGTATTTTAATCCTAAAACTTCTGTTTGTACTGTGAATAGATCAACTGACTTATTGATAACGATAGTTATTAAACCCAAAAAATTCATTAGAAATGAATTTTTGCCGTTAGCCGCTCATAAAATATTTAATAATACATTTTATGTTGCAGTGTTAATCCAGGCAATTTGTAAGAAAAATATTTTAAAAATAACGAATACCAAAATTTCTATATGGCTAAGTATCTTATATTTCTTGACTGACAAATTGTCGGCACGCAGGGCAGATTTTCAATTGGAAAATCTGGGTTAAATATAAAACAACATCATCATATTTACCACAAAATACTTGATAACTTATTGATATTTTTTAGCAGCATTCATTTTATTATGCAAGAGAAGTTTTTATTTAATAGTTTTGTACGTTCTTTTTAATGAATTGAAAGTTCTTTTAATTATTGTATTACTTGCTTTTAACGGTCGACATAATTAAATAGAAAACCTAAAAAGGAAAGGTGGCAGAGTGGTTGAATGCGGCGGTCTCGAAAACCGTTGTTCCACATTGTGGAACCGGGGGTTCGAATCCCCCCCTTTCCGCCAACCTTCGCTGAATTGAATATTCCAAACTATGGTTCTATTCTAGCTTCGGTTGGCTGACCATTGTCCTTAATTTGTATGTTTCATTTATATTTGGCTTTGTTGGATAATCCAAAAAATGGTTTGTTTCTAGCTGCGGTTGACTGAACGTTGTTTTTAGTTTTGTTTGAATTGAGCTGCTAATTAGCCTGTTTGATAACAATTAATTGGGAATATGTATTTTGTTTATTTCTTAGTCAGCAAGGAAAAGAATTTTATCTACGTTGGTAGGACTGATAATATTGATAAAAGATTTGCTGAACACTTAGAGGGAATGGTTCAATCAACGAAGTTTTATCGACCCCTTGTTCTTGATTCTTATATTGCAGTATCTACAAGAAAAAAAGCTGTTGAATTAGAAAAATATTTTAAGAGAGGTTCCGGTAAAGCCTTTTTGAAGAAACGAATTTTAACTAACGAAGCTCCGAAGGAGAATTGTTAGTCCCAACCTTATTTCCACCAACCTTCGCTGAATTGAATATTCCAAACTATGGTTCTTTTCTAGCTTCGGTTGGCTGACCATTGTCCTTAATTTGTATGTTTCATTTATATTTGGCTTTGTTGGATAATCCAAAAAATGGTTTGTTTCTAGCTTCGGTTGGCTGACCATTGTTTTATAGTTTTTTCTGAGTTGAGTTGTTAATTAGTCTGTTTAATAACAATGAATTGGGAATATGTATTTTGTTTATTTCTTTGATAGACTTATTTATTTTAGTCACTACTCCGTGGTTCTCCGTGCCTGCTTTGTGTTTCTTCGTGTAACCAAAAACCATCTCTCAAACTAAGCAACTAATTTTTATAAATGCATACTCGAAATCAACGAGTTTAACGTTATCCGGTTTCCACAGTGTGTTGATAAATATAAAGAAATTTGTTTCTGATTATCAAAACATCGTATTCAGAGATTCCTCATGAACAACCATTCCATTATCCAACAATTGGATTCTAATCGTTCCCTGATCATCCGATAATCTTTTCAACAAAATTATTGCTTTTCCTTCTCCTTTATTTTGAATCCTCACAAAAGATTTTCCTGACATAATATTAAACGATTCATCATGAACCATCGGTTTCACACCGAACAATGATAAATTTTGTTCACTGAATGAAATTATCATCTCGACCGGGTCGTTTGAGTTGATGCCGATTTCGGTAATTAAAACATCGTAAGATAATTTTGTATGTATTCTTGCCTCTGCTTGAGGTATATTGATCATAACATCTTCGCCCTCCTGGTAAGTGCTGTAAGATCCGGGTTCACGCATAAAACCCAGCATATCAAAATTATCGGTGCGGCTCACTTCCTGCTCACTAAATAAAATAGGGTAAGCAAGCATACCAATTGCTAATCCGATGATCAAAAATAAGATCAATTTTATAATGCTGCTTTTACTTTCGGTCACGGCAGACTCCGTTTAATTCTTGATTGATAATTGAAATCCATTTCTTTTTGAAAAGATAATAATTATTAGTGAAACAAAATCATATAAATATCAGTTGAAAAGAATAATCAATTAATCAAATGTTCATTACGGATATTTAAAACTATTTCGTAGATTTGTTTTTCAAATATATTAGGATTGAGATGAAATTCACATATACACTTTCTGCAATTTTATTATTTCTTTTATTCAGTTCAACAACCATTTTTTCACAGGAAACTGAAAAATGGGTTAAAGTCGACAGCGCATCATCACCCAGACTCTATATAGATGTTAAGGGCATCGAACGTTTTACCGATGACGACATTTATATTTGGACGATGGAAAATCACAACCCGTCTTTGGTAATCGAATCTGTAGATGGCAAAATTTTTAAAACCAAAACCTATTATTTGGTGAATAAGAAATTAAAAAAATACAGCATTCTTCAAATCATCTATTATGATGGTTCTAACAATGTCCTTGATGATTTCAATTATAAACTTCCATCAGAAAACGAAGCGTTCAAGTATAATTATCCTATAATGCCTAACAGCGATATGGAAGCCGTATTAAACAGAGCCCTAGAGTATATAAACAAAGGACTCAATTGAAAACACCGAAAAGCTACGAGGAATTTGTAGTTGTTAAAGATTCGGAAATTCATGGGAAAGGAATCTTTGCCGGATGCGACATTCCAAAGAAATCACTTGTTATGCCGATAAAAGGTGAAGTTATTGATGGTTACGAATGCGAGAGACGCGAAGAGGAAGATGACAATGTATATATTTTCTGGAACGGTGAAACCTATATTGATACTGCAAAAACGCAAACAATAAAATTTATAAATCACGATTGCGAACCCAACTGTGATGTGCTTGATGGTGATGAAGAATCGTTACTGCTATATTCCAATCGTGAAATTAAAAAAGGTGAAGAAATTACAATTGATTACGGGTATGAAGAGATTTATGAGAGTTGTACATGCCGCACTTGTATGATAAATAATCAAACATTCCCCGAAGCATCATAAATTATTTTTAAGATATTCCGTACCGCCCAATTGATACATTTTAGTTCTTATATCCGCGCCTTTGTTGATAATAAAAATGGTTGGGTTTTTCACTGAATATCTTTTTGGATTCGGTAATACTGCCGCAATAAGAGAAGCATCATACTCGCTCAAATTTAATGGCGACTTTCTAAAATACAAACGTGATGCGGCGCCGACACCGTAAACCTTTGGTCCAATTTCAATAACATTTAGATAAACTTCGAGTATCCGCTCCTTGCTCCAGAGCAATTCAATTAATAATGTATAATAGACTTCCAACGCTTTTCGCAAATAATCTTTCCCAGACCAAAGAAATAAATTTTTAGCAAGCTGTTGAGTAATAGTAGAGGCTCCTCGAAATCTTTTATTTCGTTTTATTTCATCAACGGCTTTTTCAATCTGCTCTACATCGAAACCGAAATGATCAAAAAACAACTGGTCTTCGGATGCAATCACGGCTAATTTTACATTATCGGAAATCGCTTCAATTGGTATCCAGTTATATTCAACAATAGATTCCGTAATCAATGAAGCGAATTCATTTTCACCATCTGAATAAATAAATGCAGTAACCGGGGGATTAAAAAATCTAAAGAACAGAATAATAAAGATAGAATACAATACAAATGAAAGAAGAATAAAGAATAATGTTTTTATAAAACGTGAAAATAAACTAACTTCGGATTTAACTGCTTCACCGGGCATTTTATTTCTCTTCTCTCAAAATTACTTTTGCTTCGATCTTCCTTTTAATATCAGGGTACTTTGAAACAACTAAGTCAAACGCCTTCTGGTTGAGTGAATACAAATCACAATAAGTAAGTGCTTTTATAGTGGCAGTCCGGGGTTTATTTAAAAACAATGCAATCTCCCCGAAGAAATCACCGTCATGCAGAGTTGCAATTTGCTTAGTCTCCTTATCTACCAAAACCGAGAGCTGACCTTTAACAACAAAATACATTTCATTACCCTGATCGCCCTCATTAAATACCGAATCACCGGGTGTGAGAACAATCGGTTTAAGATGAAGCGCGACCTCTCTTTTATAATTATCATCCGCATCTTTGAAAAGCTCAATTTTTTCTATCACTTCTTTTTTCAGAATTAAGGAGACTTCAGTCTTCAAACTTTTCGGTAGACCCTCCAAGAATGAAGATTCATCATAACCCAAACGTTTACGATACATGTAGGTATAATAATCTCTAATTCTCTGCTGAAGAGTGAATGGAATCTGTCTGTATTGAACGAGCGCTGCGAGGTTCTCCATATTCTCTGAGTATTTTGCTTTTGAGGGATCCTTCTTAGAAATTATGCCAGCAATATTACCGATTATATAACCATACACGCCTACTCCCAATACTTCAACACACATTGCATAGATTGTCTGATTATTGTTTAACGGTGTTATATCACCATACCCAACGGTCGTAAGAGTTGTTACTGTCCAATACAAAGCATTAATATAATTTGTAACATCTGTAACAGTATGATCAATTCCTCTAAGCCAAAGCCATCCGCATGCAACCCAATGTGTTATGTGAGGAATCCAGAACATAAAAAAGATTATTGTTAGGATATTTGAGTATTGCACCTCTTTTGATTTTAGATGCATCATGAACTTCGCTACTTTTACAAGCTTAACAAGACGTATCAATTGAAATGGTGACGGATGAATAAAAATATCAACCGGGATTACTGCAATTAAATCAATTAAGAACCATTTTTTAAAGTAACTTTTTAGTCCCGATTCATCCTCGAATGAGAAACTTGTTTCAGAAGTTTTGTACTTGTAAATATTAACAAATATATCAAGGAAGAAAACAACAGTGGTCGCAATCATTAATGTTGAATAATAATCATAAATCTTGAGATTAAAAATAAAATCGAGTGGAATGAAGATAGTAAGAAAACTGGTACAGATAGTAACCAGTAAGTCCCAAGCAAAAAAAGATAAATCGCGTTTCCTGATCATTTTATATTTTATAAATGATTGATAACAAATATAAATAAAAGTGAATCATATATACTACTTAACATCGAAATACATCACACAGAAAAGACGGTTTTCATCAGTCCAATAATTACGCAAAACGAACACATCTGATGCTAAAGCGGCAAATTCTTCGATTGAGTATTTATAAGAATACTCAGTCAAAATTGATTCCCCTTTTTTAAAAGTAATGTTCTTATCTGCTATATGTACTTGTTTATCCTTATTGCAGATCAAATGCATTTCAATCCTTCCATGCTCCGAATTGTAAACAGCTTCATGATCAAAATAATTTAGAACAAAATCGCCATCAAACTCACGGTTAATTCTTCTTAGAATATTTATATTAAATTCAGCCGTTACCCCTTTCGAATCATTATAAGCATCATATAAAATCTTCTCTTCTTTCTTCAGATCAACACCGATCAGCAATCCCCCGTTCTGCCCGCACTCATCGGCAATAACTCTCAAGAATTCCTTCGCGTATTCGGGTTGAAAATTACCGATAGTTGACCCGGGAAAAAACGTAACCTTATGCTCAACTGCTCTATGAATCGGTGGAAATGTTAGGGCGCGAGTATAGTCGGCAATCATCGGAGCAATTTCTAGATCCGGGAATTCGAAGCGTAACTGTTTAACAGATTTTAATAAGTGATCCTTCGAAATATCGATAGGGATGTAACCGGATAAATTAGGAAGATGCTCTAATAGCAGCCTTGTTTTTAGTGAGCTGCCGCTTCCGAATTCAATCAACAAGGTATTATTCTCAAATACGGAAGTAATCTGATCAATATTATCCGTCATGATTTTTGCTTCAGTCCGGGTTTGATAATATTCATCCAGCTCACATATTTGATCAAATAACTCAGAGCCTTTTTGATCATAAAAAAACTTACTCGGTAATGATTTCTGTTTTTGGCTCAGCCCTTCAATAATTTCTGTTAAATCCTGCTCGTTGTATTTCATAATCTAAATTAAATCCTTAGCTAATCGAATTCCCATGAATTGCCATCTTTGATTTGGATAGAAAAAGTTCCGGTAAGTATTTCTGATATGAGATTCTGAAGTTGCACAGGAACCGCCGCGTAAAACTGTTTGTCCCGACATAAACTTACCGTTGTACTCACCTATTGCACCTTCGGGAACTTTATAACCGGGATACGGTGCATAATCACTTCGAGTCCATTCCCAAACATCACCGAACATTTGCGAAAGTTTTCCGTTAGTTTCATGCAAAGGTACAGGATGAAAATTATTTTGCTCAACAAAATTTCCTACATTTTCCAAATTCTGAGATGCTCTTTCCCATTCAAACTCAGTTGCTAATCTCGCAACGGACCAATGTGCGAATGCTTCCGCTTCATAAAAACTAACATGAACAACCGGTTCAGCCGGATTAACCTTTCTGAAACCATTCAACGTAAAATTGAACCATTCACCTTCCACCTTTTCCCAATAAAGCGGAGCTTTCCAGTTTTCACTTTCAACAGCAGCGAATCCGTCAGACAACCAGAGCGGTGTATTTTGGTAACCGCCGTCCTCAATAAATTCAATGTACTCTTTATTTGTAACCAAACGGTTAGCGATTTTAAAACCGTTAAGATAAGTTTTATGTACCGGC
This sequence comes from Melioribacteraceae bacterium, assembly GCA_021740785.1. Lineage (GTDB taxonomy): Bacteria > Bacteroidota > Ignavibacteria > Ignavibacteriales > Melioribacteraceae > JAIOZI01. The sequence goes on from JAIOZI010000005.1 coordinate 74,364, forward strand.
TTTTCGTTATCGTAAAAGAAATCTTCGCCATCGTATCCGGCTGTATATAACTCCTCATTAAATTCCGTCCATTTCATTTCCGCGATATCGGTGTTAAATTTAATTTCCTTTTCTACATAAACCGGGTACATCGGATTAATGGAAAAAACATGTTTGAGATCAGTCAGCATTAACTCCTGGTGCTGCTGCTCGTGGTTAAAACCGATTTCCAAAACAACTTTCATCTTCTTAAGTAAATTCTCATCTGCAGTTTCGAAGAACTCATTCATTTGTTCATCGATATACCTGCGGTACTGATAAACATCCTTTACCGTTGGTCGTGACAAAAGTCCACGCCTGTTTCTCGTCCACCGTTCACCAACCTGAACATAGTATGAGTTGAATAAATAATTGTAAACCGGGAACGGTGATTTATAATTTTTCTTAACTGATTCAAGAACAAACGTCTCAAAGAACCAACTGGTATGTGCAAGATGCCATTTAGTAGGACTTACATCAGGCATCGACTGAATTACATAATCCTCAACTTCGAGAGGTTTCGCCAGGTACTCGGAAAAGGATCGTATCTGATTAAATTTATCTTTTAAAATATATTTTTGTGAGGCAGCTTTTTCAAATGTTTCGGTCATAATTTCCTCAATTATTATGAATATTAAAAGTTATGAAAGATTGATAACAATTGCTATAGCAGAAATCATTTATGATGTTTCAGCCTTTATTTGCAGACCTTTCGGAACAATTATTTTTTCGAATAAATCAAAAATTCCTTGTACAAACAACGCTAAAATTGCTGCTGGAACTGCTCCTTCAAGAATCAAGCTTATATTATCCAACCGGATTCCGGTTAAAATCGGCTGTCCGTATCCGCCTGCTCCGATAAGTGCGCCCAAGGTAGCAGTGCCGACATTTATAACTGCCGAAGTTTTTATTCCCGAAAGAATTGATCTGGATGCAATCGGAAGTTCAACCTTCTTTAATATTGCTCTTTTTGATAAACCGAGTACCATTGCAGATTCCCTTACTTGAATAGAAATATCCTGAAAGCCTAAATAAGTATTTCTTACAATTGGAAGAAGGCTGTATAAAAATAATGCAGCAATAGCCGGTACTTCACCGATGCCGAAAAACGGAATCATAAAAACAAGCAGTGCAAGCGACGGTATGGTTTGAATAACTCCTACTGAACCTAAAATAATTTTCCCCAATCTTTCTTTTCGATATGAAAATATTCCAAGCGGAATTGAAATTAAAATTGCTGCAAACAATGAAACAGATACTAACAATAAATGATCATAAGTGTTTTTAATCAAACGACTGCTGAATGTTTCCTTCTCGAACGAGCTTCGGATTCCAAATTTGTTTAGTAAATATTTTGATGCTGCCGATTTCTCACTTTCTTTATCAATTTTTACAAGCTTGTTCAATCCTCGTATTTCTTCTTCTGATATTTCATTATGAAAACCGTTTATACAATCGATACTGCTTTCAATTAACTCAGAATCTATTCGGTATAAATAGACTGCTCTATACTCGCTAAAGTGATTAAGATCATCTTCGAGTACTGCCAAATCATAATAATCAATTTCAGCATCAGTGGAATAGAGATCGATTACATCTAATGAATTTTCAGCCAAACCCTTATATGCCAGGTCGTGATCTATTCCGCTTACATTCTGATGAGGTAAATTGTATGCACTTCTCAAACTCGACCAGCCGTCACTTCTATCCATGAATTCATTCGTGAATCCAATTATCAAATCAGGATGATTTTTCAAATCAGATATTTTTGAAATTCCTAATTTCGATGCAAGTTGTTTGTTCATTCCAATTGCGTAGGTATTATTAAACCCAACAGGCTCACTGATACCAACATTAAAATCAGCTAATGTTGATCGCAATTCATCCCATGTATTGATCTGTTTGTTCGATAATATTTCCTGAATGATGGTTCCTGTATAATCAGGATAAATATCAATCTCACCCTTCAATAATGCGCTCCATAGAATTCTCGTTCCGCCTAATTGTGATTTATGTTCCGCTTTAAAATCCTTACTGTTCATATATTGAGTGAGTACCTCACCGAGAATTACAGATTCAGTAAATTTCTTTGACCCGATGACAATCTGATTTGTATTTTTTGAGCTGCATGCATTTGCAATAAGAATAATTGAGATCGATATGATAACCAATCTCATCATCTCAATGACCTTTGAGCATTTATAAATTTTTCAACGAAATCATTTTTCGGTTTATCAAGAAGTTCTATTGAATTACCAGACTGAACAATTTTACCGTTATTCATAAGAATAATTTTTTCACCAAAATAAACTGCTTCACTTAAATCATGTGTCACCATTACGACAGTTTTATTTAATTTCTGAAATATTTCTTTCAAATCAGTTTGAAGGTCATACCGGATTAACGGATCAAGAGCGCCGAGTGGTTCGTCCAATAATAATATATGAGGATCGAGCATAAGAGCCCGCATCAGACTCACACGCTGCCGTTGACCGCCGGATAATTGAACGGGATATTTTGTCAATCCTTCGTTTGGGAATTTTGTGAGTGTAACTAATTCTTTTATTCGATTCGAAATTTTTGATTCACTCCACTTTAGATATTCCGCCATTAATGAAATGTTTTTGCGTGCTGACAAATGCGGAAAGAGTCCTCCCTCCTGAATTACAAAACCGATTTTTCTTCTAATCTCAGAAATATTTTTATCTGTTATTTCATTGCCTTCTACTTTTACACTTCCGTTATCATGTTTAGTCAGACCAGTTATTATTCTCAGCAGCGTTGATTTCCCGCACCCGCTTTGACCAATGATAACAGTCGTTTTACCGGTTTCTGCGGTAAGTGAAATATTATCTAAAGCTCTATCTTGATTAAAATATTTTGTTACATTTCTTAACTCAATCATTAAAATTCAATCACTCTTAAGATTGGATAAACATTCTGTTTTTCATCAGAATAAGGAGACCGCTCGTAGAAAAATTGAAGTCTCCTGTATGGGGATTGTGCAAATTCTTTATCTTCAGTCAATAATTTTTCAAATTCCTCTTTCAACTTTGGATTATCAATCAGCATTTGTTGAGCAATCGGTTCCATTGAATAATCTTCGAAGTATTCTTTTCTCTCGAATATTTGATTCAGCATTCCCCATTTAATAAATGAATCTTCGCCATCCGGCTCTAGTAAGTTAGCAATCACTTTTATATTTTTATTATCCGGGATAACTAAATATGATCCGGCAGAAACCTTAACTTTTTCTTCCGACGAAATATATTTGAAAGACGGTATAAACCTGTTCTCATAAGGTCTATTCCCAAATTTGACGTTTGTAAAAGATATCTTTTCAACCGTCATTTCATCATCTTCGGTTAAAGCTGTTACCTTCACTCCGTGTAATTTTAATCGCTCTGCAATTTCAGAATATTCTTTAGGAATGACATAAGCTTCAGGCAAAGCAGCTTTAACTTTAGGATTAAATTCATTATAAAACGGAACCACCGCATCGTAAGGCTCGCCGGTGTATCTTCTAACTTTACTGCCCGTGATATAACTTGAATCATACTCAAGTTTAACTGCTTTGAATAAGAAGTCTACATATTTTTCATCAGATAAATCATACGAAAGAGTTAGTGAATCCCTATTATTCCTGTACCTATTAATGATGTATTCATCTGCTTCATTCATAACTGAAACAAATTCATCGCTATTTTCATTTACATTTTTGATAACTCCTTCAATCAATGCTTTTGTCGAATACACTCTTTCTTTATACGGTTTCAGCATGTGGGTTTCAATTAGCAGCCCAATTCTATTTTGAATTTCAGCATAGCCGTTTGAAAACCTGGGTCCGGGAATCCAATCAACAATTCCCTTTTCAACTTCTCTTCCCCTCGTCCAAACATAAGGTGCAATTAAAAATCCCTCTTCCTCAACTGATTTTGTGAAAGCCGGCAGTAATTTTTCATCAACAATTCTTTTTATTACGGGCGGAACATTTATATGATTAGAAACGAGATAAGTTATTGTGTATTGATAATCAAGTCCGTCTGTTGTATGTGTATCAATAAATATTTCAGGCAACCAAGAATTATATAACTTTAACCAAGCCTGCATTTCAGGTGCATCTGCTTTCATATAATCACGATTCAAATTATAATTTTGCGAAGTTGTTCTCCATCCCATTTCTTCGGGACCGTTTTGATTGATTCTATTATACCGGCTTGAGCGCTCATGTCCGTCCACATTTAATATCGGGATGATGACAAGTATAGTATTTTCAATCATTTCAATCTTAGTTTTTTCAACAAGTATTTCCCTGAGCATCAACATACATGCGTCTTTACCTTCAATTTCGCCGGAGTGAATTCCATTCTGAACAAATACGACGGGCAGGTTTTTCTCTCTTATTTCCTCGGGTGAAAATAATTTATTTTTAGAAACAACCAAGTAGTACAACTTTCTTCCTTGAGGTGAGATTCCGAATTCTTTCATTTCGGCATACTCTGAATAATCAGCAAGTTGTTTAAAATACGCTATCGATTCTTCATAATTTGCAGTGGATAAATAATTAGAATTCTCAAATGCAGTCAGCCATTTTTTTTCAAAATTATTTTGTGCATAGAGTTGACTGACTGAAATGATTAACAAACAAATTAACATAAAGTAATATTTCACTTTTTCTCCGCTTTACTTTATTATTGATGGTAAGAAATGAAATATATCAATTCTATTGAAATTATGAGAACTACTAATTTTATATTATTATTACCCAAAACATTTTTAGGTGTATGGAACATTACGGATTCTGGTCAATAATACCGCCGGTTGCAGCAATACTGTTGGCAATAAAAACAAGACAAGTTTTTCTTTCCCTGTTATTTGGAATATGGCTTGGCTGGATAATAATTTCGGGCGGAAATATTATAGACGGATCAATTGCTTCAGTTCAATCACTCATTGATGTCTTTAAGGATGAAGGAAGTACGAAAACAATTGTTTTCAGTTTACTGGTTGGATCGCTTATCGCACTCGTTCAGCGATCAGGCGGAGTTGAAGGCTTTATAAGTAAAACCACAAAGCTGCTTCAGCAAATTGAAACGAAAAAAAATATCGATAACAAATTGCTTGTTCAACTTTTCGCTTTCTTAACCGGAATAATAATTTTCGTTGAAACTAATATCAATGCGCTTACAGTCGGCACGATTTACAGACCGTTATTTGACAAATTAAAACTCCCCCGCGAAAAGCTTGCGTACATTGCCGATTCAACTTCCGCACCGGTGAATGTTTTGGTTCCTCTTAATGCATGGGGCGCTTTTATAATGGGATTGATAATTACGAACGGGTTCGATAATTCATTTCAGATTATGCTTGCTTCAATCGTTACAAATTTTTACCCGCTGCTTTCTTTATTATTAATTCTAGTATTAATCATCACTAAAAAGGATTACTTCGGGATGAAAAAAGCAATGCAGCGTGCGGATAAAGAAGGGAAACTTTTACGCGACGGCGCGGTTCCTATGATTTCTTCCGATGTAATCACTTTGGATAAAAAGAAAAATTTAATAGCGCGAAGTGTTAATATGTTAATCCCAATTTCCGTTATGATTTTTACAATGCCTGCAGCCTTAATACTCACAGGGTGGAGCAGTATAACTAATCCCGACGCTTCTTTTATTAATAATCTATTTGAGGCAATAAGCAACGGTTCGGGATCAACGGCTGTTTTATATGCAGTGATAACTGCAATTGCAGCCGCCGTGCTATTGTATTCAGTTCAGAGAATGTTCAGCGCTAAAGAATATTCAGACTTAATACTCAAAGGGATGAGCGGCTTAGTACCCATGGCGCTTTTAATGCTTCTCGCTTTTACGATTGGGAATGTGAGTAAGGAATTGGGAACAGGAATTTATGTAGCGGAAGTTTCCCAAAATTGGCTCTCGCCATCTCTCATTCCGGTATTGATTTTTTTAATCTCGTGTTTCATAGCATTTTCAACTGGAACATCCTGGGGAACATTTGCGATTATGATGAGCATCGCAATCCCGCTCTCGGTTTCGCTCGGTATTAGTTTGCCCCTTGTCGTGAGCGCTGTTTTGGGCGGCGGGGTTTTCGGTGATCACTGTTCTCCAATTTCCGACACTACAATTATTTCATCGATGGCAACCGCAAGCGATCATATTGATCATGTTAGAACCCAAATGCCTTACGCTGTATTCATCGGAGTGATAACTGCAATATTATATTTGATCATCGGATTTATTTCTTACTAATAGCTATTTCCAATTCCTCTGCTGGAGTATAATTTTGATTTGTTGAGTAAAAGAGGTTAATACTTTTCGATTCCGCATCAACTTTATTCAGCATAATTATAAAGCTGCTATTCTTATAGTTTTTGAATTCCAAATCAGTTGAAGCGGAATATGAACCATGCTTATTGTCCTTTGCATTAATAAACTGGAGAGAATATTTATCTGCTAATTTGAATTTGATAAATGTCGTATCAGCGGAATTTATATTCATATCAATAATAACTTGGTCACCTTTTACAGCCACAATAAATTCGGCTGATAAGTTATCATTTGAAATTATTGCGGAATCCACTACAGTAAAACCATCCTCAACAGTATAAGCGCTCATCGTCCCGAAAAAGTCTGATAATTTATATTCCGTTACCGGATCTTCTTCGTCAAAATTCATATATGCACTTACTGTAATAGCGATAGCGATTCCAACAAAAAAGACAAATAACAGCATTGCTTTAAAACTACTGTTCTGCTGATGCATCTTTTCTCCAGTTCTATTTGATTAAAACCATCTTAAAAGTGTCGGAAGTAAATGTACTAAATCCGTTATTAAAAGTAATCCTGTAAAAATAAATTCCGCTGGATAATTCCGATGCGTCAAAATCAATTTTGTGAAAACCACTTGAGACAGATTTATTATTAATTGTCTCTATTTCATTTCCCAACGCATCGAAAATTTTGACCATTACATTTCCATCTTGGAAATCAGCAGGAACAAAATAGCTCATAGTTGTATTTGGATTAAATGGGTTAGGATAATTTTGATAAACTCTGAATTCATCAACAATAGCATTTCCTTTTTCGACCGGAAGAAGTGAATCTAAAAATTGAAGTGCCTTTCTCAAGAATTCTTTTCGCTGAGAATCCGGGTAAATTGTTTCGACGGGAAACGATACATAAACTATTCTGGATTCCCCTGTTCCGCCGGGATATTCACCAAGATACCTTATTCCCGCATAACCAGCTCCAACTGACAAGTCTTTATATTTCATAATGGGATAGGAGTTACTGCTGTTCGGTTGAATTGCATCGGGATAAGCTACGTTAAAAGTTCCGTTTGAACCGTCATCATAATTTATATCTGGCAACCCGGTCAATATTCCAGGAATAATTTCTGCGGTATAATAAGTTGCAATTAAATCATTCGGGGCATCGCTTACATAAACGGCATCAAGGATGTTAGTATAAAATAAATTATCCAGCGTAGAACTATTTTCGTGCATTAAATCATAACCAATCTCTGAACCGCTTATCAGCATATGACCGCCGTTGATCAAATATTCTTGCACAGCATTTTGCTCTAAAGGATTAAACGTATCATCAGCGAAACTTTCATCACCGAGCATCCAAACAACAACATCATACGGAGATAAATCAACCAAACCTTTTGCAACCGCTTCATTCGATGCCGAATTAAATAAGTATCCTAATTCATGCATTGGTTCAGCATATTTATGAATATAATTTCTCGGATTTTGAGTTGCATAAGTTCTATCGAATCCGTTAACTATTAAATTCCAAGGTACTGCCGGAACGGTTGTGTAAGCAAGAACATCCGATGGATAGGAATAACCTTGCGTATTAAAGGCACGGACTTTCACATATTCAGTTTCATTGGGATTTGCAAATGTCCGCTGATATGCATTCTCAACTACCGTAACGGAATCGGTAAAATTAATTCCGTCATCACTGAAATACAGTCTGTATCCCTGAGCATTTTCGGAATTTGAAAAATGAATTTGGACCCCGGTTTCAGTCACATTCGTGTAAAGATCATAAGGTTCCGAAGGAATTAAACCCGTTGCGCCGCCCAACTTAAAATCAATCAAATTCCATAATTCAGGTCTATTGCCATCATATCCCAACGCCCAAATACCAATACCCTTTAAATTATTTTCGATTGCCAGGTCAAATTTCAATCCCATACTTTCAATATCGTCATACCACAATTGTTCAACTTCATCTTCATTCCACCAAATCCACGGATTATTATAATTGTTAGACCAGTTTCTTCCGTACATCAACGCTTGATTAACAGCAGATCGAAAACGGGGTGCAAATACAAATGAATTTACAGCGGCTCCCTCACTCACTTGATCCGTTCGCCAGCGAGCCCCATAGTAAGGCAAACCCAAAATCAATTTTTCAGATGGAACACTTGCATATTCAATCTCGATTGAATTAGTGAGGTTATGAGATCCACCGGTAAGAGGTGAAACAGGAGCAGTAATTTCGCTCCAGCTTCCATAATAATCATAACCCATAACAAACAAATAATCGCAGCTATTTGCTAGACCGGTGAAGTCCCAACCTCCCCAATTAACCGCAGGCGCTGCAAATGATACTTCATAACCCGGGTCTAAGTATGAGTTTAGTCCGGACATAAAGCTGTTAATTAAACTGCCGCGGTCGGATTCATAAAGTCCTTCGAAATCAATATTGACACCATCCAAATAATATGTATAAAGAATAACTTGGATATTGTTAAAAAGATTTTGTTTTGCCGTTTCATTAGTTAGAAGCTCATGGATATTATCAGCATCGAAGTTAACTACGGACATAATTAGTTTTACACCATGTTCATCGGCTTTAGCAAAAACGTCTGTCCATGGCCAGCCGGCAGGTAAGGAAAGATTGCCGAGGCTGTCTACAGCAAAATCAAAAAATGCAATATGAGATAATAAATCATATTGTATATCATCTGCTGATCCGTTCAAATATTCCCAATCGGGTAAAAATCCGAAAACGTTTCTATCTAATTTAGAATTCACTCGATTAGTTTTTTTAAAACTACTGTTTATTCTTGGAATAGAATCAGTATTCTCGAAACGGATGTTTTTGATTCCATAGTTTTCACTATCAAGCCTGTGAGTGCTTTTATAATTCTGAGCATAAAGCGTACCAGTGATTATAAAAACTAAAAGTGCTGAATAAACTCTCATAAATGTTTCCTATTTCTTTCTTCACTAAAGATAATAGATAATTAATCCTGTTTCATTTGTAATATTCTAGATAAATAAATATTATTACAATTCGAATCTAATTCTGTTTAATGTATTTTGATGTATAAAAATAGAAAATTTCACAACTAAAAATCGAGGATAAAATGATATCAGAAAAAATGGCGGCTGCACTTAATGATCAAATGAATAGAGAATTGTATTCCTCTTATTTATATTTGGCAATGGCAGCATATTACGAAGAAAAAAGCTTGAAAGGATTTGCAGCTTGGATGTCCAAACAATCTCTTGAAGAATACGAACATGCGATGAAATTTTATCATTATATAATTCATGTTGACGCAAGGGTAAAATTAACTGCAATTGATGAACCTCAATTTGACTGGGACTCGATTGAAAAACCTTTTGCCGATGCATTGGAGCACGAAAAGTTTATTACAAAAAGCATCAATGATTTAGCTGATTTAGCAGTTGAAGAAAAAGATCACGCAACAAACATTTTCCTACAATGGTTTGTAAACGAACAGGTTGAAGAAGTTTCTAGTGTTCAGGATATAGTAGATAAATTCTCTCTTATTGGTGATAGCAAAAACGGTTTATTCTGGCTGGATAGAGAATTAGGCGCCAGACAATAAAAGTTTTTGATCATAATTCACTAATTTTTGAGTTATATCATAAGTTTTAAGATAAACTTAATACCTACATAGTTGGCAAAATGGGCGGGGAAACCACTTTTCCGCCTATTGATTTAACTTCATTAAAAAAATAATTTCCTTTTTCAAAAGATTTGTTTAAATTTCTGGTCTTGAAATTTAAGAACGTACGGAGATAATTATGTCAAGAAAATGTCAATACACAGGTGTGGGTCCGGTTGCAGGCAATAGTATTTCACACGCACATAATAAATCGAAAAAAAGATTTTTACCTAATTTACAGAAAAAGAAAATCTGGGTTAGAGAATTAGGCAGGTTCGTTACTGTAAAACTTACCACAAGAGCATTGAGAACAATATCAAAGAACGGTACTGCTGATTTGGCGAAAATGATTCAAAACAAACAGATCAAAGTTAGATAGAATCATTAAAAAAAATTATTTAATCTAAAAGCCTGCATTGCCAGGCTTTTGCTGTTTTAAACGAGTTGCATATGATCCGCCAGTTACTTAATAATATCAAATCACTACAGTAACCACTTTTGAAAAAAATATCCTACTTTTACAGTAATCTTTTATCAAAGAAATTGTAAATAATATGAGCAGAGAAAAATACAGTTACCCGTTGATTGCAAAAACGATGGTTGGTTTAGAGAATGTTCTTTCCGGTGAATTGAATAGTTTACACGCAAGGAACATAAAAATCGGGAACCGTGCGGTTTTCTTCGAGGGAGATAAGGAACTGATGTACAAAGCTAATCTTCATCTTAGAACAGCATTGAGAATTATTAAACCGATCACCAAATTTTCAGTCCGTAACGATAGTGACCTATATAAAAAAATAAAGCAAATAAACTGGGCAGATTATTTTAGCATAAACGATACTTTCTCAATCGATAGTGTTGTTCATTCCAAATTTTTCAATCACTCAAAATATGTTTCCTTAAAAACAAAGGATGCCATTGCCGATCAGTTCAGAGATCGGACAGGTAAGCGCCCTAATGTTGATTTAACCGATCCGACAATTAAGATTAACATTCACATTTACCAAGATGAATGCACTGTATCACTCGATAGTTCAGGGGATTCACTCCATAAGCGTGGTTACCGGAAACAAATAAATATTGCACCTCTTAGTGAAGTATTGGCAGCAGGCTTAATTTATTTGTCGGAATGGGACGGCTGTTCAAATTTTACCGATGGAATGTGCGGATCGGGAACTATCCCTATTGAAGCTGGTTTAATCGCGACTAATAAAGCTCCGGGACTGCTTAGAAATAAATTCGGATTCATGAATTGGAGTGATTTTGATAATCAATTGTGGAAAAGATTGGTTGATGAAGCCAAAGCAAAAATTCACCCAATTGATTTTTCAATTACCGGTTCCGATATAAATAAGGAAACTGTGAATATTGCCTTGGATAATGTGAAAAATGCCGGACTGGAAAATGTTATTTCAATCAATCATTCATCTTTCGAAAACTCAACTCCCCCGCCGAATGGTGGAACGATGATAATTAATCCTCCTTACGGTGAAAGGATGAAAAAGAATGACATCGTTTCATTTTATAAAATGATCGGGGACGGGTTGAAACAAAACTATAAAGGCTATGATGCCTGGGTTATCAGTTCCAATAAAGAGGCATTGAAGTTTCTCGGCTTGCGAACATCTAAGAGACTAACGCTGCAAAACGGTCCGCTTGAAGTAAAAGTTCACAAGTATGAAATTTATGAAGGAAGCAAAAAGCAAAAGTACCAATCCGAAGATTAGTGAATCAGAAATTTTGTTTTTAATTATTTGAGAACACACCGCAATTGCATGAATATTTCTAAACGTTGATTGCGATTAATTTGACTTTACCCTTTTTCGAAACTATTTTCCTCAAATTAATTTTGAGACATGAGGACTTATATGAAAAAACCAATCGCCGCACTTATATTCTTTACAATAATATCATCACTCTCAACAACATTCGGACAAGCTTTCACAAACAATTCCAAGGAACACTACGATAAAATTGCTGATGAAATAATTCGTTCTGCCTTAACTGAAGCAAAAGGATATGAATGGTTAAAAGAATTATGTGAAATTGGTCCGCGCTTAAGTGGTTCGGAAAATTCTCTAAAAGCTATTTATTGGGCAAAAGAGAAAATGGAAAGTCTTGGTTTCGATTCGGTTTGGCTTCAGCCGGTTATGGTTCCACATTGGGAACGAGGTGGAGTTGAAAATGCAGAGATAGTTAAATCAAAAAGTTTTGATGGAAAATCTCTCAATATCACCGCACTGGGCGGAAGTATTGGAACATCCGGTGATGGAATTACCGGTCATATTTTAGAAGTAAAATCATTTGAAGAATTACATTCCTACGGTGAGAAGGCAAAAGGAAAAATTATTTTCTTCAACCGTTCTTTTGATAACGGTTTGGCAAATACATTTGCAGGTTACGGCGGCGTGGTCGGACAAAGAGTTCAAGGAGCTGTTGAGGCTGCCAAGGCGGGAGGTATTGGCGCAATAGTTAGATCTGTTACATCAAAATATGACAACGTCCCCCATACCGGTGTTATGCAGTATGTAGAATCGGTAAATAAAGTTCCATCAGTTTCTATCGGATTAATTGATGCAGATTTTTTAAGTCGTGCTGTTAAAAATGAACCGCAGATTGAAGTAAATATTAAACTTGACTGCAAAACATTTACCGATGCCAAATCATTTAACGTTATCGGTGAAATTCGCGGATCGGAATTTCCGGATGAGGTTATTGTAGTCGGCGGGCATTATGACAGTTGGGATAAAGGATGCGGCGCACATGACGACGGGGCTCCTTGTCTGCAGACGATGGAAGTTTTGGATCTTTTCAAACGATTAAATATACAACCAAAACGAACCATTAGATGTGTATTTTTCATAAATGAAGAGAACGGAACTCGCGGTGCGGAAACTTACGGTGAGTATGCAATGAACTCAACCGAAATTCATTTAGCGGCAATTGAATCCGACCGCGGCGTATTTACACCAAGAGGTTTTACAGCCGATACTGATTCACTAACACTTAGTAAATTACAAGGCTGGATTCCGGTTCTAAAAAAATCATTGATTGATTGGATTGAAAAAGGCGGTAGCGGGGTTGATGTTTCGCGTATTAAAAATGCAAAGGGCTTATTCGGATTCTACCCGGATAACCAACGATACATGGATCTTCATCACTCGGATAATGATATTTTTGAAACTGTTCATCCGCGGGAAATGGAAATGGGTTCAGCCGCAATTGCAATTTTTACTTATCTGCTTAGTGAAGAAGGTCTATAGAATTTTTTTCATAAAAAAACCGGATGACCATGTCACCCGGTTTTACAGGGGAGAACAAGTTACTAGCGATTTTTCGTTCTACTCTTAGAGGAGCCACTTTTCTTTACCGGGGTTGATTTTCTAACCGGTGCTTTCTTTTCAATCTTTTTTATCTCAGTCCGTTTTTTAACTTGCGGCGCTGATGTTTTTGGTCTAGTTATTTTTCTAATATCGGGTTTCGAATTAATTATTTTTACCCGTTTCTTTATTTCTTTATTTTTAGTCGGCGGACTCTTAAACCTCACCGGGTTCCTATCATTAGTTATTTTCTTAACCTTCGATCGATCTGTTTCGTAATCTTTTTTTGTCACCGGCGGATACCTGCGTACATCCTTAACTTTATACCCATCAGTACCAATTCGTTTTGGGGAATCACTCTTTTTAATCTCAAATCTTCTTCCCTTTTCGGAAATAGATTTATCATTTGTTCTTTTTAAAGGCTTCGAATCATTATTTGTTATCTTATCAGCATCTTTATGAATTGCAATTTTATCTCTCAGTAATGAAGTTTTACCATTCGATTTTTTGATCTGCACATCATCACTGTTTCGAGATTTTCTTAAAACATCTTCTGATGGTTTATAAACTTCAACTTCCCTTTCAGAACCGGTTCTAGAAGTATTTGCATCACGTAATCTTGAAGAATACTTTAATTCCCTATTCTCAACTCTTCTTCCGGAATATCTTTCAACCAATTCCCGGTCGATTCCCGCATTCACAATTCTGCCCCTTCTTTCATAATAATTTGTTCTGTATCTTGTTGAATTAAAGATTTTATGTTTATGCCTGCTGTCAACAAAATAATGATGAATATTATGTGAGTGGAAATGTGCGAATGTTACAAAATGCCAGTGGCGATAAGGACTATTCCAGTTAATTGAAAATTGAATTCCGTAGCCGTGACGATATCTCGCATAAGGAGGAAGCGGAGCCCAACCGATGTAATTTGAACTGTATCTCCATTCAACCCAAGCCGGTCCCCATTCATAATCGGGAAGCCAGACCCAGCCGTAATAATCTTCATAAAACCATCTGCCGTAATGATAGGTTGCCCAGCCGAAAGGTTCATAAGAATCCCATGTCCAGCCGTAATCAGTATAAACCCATCTTCCGACTGAATATGGCGCCCAATCATAATTTACCCGGGTCGGACGCCACACGATAACATCGGCATCTATTTCAATCCATTCTCCGTATGGCGATAATTCAGAATAAAAAAATCCGAATGAAACACCAACCCTCTGTTTTGCATCAATTGCCGATCCGGCAACCAAGATCAAAACTGCAAAAATTAAAATTATCTTTTTCATCACTTACCTCTTTGGTTGTTGTTCACATATGAAAAAGCAAGATATGTGCCAGTAAAAAATGCCCGGAAACCGCTTTTTAGTAATGTTTAACTTGTATAGCCGTCCACTTTTCTATACAGATTCATTTTTTACTACACATTTTATCAACGTAAATCATAATAAAGTCAAATTTCTTACAGATTAGTTATCTTACATAACTTAATTTTTAAAAGAAAGGTGATGTAAATGAGAACTTTAACTACTTATTTGTTTTTTTTAGTAACCGCAATTATTCTGTTTAGCTGCCAAACAGAGAATCAGGAGGATGGAAAAATCGAAATGATTAAGAAAAAAATTTCGCAGTATGCTGAAACTGAAATCAAATATGATCAATCTCTTTTGGATGAGAGACAAAAAATTGTTGTGAAGAAACTTTACGAAGCTGCAAAGATTATTGATGATATTTTCCTTGATCAAGTGTATTCTAAAAATGATGAGATTTTAATGAACCTCAGAAACAGTGATGATGAATTAGATAAACTTTACCTGGAATATTTTAAGATAAATTTTGGTCCGTTCGATAGACTTGATAACGACAAACCCTTTTACGGTGATCAAACAAAACCGGCAGGCGCAAATTATTATCCGGATGATATGACCACGGAAGAATTTGAGAATTGGATCACCGAACATCCCGCTGACAAAGATGCATTCGCTAGTGAATTTACTGTAATCAGGCGAGAAGGTGAAAACTTAGCCGCAGTTCCATACACTGAAGAATACAAGGAACAGTTGACAAAGGTAATTAACTTAATGAGAGAAGCAGCCGAATTTGCAGATAATGAATCATTGAAAAGATATCTTCTAACTCGCGCCGAAGCTTTCTCGACTAACAATTACTTTGAAAGTGATATGGCATGGATGGATTTGAAAGATCATGCGATTGAAATTGTTATCGGTCCTTATGAAGTTTATGAAGACGGCATGTTCAATTACAAAGCTGCTTTTGAAAGTTTCTTAACAATTGTAGATCCTGTTGAAACCGAAAAGTTAGAAATATTTGCAAATTACCTTAAGGAGATGGAAGATAATCTACCGATTCCTGATGAACATAAAAATTACGAGCGCGGCTCAGAATCACCGATTGTAGTAGTACAGGAAGTATTCAGCGCCGGGGATACCAAAGCCGGTGTACAAACTCTTGCATTCAACCTTCCGAATGATGAAAGAGTCCGTAAAGCAAAAGGTTCAAAAAAGGTGATGCTGAAAAATATTCACGAAGCAAAATTTGAAAAACTTCTAAAACCGATTGCTGAAAAAGTTATGACCACGGAGCAACTACCATATGTTACATTCGACGGATTTTTCAATCATACGTTGATGCACGAAATGTCACACGGTATTGGACCGGGATTCATTAAAGTGAACGGTAATGAAACGGAGGTAAAAAAAGAATTAAAAGAGACATATTCCGTTTTGGAAGAGTGCAAAGCAGATATTCTTGGAATGTTGAATAATAACTTGATGATTGACAAAAAAGTTTATCCCGAAGAATTTGAAAAGGAAATATGGGCAACATTCCTTGCCGGTACATTCCGTTCAATGCGGTTTGGAATTGAAGCTGCACATGGCGGAGGGAATGCTATAATCTATAATTATATGCTGGAAAACGGAGCTTATAATTACGATGAAACTACTAAAAAAGTAAGTGTTGATTTCGATAAATCCTATGATGTTTTGAAAAAATTAGCATCGATGGTATTAATGATTCAAGCTAAAGGTGATTACAGCGGGGCAAAGGATTTAATTGCAAATTATGCTGTTGTATCACCGTCGATTAAAATATTGACGGATGAACTTTCTGATTTGCCGGTTGATATTAAACCTGTATTTCAGATTGAGAAAGAAATGAATAATAAAAATTAGGAAACTGTATTAACCGAAATTTGGTTAAGATTAAATGTAATTACGGAGAAGAAATGACCACAGATTTTTTTGCAGCAAAAAGACCTCATAAAGGTATGACGTTCGAGCAATTTAATTTAAAAACTATTGAGTACATTGAAACAACAGATGTTAATATACTCGAAGGACAAAAGCAAAAACTATACGAATATACTAAACTAAATCAACACAGAAGTAATCGTATATTGAAAACATATAAAGTGTCGGATGAATTGTGTGAATTGATGAAAACAATTGACGATACTCAAATTTGGATGGTGATTACCGAAAATTGGTGCGGTGATTCAGCACAGAATCTTCCCTATATTGCAAAAATTGCTGAGTGTAATCCATTGGTGAAATTGAGAATTATCGAGCGTGATAAAAATCTTGATATTATGGATAGATATTTAACGAACGGAATCTCACGAAGTATACCTAAACTTGTTGCATTCAGCGAAGACGGAGATGAAATTTTTCAGTGGGGACCCAGGCCAAAAGAACTTCAAAGCTATGTACAGGAATGGAAAGCTCAGGAAATAGATTCAAATGAAATGAAGGAAAAAATTCATCTTTGGTACGGCAGAAATCGTGGTAAAAATTTAGAGATGGAGTTTTTAACAATTATGAAAGATATTTTGTCGTTTCAATATTAAAAAAAAGGACGGGCTAAACCGTCCTTTTTTTTTGGCTTATGGGTGAATTTATTAATTCACTTTTATTTCGAGTTCTTTCGGTTTCGCATCTTCGGATTTCGGAATAGTAACGACTAATTGACCGTCTTTAAAGTTAGCCGAGATTTTATCTTCCTTTATCTTCTGCGGAAGAGTAAATGACCTATAGAATTTGCCGAATGATCTTTCAACCCTGTGAAATTTATGATTCTTCTCTTCGTTCTCCAGCTTTCTTTCACCGCTGATTCTTAATTCGTTTTCAACAAATGAAATCTTTACGTCTTTCTTTTCCATGCCCGGTAAATCGAGCTGTAATTTGTACTGATCACTATCCTCATAAATATCAGCTAAAGGAGACCATACTGCATTTTCATATTCGGAATTTTCATCGCCGTTACCTTTAGAAAATCCAAAGTTTTTCGAAAATGAATTGAACAATCGATTAAATTCGCGTTCCATGTTCAATAACTCTTTTGTCGGGTTATATTTTATTAGAGTCATAATTACACCTCCTTTTTTTGTAATTTAGTTGTTATTTAATTTCAATGTTTCGCGGTTTTACCCGTTCATGTTTCGGAAGTTTTATGAGCAACTGACCTTCTTCAAATGATGCATTTATTTTTTCAACATCGATTGAATCGGAGATTTTGAATTTTCTGTAGAAATTTCCAATTTCCATTTCACGTAACACATACTTTCGATTCAATGCACCTTCATAATCTATTCTCCCCATAATTGCGAGACTACCGTCTTCCAATTTTATTTTTACTTTATCTCTTTTAACTCCGGGCATGAATGCATTCATATAAAAATCATCTTCAGTTTCGTATATGTTTACAACCGGAGCCACCCAATTTTCATTCTCAAGCGCTGTTTCCCAACTGGATTTATCTTCAACTTTTACTAGATTTTTCTCTTCTGTCATTTTTAATTCCTCCAATTTATTTTAATTCAATAATTCTTTCTTTTGATGTTTTTTCTTCTACTTTATTCATTACAATTCTTAAAATACCGTTTTCAAATTTGGCATCAACTTTATCCGATTCTACCTCCTCGGGCAAGGTGAAACATCTTTTGAATGATCCGAAATTTCTTTCATTTCTGTAATATTTTCCCTCTTCAATTTTATTCTCGGACTTCTTTTCTCCCGAGATAGTAAGAATGTTATCTTCCAACTGCAATTTGATATTTTCTTTTTTCACTCCCGGCAGCTCAGCTTCAACAATTAGATTTTTTTCGTCTGTTGATATATCAATCCTGGGTGAAAATCCTTCTCGTTTTATTCCTAATTGAGAAAAACTATTGAAAAAGTTCTGCACATAATCATCAAAATTCTGCAATTCTCTCATTGGTTCAAATCTAACTAGTGTCATTTTATTCCTCCAAATAATTTTGTTTTTATTGATTGTATTTGTTCTGAAATATACAACTGATGTGCCAAATCATTCGGCATGTAGCTAAATTATTGTGATTAAATAACTTATGAAGATTTAATAGAGATATTTCGGGAATCACTGTTTGGCGTAATGTGTGTCAGATTGGCGCAATTGGATATACTAGTTAAATTAATGGCAGAGTATCCGTCATTATGGCGTATAATAAAGTTTTATTTAAGAGAAGATTAATTAAATTGGAGATCAGAATAAGTATTTTCAGACCTCCAAAAAGAAACATTAATAGGAGCGGAAATTATAGATTTTCTTTTTTATTCACCGAGCCGTCTTGATTGTAATAAATCCATTCACCGGTTTTTTGGTCATTGGTATACTGACCTTCAATTTCGATACCGCCGCCAAAATACCATTTTTGATAAGCGCCGTTTTTCATACCGTTCTTATATTCAACCTGCCAAGCTTGCTTTCCGTTTTCATATTGTGCCATCCAGAATGCCTCACGCTTGCCATTTTTATATAATCCGACAACCATCACCCTATGACCGTCCACATTTTCATATTCAAGCCACTCGCCGGTTTTATTGCCAGCGGAATCATAATCTCCTTCACCTGTTTCAACTTTTTTTACCGGCTGAGAGGTCTCATTAGAAGCCTCTTCCATTTTGGTTTCTTCGGATATTTTTTTAACCTCTTCATCAAGTTTAGCTAACATTTCATCTTGCTCACTTGACGGTTCTTCATCAATAATCGGCTCTTCTTTTTGAATTTCTTTTTTAACAACAGGCTTGGGTTTTTCCTTTACCGGTTCAGACGGGGTTTCTTTAATCTCAGCCTCAGCGCTGTCACTAGAAGCAAATATTCCGGAAACAAATTTTGTAATCCCAGAAATAAATCCGCTTGAAGAATCATTTTCTACGGGAGGATTTTCAAGATTTTCGGCTATCAGATCTTCAACTACTCCGGCATTGTAAACTAATTCCGGATTTTGATAATTCGCATCATTAAGATGCTCATTGAAATCGGTTCCGAATAATCCCAAAAGGAAGAACAATATGATTGCAGCGCTCCCATAGTACATTGCTACTAATGGTCGTGAAACCTTTTTACTAAATCCTAAAACAGCAGCCGGGAAAAACATTCCCAATATAAATGCAACTATTGAAATTATAAACAGAGCAAATATTATGTGTACCAAGGTTAACTCCTTTTACTTATCTCGATCTTAGTTTGTCTATTTAACTAAAATTAATTTTTTGCTGTCAATAAACTCTGCTGTTATCATCTGATAAAAATATACACCGCTGGGAATATTCGAAGCGTCGAATTGAACCGAATATTTACCGGGAGTTTTATAATCGCTCATTACGGTACTGATTTCATTACCCAATACATCAAATACTTTTATTGTAACCATTCCTTTTTCTGCAACTGAATATCCGATTGTTGTAACAGGATTAAAAGGATTTGGATAATTTTGCATCAATTCATAATTGTTTGCAATTTTATTTTTATCGTCAACAGAAGTTGGCGGTGCGGTAAGAATAGTGATTTTAACATTGTCAATATATATTCCGTCATAATTTAAGTAGGAATCACTTTTCAATAAAAACTTAAGAGAAACTCTTTTATTATATAGATCAGTTATATCATGACTTTCATGCACCCAATCTGTTTGGATTCCGTCATAAAGAGGTTCACCGTACGGCTGGAAACTTCCCGTGCCGGGATTAGTATATTTACCTTCAATGGGCGCCCAGTTTAATCCGTTATCATCGGAGAGAAGTATCTGTGCATAATCGTAATCATTTTCAATACTCCATTTAAGATCATATTCTAAAAACGCAGCCATGCATGATGGAATTCTCAGTTTAGAAATTGATACCATCGATTCATCCGCGCTGCTTGCATAATCCGAATTTGGAGAATCAGTAAAAGAGTTAGTGCCGGTGAGAAATGATTCGTTTGTAATATCCCATGTTCCGTCCGAAGTCCAATTGTTCATATTGTCTGCCGAATCAGCAAACAGATAACTTTTTTGTGCGAAATAAGATTTGAATAAATTTTCGGGCGGTTCCGAACCGGGAGGGTCGAAACCTGAACCGCCTGCTGGAAGTGTGACACAAACCGAAGATGCTGAATCCTGAACTGCAAAATAATATTCCATCACGGTTCCGAATTCATTTGCCGGCATAAGAAAATTATATTTTGAAGAAAGGGTTTCTTTTACACCTGTTACTTTTTGAAAGTCACCAAAGCCCGAACCGGTATCGAGACGATAGTATAAAGATGGCGCCGATTCGTTTTGCGCTAATGTTAATCCCGTTAATATATCGGCAGTCATAGTATGTTCATCTTCGTGCTCAATTGCGATTTGTGAATCATGAACGATTTTTATGTTAAGGTCTAGCGCATAATTTGCCAATGCAGAAATCATTAACTGTGAACATCGATGAAAAAAATTCGTATTAAAGTGTGTAATTAAATCGTTGCTTGTGTGATAATAATTATTAAAATCTCCGCCGTAATAATTTTCAATTAATAAAACTGCTGAATACCCTGCATCCCAAAAGGATGAATGATCACTCGCGGTTGAACCGGGATCAATTAAATTTGGGGCAAGATCAATTCCGAGAGATGTGTTCAATTCAGTAAGCTTTGCGGCAATCTCATCAGAATCAGCAATGTCTCGCGTATGAATTTCACATACACCGTCATTATCTGCATCCCAGCCGATCATATCGATATTCAAAACACCAAGAATAGTATCCCCGTTCGCAGAGGCTGTTTGGGCATAATAATCGCTTCCAATCAATCCTTGTTCCTCCTCGTCCCAGAGTGCAAAGACGACAGTAAACGGGAAATCGTAATCTTTCAAAATTCTGGCAGCCTCTAAAACTGCGGCTGTTCCGCTTGCATTATCATCTGCGCCCGGAGCAAGTGATCCGCTTGGCATGTCGTCATAATGTGCGCAAATCATATACTTTTGACCGGGATAACTGTAGCCGATTTTTTCGGTAAATACATTAGTCCCGGTTACACTGAACACTTGTTTTGTAGGAGAATACCCGTACTTTTCAAATTTTTCATACAGGTATTGTTCTGCTAATTCGTTACTTGATGAATTTTTATTACGGGACGAGATAGTTTCCTCTTCACCGTTTATTATTACATTTACCTCGCCGGAAAGTTCATTAACAAATTTATTCAATGTATCGATGTTAACACTTTCCTTTATATCATCTAATATTGAATTTTGCGCATTGGTAGAATTCGTTAATAAAAATAACGAAACAATAAAGAGAAGATTTTTCATCAGCAGCCCTTACGATTATCTATTGATATGTTAAAATAAGATATTGAGGACTTCGATTCAAGTAAACAATTTGCTAGAAGTACTCTTGTTTAACCGGTTAAAATAACTCTATAAAATTTCGATAATATCCTATATGTTAAGCATTGGAATTAGATATAGCAAAAGATTTATTATTTTACTTTGCTTTCGAAAATTATTTTTTAGTAGATTTCTTATAAAAAGAATAGGGTCATGGCTCAACAACAACTTTTATTGATAGCTCTTGGTGTGATAATTGTCGGTTTTGCAGTATTAGCCGGCTTTAATTATTTCCAAGAACAAGCAGTTGAACGAAACAGGGATGCGGTAATATTGGATCTGCATACTCTAGGCTCACAAGCACAGACTTACCTTAAAAAACCGGTTGAACAAGGTGGCGGCGGAAAAAGCTTTGTTGGATTCACAATTCCGACTAATCTTCGATCTAATGAAAACGGGAGTTACACTTTATTATTTGCCAGAAGCGATAGAGCATTAATTCAAGGAGTTGGAATTGAAAATAGCGATTTTAATTTTGGCTGTGATGAGATAACTACGAAGATAACCTACCAGATTACTGTAACAGAAAGAGATATGACCGTTCGAAAAGTTTACTGATCTACCTTTACCTCTTTAACTTTATTCTTACTGCTTTGCTGTCCTCTGTAAATAATACAAAAAAGACGGCAATAAATGTTTGGAAAGCCAAAGTAATTATCCCAAAAATAAATGTCTTTATTGAAAAGTTGAAGAATAACAGCAATTTCGATAGTGTCAATAATTCATAAAAAACTAATGTGAACAAGTATAAGTTAATTTCGCTATCCTTGGTTGTTTTAATTATGGCTTCCGCAAGAAATATTTCTAGTAAGATTACATGCAGTAATAAAGTTAATATCAGCAAGCTATCAATAAAAATATAAAGTGATATTGACATAGCGGTAATAAAAATAATTTTTATATTATTTTTATTATTACTTCTTAATGGAACCAATGAAATAATTAATAGTGCAGATATAATATAACCGTATAGAAAATCTGAAAGATTTTGATAAATGATAACTTTGATAGATAGTCTTAAAAGATCAGCGAGCCCAAGAACAAAAAAGAAATAAAAGAATCTTGAATTTACCTGTCTAAAGATTGGGAATGCCCATATCACAGCAGAAGTAAAAAATATGATTTTGGCAATCAACATTTGAGAAAGCTGAATAAATTTGAAATCACTCGTATTAAAATCAATTTATCTTCATTTTTTTTAAGTAGCTCCGCAAAATTCATTAAATATAGCGAAAAAGATTTGAAAAACTTGATATGACTCGCTTGATTTTCTAATAACTTCAATTCCGCAAAGAGATTCACATATGTCAATTTGAAAAGAGGAAAAAATTCTATGACGTCGAATTACTGATAATTTTTTTAATCAGTTCAATATCAAACTTATTTTCTACCGCATATTTAATAAGCTGCGGGGTATTCTTAAGGTTTAACTTCATGCAGAGCCGGTTCCTGTAAGTTTCTACAGTTCTTTTACTGATATTAAGTTCAGCAGAAATTTCTTCAATTGTACAGCCGTCACCGAGAAGGAGCATTATATCAACTTCCCTTTCGGTATATCCATGAGCTTCAATTTTCTGCGAGTATTTATTACCCTGATATTTCTTAACAATCTTCAATAACTCTTCCGTCGACATACCATAACCAAAAAAATGCCCGCCATCGCAAATTCTCTTTAACGCGAGTCTTAATTCACCTTCCGAAATTGTTTTATCCACCAAACCTTTACCGCCGATAGAATAAATCAAATAAATGTTTTCTTCACTTAAGTACATCGAGATAAAAAACGCTTTAACATCAGAGTCAAATTCTCTAATTCTTTTTAATGCATCAATCCCCGAAAGTTTCGGCATAGAAATATCGGTAAGTATTATATCAGGCTTATAATAAAAATACTTTTGAATAAGCTCCAAACCATTTGCTGCGGTTGCAACGATGAAATAATTAGGATCATTAATTAACAGTTTGGCAATACCGTCTCTAATAAGACTGTGATCATCCGCAATCAAGATCTTTTTGCTATTCATAATTAACCGGAACTTTTATTTTCAAAGTGGTGCCGGATTCATTAGATGAATTAATTTCAAGTGTACCGTTTCTGCTTTCAACCCTGTCCTTAATATTTGCCAAACCTATACCTTCACTACATTCAACGGAAGTGAAACCTTCTCCATCATCATCAATAATAAGGTTCATCATATTATCGATTAAAGAGAGCTTAATAGTATACATTGAAGCGAATGAGTGCTTAATAATATTGTTCAATGCTTCCTGTACAATTCTATAAATCAAAGATTCAAAGTTCTTGTCGAGTCGATCAATATCTTCCCCGATTATAACCTCGCCGTCAAGTTTATGATTTGCATTCACACTGTCGACCAAAGAAATTAACGCCGGTTTTAATCCTTTTTCCTCCAAGATAATTGGTCTTAGCTGATGTGAAATTGTGCGCAATTCTTCGATTGAGTTTTTTAATATCCTGTAGATATGATCGTACTGAATATCTTTTAATTCCTTTTTAACAATTGAGAGATCCTGTACTACACCATCATGAATCTCCATTGCAATCTTCTTTCGTTCATTTTCTAATTCCTGCTGCAGACGTCTTGAAAATTCATTCAGACTTTTCTTCTCAATCTCTAATTTTTCTTTGTAATGCTCCTCTTTTATTGGTATTAGAATGTACTTCTGAAAAACAAATGATATGATTACCACGAGTAATAATAATAGGATTGAAAAATATACAGGATTCTCTACACTTAGAAGTGCGTTGATATACTGTGAAATTTCTATTTGGATTAGCTGCATTTATTTAACATATTTTATAAATCTATGTGAAGAATAGGAAAAAATAATTTACTTAAAATAGTAAGTTAAATAAAGTCCAAAAATCATTCGATTGAATTTGAGTTCATATTTCTAAATGTGTAGGATACCCACCTTCGCAATCTATTTAATTCATCGTAATTAGGATTAACATTCAACAGGTTCATATAGTTTTCAAAAGTAATTTGATAATTTCCCATGAATAATGATACCATTGCATAAGTATAATAATAGTCGCCAAGATTAATATGTGTGGCTAAATTATTATTTGCCATTACCAGTTTTGTAATTTCGGCACATAAAGAATCGGCTTCAGCATATTGGGTGTTTTGTAAAAAGTTTTGTGCCAGACTCAGATCAAATTTTATCTGTTCGATTGTATCTCTTTGAACTAATTGCAAAAATCCATCTGCGATTTCATTTATCTTTTTAACTCTCAAGAAGTTCGTCTCGTTCAAGTACTTCTTCATTAACTCATTTAAAAGTTCTCGTTTATAAACAAGATTTTCTGTGTTGAGCTTATTATTCTCCGATAATAATGTATTTATCCCTAAGAAATTACCCGCATCTAGAAATGTGCGATGAATTTCCTCCGATGAATAATTCCTGTCAATTAAATATCCCAACAACCCGTAAACGAACCGGTAATTCTTTGTAGTATTGAAGTGATATAATGCAGAATTTAACACTGCCCGATTATTTGCAGAATCATCAATAAACTTATAATCTTTAATGAGAAGACTGTTGGAAAGTGTATCAAACTTTTCATCAAATGCATAAAGATAGGTTGATGCCTCACCGAGGAACATTGATTTTGGTGCATAGAATTCTACTACCGGATGAATCTCTGTGTTCAACAGGCTGCTGCCTGAAGCCAGGTGAAATCCTCTTTCTGAAAATATTTGACAGCTTAAAAATGTAAAAGGGTTATCAATATTAATTCTGCGAAAATCATTAATAATATTTTTGTTTTGAAATTTATTATGAAGCTTAGCTTGATCAAGGCTTATTTCATTTACTGAACCAACCAAAAGTATATCTCCCCCAACTCCAGTCCATAACTGAGTATGATCAAACACTGATGCAAATGTAGAAAGAACCAGTCGAACGATGTCATTATTTACATCATAAATATGAAACCACTGCATCATTATTCCGTCTTCATTTAAACGGGATTTGCACACTTCAAAATATTCGACTGAAAATAAATTCCCGATACCCGCTATCCACGGATTTGACGGTTCAGAAATAATTACATCAAATTTTTCGTTGGTTACTTTCAAATAGTTGTGAGCATCTTCAGATATTAATTTGAGTTTTTTATTGTTGAGACAATTATAATTTTCCTCGCTAAAAAATTCAGCAGCTTCAATTACCTCGGGTGAAATTTCAGAACATACGACTTCATTAACCGGATGTGTCAACACCGAACCAACAGTAACGCCGCTTCCCAATCCAACGACAAAAATATCTTTCGGGTCCGGATGCAGCATCATCGGAACTTGAGCTAAAAGAACCTGTGTTGCCAAATCTCTTACACTGCTTGCATCAGGTTTTCCGTTAATTATTAATCTCTTCTCGCCTTGTTCAAATTGACTTTGTGTTACTGCAACGTTTGCAGTCAATCCTTCTTTATAATATAAAAGTTTTTCGCTGGCGAATCTTTTATTGTACTCATAAAAACTTGATGGAACTTCTTTATCGAAATACTTAAAAACTCCGTTGGCAAAACTATTTTTATTTAGTGATGGCGAAATTATCATTATCAAAATCATTGCCGAAATAGTTGAAAGTGCGATTACTCTTTTTTGATTTTGCGGAAATACACTAAATACAATTACAATCCCAAGTGCACAAAATAGGTTGATGAAAATCCCAATATCAAATGTACCTTTTATTCCAAACCAGGATACTAAAACGAGTCCGCTTATTAATGCGCCAAGCACGTTTCCCAATGTATTGATTGAAAACACTCTTCCGACCGAAACACCGATTTTTTTAATGTTCTTTGAAATTACATCAACAATCAGCGGCAGGCTCATTCCAATAAAAATTGTCGGTATAATCATCAGAGAAAATGCGATAAGAAATTCGATGAATAAAAAGATCGGGAATGTGGACTCTGTTTTATTAAACCAAGAAGAAATTATCCATAGATAATAAGGTACACGATTAAAAATGAATAGAATTATTACGGTCGAAAAGGCAATGGAAATTTGACACGCTGCAATTAATTTTACCTTATTGAATTTTTGGAAATATGACTGGCTGACTATTATGCTCCCAAGTGTAATGCCGGAGATAAACGCCGCAAGCATTATTGAAAATGCGTAGGTTGATGAACCGAGAAAATTCACCATATATTTCACCCAGACAATCTCATATAGCAGTGAAGCGAAACCGGATAACCCGGCGACAATCAAG
Organism: Melioribacteraceae bacterium; assembly: GCA_021740785.1. Classification (GTDB taxonomy): domain Bacteria; phylum Bacteroidota; class Ignavibacteria; order Ignavibacteriales; family Melioribacteraceae; genus JAIOZI01. The sequence continues at coordinate 101,580 of JAIOZI010000005.1, forward strand.
AGTACAAGAACTTCCCTTTTACTCAGAATAATTTCATCCGGAATTTCAGTTTCATCAACCGTTGCTGATTCTAGAGAATCGGTTTCTGGTTCAATTTTTTTCGACAAATAATAGCTGATTACTCCGATGATTATATTCACAATTGCCGCGGCATAAATTGTCGTTTCAATTCCATACAATTTTATCATATTGAACCCGGCAAGTATTATACCCCAAACAGCGCCGAAGGAGTTGAGAAAATACAATATGCCCAGATCGCGTCTTGTATTTTTTACATCATCAATAAAAAATTTACTCAGCACCGGAAGCGATCCGCCCATAGCAACTGTTGGGATCAGCAGCAGCAATGTACTGACGATAAGCCTGGTAAGATTAAATAATAATCCATTCTCATATAGACTTGTTGCGGAAGCAATTCCAATGTACGTTTCACCGATAAAAGAACTTAGTGCCGGATAAGCTGCGCAATAAATTCCTATCAGCAGTTCGATGAATGCATAAATACGAACCGGGTTCTTAAAACTATCAGCATATTTGCCGAATATATGATTCCCGGTTGCCAATCCGCCTAGAAACGTAGCAAGAACAATCGTCTGAGCATAAGTTGTGTTACCCAAAAACAAAGAAAGGTATTTAAACCAAACAATTTGATAAATTAATCCCGTTGCACCGGTAATGACGAATAGGATTGCAATTATGGATTTTGCCGTTGTTTTAGTCAGTGAATTCATATCACCCGCAGATTTAATAAAATTTGAGATTAAGATAAAATAAAATTATCAGATATGTATGATCTGTTTCATTGCAAAATAAAATATAAGGTGAAATGTTTGCCGTCGAATAGCCGTAAAATTAATGGGAGGGAATTAAAAGATAATAACTTTACTCGGGTGTCGAGAACCACTTCCCGACACTATAATCTAATATTCCCCTTTTCCCAATTCAAAAACAATACGAAAGATTTCTACCTTCTTGATAAAAAAACATTGAGTCGGTTGAAATAACAATCTTTGTTTTTATGACGGCTTGCGTGGCGCCTTGAAGTCCGAAGTATTGATTCACGAACATCGTAGATGTTCAAATTTTTGTAGAAAACCATTTTCATTAACAATCAGATCATTGGAGATGATCAATAAAATCATATCCACAAATTATTTTCAATTATAAATCCTCTACAAGGATTAAATCAAATGGTTATTTCATCAGTCTACAGTAATTTCAACCTCTACGAGGTTGGGAGCAATTTCGGGATCTCAATTTCAGCCGTGAATACACGAATGGTTGCTCAGTTATGTAGCCGATTGCTGATCGGCTCTAAAAATTCTTTCATTCTTTAGCGATTCAGCGAATCGCTCTACAATCATTTCATTAACACTAACTTCTTACTTGCCGAAAACTCACCAGATGTTATCCTGTAGATGTAAACACCGCTGGAGAGATTACTTCCGTCAAAGGTGAACTCGTATCTTCCTTGAGTTTTGTGTTCATCTACAAGTCTTGTATTTCTCTACCGAGAATATCATACAATTTAATAACTACCCTTCCCTCTTTTGGGATTTGGTAGACAATGTTTGTTGTGGGATTGAAGGGATTCGGGTAGTTGTGGATATCATATTTCAATTCAGTGAATTGATCTTCATCAATATCAGTTACTAAATCTGCTTTATAAAGTCCTAGTGTTGTAGATAAATAAAGTGATTCTTCATCCGGAGCTAATTCCAAATCATCAAACCAAAAATTTGTTGTATCCGGAGTAAAAATCACCTCCCAATCCTCACCGCTATTTATTGATTTTAGAACTTTATAGGAGGTGAGACAAAACAAATTTCTAGGATTCTTTTTTGAAATAATTAAATCTTGAAATGCATCCTCATCTTCATTTACACTCAATAGGATTTCCCATGAACTACCAAAATCATGACTTTTATATAAATTGTAATGCATTTGAACATATAGAATTCTAGGTGCACCTAACTGCATCACAATTGATATTATATTAGCACCATCCCCAAATCCCTGATAAAAATCATACACCTGCTCCCAACTATCTGAGTTATTTAACGACTGCATCAAATAATGAAACACACCAATCAAAAGATGGTAAGGATTATTCACATTTGAAATAAGTGCTGTTATTTGTCCGTAAAAAACAATTTCCCAATTGGTTCCCCCATTTGTTGTTTTGAGCATATAATAAGCGTCAAAACCTGCAGTAGAAATAAAAACTAGATTTGGATCTAATGGTGAAATTAAAATTTCTCTTACGGCATCCTCACCTTCAAGACCCAAGTTGGGAGTTAAATCCTCCCAACTTGACCCGCCATCCGTTGATTTGAAAAGACCGTTGTTGCTTAAATATAGATTATTGCTATTATTCTCATCGATAGCGATGTTATATATTCTTCCTTCAAATATATTTGTCCATGTTTCACCGTTATCGGTACTTTTATTAGCGCCCGCATTCCAGGTGCAATTATATATTATATCGCTGTTTGAAGGATCAATTTTTACCGCCATTGTAGAATAAGGCTGCGAATCTATCCGGTAAAAATCTTGAGCTGTCAAGCTACATTGAATTATAATAATGAATAATGAAATATATTTTTTCATGATATCCCTACTTTAGCAAAATTAATTTCTGCGATTTATTAAAATTTCCGGCTCTCATATTAAGTAAGTAAACGCCATTCGATAAGTTACCTGCATCATTAAACCAAGAACTTCAATCAGAAAATCTGCCCTTCTGGCAGACTATTTGTAAGTTAAGAAATATCAGATACTTAGTCATATAGAATTTTTGAATTCTTTATTTAAGTAAAATATTTTTTACAAATTGTCGGGGTTAATCCCGTAACATAAAATGATTTATTAAAACATTTTATGAGTGATCAGCGGTAAAAATTTCATTTCCAATGAATTTTTTGGGATTAATAAAAAACTTTTTCGCACCTGTAAATTTACGGAAGGTTTCCCGTGAAATTTCGGGAGTAATTAAATCAAATCATTTTGAAATTAATCATCTGTTATTTGGGGATGGAAATCATTCATTCCCGATTTTGTAGGTTAAAATTCTTTTCTTCAATAAAGCTTTACCCAATCCGGAACTAAATTATTTTTCTAATTCTCCGGCTTTGGATTTACTTGAAGCCACAATGAAGGAATCCAAATTTAACGGTTGGTAAAATTATGTGGATTGACCAGAACCTCTTGATGTTCAGAATATCTTCGCTCGATGTTAGCAATTTTCAAAAAAAATAATTTTCTCTTTACTTACTAAAAAGTAAACGAAATGTATTTCAAATTTTACTATAACTTTGAATATTGTTTCTTACAATTAATAATAAAAACAAAACTAAAATCAACAAGAGAGAGGAATGCGAGCTAGTCAGCCGAAGCTTGTAAAGAACTGTGTTTTTGAATAATACTATTCAGCGTAGGCTGGTAAGTCAGCCGAAGCTTGAAACGAACTATGTTTTTGAATAATACTATTCAGCGTAGGCTGGTAAGTCAGCCGAAGCTTGTAAAGAACTGTGTTTTTGAATAATACTATTCAGCGTAGGCTGGTAAGTCAGCCGAAGCTTGTAAAGAACTGTGTTTTT
>JAIOZI010000006.1 GCA_021740785.1 Melioribacteraceae bacterium
ATAGCAGCTTATTATTCCTTGTATTGCGGAACTGTATTTTTCTATAAATTTGTTTCCCATTTCTGTATCTTCCTTTTGTTTGCCACAATTTAGTGATTATTTCTTTTTGGTTCTGGCTCTGCCAGTTTAAGATTAAGAGTATGAGTATGAGTAAGATTAAGAAGAGTCATCATGCTTATGAATGAGAGTGCTAATCAAATGGAGAAATGATGAAAAAAATTATACTAATTTCTCAAATATTTTTATTGATGTTTGTTTCAATATCCGCGCAAGAAGATACAACTTCCGTGCAGGATGCGGCTTATAACAGGCCCTTTATTTCAAGCGATATTTTATCAACAGTTGCAGTCGGGGGATACCTGGAAGGGAATACAAACTATTTTTCCGAAGACGGAGTTTCTGAAGGTTTTTCAATGGAGTTTCGCCGGTTCAATATTTTTCTTTACTCTACAATTATCCCCCGCATAAAGTTTTTGGCTGAACTGGAATTTGAACACGGCGCTGAAGAAATAGCTTTGGAAACAGCGCAGGTAGATTTTGTATTAGACCAAGCCTTTGTATTGAGAGGCGGAATTATTATTGTTCCCATTGGCGCCTTTAATCAAAATCATGATTCACCCAAGTGGGAATTTGTTGAACGTCCGTTGGTATCAACTCAAATTATTCCTTCAACACTTTCAGAAGTTGGGTTTGGAGTATATGGAAAATTCTTTTTGGGAGACTTATTATTTACATATGATGCCTATTTGGTAAACGGGTTAAGTGATGGAATAATTTTAAACAGTGAAGGAAGAACATTTTTGCAGAGCGGTAAAACTCCCGCACGTTTGGAAGAAGATAATAACGCATCGCCGACATTAAGCGGCAGGGCGTCGGTTAAATCAAGAAAGTACGGCGAACTTGGGTTATCCTATTACGGCGGGGCTTATAATACATATGAGCTTGAAGGTATGGAGGTTGATGAAAAAAGAAATCTTGGAATAGTTGCTGCAGATTTTAATACTAAGATTGAAGAAGCATCAATAAGAGGTGAATTTGCCGTAACCTCGATTGATGTTCCAAAAGATATCACGGAAATTTACGGTACAAAACAATGGGGCGGATACGTTGAAATCATATATCCGATAATGCGAAGAGAAATATTAGGATTTGAAAAAGCGGTTGTAAATGTTGGATTAAGATTGGAACGTATTGATTACAATGTCGGCGTATTTTCTACTACAGGCAAAAACATTTTTGATGAAGTTAATGCATTGGCATTTGCTCTGAGTTTTAGACCTTCTGCAACTATTGTATTAAGAGCAAATTACAGGCATCACTGGACGCGCGATGCTTTGGGGAACCAGGTTATAAAAAGCGCCGGTTTTCAATTCGGGCTGGCGGCATATTTTTGAGAAGTTAAACTTAAATAAGACGGCTCAAAAAGTTTTATCAAAAAGAATACTGCGGAAACTATTTTTTTAACTTGCGCTGAACAATGTTTAGAATACCTGGAGAGGTATTTTCCATCAACCATTCCTGCAAATTGATTTTATCCTGAGTTACTACAGGTCTATTAAACACATATTTCCCGGTGGGTAAACAAATTCTAGACTTTTGATTATCCAGCAAAGAAATGTCAAGCAATGTTCGCTTAATCTTATCCCTGATTTTTTTGTTTTCGATCGGGAATGTAACTTCAATTCTTCTATCGAGGTTTCGCGGCATCAAATCGGCGCTGCTTAAGTAGATTTCTTCATTATCATTATTGTAAAAATAATATGCGCGGCTGTGTTCCAAAAATCTGCCGACAATACTTCTTAGATAAATATTATCACTCAATCCCGGTTTTTGCGGAACAAGACAGCAAATTCCCCGTACAATTAAATCAATTCTGACCCCATTGTTTGAGGCTTCGTAAAGTGCGGCAATAACAGTTGCATCAACTAACGAATTCAACTTAAATATGAGATGACCTTTGCGTCCTTTCTTAACATTTTTAATTTCACGTTCAATAAATTCAAGAAGTTTATCGCGTGTATTTATCGGCGAAACAAAAAGTTTACGGTAATTCTTCTGAACAGAATAACCCGTGAGATAATTGAATACTTCGGATACATCGGCGCAGATATCTTCATCCGAAGTGAAGAAGCCTATATCAGTATAAAGCTTTGCAGTCGATGGATTATAATTACCGGTAGCCAAGTGAACGTATCTTTTTACGCCGTCTATTTCTTTTCTAACAACTAGAGTCATTTTGGCATGAGTTTTTAATCCAACCATTCCGTAGACAACATGAACGCCCGCTTTTTCAAGTTCACGAGCCCAGTAGATATTATTTTCTTCATCGAATCTTGCTTTTAATTCAACCAATACCGCAACTTGTTTTTTACGCTCGGCAGCTTCGATCAAACACTTCACAACAGGGGAGTTAGCTCCCACCCTGTAAAGAGTTTGTTTAATTGCTAATACATCCGGATCATCGGAAGCAGCTTTTATAAAGTCAACAACCGGGTTAAAGGAATCATAAGGATGATGGAGAAATACATCTTGAGTTCGCAAGAGCGCAAAAATAGACTGTTCTTCTTCTTCAAAAAGTGTTGGCGTAACGGGATGAAACGATTTTTCTTTCAAGTGATGGACAGGTAAATCGTAGAGCAGCATTAAATCACTTAACCCAAGCTGACCATCAATTATGTGAATATCCCGCTTGGTTATCTGCAGGTTTTCAGTAAGTGTATCGATCATGAAATCCGGCATATCTTTTTCGACTTCCAATCGCACGACAGAACCGAATTTTCTCTGCTTAATATTTTTTTCAATTAACTCAAGAAGATCATCGGCTTCGTCTTCCTGTATTTCGAGATCAGTGTCGCGTGTAATTCTGAATCTATGTGCCCGGAGAATTTCCATACCGGGAAAAAGAATCGGAAGGTTGTGTTTAATCAGATCACCGAGCCAGACATACTTTGCAACAACATCTCCGTTTGTTGATACGCTCGGAGATTTTACAATTTCATCAATACGAAGTAACCTCGGTAGAATGCTTGGAATCTTAACCCTTGCAAAATGCTTTTCACCATTTGGTTTTTTTACAAATATTGCCAGACTTAAACTTAGATTCGATATGTAGGGGAATGGTCTCCCGGGGTCAAACGCAAGCGGAGTTAATACCGGGTAAATTTCATCATAAAAATATTTTGACAGGTGATTTTGTTCGGCTTCGGATAAATCATTTATGTCAACAATAAAAATTTTGTTTTCTTCCAACTGTGGAAGAAGTTGTTTATTCCAGACATCGTACAGTGTGTCCAGCATTTCCTGTACTTCCTTTTCAATCCGGCTCAATTGCTGAATTGGTGTAAGTCCGTCAATTGTTGGCTCTATTACTTTTGCACGAATTTGTTCTTTTAACCCGCTTACGCGAATCATGTAAAACTCGTCAAGATTCGAAAAGAAAATTGCGACGAATTTTATTCTATCCAATAACGGCAGATTTTCATCCAGCGCTTCTTCCAAAACACGACGGTTAAATTCCAGCCAGCTTAAATCACGGTTGAAAAAATTCTGAGGTTCAAAGTATTTTTTTAAATCATCCTTAGTCATATTCTTTTTCTATTACCTTCGCCGACGTAAAGCTTTCCAAATCATAATCGATTACTTTTTCCGGCATATTTATTCTTCTAATCGGCACATTTGCTTTTGCAAAAAATTCTTCCGCTTTGGTATCATGATAATCCGAAAAAATAACAACTTCTTTTATCCCCGCGCCGATTAAAGCTTTCGTACAGTTTGTGCAAGGCATGTTTGTAACATAAGCAGTTGCATCCTGCGTACTTACACCGTGAATAGCGCATTGAATGATTGCATTCATCTCAGCGTGAATTGTACGGATGCAATGATTTTCATGAACCATGCACCCGATATCTTCACAATGTTCATCACCGGGAATTGATCCGTTATAACCAGTTGAAAGAATTCGTTTATCACGAACCAGCACGCATCCGCAATGCATCCGCGGGCATGTAGCTCTTTCGGATACGAGCATCGCAACCTTTAAAAAGTATGTATCCCACGTCGGGCGTTCTTTATTTCTATTTGAATGTTTCATAATTCTCTTTTTTATAAAAACATTAACATAGCTAATTTTTAGTCAATTTTCCTCAATAAAAGGATTAAATCGTACAAGAATCGACATCACATCGCCATATCAATTTTAAATTCTTAATTATTTTGGATATTTTCCGATTCAGATACCGGGAAAGAATTTCAAATTTTATACGCGGCGACATGATTAACAAAAGAAAAGCTTTTATTAACGGGAAAATTTATACAGTGGATAATTCCAATCCCTGGGCGGAAGCATTATTTGTAGAAGGAAATTATTTCAAATACGTCGGTACGAACGAGGAAGTAAAGCAATTAATTGATTCTTCCACAGAGATTATTGATCTGAAAGGACACCTGGTACTGCCCGGTTTTATTGACAGTCATCTTCATTTAATGATGGGCGGATTTTCTCTTCGTGAAGTTAACCTTGCAACTGTGAAATCAAAAAAAGAATTTCAAAATAGACTTGTTGATTATGTTGATGAGTTGAATCCGAAATTTGTGAAAGGGGGCGGATGGGATCACGAAATATTTAACCACCCGGTTTTGCCTGATAAAGATTGGATTGACGAAGTAGTTCCGGATCGACCTGTATTTCTTACACGACTCGATCTGCACATGGGATTGGCTAACTCCAAAGCGCTTGAACTTGCCGGTATTACCGGGGATTCTGTTAACCCCGAAGGAGGAGTAATTCAAAGGGATAGCGCAGGTAAATTGACCGGCATTCTAAAAGATGAAGCAATGCAGCTTATCTACCGGCAAATGCCGCAGCCAACTGAAGATGCAAGCATAAAGGCATTTAAAGCAGCCTTAAATGAATTCAAAAAGTTCGGTATTACCTCGGTACATGATATCTCAAGACCGCGTGATTTGTCGTTTTACCATCAATTGTTTTTAGATGGCAAACTTACATGCAGGATAAATACAATCACTCCTATAACTGAATTGGAATCTTTAATTAATTCTGGAATCTCTTTCGGCTTTGGAAATGAGTATATAAAAACCGGTTCGGTAAAAGCATTTTCCGATGGCTCGCTGGGTTCAAATACTGCTTGGCTATTTGAAAATTATAAAGATGATCCATCGACAAACGGGCTTCCTACAGATATAGTTAACTCGGGTAGATTAAAAGAACTTACATTGAAAGCTGACCAGAACAAGATCCAAATTGCAACACATGCAATCGGTGATAAAGCTAACGATTATGTCTGCTCGTTATACGAAAATGCCACGCGTGAAAATAATAAATGGGAGAGGCGGCATAGAATTGAACATGCTCAGCACATGAAACATTCCCAGATAACACGGATGAAAAATGAAAATATTATTGCATCGATGCAGCCGGTTCATTTAATGTACGATGGGGTTTGGTGTGAAAATAAATTGAACAACGATCAGCTTAATAGTTCATACCTGATTAAGTCACTCTTAAATGCAGGTGTTAAAGTTTGTTTCGGCAGTGATTGGACAGTTGCACCGTTAAATCCGCTAATGGGAATTTTTGCTGCAGTTACTCGAAGAACTAATAAAGGTAATAATCACAAGCTCGTTGCAATTGAAGGCATTTCAGTAGCCGATGCGATTAAGTGTTATACATTAAATGCAGCCTATGCATCATACGAAGAAAAAATTAAAGGAAGTATAGAGGCAGGAAAGCTTGCTGATTTTATCGTTCTCGATAAAAATATTTTTGAGCTCCTACCCGAAGCTATAATTGATACTAAAATCATAATGACAGTATTTGATGGGGAAGTAATAAATAGCATCTGATATTTTTTAATAATTTTGTTTTATTATTTGTTACTTTTATTCTAAATTCAACTGGAAATTATCTAAATAGAGATAAAAAAGAGTAAGGAATGGTAACAACTTATACGAGAATTTTGTTAGTGATATTCTTTGCAGTATTTCAACAAGCGCTCGTATTTTCACAAATAAATTTGGTTGAGAGATATTTTTCTACCGAAAAGTATCAAAACCCAATCGTTCATCAGTGGACTACAGAAAACGGTCTTCCTCAAAATTCAGTTAACGCAATTGTTCAAACTCCCGATAATTTCATTTGGCTCGCTACCTACGATGGATTAATCCGTTTTGATGGAGTAAATTTCACCAGTTTCAATATTGATAACACACCTGTTTTAGGTACCAATAGAATTAGAAATCTTTTCCTTGCGTCTGATAAATCTTTATGGATCGGGACGGAAAACGGCGGCATTATTAAATACAAAGATAAAGTTTTTACCGATCTCAGTAACCTGTTTAATCCTGTTGTTGGTGCATATATTACATTTACCGAAGATGCTCAAAATAATATCTGGGCAGGTTTTGATCATTATCTAAAAATTTATGACGGTTCGAATCTGAAATCAATTGATATTGATGCAAATTCTCAAAGAGACTACATAAATACTATTAGTGCGCTTGATGAATTTATTTATGTCGGAACCAATAAAGGTATTAAAGTTTATTCCCCTGATGGAAATTTTGTGAAAGATGAACTCGAATCTTTTTACATCATGTCTATGACTTCTGCTTCCGACGGAGTTTTATGGGTGGGTACTTCACAAGGCTTATATTCCAAGCAAAAGAATTATTCCAAAATTAATGATGTGCCGATAACAAACATCAGCAGTTTGTTCTCTGCTGGAAACTATCTTTTGATAGGTACCGACTATCATCAAATTTTTGTTTTGAATAAGTCGGAAGAAAAAGTTTACAACTGTGAGGTAGACCTGCTTAACAATACAAAGGTTATGTCATTTGAAACCGATCATGAGGGTAATCTTTGGCTTGGGACTAATGTAGAAGGACTTCTTTTGTTAAGAGACCGCTTTATTAATACACTTACCGAAGATGACGGATTGGGAGTTAATATCACCTATCCATTATTCAAGAGTAGAGACGGCGGTATTTGGGTCGGAACTAACTGCGGCGGTTTTTCTAAAATTACGAAAGAGGGTATTAAAACATTCCGTGCCGATGAACAAAACGTTATTAATGAATGCGTTTGGTCTTTATATGAAGATGATGACGGTACATTATGGATTGGAACATTCGGCGGAGGATTATATAAATTCGACGGACGAAATTTTACCCAATACAGTTTTAATCAAGGGATGCCGACAAATGCAGTGTTTGCAGTAATGCGGGCTTCGGACGGGGTTTTATGGATTGGTACAGGCAACGGGCTTTGTAAATTGGTTGATGAAGAAATTACCGTGTATCAAACCGATGATGGTCTTGTTAACAATCATGTGAATTATTTAGCAGAAGATGATAACGGCAGTTTGTGGATTTCAACCTCCGGCGGGTTAAGTAAATTTTCTAACGGTGAGTTTACTAATTATTCACAAGAAAACGGATTCCCTGCAAATTCTATAAGATTTATTCACTTTGATGATGATAATAATCTTTGGATCGGATCATATGGAAACGGACTGATTCATTATAAAAATAATAAGTTTACCAAAATCGATAAATCAAACGGATTGTTTGATAATGTAGTTTCAACAATCGCGGAAGATGATTTCGGCAACTTTTGGATGACCTGCAACAAAGGTTTATTCAGAGCAGAAAAAAGTGAATTGCTGAAATTTATTAACGGTGAAACGAATTTTATTAATTCGGTATTCTATCAAAAGAATGACGGTCTGCTAAGCAATGAATTTAACGGCGGTTCGCAGCCTTCATCACTAAAATATCCCGACGGCACTCTTTGGCTTCCCAACTTGAATGGCGTTGTAGTTGTTGATCCCGCTAAAGTTAATTTCAATTCTGCCCCGCCGAAATTATTCATCGATAAAGTTGTTATTGACGACAGCATTTTTGTTGAAACTAATTCGATTGAGTTTAGTTCATCAACAGAGAAAATTGAAATTTCATATACCGCGTTAAGTTTCAGCGCAACACAAAATGTGAAGTTCCAGCATAAGTTAGAGGGACTAGAAAAGGACTGGAGCAAAACTACCTATGATAGAAAAATAATTTATAGATTACTGCCTCCCGGGGAATATAAATTCAAACTTCGTGCATGCAACAGCGACGGCGTTTGGAATACGGAAGGAGCGTCTATAAACATTATCGTTAGAGCAATGTTTTACGAAACCCTCTATTTTTATGTCGGTGTGAGTATTTTATTAATAATTGCCGTCTGGTTTATTTATAAAATCCGGATGTTAAATTTAGAAAAGAGAAAGAGCGAATTAGAAATTCAGGTTAACGAAAGAACGGCTAGCCTGCAGAAAGAAAAAGAAAAAGTAGAGCAAGTACTGCATGAAGTTGAACTAGCTAGAAAAGAGATTGAAAACCAGAGAGACATTGCCGAAAGAATGAATCAACATAAAACCGAGATGATGAGAATAGTAACGCATAATCTTAAAAATCCGGTTGGCAGTATAAAGAGTTCGGTTGAGTTGATTAATTCCGATTTAGATGATAAAGAAATGGCTGAAGAGATGCTCGGTTTAATTAAAAAAGCCGCCGAAGAAATGTTGGATTCCATTCAGCAGTTACTCGAAAGCAGCAAGATTGAAGACGAAAACATTAAGATGAATTTTGAAAAAGTCAGTCTGATTTTTTTAATTGAAAAACTGATTTCCGCATGTGAACCGCAGGTAAATAGAAAAAATCAAACCATTGATTTTATTTATGACCCTGAAAAATATATTGAAGTAAGAGCGGACGGCGGGAAGCTTTCCGCAGCAATTGAAAATTTGATTAGCAACGCAGTTAAATATTCTCCGAAAGGTAAAATAATTACGGTAAGTTTGAACAGCGAACCCGGTGAAAGCGTTACGATATGCGTTAAAGATGAAGGTCCCGGTTTAAGTGAAGAAGATAAAGAGAAAGTATTCGGCAAGTTTCAGAAACTTTCCGCCCAACCTACCGGTGAAGAATCCTCAACAGGATTGGGTTTATCGATAGTTAAAAGAATAGTTGAACTGCACAACGGGAAAGTTTGGGTTGAGAGTGAAGCAGGAAAGGGTGCAAAATTCTGCATTCATCTTCCCACTAATCTTAACTGAAATAAAGACTTGAGGTCTATATGTACGTTGGAAATTACTTGCATTTATATAAAGTTTTTGGGATTTTCACAAAGTTTAATTCAGTTCAGATCATCTTAACCTTGGAGGGGTTATGAAAAAGATAATGTATTTATTAATTGTTATTGCATTTTCTCTAATTCTTGCAGGTGATAATAATGTTCAATGGGATGGTACTTTCCATGGTTCTGCAGCAAATTCGGCATCGAGCACTATTGTATTTGCCGAAACCTATAATTTTTTAGATAACACCAATGGTGGCGATATATATGATGATGAAACAATATATTTTGCATCAAGTGCCTATAAAGATGATATAACTGCAATGAAAGTAAGGGTTTGGAATGGATCTATTGCAGTCTGGGCAGATGGTTCTTTTCAAAAAAATCAAAATTGGTATAATTGGATGGGCAGTGGCTACACTGCAGATTATGGTATTTGGCGTGCAAGTATTGCAGCTGGTACTGGTGGTATTGATGCAATTGGTACGATATATTATCGGATTCAGCATATTGATGGTACAGATGATGATTATTTAGTTAGTAGTGGAGGTGATTATCAAAATCCCTATGGTCAATTTGTCGATGATGATGGTCTTGCTACAGATTATTCTTTTTCAATAATAGATGATGATGAAGTTTCTCCAACCTTTTCAAATCCCACATTCATTGAAGCAAACAAAAAATTTCAGATTGATATAACTGATGCAAGCGGGATATATGATGATGCAACTGGTTCTGCCGGACAAGGAATTTATATGATTTATGATGATGATGGAGAAGTAAATACAAATAATGATGGGGAAGTTCAATTATCATTATCTGCAGGAGATACATATATTACAGATTCTGCCCTTCCATATGATATCGGAACGACAGTTTCATATAAGATATTTGCTTATGATAATGATGCGGATAGAACCAATGATAAAACTTTAGGGACTTATGAAAGCTCAGGTGTGTTACCCATAGAACTCACCTCATTCACAGCTCTCACAAAAAACAAAACTGTTGAACTGAAATGGTCAACTGCTACTGAGGTGAATAATTATGGCTTCTATGTAGAGCGGACTTCAGTTCGCTCGGAAGAACTGACTGAAACGGGTCCGGCTTCGTCGGAAAACGACTACGAGGGGACAGGTCCGGCTTCGTCACAAACCGACTACGCCGGGACAGGCTGGGAAACGCTCGGATTTGTTGAAGGTTACGGTAACAGTAATGCACAGAAAGATTATTCATTTGTTGATGCAGATGCCGGTTACGGTACTTTCTATTACAGGCTGAAGCAAGTCGATTTAGACGGCGCTTTTGAGTACAGTGATGTGGTAGAAGTTAAGGGCGGCGAAATACCAAATGGTTTTGTTCTTGAACAGAATTATCCTAATCCTTTCAACCCTAAAACGACAATTAAATTTGCATTTGCTGAGGATACCCGCGCACAGTTGAAAGTTTTTAACCCGGTCGGCGAGCAGGTGGCGGAGTTATACAATAATGTTGCAAAGGCTAATGAAGTTTACAATGTTGAGTTTAACGGATCACAAATGGCTAGCGGAATTTACTTTTACAGGTTAATCACTCCAGATAATGCTGAAGTTAGAAAGATGCTGCTTATCAAGTAATTTTTAAAGCAGCAGAGAATATTCAAACCTCCGTTTCTCTTTGAGCAGCGGAGGTTTTTTTTCAAAATACCACAGAAAAAAAACACCTTCATGAAATCCTAAAAACTCGGTTACACAGAGAACCACGGAGTGAACACGGAGAACCGCAGAGGAACAACAACCTTCGTGAAACTCAGTGCCTTGCTCTGCGCACCTCTGTGTAACCCAAAGCCTTGAGGGGAAACGATTTCACTTGGTTACTTCTAATTACAAGAAGATCAGAATTTTAGTCCGTACCAAACTACATCCGGATAAATTTTTACAGCGGGGGAGGGCAGGTGATAGAAATCCAAAGCGCCTTTAATCAGATTCAAAAACCAGCCGTCACCCGGAAGTTTTTTTAGATTCAAATCAAGAGAAAGATACAATTCATGCTGCCGTGAATTCTCGAATCCCAAATTATTAACGCTGTGTCCGATTGCTACATTTATAAAATCGGGAATTGCTTTATCAATATTCTTCGGCAGCCACTGGTTAACATCAAAACTTATCCAATTGAAAGTGCTTTCATAATCATCCAATATATACTGATTATTTCCCTCCTTGTATCGCTGCGAAGGGTAATAACTGATTTTAAAACTGATTGGTTTCAGAAAATGAAATCTTTTCTGCATGTGCGGATATAATGCTCCAAGTGAATTTGCCCCAAAATCTCCCCAACTGAATCCGTAACCCTTTGAAAAACCATCGCGGATTTCAATGAATGTTTGGTATGAGAATGTAAGCAGGCTAGCATACAACATACTTCTTTCACCGGGAATATCGCTCCATCTAAAAGCTTCGTAGTAAATGTTTGTAAGTAAATAAGCAAAATAGAAGTGACCGAATTTATCGGAGCCTAATGCGTATTCCCAATCGTTCTGCCAATTGGTATGGAAGGATGATTTCTCACCTTTCCACCACATGTTATTTTGAATTCCGTAAGCATAAACGAATCCAGCCGCTGTAACTCCGCCGACTAATGCAAGCCGGTTAATATTAATTTCCGTGGAATCAATTTGAGCATTATGATGTGAAGAAAAAATTAGAAGTGATATGCAAATAAGAAAAATGTTTTTCATTTTACCGATGAGTTGTTATTCGAATATAATAAATTCGAGGCTATTGAAAAATTCAAAACATCATTTTTGATAAAATACGGTTCACCGTTTTAATTTATGATTACAGCTCGTCTTCACATGGATTCGGAATTAAAAATTATATTGATCCGTTCTGAGTATCTCGTAAAGGCATTTGACTTTTTTCATTCAAAAGATGAAAATTGTAAAAAGAGATTCTGAATTTCGTAAGAATGTATTAGATATGTCATCCCGGTACGAATTTGCCGGAATCTTAAGTTGTCATTGGCAAACTGTTTTTAATGCGCTATTTCGGATGGCAAGGCTCTCGATTTGATGGTTTAATTAGATTTAGTATCGAGAGATGTGGTTCTCTACTCCTTGGAACACTTAAACCTGATAAGCACAAAGACTTTTACTTATTTTGCTGAATGAATGTGAGACAAGATAATATTCGTCAATACTTAAGTTTTCGGAGAGACGTTTCAATTTCTTCAAATCATTTTCAACTGCGTTCGTTTTAACTTCCAACGCTGTTAAATTGTTGTTATTCTTTACAATAAAATCAATCTCCGCACCGCTTCTTTTTTGATAATAATTAACGGCTTCGTACTTCTTTAAATTAAGAAATACCGAGTTTTCGAGTAAACTTCCTTTTGCTATCTGAGAAAATTGATTCACAATACCGTTGTCGCATAAATATACCTTTTTCGTGCCGCTAATCTCTTTGTCTCTATTAAGCGTGAATGGGTTGATCAAAAAAATAAAATATGTCCCTTCTAACAAACTTATATAAGAATAAACTGTATCCCGGCTGACTCCCAATATTGATGATAATTTCGAAATATCCAACTTAGAGCCGACTCTCTCCATTAATATGAATATCAGTTTCTTGAATGCATCTATCTTTTTAAAATCCGCTAAAGTAATAACATCAAGCTGAAAATAGGAATTAAAAATATCTCTTAACATCAACTGTTTTTGTTTTTCATCTTTTTCAAGAACAACTTGAGGGAATCCGCCATATCTAATATATTCTTCATAATACTTAGAGAGTTTCTGGTATTCGATAAAGTTTTTCGAGCTGCTTTTTTCGTTAAAATTATTGCTCAATTCAAGGGGAATTTTATTAAAAGTTAAAAACTCCTCAAAAAATAACGGAAAAAGTTCAAAAGTTACTTTTCTTCCGGCGAGTGATTGCGGGAATAAATTTTTTAGATAGAAGCTGCTTGATCCAGTTATAAAAAATTTAACATCATAGTGATCGTATAAATATTTAACTGCACCAGTTACTTCGGGTTTGAATTGTATCTCATCAATAAAGAGGTAAACTTTTTTAGTAGGGATTATTCCATAAGATTTTAAGTTTGCAAAAATGTTGTTATAATCAATTTCATCAAACAGCTTCTGGTCGAGAATATTCTGTAGGTCAAGAAAAACTTTATTTACACTTTTTATTGAATCGAATAACATCCGCATTAAAGTCGTTTTGCCGGTACGACGCATACCGGTTATAACAACAACCTCACGAGTTGTTATCTGCTTCTCTAATTCCGGTTGTATTTTACGCCTAAATTGCATAGCGGTAATCTACAATATTGGTACTAATTTGTCAATATAAACTCGACAGTTTTCCATTTTTATAGTTTTGAGGGGTGTGGAAGATAGGGTAGTTGCCTGCATTACCGGCTGGATCCATTTGTGTCAATCTGAAGGAGTCTGTTTAAGATCCGTTAGTATTTTTTTATGACTTCTTTCATGTTTATCTCTTTTGATAGGGACTAATATATATGCCTGTTTACAAGGACAAATAATGATTCGTAAACTCATTATTAATTCTTCTAATGGCGCCTGTCTGCCAATAGGTGTACCTGTCAAAGGATATGTAAACCTATATACCGATAGATAAGGGCAAGATCGCAAAACCCACAGATTTATCGCTTATTTTTCTGTACTTATGGTCGTAAGACCCACCTCGCTCAACTTGTCGGAACTGGTAGAATGCTGATGATCAGTGTGTTTAAGAATGACAGTTCATCTATTCATTTCCATAGGAGTCCAACGGAGATTTAACTTCGTTGCGTTTAGAATGACGGGCTTTTATTTCGGCAATGGGTTTCGAATTGAATGACGGACATGTATTTTGGCAATTTGTTTCTACCAGAATGGCTAATTTTTTATCTGGAATTTATTAAAACCTGTCATCGTAATGTATCACTACGTTTTCACTTAACGGGTAACCGACGCAGGTAAGACAATATCCTTTCCTCTTTTCTTCTTCGGAAAGAACAGATTGATCGACCAACTTTATTTTACCTGAGAGCAGCGTAGCTTTGCATGTGCCGCAAGAACCGAACTGACACGAGTTAGGCAGATCGATACCGTGTTCGAGCGCGGTATATAAAATTGAATCCCCGGCTTTAACAAGCAAATTATGACGAACTCCTTCATGTATAACTGTTACACTGTAATCACGCTCTTCATATTCTTCAGCATCTTCAATAATGGAAATCTCATAATTTTCTTTGTGGATTTTCTCATGATTAACTCCATGTTCTTCCAGACCGGAAATTATATTTTTCATCATCCCGGAAGGTCCGCACAAATAATAATCGGAATTGTCAAATTCAGTAAGATTATTTTTTGATAAATATTCTTTGACATTATTGAAATCAATTCTTCCGTTATGACCGTCCCAATTTTCGGATGGTTGGGTAAGACTATTATAAACATCAAATCTGCCGTTGTATATTCTCTTCAACTCATCAATTTCATTTCTAAAAATGATGGATTTTTCGTTCCTGTTTCCGTAAAACAATATCACTCTTGAATTTGTATCCCGTTTGAGTTCGGCTTTCATCATTGAAATCAGCGGAGTTATTCCGCTGCCTGCACCAATGAAAATGTGAGTGTTTACATTTTCCTGAGTATTCAAAATAAAATTACCGAGAGGGGGCAAAGCAGATATTTTATCTCCGACTTTTAGATTATCCATTATAAAATTGGAAGTAAAGCCGTCCCGTACTTTTTTTATTGCTATACCGAGATATGGGAGTTCATCGGGAGTTGTGCAGATTGAAAACGCTCGTCTAATTTCTTCACCGTTATCGTTAAAGATAAGTGTTAAAAACTGTCCCGGCAAAAATGAAAAATCATTTTCTTCATTTGCTTTCAGTAGATAGTAATTCGTTTCATCTGCAATCTCATCTATTTTTATTATGTCTAATTCAAGATAACTATTCATTACTTCTTTGTATTTGTGTAAAAAAGTGATAACAATTTACATGTAAGGTTAGTTCATATAGCGGAAATTATTACCGGAATAAAAGTCCGAGAAAAATAAATCAGGTTTAAAAGAGGAAAGCTGCCATGGTTGAGGGCGGACCATAGCAGCTGGTTTGCTTAAAAGGAGGGTTATAACTTTTACCGTTTAATCGGTCACTATTAGTGACACAATTTATATGCCAAATATTATTTTGGCTCTACAATTATATTATCGTAATCATTCTAAAAAAGTTTATCCCTATAATGAGAATATTTATTCTGATTTTCTTAATGTTCGAAATGAAGCTATTTGATAAGTACGATTTTGAAAGTAGTCGATTCATTCGGAATTGAATTCTTGACAAAGATCTTACCTTTATGATAATCTTCGACGATGCGTTTAGAGAGACTAAGTCCTAATCCCCAGCCTCGTTTTTTCGTACTGTAACCCGGTCTAAATATATCTTTACGATGTTTAAGATCAATACCTTTCCCATTATCGCTTACATCTATTTCTACAGTTTTATTATTATTAATGATGTTGAATTTGATGCTGCCTTCTTTATGTTCAATTGCATCTAAAGCATTTTTAATCAGATTTTCCAAAACCCATTCGAATAGTTCGGCATTAATCATCGCAGCAACTTCATGATCGCCCTTAATTTCAAGTACAACATTTTTCCCGGTATGCGGTAGACGCCTGTGGAAGTAATTATTTACCCGACTGACAATTTGATATACATTTTCTATTTTCAATTCAGGCTTCGACCCGATTTTTGAAAACCTGTGAGCAATTTTGTTCAGCCTGCTGAGATCGCTGTCAATTTCTTCAGCAACATCAGCAACTTTATCGGGTGAATCTAAATTCATCTTCAAAATTTCGGACCAGCCCATTAAGGAAGAAATCGGAGTGCCGAGTTGATGAGCAGTTTCTTTTGACATTCCGACCCAAATATTACTCTGCTCACTTTTTTTGATATAGCTGAAACTTAGGTATGCAATTGAAATAAAAACAAACGCAAGTAAAATTTGCAAGTAAGGATAAAATCGAAGCGCCTGAATCAAATTAGAATCGCCGTAATAAATTTTCTTCCATACAACGTTTGCCGGGTAATAGACAATTATAGGATCATACCGGCTTCCAAGCTCCTGGATTTTTTTCTGCAGGAAAATTTCAACTTCATTTGAGGTTAATGTTGAATCGATCTCCAAATTCCTAATACCCGATCCCGTCGGATCATAGGGAACTTGATTGAATTCATCGGTTAGAATTAACGGGAAATCGATTCGTTTAATTATATTTTCGAAAATGAATGTGAAATCGTTATTTAATGATTCGGAATCGGCAATATATTGAAGAGCTTTAGCATATAGTTCTACAACTTCACGTTCACGGTTTTGAAGTTTTTCTACAAGATTTTGTGTATAGTATAAGGTTCCTAATGCAATCGCTATTGCAATTGAAAGGAGTAAAAGTTTTATTCTAAGCGAGGCGGGACCGCCGGACATCTTCATTTTATTTTCCTGACTTACTTTCCACTATCGAATCAAATATAAATATAAAACGAATCTAAAAACAGTGCAGTATTTATGGTTATATCTCAATTGTCTGCGAACGTTTTGGTCCGACCGAAATAATTGATATTTCAAATCCGCTTTTCTCAGAAATAAATCCCAAGTAATTTTTCGTCTCCGAAGGAAGGTCGTCATAATTTTGAACTCCGGTAATATCCTTCTGCCATCCGGGAAGAATTTCAAAAATTGGTTTTGCTTCATTCAAACGGATTAGATCAGTAGGGAAGTATTTGAGCATCTTTCCGTTATGTTCATAACCGACGCAGACTTTTATTTCCTTGAATTTACTGAGTACATCCAATTTAGTTAAAGCGACTCTCTCAATACCGTTTATTAATCTTGAGTAGTTTACTAGAAAAGCGTCATACCACCCGCATCTTCTAGGTCGCCCGGTTGTAGCTCCGTATTCGGCTCCCCAATCGCGCAAATTTTCACCGTCCTCATCCAATAATTCAGTTGGGAAAGGACCGAGTCCGACTCTTGTTGTATATGCTTTTACAATTCCGATAATAGAAGTGATTTTAGTGGGAGGCACTCCTGTTCCGATACATGCTCCACCTGAGGTAGGGTTTGATGATGTAACATAAGGGTAAGTTCCATGATCAACATCCAACAAAGCTCCTTGAGCGCCTTCAAATAAAATTGATTTACCTTCGTGAATTGCGTTGTTCAGGAAGGTTGGAACATCAGTTATATATTGATCTATCTTCTCATCAAACTCGGTATATTCTTTAATTATTTTTTCTACATCAAGTTCTTCATGATTATAAACTTTTCTTAAAATATTATTCTTCTCTTCAAGGTTGACTCTTATTTTTTCTTCGAGAGATTTTCGGTTCAGCAGATCAACAATCCTAATCCCTTTGCGGGCATATTTATCAATATAACACGGACCAATACCGCGCCCGGTCGTCCCGATTTTTTTCTCACCGCTTTCTTGGATATTATCGAGCAGTTTATGGTAAGGCATAATAAGATGAGCATTCTGACTAATAAATAACCTGCCTTTTGTATCCATTCCGTTTGAATGAATAAACTCAATCTCTTCCATTAAAGCATGAGGATCGATTACAACGCCATTACCTATAACACACTGCACATTCTCTCGCAGAATACCCGAAGGAACTAAATGAAGAATGTACTGCTTGTCGCCTATTTGAATTGTATGTCCGGCATTAGCCCCGCCTTGATAGCGCGCTACTATATCGTACCTGTCGCTTAGTATATCGACAATTTTCCCTTTCCCTTCGTCGCCCCATTGACTGCCGACAAGGATTGATACATTCATTTCTACCTCATGATTATTTTTATCGGAAGGCAAAATAAAACTCCGGCTTTACTAACCGGAGTTTATTTTTATCAAAAAATTATTCCTCGTAACTCTTAACAGCTTCTTCAACAGAAGTGTAATGCTCGAAAATAGTAATAAGCTTAGTAATAACAAGTAAGCTGTTAATTTTATCAGTAGCGTTAGCTAATTTGAGAGAACCGCCGCCGTTTTTCATTGTCGTGAACCCGCTTATCAGCATACCTAATCCTGAACTGTTCATGAATTTAACATTGGCAAGATCAACTACTAAATTCTTTTTGTCCTCATCCAGCAGTTTGTGCAAAAGTGTATTGAATTCCTGAGCATCGGGACCACCCATCACATTCCCCTTTAATTCAACAACAACAGCGCCGTAATGTTCACGTGTTTTGATCTTCATCTTCTCTCCCAAATTGTTTTTTTCAGGTTATTTATATAAGATTTTTTCAAAATATTTCCAAATAATTTTGAACAATTAGAAAAATAATTGAGTATAAATAATTATATTACTGTGTTAAGTTATGTAATCTGATCAAAAAAACAAAGATCAAAGTCAGCTATAAAATCACTAGAAAAATATTTGTACCGGATCATAATTACGGTATCGGAACATAATTTCCAATAGGTCGTCTAAAATATGAGTTCAGAAAAAGATATTGATGTAAAAAATAATACTAGTCAAAACCCGCAGGATGATGAGGATTTTTTACTGGTTCAAAGCTTTATCGATGGTGACGAATCCGCATTTACGAAATTAGTTGGCAGGCATAAGGAAAAAGTTCGTAATCTAGTTTTTCTAACTCTGGGCGATACTGAATTTGTTGACGATATTTCGCAGGACGTGTTCATAAGTATTTTTCATAACGTGAAGAATTTCCGTTTCGATTCGAAATTTACTACTTGGCTCTACAGAATAACGGTTAATAAATGTAGAGATTATTTAAGAAAGAAACGGGTTCGAAGTATTTTTGTTCCATTGAAAGATACAGATGATGAGCCTGCCGGGAGTATGCGGACTGAGAACATGGATATTCCGCGGATGGTTCGCAAAGCAATTGATAAACTGCCCGATAAATTAAAAATTCCGCTTATCTTAAGAGACATCGACGGATTGAGTTACAAAGAGATTGCCGATAAGCTGGAATGTGAAGTTGGTACGGTTAAGTCGAGAATATTCAGAGCAAGAGAGAGTTTGAAATTTATTCTGGAACCGTATCAAAAAGAATTAATGCGTTAAACTTAGTCAGGTGGTTTTATGGAGACTTATCAATCTAACGGAAGTAAGACATTCGATTTAAAAAAATGGCTGCCGGGAATCGGGCTTGCCATTCTCACTATCAGTTTGATGTTTTTTTTCAAATTCAATAAAAATGAAGTGTCGGAAATAATTGAGGAAGGAAAAGCCAACATTGCTTCGTTTTACACTCAGAATTTAAAACCACTCTTGTTCAAAACTGATATAACAAATGAAGACGTTTTTAATTTTGCGATGTATAAAAATTTGCCGATTGATAAGGAAAAAAATAATGTTATCCAGATTTCCGATACAGACGGATCATCGGGCAGCGATGTAATAGAAATCAAACCGGCTGTATGGAAAGCTAATACCGATAATTATAAATCCTTTGTTAATTATCTTGGGGTAAATGAAAATCAGAAAGCGCAACTTGACTCGATCTTAAACTCATATAAAGATGATTTATACACATCCGTTTTGGTTAACCAAAATAATACGGTTGCAGTAAATCCGAACATTACACATCTCCGGGATGCGATACTAGCAGATTTGATTACATTTGCAGATCGAAACAGCAAAACGCAGCTTAGACGAATTGTACCAAATGCCTCATCTTTTGCCGGCAATGCTGCCGTGCAGGATATGATTGCATCGGTTGAAAATGATTCTTCCACCGATTATATATTCTTTACACCCGATACAATATTTAAAGAAGCATATGCTTTCGATAAAGCAAAATTTAGATTTGAAGTCAAAAACATGGAATCGGATCTTGCTAATCTCAGAAGTGAATTAAAGAAAATTGACTTCAGATTTATTAACGGTAAGAAACAGGAATCTGGGAAGGGTAGTGAAAAACTCAATTACACGATAACCGATTCTAATTCATACCGGGTGGTATTACCCCGTAACCTTGGTATGGCAGTTGTGGGAACAACACTTGACCAGATTCAACCGATAATTGAAAATGTTACGAAAAGTGTAGTTGCGTACTCAATGAATTTTGATACTACTCAAATAAAGTTCAATGGAATTGAATTTCCCGATGCACCGATTCCTCCCGATTTACATTTCGAATATAATCTTGAAGGATTAGAAGAATTGGAAGGATTGGGTGGCATAATTTCCAACAGTATTAATATTGCAACAAAATATGCTGAACATGGTCAAAACTGGACAGAGTTCGGATTAAAAATGGATTCAATGTTTAAAAATGTTCATACTATTAACAACGACAGCTCATTGAAGATTGGACTGGATAGTTTAATGATAGAACTAAAAAAAATGAAAGCGGAAATAAAAAAAGAAAAGGATAAGAATGATTGATCCTTTCATTTTTTGTTTGTTGACGATGCACGAACAGATTTCAATTAACCGCCCAGTGAATTTTATGGGATGCAATTTCATTTCGAATAATTTATAGGGTGCTGTATATTTCAATGCTTACCAAACTTGGAAATCTAGCAACTTCACGAAAACTTGAGAATGCAATATTTTTTTCAATTGTCCTCTTCGTATTTAAAATTATTTTTCCTGTAATTGAATCAACTGTTTTTCTTTTTGTTAATGAATTGCTGGTCACCGGTGCAGTCTTTTTTTGGACATTATATGTTATTGATTTCGTGCATTCAAAAATTACAGCGCCGTTGTCAATAGTATTAAATGCCGGAATTCTAAACGCGCTCATATTTTTTATAATATCTGTTTCGTCGGCTATCTTTAATGATGTAGCTGATATTGGATCTAAAACTGATTTTGTCTACACAATATTTTCTACTCTACTTTCATTTGTATTTGTTGCATCGTTAACCTATATATTTTCTGCATTCCGGGAGTTGTTTTATTTAAGACAAAAACGTGATCCGCAAAAATATTTTAATACAATGGTTCTCTTCGTTTTTCTTGCTTCCATTTCCAATTCATTGATGTTCATAAATTCCGATCTGGATTTTTTAAAAAATACATTCTATGTAGTTGCAATTGTAATGATATCAATTAATTCATTGCGCGTTTCCTGGATCGCATTCATGATTAAAAAGCAAAAACTGTATTTGCTTATTATCTCCGTAGTGCTTTCAGCATTATTTGGAATCAACTTTGCACTTACACTGAATGATACACTTGTAACGGATATCATTATAAATTTTTCGCCTGCTCTGCATACCTTCTTAAATCTAACAATGATTTACGGAACAATTTATTTTGCAATCATTTTCTTTACGGCACTGTTTCATCTTCCTACTGCAGAAGCTTTTGATAGAAAGGCTGAAGAGTTGTCCTCACTTATTGATTTAAGCAAACTTGTTACACAAGTGTTCGACTTCAATGAACTAGCTGAAACAATTGTTTCCACGACTAATAAAGTATGTAATTCGGATTCGTCCTGGCTTGTAACTAAAAAGGGAAATTCTTACGAGATTAGTTCGGTTAATAATATTGGTTATGTAATTGCCGATAAACTAACGACCGCAATACTGGATGAAAACTCGGACATGAATGAGTTAGTTACGTTGAACCAAAGATCAATAAAAGTAAAAGTTAAAAATGATCTTCACACGGTGAACTTTAACGCACTGGCGATTGCGCCATTAAAAGTGCATGATAAAATTAATGGATATCTATTCGCCGGTAGAAAACAAAACATGAAGTTTGATGTCGATGACTTAAAAGCGGTTGGCGCTTTTGCTGATTATGCTGCGGTTGCTCTTGAAAATGCAAAGTTACTTGAAGAATCATTGGAAAAGGAAAGACTTGAAAGAGAGCTGGAAGTTGCACGCGAAATCCAATCTAAAATTCTGCCGAGCAGAACACCGGTTGTGAAAAATTTGGAGATATCAGCTTTATTTGTCCCGGCATTTGAAGTGGGCGGAGACTATTATGACTTTTTCCGTTTGAGCGATGACAAACTAGGTTTTGTTATAGCTGATGTTTCCGGTAAAGGAATACAGGCAGCGTTTATAATGGCTGAAGTAAAAGGAATTTTCGAATCATTATCGCTTCTCATTGAAAGTCCGAAAGAACTCCTCAGTAAAGCAAACGAAATATTAAAGAATAGTTTGGAAAAGAAAAGCTTTGTAACAGCCATCTATGGTGTAATCGATGTTAAAGAGGGAAGGTTGTCGTTTGCGAGATGCGGACATAACCCGCTGTATATTTCGAGAGACGGCAAAATGACACCGTACACACCGAACGGTATTGGTTTGGGTTTGGACTTTGGCTCTAAGTTCAGCGATAACTTAAAAGAAATGGAAATTAAATTAAATAATGACGATATTATAATCTTGTATACAGATGGAATACCGGAATCTAAAAACACGGATATGGATGATTTCGGATATGAAAGATTTGAAAGAGTAATTCTCGAGAATAAAAATAAAACTCTTGATGAAATATCTACCGAGATAATGCAGAGAGTTAGTGTTTTTTCTGAACAAAAAGCTCAGCATGATGATATTACTCTTGTTATCTTTAAGTGGAATTTTAATAACAATTTAACTGGAGAGTGTTGATGGCAGATTTCAACGTCCAGGTGCGCGGAGTTGGTCACGTAAGCATAGTTGATCTTAAAGGTTACTTGGACGCTCACACAGCACCGGAACTTGAGAGCACATTTAATAAACTTATAGAAGCCAGCAATTATAAAGTTGTAGTTAATTTTGATGAGCTTGCTTATATCAGCAGCGCCGGTCTTGGAGTGTTCATGGCTTATGTTGAAACAATGCGTGAAAATAATGGGGATATCAAGTTCGCTAATATGAAGGATAATGTTTACAGTATCTTCGACTTGCTTGGTTTTCCTATGCTCTATGAGTTTTTTAAAGACGAAGTCGAAGCAATTGAAAAGTTTAATAACCAGGATTGATCATTGAGCGAAAAAACTAAACCTTTTGAAAAAGAGTTAATAATAAAGAGCTCGACTGATAATCTATCCGTGATTAGAGACTTTGCTAAAAATGCTGCTAAAGAAAGCGGATTCTCGGATGATGAGGTAGGTAAGATAGTACTTGCTGTTGATGAAGCATGTACTAATGTGATTAAACATGCTTATAAATATGCGCCGGAAGGAGAAATGAGTGTTAAAATTATTTATGATACTTCCAAATTTTCTATCGTAATTTCTGATGAAGGCGCTGATTTTGATCCCGGTTTAATTCCCGAACCTAATCTTAAGGAATATCATAAGCAGAAACGAATCGGCGGACTCGGTATGTTCTTGATGAAAAAATTAATGGACGAAGTAATTTATAGAGAAAAAGTTAATAATAAGAATGAAGTAATTCTTGTAAAATATATGGTTTAGTTGTATGCAGTATCCCGATAAAAATGCCGCACTCCGAAACCTTTCAGCCTTGGTTGATTTCAGCAACCTCATAAATTCCAGTCTGGATCTTAATTTTACTCTCAATAATATGCTGCTGACATGCTTCAGCAAACTGCTGGCTACCAAAGGATTGATTGCACTCAATTCTAATAATAATTCATTGGAGGTCAAGACATTCAAAGGATTTTCTAAAGATATTATCTCGCAATTTCCGAATGTCAGTATTGATGATTTCGAAAACAACCCGGACTTTAAAAATTTTGCAGAAGAAAATAATATCCGAATTTGTCAAAAGATTGTCTCTTCAAATAACAAGCTGGGTGTTTTATGTTTAGGTCAAAGGATGGGCGGCAGTCTTTATGATGAAGATGATAAAAGTTTTCTTCAGACAATTGTTAATATCGGTGCCACCGCGATTGAAAATTCTCAGATTGTTGAGGAATTGAAGTCTGTGAATAAAAGACTTGATGCTAAAGTTAATCAGCTCGGGTCACTCTTTGATTTAAGTAAAGAATTCAGCGGTATACTAAAAGTTGAAATGGTTGGCAAACTTTTGGTCTTTTCTATCATCGGGCAACTGCTTGTTTCCAAGTTTGCAGTTGTTACTTGCGAGAATAATTCCTATAGAATTCTTGAGACAAAAATTCCCGAAGAAAAATTGAAAGGAATTATTAAGGATTGTAATCTGAATAAAATAACATCCCCAATTAGAGGGGATGAGCTTAACAAGGAATTTGAAGATTTCAGAAAAGTGGGTATCGAACTTGTAATTCCTATGACAATAAAAAGTGAAACAAAAGGATTGATTTTATTAGGGCGCAGAAAAAATGAGGTTGAATACACACAATCGGATATTGAGTTTGTATCGTCTGTCGGCAGTTTGGCAATAATTTCAATAGAGAACGCAAGGTTGTTCGAAGAAGCCATAGAGAAACAGCGTCTTGAAAAAGATTTGGAAATAGCGCGGAATATCCAACGAAATCTACTTCCGGGTAGGATTCCTCAATTGAAAAATTTTGAAATTGCGGCATTTAATAAATCAGCACGACAGGTTGGCGGAGATTATTATGATGTAGTTACTTTAGATGATCACCGCACATTAATTGCTATAGCCGACGTATCGGGAAAAGGAGTTCAGGCAGCTCTATTAATGGCAAACCTTCAAGCATTTTTGAAATCAATTTGTAAGCAGAACATTCCAATAAACGAAGCGTCTAACCTCATAAATGATCTGGTATCCGAAAATACAACGATGGGCAGTTTCATAACATTTTTTTGGGGAATTATTGATGATGAGGCTAGAACCTTGACTTATGTTAATGCCGGTCATAATCCGCCATTGCTGGTTCGTGATAATGAGATAATTAAACTACGAATAGGCGGGATGATTCTCGGTGTAATGTCAACGACAATTCCGTATGAATCCGAAGAAATCGAACTTAGAAAAGGAGATAGGATTTATCTTTTTACTGATGGTATAACTGAAGCGATGAGCATGGATAATGAAGA
The DNA here is from genome assembly GCA_021740785.1 of Melioribacteraceae bacterium. Classification (GTDB taxonomy): domain Bacteria; phylum Bacteroidota; class Ignavibacteria; order Ignavibacteriales; family Melioribacteraceae; genus JAIOZI01. Next base: position 25,068 of record JAIOZI010000006.1, read on the forward strand.
ATTCTCTGATGAAAAATTGGAAGATTTTGTTCTTAACCAAAAAGATTTGTCCGCTGATGAACTGATTAATTCATTAATGAAGGAAGTTAGAAACTATACCGCCGGCGCTGATCAATCAGATGACATTACTTCGCTTATACTAAAAGTTAATTAAATACCCATTCTTATAGATTGCAGGCATGGTTACTATAATAAGAAAATTTAAAGATTTTATTGCTAAATACCGTCTTAAACTAACGGTACCTATAACAATACTGTTATCAATTGTTGGTATTATAAATCTTTATTTTGTTCTTGAAATTACACCTGTTGCAAATGATGAGTGTCTTTGGTCACCGAAAAAAATTACTAAAGATAGTTCTGCAATATTTTTTGACCTGGTAAAATTCGAAGGTGTTACTTGGAATGCAGGTATAAGGGACGGCGATCAACTCTTAAAAATAAATGATGTAAAAATCACCAATACTTTCATTGCTACCATTACTTTGAATAGAATCCATAGCGGAGATTCAGCAACCTATTTATATTCAAGGGATGGCAGAACATTTGAAACAAAGGTTGAGATAAAAGAATTAATACAATTCCCTTTTCTAGCTCTTTCACTAATCGCGTTGATCTGGCTTTTAGTAGGGCATATTGTAATAGTTGCAAAACCCGACGGAAAGCCGCAAGTGCTTTTCTACAGGGTAGGCGTCTTTTTATCATTGTATGCAACCTTATCTTTAATAATTGGTAATTTTGCCAATAACCCGATTTTTGAAATGCCATGGTTGGTAGTTTTAATTGACCAAGTTTGGACCATCGGTGGATTTTTTGCCCCCTTTGTTTTCCTTCACTTCTTTTGGGTATTCCCGGTAGAGAGAAAATTAATTTCGAGAAAATACACCCTTAGAATTCTATATAGCTCTCCGATTTTTTTAATAGTTGTTTTTACTTTATTAAAATTTGCATTTGACTACCCTTCTAATCAAGCTAACTTTTTTATAAGTGGTGCGATTGCGGCATTTTCATTTTATTTATTCATGATCAGTTTAATCATCGGTTTCATTTCGTTATTCAAGAGTTATCTAAAATTAGAGAAAGAGCGTGACAGGAATGCGATATTTATCATCCTAATTAGTTATGCACTTGGTTTGGGAGCGATGATATATACATTAACTGTGGCAAATGTTGTTACTGATTTGATATTCAATTCACCGGAACATTTTGCCCCGATAATTTTGATAGCGATAATCCCCGTTTCATTCGGTTATTCTATCTATAAATATTCTTTGATGGATGTTAGCGATGTTTTGAAAAAAGCTATTATGTACGGTGCAGCTACTATTATTATTGCCGCAGTCTACTTCTTTGTAATTTATTTGGTAGGGCAAAGTCTTAGTATGGCAATCGGTACGCAGTACCAGGGAATAATTGCAGGAATAATATTTATTGCTTTCGCGCTCCTGTTTCAATCTACGAAAGATAAATTCCAGGAAATTATTACCCGCAAGTTTTATCCTGAGCAGTTTAGTTATCAAAAAGTTTTAATAAAATTTAGCAATGATATTTCAACTATTGTAGGATTGGAGAATATTCTTGAGTCGACATTCAGAACATTTGTAGATTCGATTAAATCCGACAAGTTTGGAATTGTTTTGAAATCTACAAGCGGAAAATATGAACTACGGAAAAACTATAAGCTGCTTAAAGATGATTTAAATCTGACGGTTGATGAACAAAAAATAAAAGAGTTTATTTCATATCGAGAGTCAATTAAACAGCAGCCTGTCATCGAAAACAAAGAGTTCGAAGATTTATTCCCCGAGAACGCACAATTGTTGAAGAGGGAAAAAATATATACAATCATTCCACTTATAATTAAATCAAAAATCATTGGTTTTCTTTTATTCGGACTAAAATATTCAGGCGCCCAATTTTCGGGCAAGGATTTGGAGTTACTTGTTGCAGCATCAAATCAGACTGCGCTTTCAATTGAAAATGCAAGATTGTATGAATCGGAAGCTCAGAAAATGAAGATGGATCGTGACCTGGAAAATGCAAGATTAATTCAGCAAAGTCTCTTACCGAAAAAAATTCCCGATATTCATGGTTTATCAATTGCCGGAAAAATGATTCCTGCGATGCAGATCGGCGGTGATTATTATGATCTCATTAAAATATCGGATGATAAAATTTTTGTTGTGATCGGTGATGTTTCTGGGAAAGGATTATCGGCTTCTTTTTATATGTCCAAACTTCAAACGATGATGAGATTGTATTGCACGGATGGAAAATCACCAAAAGAGATTCTAACTGAAATTAATAAACGCTTCTATGAAAGTATAGACCGTCGTTGGTTTATAACAATTTCAATAGGGCTTTTCGATTTAAGTAAAAATACAATGAGTTTTTGCCGAGCCGGGCACACTCCTTTAATTCATGTGAAGGCAAGGGAAATATATTCTTACCAATCAGGTGGTATCGGAGTCGGGTTGGAAATGGGTGATATTTTTGAAGAATCGTTAGAAGAAATTGAAATTCCTTTTAATAAAAATGAGCTGTTCGTATTTTACTCTGACGGTATAAACGAAGCAATGAATTCGAATAATGATTTTTATGGTTTGCAAAGGTTGGAAGAAAGATTAAAAGTCGATTTCGATCAAACACCACAATATATAATGAACGGCATAATTAATTCCGTAGAAAAATTCAAAGGTAATGCCGAACAGAACGACGACATCACACTGGTTGTTGTTAAGATAAAATAAGCGGCTTAAAGTCACATCCTACTTTATCAAATTGTATTATAACATTTTTATTATATTCCTGTTTGAAATCCGGAAAAAGTTCAATTAAAATGAGGTTTATATGAATATGTCACAATATTGGTTGTTGGTAGAGACGTGGTTATCTAAATACTCTCTCCAGGTAGTAGGGGCAATTGCTATTTTAGTTTTAGGATGGATAGCAGCAAAATTACTTCGCAACTTTTTTAAAAAATTACTCGTAAAAGCTTCGGTAGAACAAACAATCATCGGCTTCCTATCAAATTTAATTTACGGTTTACTGATCACTATTGTAATTTTAATGGCACTCGGTCAGTTAAATGTTGAAACAGGATCATTAATCGCCATCATTGGCGCTGCCGGTTTGGCAATTGGTTTTGCTTTGAGAGATTCACTTTCTAATTTTGCCGCCGGAATAATGATTATCTTTTTTAAAATTTTCAAAGTTGGTGATTATATCGAAGGCTCCGGAACCGCCGGAGTGGTAGAGGAGATTCACATATTTGTTACAAAGCTTAAATCACCGGATAATAAAGTGATATATGTCCCTAATGGTGGATTAATTGCCGGTGTGATTGTTAATTATTCAGAGAAAGATACACGTCGTGTTGATATGGTATTTGGTATAAGCTATGATGATGACATTGATAAAGCAAAAGGCATCCTTGCCGGTATACTGGAAAATGATTCAAGAGTTTTGAAAGATCCGGCACCACAAATCGTACTTTCAGCTCTAGCAGACAGCAGCGTAAACTTTAATGTAAGACCATGGGTTAACAGTGCCGATTACTGGGGAGTTTATTTTGATACAACGGAAGCGGTGAAAAAAAGATTTGATGTCGAAGGTATATCAATCCCTTATCCGCAAAGAGATGTTCATTTGTATCAGCAAGGAAATAATAATTGATTTCAGTCGAGACATTATTATTATTCTATCCTGTATTTGCAATCCTGACAATTATCGGGAAATACAGGATGAAAAAACTGTATCAAATGTTTAAACCGCTTACCCTACTATTGTTAATAGTAATACTTGTTTTAAAGGAGCGTGCAGATTTTTCCATATACAGTCTGCTGCTCCTCTGTGCTTTTATCTTCTCTTTAATAGGTGATATTTTTTTGATGTTTAATAAACCAAAATTTATTAACGGGTTGATTGCATTTCTAATTGGACATTTATTTTTTACTACTTCTTTTGTTATTGAATCCGGGAAAGTCTTAATTGTTTATCTGATTCCAATACTCATTTCGGGGCTCTTTTTATTCAATTATTTTTCAAAGCATGTTGATGTGAAATTAAAAAAAACCGTGCTCGTATATATTGTGATAATATTAATTATGCTTTGGAGCGCTTTGAATTATTACCTCGTTGAACCTGGTATGAATTCAAGGTTGGTGTTCTTTGGTGCGGTATTATTTTTTATTTCTGATTTAACATTAGGTATTAACAAATTCAAAAAACCATTTTACTTGGCTGAAGTTATTATATTAGGCACGTATTATACAGCTCAAATCATGTTTTACCAATCCATTTAAAATAAAAAAACCGGTAATTTGGTTACCGGTTTTAAATAAAAACTATTTCTTATTGATTTAAAACTGAATTTTGGTTTTTCTCTTCGTAGCATACTCAAGTACGAATGCACTCGCAACGAAAACCGAGGAATACGTACCGATTAAAACACCGAAGAAGAGAGTAAATGCAAAACCTCGTAGTACCTCGCCGCCGAAAATTAACAACACGAATGTCACCATTAGGGTAGTTAAGCTTGTTATTATTGTACGAGGCATTGTTTTATTGATGGCTTTATTGATGTTATCTTCAATTGGTGCTGTTTTATGAATTTTAAAGTTTTCTCGTACCCTGTCGAATACAATCACTGTATCATTAATAGAGTAACCTACCAATGTAAGGAAAGCGGCAACCACATTTATAGAAATTTCCAGGTTTAAGAAATCAAATAATCCATAAAGCAATGAGAATAATCCTAATGTAATCATAACATCATGAAAGAGAGCAGCAACAGCGCCGACTGCAAATGCGAATTTAAAACGGAACCCAAGGTAGATAAGAATTCCGAGTAAAGCTAAAACAACTGCAATTATTGCATCTCTCTTTAACTCATTCCCTATTTTTGGCCCAACTATATCTTCTTTTAACACTGAGAAATGATTATCAGGCATACTTTCTTTTAAATTTTCTTTTATCCAATCAGAAATTCCAACTCTTACAACCATTGTAGTATTTTCAGCTTCTGTTGTCCCATGTCCGGTTTGAAATCCGTCTATAAACAGAGCTTCAATCAACTGTTCTGTTGTATCAACATTTGCGAACTGGAATGTAACGGAATTTCGAGTGGAATCAATAATTGATCTTTCAAGTCCCGGCATATGCTTATCGATATTGGTTTGAATAGCTCGAATAACATTAGGGAATAAATCAGCGGGTATTTCCTGCAGTTCGGTTCGAACAAGCACGCCGCTTTCACCGCCAAAAGTTTTTACTTCAACATTACCTAAACCAATAGTATTTAACTGATTACGCACAGCGCTTATATCAACTTGCTTTTCAAACTGAAGTGCGATTTCGGAACCGCCTTTAAAATCAATTCCAAGCTCCAATCCTCTAAGAAGTAAACTTATGATTCCAAGAACAAGTAAGGTTCCCGAAATTGCATAAGCAATTTTTCTTTTTCCCAGGAAGTCTACATTTAAGTTTTCAAAAATTCGCATTTATTAAATATCTCCTTAGTAAAACTTTTATCCAATGTTTAATTTTTTCCCTTGTGCAGCCATCATATCCAAAACCAATCTTGTAACAACCAGTGCGGCAAACAAACTGGATGCGATACCAATCATAAGCGTAAGAGCAAAACCTTGAACCGGACCGCTGCCAAATTGGTAGAGAATTATACCGGTGAAAAAGGTTGTTATATTTGCATCAAATATTGCTGAGTATGAGTTTGAGAATCCGCTGTCGATGGAAGCTTTAACAGTTTTCCCGGTCAGCAATTCTTCTCTAATTCTCTCAAAAATAATTACGTTCGCATCAACTGCCATGCCGATGGTTAATATAATACCGGCGATACCCGGCAGAGTTAAAGTTGCCTGGAACCCGGCTAAAATTCCCATAATAAATACAACAGTAAAAAACAGCGCTAAGTCTGAAATTGCTCCTGTTGTTTTATAATAGAAAATCATAAAGATAACAACGAGCATGAATCCAATTAATGTCGAGTTAAATCCCTGTGAAATAGAATCTTGACCCAATGATGGTCCAACAGTTCTTTCTTCAATAATATCAATCGGTGCGGGAAGAGCACCGGCTTTAAGTACTATTTCTAATAGTTTCGCTTCATCTAAATCCGGGATCCCTTCAATCTGTGATCTTCCGCCTGTTATTTTTCCGCGGATATTCGGTGCAGAATAAAACATACCATCGAGTACGATTGCCAATCTTTTACCTGCATTTGAACCTGTAATCCTTGCCCATTCTCTTGATCCTTCGGCATCCATTTCGAATGTTACTATCGGAGCAGTTGTCTGCGGATCAATAGTAGAAACCGCATCAGTAATAACACCACCTGTGAGTTCAGGTGTTTTATTAACAAGGATCATTCGATAAACATTTTCACCTTCCTGAACCGGTTCGGCTTTCGCGCTGAATACGAATTCCACGTTGTCGGGAATTATTTTTTTAACCTCGGGTCGCTGTAAATAATTTTCTAATTTAGCTTTATCGGACTCACGAACAAATGCATCAGCTACTTCACTTTGAGGGTTGATTAAAGCAACGGAATAAAATGGATGTTGTTCTGCAAATTCCTCTTGTGTTAAATCTTCAGTTGCAGTCGTATCGTTTTCAGCTATTAATGATGAATCTTCTTCGACTTCCGAACTATCTTCCAATACAGATGTTCCGGCTAAAACTTCATCAATTTTATTCATTATCGGAATTGTGAAATCGGGGTCTTTTACAATTTTAAATTCAAGCAAAGCCCTTCCTTGAAGCAGTCTTTTAGCCTCTTCCTCTTTAGCAACGCCTGGAAGTTCAACAATAATTCTTCTTGAACCTTGTTTCTGAATGCTGGGTTCGGAGACACCGTATTGGTTAACACGATTGCTAATAATTTCGATTGCACGTGTAACAGCATCGGATTCTTGTTCCTCAAGTCTGCTGATAATTTCACTGTCATCTTCTCGTATCGAGCCGAAATATCTGCTTAATCGAACACCTTTTTCCTGAAGTTTGGCAGCTAATACTGAAACCACATTAGCATCACCTTCCGATGATTCTTTTGCTGCCTCATTCAAAGTTTCAAAGAAAACCGGATCAGGATCTTTTACTAATCGTTCGAGTAGCTTAGCGGTATTTACTTCCATAACAAGGTACATACCACCTTGAAGATCCAATCCAAGCTTAATCCTTTTTTCTCTTGCATCCTTTATCGAAGGATCTGAAACCATCAAGCTGTCTTCCTTATAATTAAGGATATTTTTAAGCTTATCGCTGGACATGTTCGGATTAGCAGTTTTAATACTGTCTCGCATATTTTCGATTGCTGCGTTTATTTTCTCGGAGTTTTGGTAATCCTGAAAAGTAGGGTATAGGAGGTAAAGACTTAGCCCGAAGAAGGCAACAATCATTATGATTCTAAATCTGAATTCTTTCATATATCATCATCGAAATTTGGTTTTAAAAACAAAATTTAATTTTAATCAAGAAAAGAAATATAGACACAACTACAATCAAAATCAATTAAAACATACTGCTGAAATATCTGCTAAGTGATTGCATAACAATAAAAAAGCCGGACAAAATCCGGCTTCTTAAAAAGAGATTTCTATCGATAACTATTCTCTTACAACCCATGTTTTTACTGTTGCAGAAACTTCGTTAAATAGTTTTACATTAACACTATAAATTCCGAGAGATTTAATCTGTTCAGGAATTTCAATTTTTCTTTTGTCAACGTCGAAACCTTTTTCTTTAATCGCATCAGCAATCATTTGATGTGTAACTGAACCAAAAATTTTATCTTCTTCCCCTACTTTTACGGGAATTGTAACTGATACTTTTTCAAGTTCAGATGCAATTTTCTGTGCTGATTCTAATTCTTTAGCCTGCTTTTTAGCCATCTGCTTTTTTTCTTCTTCAAGCGCTTGAATACTTCCGGCTGTTGCGGCATAAGCTATTTGTCTGGGTATTAAAAAGTTCCTAGCGAAACCGTCTTTAACGTCAACTATTTCACCAATTTGACCCAACTGCTCGTAGTTTTTTCTTAAAATTACTTTCATTTTCGTCTCCTGAATTACTTAACGGCTTCTGAAATATAAGGCATAATGGCAATCTGCCTTGCTCTTTTAATAGCTCTAACCAGTTCTCTGTGCTGCTTAGCGCTAAGACCGGTAATTCTTCTGGGGATTATTTTTCCCTGATCAGTAATGAATTTTTGTAGCCTTTTAGAGTCCTTGTAATCAATATATTCGCTAATAACTCTTTTTACTTTTTTTGTCTTCATTTAATTACTCCTTTTTATCATCATCATTGATGAGATCTGATTCTTCATCAGTTAAAAATTTGTCAAACGAATTATCCTGATAACTGTTGTCGCTGTCGTCATCATTATATGAATTCGAGTCATCATCATTTTCATCACTCTTGTTAAATTTATTCAGAAATTGAATTCGTTTTGCTTTGATTTCAACAATTGTTCTGTTTTTGCCTTCATCGGTTTTGAATGTCCGGCTTTGAAGTTCTCCGTCTATTAATACCGCACTTCCTTTTTTTAATCTATCTCTACAGCTATCAGCTAATTTATTCCAAGCAACAACTCCAACATAGCATACATCTTCCTGCCACTGATTACTTGAATCTTTATATCTTCTGTTGACGGCAATATGAAAATTAACAACCGGTGTTCTATTTGATGTTTCACGAAATACAGGATCCTTAGTTAAATTACCGGCAACTATAACACTATTTAATTCAGGCATTTTTAGGTCTGCCATTACTATCCTCCATCATATCTTAGTTATTATTGCTTAACAAATTTTACAATCATTCTGTTTTATCAGTCACACTTGTATCGCTAACTTCTTCCGCTCGTTTGGCAGCATCTTCTTTCTGTTTTTGAAGGTATTCCAATGCTTTTTTATCGAGTGCGATAGTAAGAAACCTAATTATAGTTTCATCCAAGTTAAAGATTCTTTCTACTTTGGCTACAATATCTGTCGTTGCTGTATAACGATACACAGCATAATAACCGCTTTTTGATTTTTGAATTGGGTAAGCCAGCCGCTTACGTCCCCATTTCTCAAGATCGGTTATTTCACCGCCATTGGTTTTAATAGCTTCCTGGATTCGGCTGAGAGTTGTTTCGACTTGATCATCTTCAAGCGCTGCATTAATGATTACAACGCTCTCATAGTGTTTTGTTATCATTCAATCCTCCCTATGGACTTTGTTTTAGGCCTTCCGGACTTTCCGGAAAGCAGGGTTTTGAAATAAGTTTTAAATATAATACTATTTTATCAACGGTGCAATAACTAATGATACTACAGACATTAGTTTAATCAAAATGTTAAGCGACGGACCCGATGTATCCTTAAACGGATCACCGACTGTATCCCCAACTACTGCTGCTTTATGCGCATCTGATCCTTTTCCGTAATTGAATCCATCAATATTAAGACCGCCTTCAATTAATTTTTTAGCATTATCCCATGCACCGCCAGCATTTGATTGGAAAATTGCCATCAGAACTCCACTAACTGTTACTCCTGCTAACAAACCTGCTAACATTTCTTTACTGAATATTCCAACTACAACCGGCACGGATACAGCCATTAACCCGGGAAGAATCATTTCCCGTATTGCTGCTTTAGTAGAAATCTCAACGCATTTTGAATATTCAGCTTTTGCAGTTCCTTCACGCAAACCTTTTATTTCCCGAAATTGACGACCAACTTCAAGTATCATTTCTTTTGCAGCTCTTCCGACGGCGCCCATTGCCATTGCCGAAAACAAAAAGGGCAGCATTGCGCCAATAAATAATCCACCCATTATGATAGGTTTGGAAATATCGATTGTGCTGATATCTGCTTGCTGCATGTAGGCGCTGAACAGTGCAAGAGCGGTCAAAGCTGCCGAACCGATTGCAAAACCTTTACCGATTGCGGCAGTAGTGTTTCCTACGGCATCGAGTTTATCCGTGCGTTCCCTTACTTCTTTTGGAAGCTCAGCCATTTCAGCAATTCCGCCGGCATTATCGGAAATTGGTCCGTAAGCATCAACTGCAAGTTGAATACCGGTTATTGAAAGCATTCCTAAAGCGGCAATTGCAATACCATAAAGATTTGCAAATGAATATGCTCCAATCATAGCTGCGGCAATAATGAGAATAGGAATAGCTGTTGACATCATGCCAACACCGAGTCCTGCAATTATATTTGTTGCAGCACCTGTAATTGATTGATTTGCGATTCCCAAAACGGGTCGCTTATCAGACCCGGTGTAATATTCTGTTACAATTCCTATAAGAGTTCCGGCAGTTAAACCTATTACAGTAGCAATGAAAACGCCGATACTTGTATATTCAAAATCTCCGATCACCCAGCTTTCAGGCAGCATTGCATTGATAATGAAATATGCTGCGACCATCATTAATCCGGTTGTTCCAAATTCACCGATATTGAGAGCGGTTTGAGGATTACCGCCTTCTTTAACGTTTACGAAAAATGTACCAATGATTGAAAGAACAATACCGGCGCCGGCTAAAAATAGGGGAAGCAAAACGGCTTCAAGTCCGAGTTCCGGAACATCCGGTGAAGCAAAAATTGCACCCAAGACCATCGTTCCAATGATTGCACCTACGTATGACTCGAACAAGTCCGCACCCATACCGGCAACATCACCCACATTATCGCCCACATTATCAGCAATTGTGGCAGGATTCCTTGGATCATCTTCCGGAATTCCTTCATAAACCTTTCCGGCAAGATCAGCTCCAACATCAGCCGCTTTGGTATAAATTCCGCCGCCAACTCGTGCAAACAATGCAATAGATGAAGCTCCGAGCGAAAAGCCCGAGAGCACATTAATTACTTTTGCAAGATCCCAGTTGAGATTGCTGTAAGCTATAAATAAAATGCTGAGACCTAATATTCCAAGTCCGACAACATTCATACCCATAATTGCGCCGCCGGAAAAAGCTATCTTAAGAGCAGGTCCCAGACCTGTTCTTGCTGCATTTGTTGTTCGCACATTTGATTTAGTTGCAGCGATCATTCCCAAATATCCGGCTAATGCCGAACAAAATGCCCCGACGAAAAACGAAATTGAAATTAACCATGAAGAATTATCTCTACCACTATTAAAAAATCCAAGAATTATTGCTACAGAAATGACAAAAATTATTAATACTTTATATTCGGTTTTAAGAAATGCAATGGCTCCTTCACGAATATGGCCTGCAATTTCAGCCATTTTTTCCGTACCAACTTCCTGCTTATTAATCCACTTGTTCTTAATGAAAGAGAAGACTAAAGCTGCCAGCCCTAAAACCGGAATTACATAAATTAATGAATCCATAAGATTCTCCTAAATTCATTCGACTATTTAGTTACCGGATGATTCCTTATTTATTTGTGAAATTTTACTGAAATAATTGAGCATTTGACCGGTGCCGCCGATTATAAATTGCTCAATTAGATCTATCACATTACTGCAAACGTTGTTAACAATTAATAATTCTTTTTTAGAAAACTTGCTCAAAACATAATCTGCCATTTTACCATCTTCAAATTGATCTCCAATCCCGATACGGATTCTCGGAAAACTTTCCGTATTTAAATTATAGATAATAGAATGCAGACCGTTATGACCCCCATCTCCGCCTGACTTTCTAATTCTAATATTTCCCAGTTGCAGATTTACATCATCTGTAACCACCAGGAAATCTTCAGAAGAAATATTAAACTTATCTAATGCTTGAAAAGCAGCTTGACCGCTTAAATTGACAAAATTTTCCGGTTTTACCAAAAAAAAAGGGGAGGCATTTAACATGCCGCCCGCATATATAAAATCAAGATAAGACGATGTTAATTCTAACTTATGCTTTTCTGCAAATTTATCCAGAACATAAAAGCCAACATTATGTCTGGTTCTCTCATATCTTTTTCCACGGTTTCCGATGCCAAAAATAATGCGCAATTTGCAAGCTATTGGTTATTGATTTTAATCTTCTTCTTCTGATTCGTCAGCTTTACCTTTTTTGATTACTTCAGGCTCGGCAGATTCGTCTTCAACTGTAAGTTCATCAGGAGCAGTTGCTTCAAGTTCCTCTTCGGTACGAGGAGCAGCGCAATATACAACTAATGAATCTTCAGAACTTATGAGTGAAATATTATCATATTTCAAATCTCTTACATGTATTGAATCCCCAATGTCGAGATCACTTACGTCAATTTCAAGATGTTGCGGGATATCGCGAGGCAAACAACTTACTGCAATTTTATGCAGACTGTAAACCGGTTGACCGCCATTTTTCACACCCTTCATTGTACCGATGAAATTTACAGGTACCTGAAGTTCCAATTCTTCACCTACAGTTAATCCTAATAAATCAAAATGAATTACTTTATCGGTTAAAGGATCGAATTGTATTGCTTTTACAATACATTTCAACGGTTCGTTATCATCAACCTTAAGGTCAACTATATGTGTTTCGGAAGTGAAAACTAAAGGATTAATATCATTTTCCTCAACGCTAATTAAAATAGGATCTTGATCTTTAATATAAAATACGCCGGGTACAAATCCATCTCGTCGTAATTGGTTAACGGCACCCTTAGTTGATACTTCTCTTTTTTTAGCCTCTAATACAATTTCAGCCATCTTATAATTATCTCCAAATGATTTTCAAATTTCTAACTCTTATCAACGTCAAACAATGAACTAATTGATTGATGTTTATTGCTTCTTATTATGGATTCTGCAAATAATTCGGCACATGTACAAACTTCAATTTTGCTCGTATTCAAGTGCTTCGGCGGAATTGAATCTGTGACATATAATTTCGTTATCGGAGAATCTTCAATTCTTTTTAATGCATCACCTGAAAATAGAGGATGCGTCACTGCCCCGTAAATTTCTTTTGCACCTTTCATTTTTAATGCGTTGATTGCACTCACAAATGTTCCGCCCGTATCAATCAAATCATCAACTATCAGTACGTTTTTATCATCAACATCGCCAATGATATTCATAACTTCTGTAAGATTCGGCTTCGGGCGTCTTTTATCAATAACAACTAAATTTACATCAAGTCTTTTAGCATAAGATCTAGCAAGCTTAATGCCCCCGAGATCTGCCGAAACAACAACCAAATTATCAGCCGGTTTCTTTACAACATTGGTAAAAACCGGTGAAGCATAAAGATGATCAAACGGTATATCAAAAAATCCTTGAATTTGGGCAGCATGCAAATCCATTGTTATCACTCTATCAGCGCCTGCAACCGTAATCAGGTTGGCAATCATTTTTGCTGTAATTGCCACACGCGGTTGATCTTTTCTATCCTGCCTTGCATAACCAAAATATGGAATAACAGCAGTTACTCTTTTCGCCGAAGAACGTTTTGCTGCGTCGAGCATAATTAACAGTTCCATCAAATTTTCAGCCGGGGGATGAGTTGATTGAACTATATAAACATCACGCCCGCGAATGTTCTCTTTGAATTTCACCCAGATTTCACCATCACTAAAGCGTTTAAGATCAACCTGACCTTTAGTGAAGCCGAGATACTTTCTAATCTTTTCTGTTAAATCCGGGTTTGAACTACCCGAAAAAATTCTTGGTTCGTAATCCATTTGTAATTTTAGTCAAAATTTAAGACAGATAACAAATATAATCAAAAGAGTATACCAAGTCAAATTATTACAATTCGAACTTACTTTTGCAATTTCATCCAATCATCTTTTTTTGCGTATAAGATAATAAACCACAATTACTATTACGAAGAGCGCCAATCCGTAAATAAATTTTGGCGTTTCCTTCAATTTGAATGGTTCATAAATTGCATAAATTTCTTTACCCATCCCGATTTCACTAAGTGGAAACTGCCAGACTGCCTTATTCAATGATGTTTCGGTTGCATTGTGCTCAATAATTTCACCGGGCAAATAATAGGTGTACTTAACAATTAAGTCTTTGTTTTCAATCCCGAACCCAGTTGTAAACGGTGATATAAACTGCGTGAATCTTTTTGTATCATCATCTTGTTTTATTACTCTGAAATATGACTGTTGAAAAGCAGGAACTATAAAAATTGAATCAATGTTTGAAATGGTCAGTTTTATTTGAGAATGGATTGTACTGTCTTCAAAGTTTTTGAATATCTCGATACTTTCTATTTTGGTGATATCACTTTCAAATTCTTTGCGAATAGAGTCCTTTTCAAAAAAACCAAATTGATCTAAAAAAAGTGTGTCACTTTTTGTGTTCCACTGCATCCAATAGTGTACAAAGATATCTGCAGAGTTGTCAGATTTGATTGTTGTGATCTGAGTATAGTTAAGACAACCATTTATAAAAAATAGAGTTGGAAGCAGTATCAGTATTTGTCTAATTGTCAATTTCATTTTTTACTTATTCGGAAACATTAAAATAAAAAAAAATATGTTAGATGGATATTTCTTTTATACTGAAAATGCTTTATTTTTATAACTTGTTTGAGATTAAATTAAAGTAAGGATTAAACACATGCCGACTTATGAATATAAATGTTTATCATGCAACAGAACCTTTGAGCATTTTCAAAAAATGACTGATGAACCCTTAACTGAATGTAAAGAGTGTGGGGGAACATTAAAAAAGTTGATCGGTACTGGTCTTGCTCCGATTTTTAAAGGAAGCGGATTTTATCAAACCGATTATAAAAAATCTAATGTTGCTCCAACTTCAACTACAAATTCAAAATCATCGGAAACAAGTTCAACTTCTGATTCAAAACCCAAAAATGATACAAACAGTAAAGTAGCATAAAAAGAGCCGGCTATGAATGCCGGCTTAATTTTAAAAATCCCAACCGAGAGATATATAATAACGCGGTTTCGAAAAATGCTGGTAATCAAACGTCCATGCTACATCGAATCTCCAAAGGAACAACATATACAGCCTCATCCCGACACCTGTTGCTGCCAGCAAATCTTTTGTGACCGTCTTTCCTTGAGAATTTCTCTCGAATAACTTTAGTTTATCTGTTTTGTCCCATGCGGAACCCATATCAATAAAAGCAACACCCAAAATATTTTGGAAGAATAAAGGCAGACCGCCGGTAACTAAATACCTAATGAAGGGGAATCTGAATTCCATATTTACCAATGAGTATTTCGTTCCGATTCTTTCTGCATAATTATAACCTCTCAACGGCAGGGCAGGTGTAAGGAATGCGAAATCAGATGCATCTTCAAGCGGGATATCACCTGATGACCAGGATCTGTTTATCCAACTTTCAGTTCCTCCGAGGAAAAATCTTTGTGGATTCGCTCCACCGGAATAGCCGCCTGAAAATCTCAATACAATTGAATTGTCGAACCAAAATCTTGTGTAATCTCTCCAATCCCAGGTAAATGAATAAAAGCTTTTATTCTTGTTGTTAATTCCCGGGTTACCGAAAAGTGTTAAATTAAATCTAGTACCTTCAATTGGTGATGTATAACCGAACAATGTATTATCATGTACAAAACTAACTGAAGGAATTATGTATGTTTCTTTATCGATCGGAACCGAAATATTATCGAGGTTCTCGGAGCTTAGATTTAATAAACTCATAGAAGCATCTATCCTGTAAAATCTGCTTATCGGATAGCTGGCTGAAACAACTCCCCCGTAATTTCTGAACCTGTACAAACTGCGTCCGAACCGGTTACTTAGATAAACAAACCGTGCAGTATGAAATCCTTCAAAACCGTAATTTGTTCTCTGCTTCAAATAGTAATAGGCTAACCCGTAATCACTATTTTTTAAATCAATCTGTAAACTCGTAACTCCAATGAGCCTATGATTACCTAACATATCGCTGAAAGATAAAACAGTTGTACCGAGCAATCCGTAAAGCGTGCTATAGCCGGCGTTTGCATAAATTAGATCCGGTGAGAAAGAAATTTTATATTTATTAACAAGATAATTACCGTCCGAATCCAGAGTTTCTTTAAATATTTTTTCCCTCGGTACAGCAGATAAAGAATCTCCAAGTTCTGAATGCTCACCGAAAATATAGTTGCTGTAATCCTGTTCTGTTGAATCTTGCCCGCTCTCTTTTGTAATATATTGTCCGGCAAAAATTTGGGCTCTTGAACTGCTGTCCGCTGAATCCGGTTCAGCATACTTACTAACGATTAATACATCGGAGTCTGTATAAACCGAATCAACCATTAACTCAACCGAGGAGTCCTTATCAGCTTCTGTTGCGAGTAAATTAGAATCATATTTGTCCGGGTAAACAAGACTTTTCATATATGCGGTCATCGGGAGATCATCAGCAACAGGTTTTGCTTCGAAGGGATTGTTGATTTGATATATGTTATATCCTTTATCATACAATGAAGTAAATAATAGTTTTTTACCGTCGCGGGAAGTTGAAAGCTGGTTAATTCCATTGAGTGAATTTGTTAATGGATATGCCGGAATTTCAACCACGCTTGAAATTGTATCCGTTGTTGTTAATTCTATTTTCTTCCTATAAAGATTATCGATTCCATTTTTATCTGAGACGAATAATATCTCATCCCCCTTTGTTGAAACAACAGCAGATTTCTCATCACTGTATTCCCAATCGGTGATTCGTGTAATTTTTGCAGATTGAATTTTTACTGAATAAAGATCCAACTGCTTGTAATTGTGTTCATACATAATGAAATTTTCATCAATCTCGTTTTGGTTAACATATTCTCCTCTATCCGATGCAAATAAAATCATATCACTCAAAGGACCCCATGAAGGATCAAAGTCAGAAAAAATATCATTAGTTAAGTTCACCAAGTTTTTCTTTTCGAGATCATAGTAGTAAATATCCGATTGATTAGCGTCATTGCCGTTGAAAGCAATCTTACTTCCGTCAGGAGACCACGCAACAGATTCTATGCCCTCCAGTTTAAGTGGAAGTTCAATGCTTTCTTCCTCTTCCGTATCAAAAATTACTATGCGATCGAAACCGCTGCTTTTAACCGAGAATGCAATTCTTTTATTATCCGGAGCCCATGTTAACGATGGAAAAAGAACATTAAGTTCTTCAAAATCATTGGTTCGTCCACTTTCAATTAATTTCTCGGCTTCGTCGGGATCATTTAAGTCCATAATGTAGATATCTAGAAAAATATCACGGTCGGAAATAAAAACAACCTTATCGCCTTGAGGTGAAAGCGCGGGACTAGTATTATAAAATCCGCCAACTTTTTCATTGTCAGTAATTCTTTTGGCGAATACTTCAGGGTCTTTTCTCTCTGCAATTTCGGGCCAATATCTTATTTTGATATCTTTTTTCCACCGGTCATTCAATTCTTCAAGATCAAGTCCGATAGTTGATTTGAAACCTTCTTCAACATTCCCGATACCTTGAATTTTACCAAGCAGTTCACCGATTTTCTCATCGCCGTATTTTTCTGCGATGTACCTGAATAACGCCTGCCCGCCTCTATAGGCAAAGTAACCATTTAATTGATTTATATCAGGAAGATATTCATTGATGATAGCGTCACGAATAAACATATCCGTATTCGTTTCCCATCCGCTGGAAAGATATTCAGCCATTCCTTCATGATACCAAATCGGGAGTTGGAGGGTAATTCCTTTTGCAATAATGTTTTGAACAGTGCCGCCGTAAAGCATATCGCGCATTACACCATGCACCAATTCATGATGAATAACATGCCTGTATTTTTTATAATCACCTTCAAAAGGAAATACTACTCTATTTTTAAACGGTTCAGTAAAGCCGCCCGTACCCTGACCAATATAGCTGTCGGTTGTGTTTGTTTCCTGAAAGTCGTTGTGAGAATCATATACGATTAGAGATATTCTATTATTAATCTTGTAATTAAGAATTTTCTGGATGGACTCCACTGCATCTTCTGCGGCATGTGCGGCAAACTCTGCAATAGTAGATCCGTTTTGATCAAAATATATATCAAAATGCTTAGTTTGGATGTAATACCAGTCATGATTCTTATACTGGACCCTGTTTTGTCCAAACTGTTGAGCATAAATTATATTAGAGATCAGCGCAAAACAAAAAATTAATAGCAGCGTTAATCTTTTCATCTAAACCTCTTTCAATTTTATCTTAATTATATGAGAAAAATGATTAATCTAAAAGGATGAAATCAATCTCTCTTTTTTCTTGATCTACACGAACAACACGAACATTAATTTTATCGCCCAATCGAAATCTTCGTTTAGTTGTCTTCCCGATTAGGGAATAATTTTTTTCATCAAAAATATAATAATCATCGTCAAGATCTTTCAAGCGCACAAGACCTTCGGATAAATTTTGACTTATCTTAACGAAGAATCCGAAATTTGTTATTCCCGAAATAACTGCACGAAATTCCTGCCCGACCTGGCTCTGCATATATTCAATTTGTTTTATTTTGATCGATTCTCTTTCTGCTGTAACCGCATTTCTCTCCTGCGCAGATGAATGATCGCAGATATAATCGAGCTGTGCTTTATTGTATCGATTCTTTCTGTTGTTCTCGACATAGTCAAATATCAAACGATGAACAGCTAAATCCGGGTAACGCCGAATCGGGGAAGTAAAATGGGTGT
Organism: Melioribacteraceae bacterium; assembly: GCA_021740785.1. Classification (GTDB taxonomy): domain Bacteria; phylum Bacteroidota; class Ignavibacteria; order Ignavibacteriales; family Melioribacteraceae; genus JAIOZI01. Next base: position 43,665 of record JAIOZI010000006.1, read on the forward strand.
AGTGTTTAAATCCCAAACCATAATGCCCGATATTATCAGCAGAATAGACTGCTTTTGCCATTGAACGAATCGCAACATCGTTTATTAACGACTCCTCTTCAGTTCCTTCAACTTTTTCGAGTAATGCCTGAAACTGTTTTGAATTATTTGCTGAATTTGTGTCGAATGTATAACCCAATGATTTTACAAAATTCGAAAATTCCTGCAGCTTTTCATGATCGGGAAGATCATGTACTCTATAAACAAACGGGAAGGGATTTTTGTTCGATTTATCTTTTACATGTTTTGCAACTATTTGGTTTGCCAGAAGCATGAATTCTTCAACAAGTTTATGACTGTCTTTAATTTGCTTAACTTTTATATCTTTTGTCTCACCATTTTCATTTAGTTCAAATTCAACTTCCGGTGTATGAAAATTTATACTCCCTTTTGATATCCGCTTAGATCTTAATTTTTTAGCTAGTTCATTCAACTCAATCAGTTCTTTTGAAAATTCACCTTCACCGGAATCCAGAATTTTTTGAACTTCGTTGTAAGTGAATCTCCGCTTACTATTGATTACTGATTTTTTTATAGTATAATTTTCCACTTTTACACGACTATTTAATTCAGCAATTACCGAGTATGTAAGCCGATCTTCATTCGGAACCAGCGAACAAATTTCATTCGATAACTTTTCATGAAGCATAGGAATTACCTTCCCAACAAAATAAACGCTTGTAGCTCGTTTGAATGCTTCGTTATCAATTTCAGAACCTTGAGTGACGTAATGTGAAACATCCGCAATATGAATTCCCACTTCATAATTCCCGTTGGCAAGTTTTTCGATTGAGACAGCATCATCAAAATCTTTTGCATCATCGGGATCAATCGTAAAAATATTTTTATTTCTTAAATCAAGCCGGCTCTTCAATTCTGCTTCATCCAAATCGATTTCTACCTGTTTTGTTTCCTCTTCTACTTTCATAGGGAATTTGTATGTGAGATTAAATTCTCTTGCCAGCGCAGAAACCTCTGCATCGTAAGTTCCCGACTTACCGAGTATCTCCTTCACCCTGCCTTCCGGGTTTAATTGTTTGTCGAACCATTCAATATCGGATACAACTACCTTGTCTTTATTTTTAGCACCGTATAAATATTCAGAAGATATATAAATATCGCGGTGAATCATCGGATCATCAGGTTCAACAAAATAAAATGATTTCGTCTTTCTCAATATTCCCACTATTTCGGTTTTACTTCTTTCAACTATATCAATTATTCTTCCCTCAAGATTTTTTCCTCTTTGTGTTGCAAGGAGTTCAACTTCAACCTTATCGCCGTGAAGTGCCGTGTGTAAATATTTTTCCGGAATGAAAATGTCTTTGAGATTTTTATTTTCCAGTATAACAAAACCAAATGTAGCGCTATCGGAAAGCTGCAGGGTACCAATAAGTTTTTCACTCATAGATTTATTTAATTGAAACCGCTTTCCTATTTTTTTTAGAAATCCTTCTTTCTCAAGATTGTGCATAATTTCTTTCAATTGAGCGTACTCATGCGGATCGGTCAAATCTAATTTCTTAGAAAGTTGTTTAGCCTTAATAGCCGTTGAATGATTATTCTTAAAGAATGCTTTAATTTTATTTTTCATTAGAATTCAAACCTATATTTTAATCCGAGTTCATTAATTTTGTCTTCCAAACTGTAAGTCTGCACAATAGGATCTTTTCGTTCAATCCTGATAGAAAAATTTCTATTGAATATATATTCAATACGAATATTAGCACGATTTACATTTTGAAAAACTTCTGTTGTTCCGCCGATACTGTAACGGATTTTTTGAATTTTACCCGACACACTAAACTTTGTAGATTCACCGGATTGCCGGAAAGATATATTGTTAACAACATCTCCCACCGCAGAGTTTACGAATCCTGTTACTAAACTTCCGACAAAATAAGATGCCGTATTACTAAGCTCACCGGCAAGTTGATTTTTATCACCCGATGTTAGATCATCCCGGAATTTTCCTACAAGAATAAATGAGAATGCATCGGCTGCGTCATAACGGTTATCGGCAATATCATTTTCTATATTCCGGGTTCCTATATATACTGCAATATTATCGGGATCGGAAGATAAACTTTGACCCAACTTGCTGAGTGGTCCTTGTAATTTAAATTTTACCGCAACTTCCTGTGTAGTTTCCGGGTTATTTGGCGGGCTGTATTCATTCCTGTAAACCGCAACGATATCTAAATAAGGATCGGTAACATCTGATTCGAATCTGATAGAACCCTGCGCTTCAAATATTTTGAAAAATTCAAGCTTTGATCCTTGTAAAAGATCGAATGAACCCTGTGCAACTAAGTTGCCGTCAATGTTTTCATATCTTAAATTGCCTGCAACTTCTACAATTAATTTTTGATTTGCAGCTTGAGATAAAATAAATGTTATTGTTGCATCATCCACAACCCGGATTTCTATTTCATAATCGAGATATGCAAAGATGGATTTTTTAGCAGCCTTGTTATTAAGCGTATCTTTGGCTGCCAGCAAATCTTCAAGTTGAATAAAATTCCTTTTTATTTTAGTTGTATCTTCAATGAACACAAAATTAATATTCTCTGATGAGGTATAACCTTCCTGTCCGGATGTAAAAACCATATCGGTTTGTCTTAAAAGTATTATTGCTTTTAGAAACGGTTTGCCGTTTTTGAAACCAAGGTTCCAATTACCTTCGCTTCCAACAAGAAGATGTCCGTAGATACTGGGGTTAACTGCTTTAGTTTTTGGACCCAGTAAAGCAATTTCGCCGAAGAAATTTAAATCGGCATCCGAAATCTTAAATTCGTCCAGAGTAAGATAACCTGCTCCATACATGATTCCGCCTCTTCTTTCACCGCCGGCATTTTGAATTATTAAACTATCCAAAGTAACCGTTTGATTTTTGAAGTTAGTACGCAGCCCGAAGGCATAGTCGAGATTATTAGCACGTGCAGTAAAAAATCCGTTAAGAATTGCAAATGTGCCGGTGAATCTAAGGTCTTGATAATTGCCTCCAATTTGCAGATCGGCTTTTAGTTGTCCTCTTTGATTTTGAATCGCAGGCAGTAAACTACCAAATGCACGCAGGTCAAATCCTGAAGAGGTAAAATCGATGTCAAATTCTTTATCCGAACTCATTCTTTCTTCTGAAGATGTAAAAGAAAGATTAATTGGTATATTTCCCACAATTTTTAATCTTGGGTTATCCATGTTATATGTTGTATCCAGGAAACTGATATTAACATCAAGGTTTTCATCAAAGTAATTAAAAGTAGAACTCAAGGTTCCGAGTTTTACATTCGCATATTCAACTTCATTAACACTGAAGTCCGCTGTTATTTCCGGTTTATCCAATGTTCCGTGGATTTTTGAGAAGAAATTTATATCGGCGCTCAGTCTTTGTCCCCCGGTGCCCGTTAATAATTTACTAATAACTCTGCCGGGAACATTAGTTGCAAAAATTGAAAAGTTCTGATCGCCGTTAGGTTTAATTTCTCCGTCAATATTTATTTTTGCATTATCGTTTACCAATTCAAGGTTATCAACCTTTAAGCTGTTAGGAGTAAATTCTATCGAAACCTGGTCCTTGTTTGCCCATTGAATTCCGTTATAGTCTGCAGAAAGTCTATCGAATAAAATTCTCTGTTTCTCCGGTTCCATCAAAATTTGACCTTCCAATACAGTGGTCAAAAGGCTGTCGATTTGGGTATCAATATTAAATATTACTTTACTTTGGTTGAATATAAAGTCGGTTGAAAAGTTTTTAATATCGGAGCCGGCATAAATTCTTTCGCCTGTAAGAGACAGCGCGCCGAACAGGTTATCGAATTCAACCTTTTGATTATTCCTGCTGAAATTCATATCGACCAGCAGATTATTGAAATAAAAAACCTTATCATCATTCACATTAACGAAATATTCAATATCCATTTCGCTGTTGATAGAAAAATTAGATGAATCATTATTAATACTTCCGTTACCCGATCCGATGATATCAAGTTTTTCCATTCCCATGAATAGGGCAATAAGACTGAAATCATTGAATTTAAAATCGAAATCAATATCAATCTCATTATTTATAACCGGTTCAAGAATGATTTCTTTATCAACTATAACCGTTGCAGAATCACTTAACACAGAAAGCGGATTCAGTTCGGCTGCTTTCATCTCAATTATCCCGGAAACAGTTTCTGCCTCATAGGCAATGAGTTTAATTGTTTCATCAAGTTCGAATTTACCGTTGATATTTAAGTCAACAAAATCAGAAATAAGACTAAGCATTCTAGTTGAATCATCTTTTTCAATTACCAATTCCATTCGAGCATCACTAATCAGCTTCTGTTCAAAATAAGAAGTATCCATAATTATTACAACTTTGCCAGAGAGCGAATCGAGATCAAAACTTCTACCTGAAGCTGTAAAATTAAAATTAAGATCAGAATTTTTAGTAGAATCATCCATAAATTTCTGTAGATCGAGATTTTTAAAATCACCGGTAAAATTATAGAGGGGGGAGTTATGTTCATCAAAGTAGAAGCTTCCGGTTAAATCGAGTTTGGAATTGTTTATAGAAAAATCCGTATCCAGGTTAATTAATTTAGATGAAGCAACGGTTGCAAGGTTTAGAGAATCAATTCTTATATCGCCGATTCTCGTATAAAGTGAATTTAATTTTAAATCCATATTTAAAGTTTCGGGATCCGTTCCACTGCCGATTATTTTTCCTTTTACATTTATATCTGTTGGTGTATTTATAACCGGCGCTAAATCAAGTTTCTTGGCAGCAAAGTCAATATCGTACTTCATAAATTCCGATTGAAAATTTAAACTCGATTTAGCTTGAAAATTACCTTTTCCAATATCGCTTTTAATATCGGCAAAAAACTTGGTCGGTTCGCCAATATACTTGCCGGTAAAATTTGTTAAAGAAAGGTTTTTATATTCGGGCAAATCCAAACTCGGAAGCAATTTGTTCGCATCGCTGTAAACTATTTTCGAAGGTTCGATAAATGCGTCGATATATAATTCCCCGGGTGTGTGCAATTTTTTAAGTGAGCCTGTAATAGATATGTTTGTATTACCGTACAATAATCTTAGATTTTTTATATCAAAGTTTCCGAATTTTCCTTCGGCTGTTAACGCAAGTGATGGTTTACCGTTTAGCATATCGGTTGAAGTGATGAATGAATTTAAGTCGGTGAATGCAAAATCATGCGCATAAAGTTCAAGAAATAGAGGGTAGTTTTTGAATTTATACAGATCAACTTCGCCGAATAGATTTAAACTGTCAAGCCGCGCATTAATATCTATATTAGAGCTATCCGTACTTATGTGAAGATTCTGTACTTCAGCATATTTATCCGTGATGTTGAAAATACCGGTAAGCTCATTCAGTTTGAACCTAGAGAGATTGGGAGAAGCGGACATGCTTTTAATGTAAAGCTGGTATTCCGCATCCTTTGGATTTGCTTTTGCGGCAGCTTGTAGGTTCAGATTTCTTAATTCAAGATCATCTGTATTCAGAACTAAATATTCTTTCTCATTCTCTCTATTCTCAAATGTTTTTTGGATGAGGTTCAAATTAGCAATTGAAAAATCTGCAAGCGTTATTCTATATGAAAAACCTTCTCCGCTTGATTCCGATTCAACAGTTTTAACTGTATCCTCTTCAATTGAGATTGAATCATCTTCTGCTGATTCAGATAATTTCGAAATATTCCAATTTCCGTTTTCATCCTCAAGAATATTTATCCGGATATTTTTTAATCCGAGTTTTCGGATGTAAATGTTTTTTTCAATTAGACGCAGCGGACTAGTTTTTAATTCAATTCTATCAGCATAGAGAAGCGTATCTTGATCAATAACCAATGAGGTGTTCGTTAATATGAGTGAGGTAAGAATTGTCCCGTCTATCTTTTCAATATTGAATTCACCGTTAACCGCCGAGTTTACCTCAGTGATAACCCGGTTTCTCAACATTTCCCGGAATGTTGATGTCTGTGAAAAGCCGAAAAGAATCAACAATAAAATTATAATCCCAATACCAAAGCCGATAAACCAATTTATAATTCTTTTGTATAACGGTTTTTTTGTTTTTGTATCTTTTTTCTTTTCACTCATTAGTTTTTTTATAAGTCTCTATTATTTTCTTAATAATTTTTGATGTAGATTGTTCGGTAATAAATTCAATTCGTTTAATTTCGCCTCCATTGGAATCAACAACATCCTTGCCTACGATATTTTCTGCCGACCAATCTGCGCCTTTAACCAACACACTTGGAATAATATCAGATATAATTTCAAGCGGTGTGTCTTCATCAAAAAACGTAACATAATCAACGCATCTTAAGTTAGACATCACAAATGCGCGCTCTTCTTCTTTAATTATAGGTCGATTTTTCCCCTTAATTCTTCTTACAGAAGCATCGGTGTTTAATGCAACTAAAAGAATATCACCGGCAGATTTGGCTTTGTTCAAATAATCAACATGACCTGCATGAATTATATCGAAGCATCCATTTGTAAATACAATTTTTTTGCCTTCCAGTTTCAACTTTTTTACAAGGGCAATTAATTCATTTCTATCTTTAATAATTCTAGCTCTCATTCCAATTCTTTCCTAACTGTGTTGAATAATTTTTCCAATTCAATAGGAACGATTCCGACTTCTTCGCAGACCAATCCACCTGCATAATTTGCGAGGTAAGCTGCTTCTTGAATTTCGGCACCGGCTGCTAATGCTAATGTTAATGTTGAAATTACCGTGTCGCCTGCTCCTGAAACATCGGCAACTTTTCGTGCTTTTGTAGGAATATTAATCTCATCAGCATTTTTCTGAAATAAAATTATTCCGTGCTTACCTAATGTTAGCAAAACAAATTGAGAATTTAATTTTAATAACATTTTTTTCCCGGCAGCAACGGCATCTTCGTGATTCGATATTCTAATTCCCAAAGCATTTTCTGTTTCGCTTTTGTTCGGTTTGAATAGAGTAACATTTTCAAACTGAAAAAAGTTTTTGAATTTGGGATCAACAGTAATAAGAATATTTTTTTTGTTTGCCGCGGTTATTATTTCCTTTATAAGCGAATCTGTTAAAACGCCTTTATTATAATCTTGCAAAATGATTCCATCTAAATTGTCGGTTTGTTGCAGTATAAAGTCAGCAAGCTTTTTTTCGGTATCAGCCGATATGTCGGTTTTAATTTCGCGGTCAATTCTTACTACATGCTGATCATTTGCAATCACCCTGGTCTTTGAAGTGGTAGGACGATTATCGTCAATAAGAATTCCCGCACTGTTGATTCCGGCTTCACTCATAAGCTCGTTGAATTTTAGTCCATCCGTATCATTTCCAATTATACCGATAGGAACCGGTTCGCCGCCGAGCTTAAGAACATTTAATGCAACATTTGCGGCGCCGCCAAAACGAAAAAATTCATTATCAATTTCAACAACCGGTACCGGGGCTTCGGGGGAGACTCTACTTACATCACCCCAAAGATATGCGTCAAGCATCATGTCTCCAATTACCGCAATTCGTTTACCGGCGAATTTATTTTTAAGTGAATCGAGTCTTTGTTTAGAGAAGCTATTCATCTTAGGTTTTCCTCGTTGTAATAAGCAAGTTCATTTGTTAGATTGATTTTTATTAATCCTTGATCTGAGCCAAGCCACATATTCTCACCGTCGAAATACATTGATAAAATTTTATCTGGAATATCCGGGTGGTTAATTGCCTGAAATTCTTCGGTAATTCTATTTATTATCGCAACGCCTCTGCCGTATTCGGATTTTGAATCCTGACCGAATTGATAAAGTGAAACCCAAATATAATTCCCCGTTCGTTCCAGATCGAAAATACCGTTGGCATTAAATCCTTTTCTTTCATCAAATTTTATCCAAATGTTTTTCTTGTCGAATTTGTAAAGACCGCCCAGGTTATAATTGGGTCTGTCCCGTGTAATGAATTCATCCAAACCGATCCATACATTTTCCTGTTCAATCAGTAATGCGTTAACTGAGACGGCATCACCCTCGCCGTTGAAATAATTCAATCGGTTATCATAAAATTGAACAGCTCCTTCATCATTTAGGTTGCGTCGTTTATCATATTTATGCAGACCGCCCTCGGTTCCGAACCAGACAAACTTTTCGTCATCAACTGCAATTGATTTTATTGTATTTGTTTTTTCATCCTTATTGATTGTAAGGTCATAATCGATGAACCTTCTCTTCTTCAAATCCAGCTTTGATAAATACATAAACCTGCCGATCCACAGGGCATCCTCAAACTCATCATAAGCCAGAGAACGAATCCAATTACTTAATTGACCGCCTTTACCAAATTTTCTTTTCGACCACATATCCCGTCTTTTGTCCAGCATAAAAAGTCCGTCGATAGAACCTGCCCAAACAAACCTGTCGTTTGCGGCAATGCAGTAAAAAAAGTCATGCTGAATATTTCCTTTTGCCGTTGAGTAATTTGAAAAAGTTTCTCTGCGTTTATCAAATTTTAGAATTCCGTTACCCTCGGTCGCAATCCAAACTGATTCACCATCACCGGTAATATCATTAATAACTAGACCGTCGAAATACTTTTCAACCTGTAAATTTTCCTGCCCCAAAAGGGAATAGGAGAGCAGCAGCAATATTAACAATGGGATGTTTTTCATAGTTTATTTTGAGTATTATCAAACATGAAAGTTATGATAATGTGAATGAATTATCAATCAATTCTATTAGTAGGGGATAAATTCATATCGGCAGGAAATGAGTTAATTTTATTAATCAAAATTAAGGCGCTTTGCAAATATTAATATATTATTGAACAAATACTATTTCCCATTCTTCCCTAAATCCATCGATAAGACAGCCGGCGAGTTTTGTATAATCAATTTTTTCATTTAAAATAGTTTCCAACTCCGAAGTTTTCTGTTCAAATACATCAAATAAATTGGATGGCTGTTTCCCGGAATTTATATACATAGCTAATTTTTTATGAAAGTCACCGCACAAAATAGATCCGTGCTGCAAAATTTTCCCGCCAATTTTTCGCTGTGCGCTTCCGATTAATTTCTTACCATTATATTTTACTTCACTTTTCGCCGAGCTTGCGAAACAAAGTTTTCCTGTTTCTGTTTTTAAAATTTTTGAAAAATCCGGTTGAATATTTTCAAGTTCTAGCAACGAAAGTTTTTGATTATATGTAACCAATCCCTTTATAAGTGCACGTGAAATTTTTTCATAAATGAATCGCGGGGTAAGTTTAAGACTGATCGGCATTACGACTGAATATGTTATTTCTTCGGCGTGCAGTATTGCTCTTCCGCCGGTGGGACGTTTGACTATATCAATCCCGTCTTCGTCGGCTTTGAGTTTATTAATATCATCAAATGATTGATTTGCTCCCAGTGAAATGCAGTAAGGCTGCCATCGATACAAACGAAAATATGCTTCGTCATCTTTACAATTTTGAACAAGCTTAGAATCGAACTCCATGTTATAGCTGCCGGAATTAAGTCCGCTCTCAACAAGGTGCCAGCTAATCACCTCAATCCCGTTCGCTTTATATTATCCATAAATTCAATCACTCTTTGCACATATTTATTTGAGCCGTACTTTTCAATAATCACATCCTTAACCTGCGAATAAGATTTACCTGATTTATAAATCAACATGTAAGTTTCTTTCAATTCCATTATTTCATCGTTAGTAAATCCTCTTCGTCTTAGACCAACAAGATTCAGCCCGGCAAAACGCAACGGTTCATTAGCAGCCAAAACATAGGGTGGAATATCATAAGTAACTCTGAATCCGCCGCCAATCATAGCATGTTCGCCGATTTTTACGAACTGATGAATCGGTGTTGTACCGCCGATAATTACATAATCACCGAGATGTACATGTCCGCCGATTTGTACCGAGTTAGCAATAATTACATTATCACCCAAAACACAATCATGGGCAATATGAGCATAAGCCATAAGCAAACAGTTCTTTCCGACTTTACTAAAACCGGTTTCAACAGTTCCTTTATGAAGCGTAACAAATTCACGGATAACCGTATCATCACCAATGTAGAAATAAGCTTCCTCGTTTGCGTATTTTAGATCCTGCGGAATATTTGATACTGAAGCAGACTGCAAAATTTTTACACGGTTTCCGATTCTGGCTCCATCATAAATTGCTGCATGGGGACCGATATAACAATCATCTCCAATCTTAACATCATCATAAATTACTGCGTATGGTTCAATGATTACGTTCTTTCCAATTTCCGCTTTAGCGCTTACTATTGCAGTTGGGTGAATTTGTGTCATAGTCTTTATCTTCGTTTAATTTGAATTTTTTTCTCTATCAACAATTGCAGCCATCAATTCAGCTTCACATACAACGTTATTTTCAACCAACGCCTGCGCTTTAATTACAACAATATTTCTTTTTTTATTAACCAGTTCGGCTTCAAGAATTAATTGATCGCCGGGAACTACCGGCTTGCGGAATTTTGCATTATTAATTCCCATAAACATCACAAGCTTTTCAGAAGGATCTTTAAATGAATTTAATAACAGTATTCCGCCGGTCTGAGCCATTGCTTCAATAATAAGAACGCCGGGCATAATCGGCTGACCCGGAAAATGTCCGGGAAAGAAAGGCTCGTTTGTTGTAACTGACTTAACGCCAATTACTTTTTTATCCAACTCAAGATGAATTATTTTATCGACTAATAAAAACGGGTAACGATGCGGTAGAATTCTTTGAATAGCATTGTTATCAAATACAACGCCTTCCTTCTTTACGAATTGAAATTTCTTAACGAGTTTCTTTTGCTGGTATAATTTCCTGATTTTTTTTGCAAACTCAACATTGGCTTTATGACCCGGTCGTGCCGCTAGAATTTGAGCTTTAAACGGCACCCCAATCAGCGCTAGGTCGCCCATTAAATCAAGCAGTTTATGTCTTACCGGTTCATTCCTGAATCGTAGAGATTTTTCATTAAGAAATCCGTTTTTACCTACGATAATTTCTTCATCAAGTTCCAGTCTTTCTCTTAATTGATTTAGTTCGCCTTGTTCAAGTTGGTGATCAACAATTACAACTGCATTATTAAGATTTCCGCCTTTAATCAAACCTTTATCGGCAAGAGCTTCAACTTCACTTAGAAAGCAGAATGTTCTCGCCGGAGCAAAATCAGAAACAAACTCTTTTTCTAAATCAAAAAGCCCGCTGTGCTGGCTTCCCAATGCCGGGTTTTGATAATCCACCATAACGGTCAACCGGTATCCGTCAAGTGGTAATGCCACGATATCAACCTGTTCTTCTTCATTATGATACATTACGGTTTCGTCGATAATCAAATAATCTTTTGGTTCAGTTTGAGTAACAAACTCAGCTTCCTTTAGCTTTTCGACGTAGGGGAGAGCGCTGCCGTCACCAACCGGAGGTTCAATTCCATGAACTTCAATGAGAATATTATCAATTTGTAGACCCACAACAGCAGCAAGAACATGCTCAACTGTGTGAACTTTGTTTTCACCAACTCCAAGTGTAGTACCGCGGGAAACATCAACAACGTAATCGGTATTAGCCGGTATTTTTACGTCGCCAGCCAGGTCTGCTCTTACAAAGACAATCCCATGATTCTCGGGCGCCGGTTTAAAAGTCATTTTACACTTTGTTCCTGTATGTAAGCCGTAACCTTCAATTGAGATTGATTTGGCAATGGTTCTCTGAAGTTCAAGCATTAGTTGTCTTCCTTACTTTTTTGGTTCAATAAATTTTCAAGGTCAGCTACTTTTTTCTCAAGTTCTTTAATTTGATTTGCATAATTAGGCAGGTTTCTAACATGTGATTCCAAACGAAGAGCAGTTGTTAATTCCTTTACAGGGTAACCAAAATATTTACCCGGCTTTTTTATCGATTTTGAAACTCCGGATTGCGCCCCGATGATAACTCCATCTCCAATTTCAATATGACCAACAACGCCAACTTGTCCGGCAAGAATACAATTTTTACCTATTTTCGTACTTCCCGCAATTCCGGTTTGGGCTGATAATGCAGTATTTTCGCCTACTTCAACATTATGAGCTACTTGAACAAGGTTGTCGATTTTTGTTCCTTTGTGAATAATAGTCGATCCGATTGCAGCCCTGTCGATTGAAACATTAGAACCTATTTCAACTTCATCATGAACAACAACATTACCAATCTGGGGAATTTTATCATAACCCCCGGTTTCTCTAGGTGAATAACCGAAACCGTCTGAACCGATAACCGTGTTTGAATGAATTATTACATTCGACCCGATTTTACAATTCTCCCTGATGGAAACATTAGGATAAATTAGTGTGCCGGAACCTACTTCAACATCTTCCATCAATACTGTGTTGTGATAAATTTTAGTATTGTCGCCGACAACACAATTTTCACTAATCACAACGTTTTTTCCGATTGCAGTATTTGTCCCGATTATCGCTGTTTTATCTATCGATGCCGATTCATCTATACCGTTCAATTTAAGGCTGGGCATAAAATATTTACCAATTATCAACTGGAAGGCTTTCTCTGGTTTTTCGACTTCGATGTAGGTTAAATCTTTACGGTTTTTTTGGATTCCCGGTTTAACTAATACCGCACTGGCATTTGTATTTTCCAGATATTTTTCATAGGTGGATAAATAAAGAAATGTTAAATCGCCTTTTTGTGCTTCATTAATTTTGGCAACATTTGAGATGGTGTCTTCAGGATTTCCAAAAATCTTACCGCCGATTAAATCGGCGGCTTCTTTAATTGTTAGTTCCATCAACAATATCTACTTCTAATTTTTCTAGCACTAAGTTAGTTATGTCGTACTCTTCTTTTGCATAGAGAAAAATTATATCGCCGCTCCTATCGAAAACAAAATCAAGTTCTTCTTCTTCGGCAACATCCTGAATTGCAGTGAAAATTTTGTTCTGTACAGGCTTCATTAATTCTTCCTGCTTTTTGAACAATTCTCCGTTAACACCAAATTTAGTTTGGCGGAATTTCTCAATACCTTCTTCCAATTCAACCAGTTCTTTTTCAACATCAGCACGTTTTTGATTGCTCATGATTAGTTTACGTTTTTCGTAATCATCATATTTATCTTTCCAATCTTTTTCGAGCTTATTCAATTCTTCCTGCCATTCTTGAATTTGTGCATCTAATTTCTTCTGTGCATCCTGTGCATCAGGTAGTTTTTTCATTATTGCATCAGAATCTACATACCCGATTTTAATTTCCTGCGCAAAAAGAACGGATGAAAAAACCAGCGTGAAAAGAATTATCTTTTTCATATTAATAATCCTATATAGACTTATTTTTTGCCTCTTTTAAGTTTATCGAGAACCGGGAATGTAATATCAAAAGCTTCATCTGCGTAAAGTAATAAAATATCACCGCTTTTGTCAAACACAAAGTTCATGCCTTCGGCTTTTGCAACTTCCGAGATTGCATTCATTATCTTTTCTTTAACCGGTGCAAAAATCTCTTCTTGTTTAACATAAAGTTCACCGTTCTGACCAAATTTCTGCTGCTGATATTGAGTTATTTGCTGTTCTTTCATTGCAAGTTCTTGTCGTGCTTGATTTAATTTATCCGGAGCCATTGTAGTAGCTTGTTTCTGCACAACTTCGTATGAAGATTGTAAATCTTGAACCATACTGTCGCGTCTTGCTGCCCAGTTTGCCGAAATAGCTTCCAAATCACTTTGTGCTTTTATTGCTTCGGAAAATTGAGCAAAAATAACCTCTGAATTAACATATCCAATTTTTTGCGAAGTTTGTGCAAATAACGAACCTGCAATAAAAATTAATGATACTAATAATACTCTTTTCACAACTACCTCTTTTTTTATTATTAAAATCCTCTTCCAAACTGAAAATGAAATTGCCATTGCGGATCTTGACCGTCGACTTCCGGGCGGTCAAATCCATAACCAAAATCAAATCCGATCAAACCGATGGGATTGATCAATATTCTTGCACCAAAACCAACCGACCTTCGTAATTTAAATAGATCTGCTTGCTGCATGTTGTAAAAAATATTTCCCGCTTCAGCAAATGTAAGCAAATAAATTGGAATTGGCTCTAATGCAAGAGCTCCTCGAAGCTCAACAGTATATTTTGTCATAACTCTGCCGCCGATAATATCTCCGCGGCTGCTTCTCGGACCAATTGAACGGTCGTCATAACCACGAAGCGGGGTAGTGGCAATTATTAACCCGTTGCCGCCCATAAAGAAATACTCAAAAGGCTGTACAGCAGTTCCGGAAGTTAACTCATCAAGATAACCCATTTCCATTCCGGCGTAGAGAGCTAATCTATTGGAGTTAAATAATCTTTTATACCAGTCGGCTTTAAATTCAATTTTGTAATAATCAACATCCCCGGGCATTACGGGTCCGCCCGATAACTCTCCATTCAGTGATATCTTAGATCCGCGTGAAGGGAAGATCGGGTTATCGATATCCGTCCTGCTTATTGTTGCCCCGATTGTATACTGACGTGAAATACCTTCTCGGTAAAAATTACGACCATCAATAACATCATTGTATTGAAATCTGAATAAACCTTGTATGTAGAAATAATTATCAGGCCATTTTAATCGGCGTCCAACTTTTACAGTACCACCGGATTGACGTAAATCGTAAACATATCTCTGCCGGGTATCGAATACATCGAAACCAACAAGAGTCGGTGTATCCATGAACCAAGGTTCGGTAAATCCGAGTGTGAAGGTTCTATAATAATTTCCCACACCAAACTGCCAGCTGAAATTCAGAATTTGACCACCGCCAAGTTGAAATGGTTCGGCTATCGAAAAGTTTGTGAGTGTTATTCCAATTGCACCGCTGAATCCGAAACTTCCGCTGTAACCAATTGATGCATTCAAATAATCACTCGATTTTTCTTCGACGTTATACACTAAGTTTACGGTGCTGTCGTTAGCGGGACGGTAATCAACACCGGTTTGATATAATTGCTCAACATTGAAATACTGCAAGTTTGCCAATTGCTGAATACTTCTGAATATCATACTGCGGCTGAAATAATCGCCCGGAATTGTGTATAATTCTCTGCGGATTACTTTCCCTTTAGTTTTCGTATTACCCGTAACTTCGACACGCCCAATTTTAAATCTATTATTTTCCGAAATTTTTATTTCGATATCCAGTGAATCCTCGGCAATCTTTTTTTCGTGAGTTTCGAGATTGAAAGTCAGATAACCGTTATCGAGATAAAGAGCCGCAACATCCGTTTGAGCTTCATTACCTCTTAAGTTTTGATTGAATTTCTTATAATCATAAATATCGCCGCTCAAGAATCCGAGTCTTTCATTCAACACTGCATCTTTGTAAACCGTGTTACCGATCCATGAAATATTTCTAACTTTATATTGAGGTCCTTCAAACACTGAAAGCAATATATCAACTTCGGATTTATCCTCTGAGTAGAGCAGGGTATCGCCCATTACGCGGAAATCCCTGTACCCGTTTTCACGGTAAAAATCGGTGAGCAGTTCTTTATCCTTCTCAAAATCTTCACGTTTGAAATTTGCGCTTGACCAAAACTTCCACCAGGTGGATTCTTCCGTTTCATCAAATTCGCTTTTAAGATCATCATCTTCGAAAGCATCATTACCGACGAAACGAATTTCATTAACCGTAATTTCATCACCTTCAACCATATCATACATTAAAAGTATTCTTTCATTTACTTTTTTTAATGTGTTGTAAGGCAGATCGGGATCAAATTCGTAGGTGGTTTCGTGTTCTTCGGAAAGATCGTTTACATTTCTCCATGTAACGGTAATTTCGTCGTCATCTGTTGTATCGGAAGAGAAAAACTCAAATTGTTTGGCAGTAACCTCGGCGTTCAAATATCCTTCTTCTTCATACAACTGAAGTATATTCATTTTCACGCGGTAAATATCCTGAGGCTTTAAAATTTGACCGCGGACGAAATTGATTTTTTCCATTATATCATCTTCATCAACTTCATCCCATCCTTCAAGAACAGTATCTTCAATCCTGGGATATTCTTTTACTTTGATTAAAAGAAATACTCCGTTATCAATTTCCTTTTCAATTTCAATTTGAATATCGGAAAAGATATTTAATGACCATAATCTTCTGATAGCTTTAGAAGTTTCATCACCCGGGATTTCAATCTCGTTGCCAATTCTTAAACCGGAATTTGCAATAATCGTTGAGGGATCTGCCGATGTACTTCCTTCGACGGAAATCCCCAAGATTTTATAATTAGCCCGCTGTACCTGGGAATAATTAACTTGATTGAATGATAAAATTAGGACGAAACTAAAAATCAGCCACTTGGTTGGAAAGCTTTTTGTCATGATCTGTTTTATTATTCGAAATTTGTTCACTAACAAGTCCAAATCTTCTCTCTCTTCGTTGATAATCAGTAATAGCTTCTAATAAATGGTTACAAGAAAAATCCGGCCATAAAGTATCAGTTACATACAATTCAGAATATGCGATTTGCCAAAGTAGGAAATTACTGATTCTGTATTCACCTCCGCTGCGGATGAGCAGATCCGGATCCGGCATATCTTTAGTATAGAGGTTTTCAGAGATCAATTCCTCAGTGATATCTTCTGTTTTGATTTTTCCTTCACTATGTAATTGTGTTATATTTTTAACTGCTTCAATAAGTTCCAATCTCCCGCTGTAACTAAGTGCCAAATTTAATACCATTTTGTCGTTGCCGGCGGTTTTATCAAATGCATCTTTTAATTCTTTTTTTACGGGCTCAGGCAGAATATCTATATTGCCGATAGCCGTTAATCTAATATTATTTTTATGAAGCTCATCCGTTTCGCTCTGCAAACTTCTTACAATGAGACGCATAAGTGTAGAAACTTCATGGCGGGGTCTCTTCCAATTTTCAGTTGAAAAGGTGTACAAAGTTAAAAAATTTACACCAAGATTCGCACAAGATTCAACAATTTCTCTAACAGTTTCAATTCCCCGCTGATGACCGGCTACCCTGGGAAGACCCCGTTTACGTGCCCATCTGCCGTTACCATCCATAATGATCGCAATATGAGAAGGAACGTTTCCTTTCGTCTTTACATCATTGATATTACTCAAATTTGTTTCTGATAATTTCCTGAGCAACTTTCTCACTTGTAATTTTAATTAGACTTACCAAAATAAATGCCATGTTCCTAAATGTCAAGGAGCTAAAGACTTTAATTAATCCCAAAAAATTCATTGGAAATGATTTTTTTGCCGTTGGTCGCTCATAAAATGTTTTAATAAAACATTTTATGTTGCGGGATTAACCCCGACAATTTGTAAGAAAAATATTTTACTTAAATAACGAATTCCAAAATTTCTATATGGCTAAGTATTTGATATTTCTTAACTTACAAATTGTCGGCCCGAAAGGGCAGATTTTCCAATGGAAAATCTGGGTTATTATAAATCTTTGGATTATACAATTAGGTTCGGAAAATGTTCTCAGTAAAATTATAGGGTAAAAATTAATTTACTCGCTCAGAAGGGATGGATACAATTCGTATTTTTCTTTTGATGTTATCCGGGAGGGTGCTGATTAAAATTCTGGCTTTATTATTTAATTCGTCTGCAACTCCAACAAAGAGCAATACCTTTCTATTTGCGTTATCACCGAAGCGCGATGCTAAAAACTGAAGTTTAGATAAAAGTTTCGGATCATTCAATTCTTCTTCTTTAAGTACAATTCCAATGGCGTATTTACTTTTGTATTTACCCACTGCGTCAACTTCATATTCACCGATTCTTTTAGGAGTAGGCAAATATGTGCCGAATTTTCTGGAGAGTGTCATGAAGCCGTATTTCCAAAACTGTTTTACTACTTCGTCTACTTTATATTGATATTGTGACTTTCTCATAATCAACCTCAATTAGCAGCATGCATAATTGGAATTATCGGAGAGAAACTATGCCAATTAAGTACACGCAAATTGAAGATCCTGTCATACTGGAACATTTTAATTTGACTTGTACCATTGATCCTTCCATAAATAGCTTTTTTTCCTAGGCTGTTTGTTGAAACATAATAAGGTTCCAATACTATTTCCTGCATGTTATATAGAAAGCTTACCGGCTTCCTATTTACTATTGCGCTGGTGAAAATATCTGATTTCATTTCATTACCTTTTAATTATAATATCTAAATACACCAACTACTTTACCTACTATCGAAAAACTTTCGGTATTTTTTATCACAATCGGATTGTAATTGTCGTTCTCCGGAATCAGAATCACTTTATTGTTTTTATTTTGATATCTTTTTAATGTTGCTTCATCCTCAATCATTGCAACAATTACATCTCCGTTTTTTACATATTTTTGCTGATTTACTATTACTATATCGCCTTCAAGAATTCCGGCATTTATCATACTGTCGCCTCGTACTTTCAATCCAAAACAATTTTCCGGATTTGAAGTAATATTTCTATCTATTATGATGTTCCCTTCAATATTTTGTTCCGCAAGAATTGGATAACCTGCAGCAACACGACCAACTACCGGTATTTCCGATGCTGAACTTTCCAATCCTTTTGATTTCGAGAAATCTTCAATATTTGTAATTGAGATGGCACGGCTGGCGTTACTCTCTGAAGTTATATAACCTTTTTTAATTAATGCATCGATGTGACGCTTAACTCCGAAAGTACTTGCAATTCCAAATCTCTTGCCGATTTCACGGTAGGTTGGAGGATATCCGTTTAAGCTTGCATTCTGACGAATAAATTCCAAAATATCTTTTTGCCGTTCCGTAAGTTCTTTTTTCATTGTAGTGCTCTTTTGTTCACTACAAATATAGTGTACGGATGTGCACTTGTCAAGAACTAATTTAAAAAAAATAAAAAAGCCGCTCGAAAGCGGCTCTCTTAAAATAGATGTAAAAGCAGGAATGATTAATTCAGGTATGTCATCCAACCATATCTGTCTTCAATTCTTCCGTATTGTATTCCGGTAATTTCTTTGTAAAGTTTTGTTCCTAATTCACCGGCTTCTTCATCACCAAAAGTAAATAACTTATCTTTGTATTTCAGTTTTCCGACCGAGGAGATAACCGCAGCGGTACCAGTGCCGAATATTTCAATCAAATTACCGTTTTCGTATCCATCGACAACTTCATCTATCGATATCATTCTTTCGGTAACATTGTAATTCCAGTCCTTCAATATTTGCAGTACAGACATTCTGGTAATACCCGGTAAGATAGATCCGGTAAGCATAGGAGTAGTAACCTCATCTTTAAATTGAACGAAAATATTCATCGTTCCGACTTCCTCAATATATTTTTGCTCAATTGCATCGAGCCATAAAACCTGGGAGAAGCCTTCTCTCTTTGCTTCCCTTTGTGCAAGCAGACTGGCAGCATAATTTCCCGCTGTTTTACAATCTCCTATACCTTTTCTTACTGCGCGTACATATTTGTCTGTTGCCAATATCGGAACAGGCTTAAAACCTTCGGGATAATAAGGTCCAACCGGGCTGAGCATTATAATAAATTTGTAACTATCGGATGGTCTCACTCCGAGAAACGGATCGGTGGCAAACATTAGCGGGCGAATATACAAAGCATGCCCAGGTTTCGTGGGTATCCAATCCTTCTCAATTTTTACTAATTCTTTCAGACCGTTTAGTACGAGTTCATTATCCACTTCGGGCATAACAAGTCTGCGCGCTGAGTTATTCATTCTTTCGAAATTTCTTTCAGGACGGAACATTGCAATTCTTCCGTCAACCTGCTTATAAGCTTTTAATCCTTCAAATATTGTTTGTCCGTAATGAAGTACCATTGCAGCCGGACTAAGTTCGAGCTTTGAAAGTTTCTTGATCGTCGGATTATGCCAGCCTAAGGCTTCATCATAATCCATTACAAAGATATGGTTCGTCATCATTCGACCAAATATTAGATTTTCAGGTAATTCAACTTTTGTCGACTGATCTTCAGTTTCATAATTAATATTAACCATTTTATCACCTTTCTTATTTCAGAATACTGAACAATATGATTGTTACCCTCACAAATTATTGTATAAATAAAAAATGCCCGGTGGAGGGCTTACCGGGCATTTGAGAATAATTTACCATCTAATAATAATTAGACGGCAAATCACTGTAAAGTTAATATTGATAATCATATACTTTTTTTTTGAAAAACTTCAGGTTCAGTTTGATCACTCGAAAGATAATAAATTCATTTCAATTTTCAATAAAAAAATCGCATTGTTATAGCAAAATTTTTTTGTTAAATTTTTCTTTAAACAATTTAGTGTGATAAATGCCTTATAAACGTCTTGGTTTAGCCATAACTTTTTCTCCGACAGGTAAAAATCTTTTAATTGAAGCGGCAAGATTAAAAAAATTATTCAATGCCGAATTAATCCTTTTGCATGTTGGTGAAAAATCAGAAGAATCTGAAGACCGGCTTAAAAATTTGATCGATGATTGCAGCATCTCGGGTGTTGAAATTACATGGGCAAAAGGGGACCCGGCAAAAGCGATTTTAAATTTCGAAAAGAAAAAATCAATTGATTTGATGATTGCCGGCGCTCTCGAAAAAGAAAAACCAATAAAATATTACATAGGTTCGGTAGCAAGAAAAATTATGCGCTCAAGTAATTGTTCGGTGCTTATTATTCCTGCCCGCTCCGGTTCGTTCGGGTATTATAAGAGATTTTTTGTTACTACTGATTTTAGTCAAAGAAGCAGCGAGACAATGAAGAAGGCTTATGAATTTGCCAAGCTTGAGAATGCAGAAAAATTTGTTTTGATAAGAGAGATTAATATTCCGGGCTTGGCTTTTTCGGTTGATGATACCGGCTCTACACGTAATGCGGAGATGATTAAAAAAGAATGGGAGATTGAAGAAAAAATTAAGCTGAATATTTTCTTAAGTGAAATGAATATTCAAAATACCGAGGCAGTTGAAACTGTTTGTGTTTATGGAAAATCGGGCTGGGCAGCAACTTCATTTGCAAAGGAAAATGATGCAGACATATTTGTAGTCAGCGCCCCTGTAAAAACTCCAAAATTTTTTGATAGAGTATTTACTCATGATTTTGAGTATACTATTAAACAAATCCACTCACCATTACTAATTATAAAAAGTTAACCTATGGGCGGTTTAAGTTCTGCTGATACTATCAGGTTGCTGCTGGCAATCACTCTTATGCTTGGATTCGGGAGACTGCTCGGAGAACTCTTCAGAAAGTTTAAGCAGGCGGCTGTAGTTGGAGAAATTATTGCCGGTATAATTCTGGGTCCAACAATCTTGGGATTACTTTTCCCTGAACTGCAGCAATGGATATTCCCGGTAGAAGGACCTGTAAGTATTGCAATCAATTCTTTAGTCGCTTTGTCGATTATATTTTTATTGCTGGTTGTGGGATTGGAAGTCGATTTAGGGATAGTGTTACAGCAGGGTAAAGCCGCCCTTTCAATCGGATTGATAGGGATGATCGTCCCGTTCATTTTCGGAGCATCGTTTGCATATTTGCTGCCGGATGTGTTGTTTTTCGAAATGGGAGATAAGTTGATTTTTTCACTTTTTGTCGGAACCGCCCTCGCTATTTCGGCGCTTCCCATTATTGCACGCACTCTTATGGATTTGAACCTATTTAAATCCAAAACGGGCATGACTATTATGGCAGCCGCGATGTTCAACGACCTGGTCGGGTGGATTGCTTTTTCTGTTATCCTTGGACTTGTCGGTGCGGAATCGCACGGACTTTCAATTGAGTGGACAATTTCTTTAACGATTATCTTCACAATTTTTATGCTCTTTTTCGGACGCAAATTAATTCACCAAATTCTTCCGTGGATCAACTCAACATTTTCATGGCCCGGCGGAATCATTTCATTTATGATGGTGCTTGCGTTAATCGGCGCTATAATTACTGAGAAGATCGGCGTTCATTCTATATTCGGCGCTTTTATTATAGGTGTTGCAATCGGTGATTCGGTACACCTGACTGAAAAAACGAAAGAGATAATTCATCAATTCATTACTAATATTTTTGCTCCCTTATTCTTTGTATCGATTGGATTGAAGGTGAATTTTATTCAAGCTTTTGATCCGTTAGCAGTTATTATTGTTGTGGTTCTTGGTTTTGCCGGAAAGGTTATCGGGTGCGGGCTGGGAGCAAAATTAATGGGATTCAAACTCAAGGATTCGCTTGCAGTAGGATTCGCAATGAATGCAAGAGGTGTATTGGAAATTGTATTGGGAATAATTGCATTGGAGTTCGGGTTAATAGGGGAGGAGTTTTTTGTTGCAATCATAATTCTTGTGCTGCTGAGTTCGGTGTTAAGCAGTCCGCTTGTTAGTTATTTTGCAAAGGAAAGCAGGTCTTACAGTATTCTAGAATTGCTTCTGCCAAAGAACATTTATTTCTCTAGTGCGGAAACAAAAGATCAGGTAATTCGTGAACTTGTAAAACTTGTTTGTAAAAAAGAACAAATTGATGAACCCAAACTTCTTGAAGCAGTTCTAAAAAGGGAAGAGCAGATGACAACTGGAATTGCAAATCATCTTGCGATACCTCATGCAAAATTTGATGTAGCAAAACCGGTATGTGCTGTTGCAATCAATAAAAACGGGGTGGATTTTGATGCCCCGGATAAACTGCCGGCAAAAATAATTTTTCTTTTAATCACACCAACTGATAAAAATGAATTGCAGTTACAGCTTTTATCCGAAATCGCTGTTAAATTTAGAAATAAGGAATTTGCTGAGGACTTATTGAATGTCTCTAAGCCCGATGAATTTTTAATGAAAATAAAACAATTGAATTCGTAAATTGGCAAAGTGATATCAATAAATAAAATGCTTTTAGGATACTACTGAATCGATTATGAAATTTTTTGAAAAACTAGGCAGAAAGAGTATAGATTTTTTCCAAGAGTTCGGGCAGGTAATTAATTTATTACTCGGAGTATTCAGGTTCTTACCTAAAATTATCAAAAACAGGAAACTCGTTTTATATCAAATGGAACACATTGGTGTCGATTCACTGCCACTCGTTTTTATAATTGCAATTTTTACCGGAGCAGTAGCGGCATGGCAGGCAGCATATCAATTACAGGGAATTGCTCCGCTTTCATTTTTGGGAACTGCAACAAGCAGAGCGATTATTACCGAACTGGGACCGGTTCTAACAGCAATCGTAATTGCCGGAAGAGTCGGCGCTTCAATAGCGGCTGAATTGGGTTCGATGAAAGTGACGGAGCAAATTGATGCATTGGAAACGATGGGAATTAGTCCGGTAAGATTTTTAGCCATGCCCAGGTTTTTTGCTGCACTATTTATGATGCCAATACTCGTTATGGTCGCAAATGCAATTGCAGTTTTCGGCGCTTATTTCATTTCAAATTTATTTCTCGGCGTTTCTTTTGAAGTCTTCTTTGATTCGGTAAAGAGATTTTTTTACATGAGTGATCTCATATTCGGAATGATAAAGGGAATGATTTTCGGTTCGGTTACCGCGCTGATCGGATGTCATATTGGATTCAAAACCGAGGGTGGAGCCGAAGGAGTAGGGCAATCCACAATTCGTTCATTTGTTATAACTTCCGCACTAATATTAATTCTTGATTACATATTATGGACGGCAATATTTTAATCTGATTTTATCAAAAGATTTTTTTATATTGATCACGGCTTTCAAAAAACGAGTTTAAAAAGTTGTGCAAAAATATAATTTAGTCAAATTTCTTTTTGATAAAATAATATCTTTAGTACTCATTATACTCTCACTTCCTTTAGTTTTAATCTCCGCAATTGTACTCACTGTCGAGTTAAAATCTTTCCCCTTTTTGATTCAAAAACGTGCATTAACTCTTGAGAAGAAAGATTTTCACATCCTCAAATTACGCACAATAAAAAATGGAAATATAGTTGTTAACAAAGAAGACCATGTAGAAAAAGTTTTTCACCTGCCTGAATTAAAAGATCAAGTTCCTCGGTTTGCCAGATGGATTCGCAAAACCGGCATAGATGAGATTCCCCAGTTGGTAAATGTATTAATTGGACAAATGAGTATAGTCGGTCCCCGCCCGCTCATGATTTGCGACTTGAAATCACTAAAAAAATTCAATAAAGAACTGTATGACAGGAGAAATGAAATTTATCTGAAACCCGGCATCACCGGACTTTGGCAGGTTTTCGGCAACCGGTCGAAAGGATTGGAAAACTTAATCGTCTTCGATCTCTTATACCAGGAAGCTCATTCATTCAAATTGGATTTGAAAACATTTGTCTTCTCGATTCTGTTTTTCACACTTGGCTTAAACTCCGATGCGATTTTATATGATGTGAATCGAGACATTTTTTCGGAAGAGGATTCATCGATATCCGTTAACCGGCTGAATTTTATAAATAGAATAATGAGAATTGCCGAAAGCGAAAACTACTATAACTTGGAACTGCCGGAGAGTTGGTGGACATCAACAAACTCAATTGAAGCGGAAGAGGGAAAAAGTAAATCCGCCGAGGTTTTCGATATAAATGAAAAACGGAAAAATAATTCAGCTTAAGGAAAAAATTGATATGCTGCATAAAATTAATACTGCCGGAAGTGAAAGATCAATAAAGATAGAAAACAATGTAGTTGAAAAATTAGTACAAATAAATTTACCGGAAAACTGGTGGAATTCAGTCTCCTCTTATGATGTTACAACTCAGAATAAACAACTGAAAATTTATCCCATTAGAAAAAGATATGAATTGAGTAACGTAACAAAACCGCGGCATTGGGATATTGAAAACGGAGACTACATGGCAAAAGTTGACGACACCGGTTTTGAGAGAAATCTTGATACGAGAAGAAAAAATGACGGGCTGTTTTTCTTTGCTGCTTTAATTTTAGCAGGCTTGCTGATTGTTGCCGTCTCGGATTTAATTGCTTCTCTTATCTAGTTAACAGCAAATTTATATTCTCTTAATCTTCCGGTAAAAATCTGTTTATATGTTGGGGAATCTGATCAAATCACTTTATAAATAATAATAGAGAGGTGGGAAAAATGAAAAAACTTTTTACCGTTTTGATAATGTTAATAGCAACTTCTGGGGTTTGGGGGCAGACAACAGTTTTTAATTATTCTGGCGGAGGTAGCGCACCAACTGGTTGGACATTCACTGATAATGTGGCAACTAATGTTATCGATCAGTCGTCGTATTGGTTAGTTGATGCTGGATCTCCATCTGATTTGATATTGACAGACTCTTACGATTTATCATCTTATTCTTATGCTATATTTGATATTGATGTTGCTACATATGGAAATGGTACTGCACACCCAGCAAAAATCGAGATATCCTTTGATAATGGGTCCAGTTTTACTCAGACAACAACAAGTGCGACTCCTTCCAGTTCTACTTATATAACAGGTGGTCCAATTACTCTTAATTCGGTAAGTACTCAAGTGATAATAAGGATTTCAAATAATGGGACATCTGGAAGAGGTGTTCGTCTTCAAAATTTAGTACTTACTGGATACAGTTTGAAACCAGAACCAACAAATCATGTTACTAACTTTTCAGCAGTTCAGGGTACACCGATACACAGTTCACTTGATCTATCATGGACTGATGCTGCTGGCGGAACTGTACCTGATGGCTATCTCATTAAAGGTAGCGATGTTGGATATGGTTCAATTACTGATCCAGTTGATGGTACAGCAGAAGCTGATGGTGGTCTGGTGCTTAATATTGCCCAAGGCATCAGTACTGCAACATTCAGTGGATTGAATAGTGAAACAACTTACTATTTTATGATATATCCATACACAAACACTGGAGATGTTATCGACTATAAAACGGATGGAACGGTGCCAAGTAATGATGTGGCTACAGGTGCAGCTCCATCACTACCAAATGCATGGATTAATGAGATTCATTATGATAATGGTACTCCGTCGACTGATGCAAATGAAGGCATTGAAGTTGTTATAGAAAATCCATCCGGATATACTCTTTCAGATTTTTCTGTGATTTTATATAATGGTTCTGGAGGAGTAGTTTATGATTCTAAAACAGTTGACAATTTTACTGCAGGCGACATAGATAACAATTTTCAATATTTCTATTATATGTATCCTGTAAATGGAATCCAAAATGGTCCTGATGGAGTAGCTCTAAGTTATTTAGGAAGTCTTATTCAATTTTTAAGCTATGAAGGATCGTTTGCTGCTACAGATGGAGATGCTAATGGAATAACCTCAACTGACATTGTGGTTGTGGAAGGAGGAACTACAACTGATATACAGTCCTTACAATTGGTTGGCAGCGGTACTCAGTATTCGGATTTTACCTGGTCAGCTGATTTGACACAGACTTGGGGAACTGCGAATAATGGAACTCAAGCCCTCCCTGTAGAACTAACCTCTTTCACCGCTTACGCATCGGCTAATCAGGTGAACCTTAAATGGGCAACTGCAACTGAAGTGAATAATTATGGGTTTGAGGTAGAGCGTGCAGTAGAAAGTCCGGCTTCGTCAAAAACGGACTACGCCGGGACAGGCTGGGAGAAGATTGGCTTTGTTGAGGGTGCCGGTAATTCGAATTCACCGGTTGAATATAATTATATCGATAAATCTGTCAGCAACGCCGGAACATATTTATACAGATTGAAACAAGTCGATCTCGATGGCGCATTTGAATATTCCGATGAAATAGAAGTTACATTCGCAGCGCCGAATAAATATCAACTCGAACAGAACTATCCGAATCCGTTTAATCCTGTTACCAGTATTAAATTCTCAATTCCACAGAGCGGACAGGTTTCACTGAAAGTATTTAATACATTAGGTGAAGAAGTAGCAAATTTATTGAACAATAAATTGGAAGCCGGTTATCACACAATAGAATTCGACGCTTCGATGCTTTCAAGCGGAATTTATTTCTACAGGTTATCATCAAATAATTTTGTTGCTATTAAGAAAATGCTTCTATTAAAATAAGTGATAAATTTGATCATAAAAAAAAGGCGGTTCAACTACACCGCCTTTTTTAACCCAGATTTTCCAATGGAAAATCTGCCCTTCGGGCCGACAATTTGTAAGTTGAGAATTATCAAATACTTAGCCATATAGGAATTTTGGAATTCGTTATTTAATTAAAATATTTTTCTTACAAATTGTCGGGATTAACCCCGCAACATAAAACGTTTTTTTAAAACATTTTATGAGCGACCAACGGCAAAAAAATCATTTCCAATGAATTTTTTGGGTTTAAGTTATAACCCGCAATAGAAAACTATTATTTCAAATAAATCATCTTGTGTGATTTGATGAAATTACCGGCTGTTAATCTATATAGATAAACACCGCTCGATAATTTATTCCCGGCATTGTCCGTTCCATCCCAAACGATGTTGTGCTCGCCGCTTTCGAATTCATTATTCAATAATGTATTTACTTCACGTCCGAGCATATCGTAAATCTGTAATTTTACAATTTCCTTTGACGGAAGACTAAAATTAATTGTAGTCGTTGGATTAAACGGGTTCGGGTAATTTTGATACAATCTAAAATTATTCTGCACCACATCTTTTTCCTTTACTGATGTTGCATCTTCAGATTTCCATAAGCCGCCGCCTGCGGTACATACGAAAATATTGATGGAGTTATTCGGATCGAAAACGGCAGTATTTATAAAAGTATGATTCAACCCGGAAATTAAATTCGTCCAATTATCGCCGCCATCATCTGAGATAAAAAGGGCAGGAACTTCTCCACCCAACCGGTACCATTGCTGACCCGCAGCGAGTAAAGTGTTTGCGTTCCCCGGAACCGACCGGATATCAGCTATTCGAGAATGTTCTAATTTATTTATCCAGGAAGAACCGCCATCGGAAGAAAAATATAATCCGCCGGAATAATCCCAATCGAAATTGTCTGTTACCGAAGCGTATACACCTAGTGAATTTATATGGATTGCCAGAACATCGCCCGCCGGGAAGTTTGACAGTAATTGCCAATTTAGCCCAGCATCGGTACTCTTATATAAACCGTTTATCTCGGCGCCACGGCTATTCAATCCAAGGTATAAAATTTGGGAGTTGTTTGGATCGATTGCAATTTCCCATGCAAATTCAGCATTGCCGGCTAAGCCGTTATTTATCTGAAACCAGTCTGCTCCGCTATTTGTAGATTTATAAACGCCGTAATGAAATACAGCCGTATACAAAATCCGGTTCCCGGTTTCTCCTGATAATTTATCGAGCACAAGATCACAACGACCCTCAGGCAACCCGGTAGATTTCTCAACCTGTGTATCACCCAGATCGCCGCTAAATACAATTCCTCCGTTTGTATAATCAGCCAGGTAACCGCCTTGCGATCCCTGGTATCGACTGATATAGAGATCGTTATTCACCTGGTCAACTTCAATATCTTTTACAGCATCTATTTCCGAAAGATTTCCAATAGTGGGATCCATTTGCGGATCTAAACGAATAAAAGAATTTCCATTATCATCAGTACGAAATAATCCCATATCATCATAACCGATCCAGAATGTATTAGGATCGGTTGAATGGAATGCAATAGTTTCTGTATTCATAAGTTCAAGACCATTGCCTTTCCAACCTTCTCCAATTTTTTCAGTAAATGCCTGCTGCCATGTAGCGCCGGCATCGCTGCTTATTTCTACATCAACCAAAATCATTACCCATCTATCCGGATCAGAAGGAGCAATTTTTATATCGTATACATAAGGATCAAAGAACCAATCTTCCATCCAGCCGCCTATAACCGGATAATATATTTGAGTCCATGAATCGCCGCCGTCATATGTAGCGAAAACGCCGGAACTGTCGTAAGAACTGCCGCGAGTAGTACCTGTTACAATCAAATCAGGGTCAGAAGGGTGAACATCAAGCTGCCAGTACTCAAAAAACAATTCGGTATCATAAGAATATTTCGGAAGATTTCCGGTAATATCAATCCAATTATTTCCAAGATCAGCGCTCTTGAAAATTCCGCCTTCAAATGAATTTGGATCGGCAGTGTCGCCGAGGGTTTTTAATGTAAGGTATAAGATAAAATCGGTGTCGAAAGATTTCCCGAATATTCTATGTGTATTGGAATGCGGAAGACCAGTATTTGAGCTCTGCCAGGTTACTCCGTTATCTGTGCTTTTGTAAATCCCTTTTGAAGTAGAAACGATTATTTTTTCGGGTGAATTAGGTACGATGATAATAGAATGAATATTAGTAAATGCGGGTATCGGAATATTAATTTCATCCCAAGTCGAACCGCCATCGGTACTTTTAAACATTCCCGTAGGTTGATCGAAATCTTCGAAAGGTTCAAAATCAGCATAAGAGCCAACTGCTCCATCTCCTAACCCGATAATGATTCTGTCATTATTTGTAGGATCGATCGCAATTGTTGAAACCGAAACAGCTTCATCATCCGGGAGATAATTAGAAGGATAAATTAACTCCCAATGATCGCCGCCGTTATCACTGAGAAAAAGTCCGACACCGGAGCAATAATAAACGCGCTCATAATTCACCGGGTCGATTACAATGTCGTTAGTCCAGTAAACCCCGGCGCTATAATCAGTATGAGCAATGTTGTTGTTTATATTTCGCCATGTATTTCCGCCATCGGTGGTTTTGAAAATTCCCTCAATATCTCCCCCTACATATATTACATCGGCGTTATCGGGCTTAATAGCTGAGAAGTGCAAATCGCTTCCAGCTCCCGGACCAATGTTTTCCCAAGTTTGTCCGAACAAATAATTAAAACACACAATCATTACAAAGAACATGCTTTTCATTTTGATCTCCAATGATAGTTGAATTGTCATATCATGAGATGCTAAAGAATTTTTCACATTCTTACAATAATTAATAGGAATGCTATTTAAGCGCCCCTATTATATCATGATTTAATATAAACAAATTTAGTGTATTGCAGAAAAAAAATATTGAAGAAATTTCTGTATGTGAGGTAAACTAAAATAAGATTTATTTTCTTATTCAGGTTAAGAATGCACATAATATGTTTACTTAGATGGGAAGGTAGTTAAGAGATTTGAAAATTAATTATGATTTTTAACAAACGGCAAGACCCAACGCCCTGCCGTTTAATATTTTACAAAAATTCAACTTATTTCAAATAAATCATCTTGTGTGATTTAATAAAATCGCCCGCGGTTAATCTGTACAGATAAACTCCGCTTGCCAGTTTGTTTCCTAAATCATCGGTTCCGTTCCAGGTTACTTTGTGTTCGCCTGATTCAAATTCATTATTTAAAAGAGTTTTTACTTCACGACCGAGCATATCGTAAATCTGAAGTTTCACAACTTCTTTGGAGGGAAGTGTAAAATTAATTGTGGTAGTCGGATTGAACGGATTGGGATAATTCTGTGATAGAATAAATTTATCAGGCTGAGTTTTTGATTCTTTAACATCAACGATAGGAGAGTGCCAGTAGATGCTTCCGTTTGTTGTGCCGACATACACATTATTATATTTTGCTGTAGTTTTTGCGAGTTTATCTCCGCCGTCTTCAATATTGAATACGATGTTCACACCAAATCCGTTTAGACCGAGATTTTCAAATTCATCGCCGTAGGTATCGGATGCATAAACACCGTTCAGCCAGGAACCGGCAAACACATTATCATTCGCATCGATAGTAATTGAATAAATGTGCTGTGCGGTCATTCCATTAAATTGTTTAGTCCATGTATCTCCGTCATCCATCGATCTAAACAATCCACTGCCGTAAGTACCGGCGAAAATGTAATCATTCTGTGCAACTTCAATCGACCAGATAAATCTATAACCTACATTCAATTTTTCCCAAGTTGAATTACCTTCGGTTACTCTAAAAATTCCTTCACCATAAGTTCCGGCGAAAATTGTACCAGCGCTGTTCATTGCCAAAGCATGTACTGCGAGAGTTGAAAGTCCGTCATTAAACTCACTCCAATTATCACCGTTATCAGAAGAGATAAAAATTCCGCCGCCCCATGTACCGGCATAGAGATTACCATCTTTAATGAGAAGGGCTCGTACATCAGATTCTTCTAAGTTAGCAGAAATCCAAGTCGATCCGTTATCGGTTGATTTTCTTACACCGATCTCGGTTGCAGCATAAATTGTGGATTCGTCGACTGCTAAATCCCAAATGAATACAGCTTCTTCACTGCCGTTGATTTGAGTCCATGTTTCGCCGAAATCAGTTGAGCGTGATATTTTCCCGCCCCATGTTCCGGCTAAAACATTATCATCTTGATCTAAAGCCGATGAAAGAACAATTTCATCCTCACCGAATCCGCCGATATACTGCCAGGTACCGAAACTTGTACCAGCCGGATCGTCATCTGCATTACTTGCAGAAATTGTGATTTCAATTGATGAATAATCATCTTCTTCGTTTTCACCGTTATTGGGAGTGGAATCGAGATCGAACTGATCACATGAGATAACTTCGGCAACGTTTACTAAAGAGACATCGGTTGGAATATTTCCGATGAAAGGATAGTAGTTGAACTGTCCTGTACCTGTAAGTGATTTCGCGAAAATTTGTCCGTTGTGCTGACCGCCGGTATAAATTACGTCGGATTTTGGTGCAAGCGCCGAACCGAGAAAACTTATTTCAGAAATCGAAACATCCGGAACATCATAAAAATTAAATAGAACATTATTCGTATCGGTTCCGAATACATTAAATCCGCCCGCAATATCCGCAAAATCACCGGTTATATTGATTAATACAACC
Source organism: Melioribacteraceae bacterium (assembly GCA_021740785.1). Taxonomy (GTDB): domain Bacteria; phylum Bacteroidota; class Ignavibacteria; order Ignavibacteriales; family Melioribacteraceae; genus JAIOZI01. The sequence goes on from JAIOZI010000006.1 coordinate 75,485, forward strand.
GAACCGTTTGGAGCATTGATTTCAAAATCGGTAGCCGATGAAATAAATTCACCCGTTAAATTATATACATTCAAAATCGGCTGTGAACCGAAAAGAGAAATTTTAGAATCCTGAAATGTCATTTCCATATTATCTTCGTAATTCGACAACTGTTCCGAAAGAGTTTCAAGATGAGCCTGCGCTTCAACGAAATCGATATCAACTCCCGAACCTACAACAGTGTCTCCATCAACTGTGGCAAGATTTTCTTCTAAATAAGCGGTTTCACCAACAACGCAATTACCGTAGTAAACTCTTCCGCTCAAAAATGTCAGGTTCTCATTAACAACTAATACATTTCCTGCATCAGACGGATCGAGTTGATCGCCGACACTGTAATTAGCCAATGAAGCGTCGCGCCCGATTGCCATTCTTCCTTCTGTATCCGATGACGGCTGAACTATATCCTCAAAAACGAAAACGTTGTAATCTGCTGCAGCGCCGAAATCAAAAATGGAATTGTTGATTATTACATTATCAACCAGAACGGTGAGCGTTAGATTTTCTGAAGAGCCCTGTGTGAGAGCATCAAGCGTCCACACATATGTTTCATCGTCAAACGAACCTTCTGTTGCATTGAAGTTTTCTAGTTCCAATGCTTCTGGTAAGAAATCCTTAACAGTAATGTTTGTTGCATCTGCATTACCTTCGTTCGAAAGTGTAAGGGTAAATGTTATTGTCGAACCGTCTTCAGGCGCTGCGTTGTCAACAACTTTTACCAAATTCAAATCAGCTTTACCATCATCAGGATCATTCTCCGGGCATGTCAGTTCATCCTCATCATCGGTGCCGTCATCAAAATTTTCATTTAATTCTGTCGCCATCTCGTTTAGCTCGCTGAATTCATATTCGGTTTCGGTGCCGGTTAATGCATTTTGAGCAAGCGTCAAAAATTCTCTTACCGTCATTCCTTCAAACGGATCTTCAACGATTATTAAATCTTCCAAAGCATAATCATTCTCGCCAATAAATCCAGCGGCGTCGTATTCAACATTTAATGTGAGCGCAACTACCTGTCCACCAAAATTTCCACCAACATGTTTACCTTTCCATGGATTAGTTCTATCTTCATCCATCGCTCCGGGTCTTCCGCCGGAAGGCAGAAAGTCTTCAATTGCATCGCTTGAGGTGAATGTAAGTGTATAAACACTGCTTATGATCATACCATCAGGAAAAACATCATCCCAATGATCTTCGCGGATTGTTCCGGGATTTCCACCGTTTGGTGTTGATCCCCAACCTCCCTGAGTATATGTTTCCATCCCGGTTAAATCACATTCCTGGGCTGTGATTGTTCCCAGCAGCATCGTGAATGAAATCAAAATAAATAATAATTTTTTCATGTCTATCTCCGTTTACTAAAATTTTTCCTGTTAAAGAAATAACGTACAAATTGTATTCCATAAAAAAGCATGATTAAGGAACAATTCGACAACTGCAATTGAAAAAAATGTATGTTTTTAACAAAATGATCCGATTTGAAACATGTACAATATAAGTAAATAATAAAGATAAATCTATGTCTCCCGCTACAAGCGAAGAGCGAAACTCCATTTAGTATATTCGACAATTTTGACTAAATTGTTTAGCGATATTTGAATTATTTAGGAAATAAATGAAACTAGATGTATTAATATTCGCTGCTCACCCGGATGATGCGGAACTTTCGATGGGCGGCACAATAATTAAATTAAGCAGGATTGGGAAAAAAGTCGGTTTAATCGATCTTTCGGAAGCCGAATTGAGTACGCGCGGCACCATCGAATCGCGTTATAAAGAAGCAGAGAATGCTTCAAAAATTCTTGGATTAACAATGCGGAAAAACTTGAAACTTCCGGACGGAAAGTTAAAATATTCCGATGAATTTATGCTATTGATCGTGAGGCAAATTAGGAAATATAAACCGCAAATAGTTTTTGCTCCCTATAAAAACGACCGGCATCCCGATCACGTTGGAACCAGCAGTTTGGTGAAGGAATCAATATTTTATTCCGGGTTGGAAAAAATAGAAACTTCTGAAAATGAAGTAAAACAATCACCATTCAGACCTGCTAAAATTTACTACTTTATGCAGACCTACAAATTCAATCCGTCATTTATAGTTGATATTTCGGAAGTGTTTGAATCAAAAATGGATTCAGTGAATGCCTATAGTTCGCAGTTTTTTAATCCCAAAAGTGATGAACCGGAAACCTTTATAAGCACAAAAAAATTCAGCAATTATCTCGAAGCAAGAGCCTGTTATTACGGATTCCAGATCGGGAAGGAATACGGGGAACCATTTTATTGCGAAGAAGATATTGAGATGAAAGTAGAAGGATTGTTATAAATGATTTTTAGGAGGCAATTATGAATATATCGTTTCTCGGTACGGGTTTGATGGGAAACCCGATGGCGCAAAGGTTATTGAAAAAGGGGAATGAAGTTTCTGTTTACAATCGTACGATGAGTAAAACGGAAAATCTTGCGAAATTAGGTGCGATGGTTTATGATAATCCTGCAGATGCAATTGAATGTGGCGATACAATAATTGTAATGCTTTCCGATTTTGATGCAGTTAAAAATGTTTTGTTTTATGATGGTTACAAAAACTTCAGAGGTAAAACAGTAATTCAGATGAGCACTATTTCTCCCACCGAAAGTGAAATTATTAGTGAACATATAAATGAGTTTGGCGGTGAATATATTGAAGCCCCGGTCTTAGGCAGTATTCCTCAAGTTAAGTCCGGACAGCTTTTCGTATTAATGGGCTGCAGTGCTGAATTATTTGAAAAATGGAACGGTTTTCTCTCCGTCTTCGGAGATCGTGTGATTTATTTCGGTGATATTGGAAAAGCTTCTGCAGCAAAGTTGGGACTGAATCAACTGATTGCATCTCTCACGACCTCTTTTTCAATGAGTTTGGGTTATATCACCGAAAAGGGTGTTGATATTGATAAATTTATGGAAGTTCTGAAAGGAAGCGCCCTCTTTGCTCCAACTTTCGAAAAGAAACTTGAAAATATGAAATCACGGAATTTCTCTAATCCGAATTTCCCGTTAAAACATTTGTTGAAAGATGTTAGATTGATGGAAGATGAATTTGGACAAGCCGGGATAAACATTACCCCGTTAATGGCGGTTCAGGAAATTATAAAAGACGGTTTAGAAAATAATCAAGGGGAGAATGATTATTCGGCGCTTTATAATTCTGTTCATCCAAAATAATTGAGAAAAATAATTCTCAAATAAATTAATTGCTTTATGGAATCGAAAAGTTCTGACGAACCGGTACAAAACAATCTCAAAATGTGGGGAATCGGTTTAGCAATTATTCTCTTTCTTGCGGTATTTTTTATATTTGATTTCGGTGAACATAAGTCCGCTCAAATCACGGCGGGGGTTGCTGTACTTATGTCGGCTTTATGGATAACCGAAGCAATCCCGCTTGCCGCTACATCGCTGATACCTTTAATTTTGTTTCCATTACTTGGAGTTCTCGATCCTAAAATCACTGCCGGGTCATACATCAATTCAACAATATTTTTATTCATTGGCGGATTCCTGATTGCAATTGCTATGGAGAAGTGGAATCTGCATAGAAGAATAGCCCTGTTTCTCATCAAATTATTCGGAACTTCACCTTCAACTATAATACTTGGATTTATGATAGCGGCAGCCGGAATTTCAATGTGGATTTCCAACACGGCAACTGCGGTTATGCTGCTTCCGATAGGGATGGCAATCTTAAAAAAAGTTGAAGAACAATTCGGAAGCGATAAGACTAAGAATTTTGCCGTCTCACTGCTCCTCGGTATCGCTTACGGATGTTCAATAGGCGGAATTGCAACATTGATCGGAACACCGCCGAACTTGGTTTTCCAGAGAGTTTATTCGATTACTTTTCCCGGTAAACCTGAAATCTTTTTTAGTGAGTGGATGATGTACGGATTTCCATTATCAATCGTGATGCTGATTATTGTTTGGTTTCTTTTGACGAAAGTTTTTTATAAACCGGAATCAGAAATAAAAATTGAAAAATCATTAATTGATGAGGAACATAAACTGCTCGGAGCTGCATCTTATGAGGAAAAAGTCGTACTTACAGTTTTTTCTGTAACAGCTTTTTTGTGGATATTCCGCGGTGATATTGTACTCGGTGGTTTTATAATTCCCGGCTGGACGAATTTACTCCCGTCATTTGCAAAAGTTGAGGATGCTACCGTTGGTATTGCAATGGCAATTTTGCTATTTGTGATTCCATCAAAATTTGAAAAAAGGAAAAAGGCAATTTTAACAGTAACAGCTTTCCGTAAACTTCCGTGGGAAATTATTTTGTTATTCGGCGGCGGATTTGCACTAGCGGAAGGATTCGTCCAAAGCGGGCTTTCACAAATGGTAAGTTCATATTTCAGCGGGATGATCGGCATACCCCCGGTTTTAGTTATTTTTCTGATTTGCATCTCTGTTACCTTTTTAACAGAGCTGACTTCGAACACGGCGACTGCTCAAATTATTTTACCGATTTTAGCGGCTCTGGCGGTTGAATTAAATGTAAATCCGTTCCTCTTTATGATACCGGCAACTCTTTCAGCATCAATGGCGTTTATGATGCCGGTTGCTACTCCTCCGAATGCAATTGTTTTCGGCGGCAGCAGGTTGAAGGTCCTCCAAATGGCAAAAGCCGGGATTTTTATTAATATCCTCGGTGCAGTGTTAATTACTTTATGGGTATATTATATTCTCGACTTATAATCAGCTATTGAATCCTTTTTGATTATGTTTCATCAAAATAATTAGTGAAATTTATTATTAAATAAAGGAGAAAACATGAGTTATTATTTTTCAAAAACAGTTGATTACAGTTACGATCAAGCAATTGAAAGAGCGACCGAAGAATTAAAAAATGTTGGATTTGGTATTTTGACTGAAATTGATGTCAAAGCGACATTGAAGAAAAAATTAGATGTTGATTTTAGAAATTATAAAATTCTCGGTGCATGCAATCCTCAATTTGCACATAAAGCGCTAACGGCTGAAGATAAAATCGGCGTGCTGCTTCCGTGTAATGTAATTGTTCAGGAAATCGAAGAAGGAAAAGTGGAAATTGCTGTTATGAATCCAGCCGAAGCAATGTCTGTTGTTAAAAATGAAAGTCTCGAACCGATTGCCGGCGAAGTGAATAAGTTATTAGAGACTGCGTTGGAGAAAATGTAACTTTTAACGCGGCTGATTAATTGATTCTTTGTAGGATAATTTTTTTAGACAAAGGTGCTGAAAAATTCAACTCCCTTCTCTCTTCAATTATTTTTCAAAGAGAGAAGGGTTGATTTTGTAAAAATTATCAGTAAGCAAATCATTGTATATAAAATAATATCGCTTATTTTAATCGAATTAAGTAAATAGGCTTAACTTTGACGGAATAAAATAAATTTCACTTTGTTCAGTCTTTCTTCGCTTAAAAATCCAACCAACAGAAGTGTTACCAAAATTTGAATTGCAATTACACTTGTTAATAATATTGGTTCACCGGCAAAATATTTTTCCAGTCCGACGATATCCGGTGAGAATGTTGTGAAGTTCGCTAAATTAAACAGCACAATTATTGTCAGCAGTGATTTCGACCCACCGAAATAATACCAGCAAAAAATCCCGTATCCCAGTTCCAATAAAAATGCAGCATATGGAAAAAGAGGATACAATTCGGTTCCAAGTTTTGGATCGTTTTGAAAAAATAATAGCGGTATATCTTTTGCATGTGTTAATAAATCGAGAGCAATGTGTGATAGAACACCGATGGCAAAAGGTAATGCAAGTTTTTCAATTCTAAAGAAGTAACGGATCAAAATGTAAGAAATGGCAGCAATTATTAAAGCGGATAATACCGAATGTGAAAACGGCATATGGTAGAGATGAATATCCCCGATATATTTTACTGAAGTTTCTGTGCTGGTTTTTTCTACTCCGATGAAATTAAATATCACCCAAAGAAATTCAACAGCCTGTACCGATAATAATAACCATAAAATTTTTACGGTCGGGAATTTTTTCTTTATAATTAATGCAGTAGCTGCATGATTTATTGCAAACATAATTCCTCCATCTATTTTATAAATGTACTGATAATGTTTTTTTAGTACTAAAACGAATAAAATTTTTTAGGGATTTGCACCCTCCAAAAACAATTTCGAAATCATATTGTAAGATTCATCAGGTGAATATTTTGTAATCGCAATTATTTCCGGATTTACAACAAATTCAGTTATTTGTGTATAGTAGAAAAGAATGAAATCAACAGGAATGTCATTTCGAACTTTATGCTGTTTAATTCCTTCCTCAAACAATTTCATATAAAGGGTTTCTAACCTTTCGCTTCTCATTTTCAGGTAATCATTCCACAGTTTGGGTGTCTGTGTTTTCAAATCCTCTAAAAATTCTTTGTTAATTCTCCCGAGAAGACTCCCTGTAAACTTGATGATTTGTTCCAATTTTTCCGGGAATTCCAAATTTGAATCGTTTACTATTAGTCCGATATGTTTATTTATATGCGAATTAAGATCAATTAACACGCTTCTCACTAATTCTTCTTTGGAAGGGAAAAATTTATAGACGGCAGATTTGCTGGTTCGTAGTTCTGCAACAAGTTCATCAATCGAAACACGGGAAAATCCCAAACGGAAAAATTTTTCAGAAGCTAATTTTAAGATTCTCTCTTTTGTATCTGTTTTTTGTGGTCTCGGCATTACAGTACTATTTTGTTATTGTCAGTACTAAAATAAATTAATGAAGATAAAATGTCAAGTTTTTCTGCAAATTATTTTATGATTACTTGCTGTGAAATGAGAAAAACGTTATTTTGGAATCTGTAATTCCAAAAAGGAGGTAAAAATGGAATTCTACATTCCAAGATTACTTAAAAATTCAAAACAGAGCTTCTTCCTCTTTGGTCCGCGCGGTACGGGGAAATCAACCTTTTTGAAGCATAATTATATAAATGCAATTTATTTGGATTTACTCAAACCGGATGAGTTTAGAAAATATTCGGCTCGACCTGAAAGATTAATTGAGTTGGTGAATGGAAATCCGGATAGAAAGACAGTTATTATTGATGAGATACAAAAACTGCCCGAGATTCTAGGTCCGGTACATCTGCTTATTGAAGATCATAAAGATAAGCAGTTCATTATGACGGGATCAAGCGCAAGAAAATTGAAAAAAGAAGGAGTGGATCTATTAGCAGGCAGAGCCATAAAACAAAACTTCCATCCCTTTCTTTTCTCTGAAATAAAACAACACTTTTCATTTGAGGAAATTTTTCAATACGGTTCTATTCCTATTATCATTACCTCTGAAGATCGTAGATCAGTTTTGGATTCGTATGTTTCGTTATACATCAAAGAGGAAGTTCAACTGGAGGGATTTGTTCGTAATATTGGGAATTTTAATCGTTTCTTGGAATCTATCAGTTTTTCGCATGGTTCTCTTTTGAACATAAGCAACGTAGCGCGCGAGTGTCAAGTAGAAAGAAAGGTTGTTGAAAATTATATAAAAATATTGGAAGATATCTTACTGGCTTATAGAGTTTATTCATTTACAAAGAAAGCTAAACGTGTTGTTGTTCAGCATCCGAAATTTTATTTTTTTGATACCGGGGTGTTTAGATCGTTAAGACCAACCGGTCCGTTCGATAAGCCTGAAGAAATAAGCGGTGCAGCGTTGGAAGGATTAGTGTTTCAGAATCTCAAAGGATGGATTGATTACTCGGGAAAAGATCTTAAAATTTATTTTTGGAGGACAAAGGCAGGCGTTGAGGTTGATTTTATTCTTTACGGCAGTGAGGGTATTTACGCAATTGAAGTAAAAAATTCTCAATCGGTTCGGCACGGTGATGTAAAATCTTTAAAATCATTTCAAAAAGAATATCCTGGCAGCAATGCAATATTGCTATATAACGGAAATGAAAAAATAAAAATCGATGATGTATTGTGCATACCGGTTCAATTGTTTTTGCAAAATCTATATATTGATGGAACGCTTGACGAAATGCTTTAAGAAACATTTTTGTATTTAACAAATCTTAACAAAATTTAAGTGAAACTTTTTAGAATGACCTTTGTAGAAACTCAGTGAAATATAAATTAATTAGTGAGGGGAATATTGGAAATAACAGAACTGAACGAAAAGATCAAAAATGAAAGTGAATTTATCGATACACTTTTGAGTGAGATCGGGAAATCGATTGTAGGACAGAAGGAGATGGTTGAACGATTGTTGGTCGGATTGCTCGGAAACGGACACGTATTATTAGAAGGTGTTCCGGGTTTAGCAAAAACACTGGCAATTAAAACACTCGCCTCATCGATGAAAGCAAGATTCCAGAGAATTCAGTTTACGCCCGATCTTTTACCGGCTGACTTAATCGGTACAATGATATATAATCAAAAGGAAAGCGCTTTCACTATTAAGAAGGGTCCTATCTTTTCCAACTTTATTTTAGCTGATGAAATTAACCGTGCGCCCGCAAAAGTACAGAGTGCATTGCTCGAAGCTATGCAGGAGCGTCAGGTAACAATAGGCGAAGAGACATTTAAACTCGACGAACCCTTCCTGGTTCTTGCTACACAAAACCCTATCGAACAAGAAGGAACTTATCCGCTGCCGGAAGCTCAGGTAGATAGATTTATGTTGAAAGTAAAAATTTCTTATCCTTCAAGAGAAGAAGAGCAACAGATTATGAGAATGAATGTCGGAGGAGTATTTCCACAAATTCAGCAGGTTGTTTCTCCGGAGCAAATTTTAAAGGCAAGAAAATTAGTCCATGATGTTTACGTAGATGAAAAAATTGAAAAGTACATTCTTGATATTGTGTTTGCAACTAGGAATCCTGCAGAATTCGGATTAAGTAATTTAACGGAACTCATCAATTACGGCGGTTCGCCGCGTGCAACGATCAACCTTGCATTGGGCGCAAAAGCAATGGCATTTATAAAGAGAAGAGGATATGTAATTCCCGAAGATGTTCGCGCAATTTGCATGGATGTGCTTCGTCATAGAATTGCAGTTACTTACGAAGCTGAAGCCGAAGATATTACATCGGAAAATATTATCAGTGATATCCTTAATAAAGTTGAAGTACCATAGAATCGATTTATGAATTCATTTGGGATTTTAGATAAATGCTGACAAGGGAATTACTAAAGCAAGTCCGCCAAATTGAGATTAAAACCAAAGGTCTGGTTAATGAAGTCTTCTCAGGCGAATATCATTCTGTGTTCAAGGGACGCGGGATGGAATTCTCGGAAGTACGCGAATACCAGGTTGGTGATGATATCCGGAGTATCGATTGGAATGTTACTGCGCGGTTCGGTCATCCGTTTATAAAAATATTCGAAGAGGAACGTGAGCTTACCGTTATGCTTCTGGTTGATCTCAGCGGTTCTCTTGCATTTGGAACTATTGAGAAAACTAAACAGCAGATTGCAGCAGAGTTGAGTGCAATACTTGCGTTTTCGGCTATGAAGAATAATGATAAAGTTGGACTTATTTTATTCACCGATCAAATTGAAAAATTTATTTCACCCCGGAAAGGAAGAAGTCATGTGCTCAGAATTATACGTGAGGTACTTTCCTTTGAACCGCGCGGAAATGAAACTGATCTGAAAGCTGCCTTGGAATATTTTCATCATACTATAAAAAAGAAGAGCATTGCGTTTCTGATTTCGGATTTTATTGATGAAGGTTACGATAAAATATTACGGATCGTAGGCAAGAAACATGATTTGATAAGTATAATTCTGCAGGACCGCAGGGAAAAGGATTTACCAAGGAGCGGTCTGATGAAATTACGGGATGCCGAAACCGGGAAAATCAGGTATATCGATACAAGCAGCAAAGTTATTCAAGATTATTTCAGAAAAAAAAATAATGAGATTGAAACAAAAAGAAACCAGTTGTTGCTAAGCAGTGGAATTGATTCGATAAATGTCGATACAGGTCATTCTTATATTAAACCGTTAATTGATTTTTTTAAGATAAGAGAAAAGAGATATTGAGAAAACTTTTATACATAATAATATTTTTTGCTGCTGCCGGAAGTTTATATGCACAAATAAAAGTTTCAGCGGATACGGATTCATCAAAATATTTCGTCGGTGATTACATTAATTATATGATTGAAGTTACAACCGATCCGGGTGTAAATGTATTCGTTCCGGTATTTGAAGACAGTCTTGAAAATATTGATTTCATTCAGAAATATCCGCCCACCGAAAGATCTGCAGGTTCAAAAAATATTGCTGTTTATCATTATGTGTTTTCAGTTTATGATTCTTCAGAGGTAACGTTCCCGCCGATAAATATTGGTTACACAGTTCAGGGCGATACGGTGAAACAATATTTGGATACAAATCCCGTAACGGTAATTGTTAGCACGCTTCCGGTTGATCCTCAAGCGGAAATCAGAGATGTAAAAGCTCCCATAAAAATTCCTCTTGATTGGTGGATTATATTAATCATAGCGTTAGCAGTTCTATCACTTGCAGCCGGCGGTTATTTTGGATACAGGTATTACAAAAAGAAAAAATCCGGTGCACCGGCAATTGTAAAGAAGATTGTTATTCCGCCGCATAAAGCTGCACTGAAATCATTGAATGAACTGGAAAGTAAAAAGCTGTGGCAGCAGGGAAAGGTGAAAGATTATCATTCCGAAATTACCGGAATTATCAGGAGATATTTTGAGGACAGGTTTAGTTTCCTTGCAATGGAAATGCCTTCATCGGAAGTGCTTGCTAATCTTGAAAAAATAAAAGAGACGGGCGAAGTATTTGATATTACCCGTGAATTTTTAAGTAATGCCGATATGGTTAAGTTTGCAAAATTCCAACCAATGCCTTCAATCAATGATGAAATGATGAAACAAGCTCACGAAATTGTAAATGTGACGAAGCCTTCGGAAGATTTAACGAGAGAGGTTGAGGAGGTACAGGATGTTTAATGATGTTACCTTTGCGTATCCTTACCTGCTCTATTTGCTGCTGCTCATTCCGTTAATTTTATTTTGGTACTGGCGCAGGAATAAAAAAATATCTCCCGATATTACTTTTTCTTCCCTTTCAATTTTTGATGAATTGAAACCTACTTTAAAAGAAAGACTACGCCACATCCCGATATTACTTAGAACTGTCGCATTGGGTTTGTTGATTATTGCGTTGGCTCGTCCGCAGACTTTTTCCACAGGTGAAAATGTTTACACGGAAGGAATCGATATCGCTGTGTTGCTAGATATATCCGGAAGTATGCTTGCCGAAGATTTCAAACCAAACAGACTCGAAGCCGCAAAAGATGTAATCGATAATTTTATTGAAGGAAGAACGACGGATAAAATCGGGCTGGTGATTTTTGCCAAAGAGAGTTTTACTCAATGTCCGCTTACCATAGATTATTCTGTACTGCGCAATTTGATAGGTGATATTCAAAGCGGTATGATCGAGGATGGCACCGCAATTGGAACTGCGATTGCTAACGGCGTTAATAGATTGAAGGACAGTAAAGCAAAGAGTAAGGTTATTATTTTATTGACGGACGGTGTGAACAACAGCGGGGAAATCGATCCGATTACTGCGGCACAAATCGCTGAAAAATTTGGTATAAGAATTTATACAGTCGGAGTCGGAACACGCGGTGAAGCGCCGTATCCGTTTAATACTCCGTTTGGTAAAAGATACCAAAACGTTCCGGTTGAAATTGATGAAGCGACACTGCAGCAGGTAGCAGATATTACAAGTGGAAAATATTTCCGTGCGACAGATAATCAAAAATTGGAACAGATTTATGAACAGATTGACAAATTAGAAAAGACGAGAGTTGAAATTACATCTTACCGGCAGGCAAAAGAATTATTTTATAACTGGATCGGCGCCGGGTTGATTTTATTGATTTTTGAATTCGGTTTACTAAGAACTTATTTAAATAGGCTGCCTTAATATGTTTAGATTCGCACATACAGATTATTTATACTTTTTATACGCAATTCCCCTTGTTATTGCACTCTACTGGTTTACCGGCAGGTATCAGAGAAAGTTGTTGGAGAATTTTGCCGATTCAAAACTTCAGAAGGTATTGTACCCGCTTAAGAGCAGCTTGAAAAGTTTTATTAAGTTTGCAATCATTTCAATTTCGATTGTGTTATTAATATTTGCATTGGCTAATCCGCAAATTGGTTCTAAGATTGAAGAAGTAAAACAGGTAGGAATTGATGTCTATATTTGTCTGGACGTTTCATTAAGCATGACTGCAGAGGATATAAAACCGAGCCGCTTAAATAAAGCCAAACATGAGATATCGAGATTGATACAACGTTTGCAAGGTGATAGAATCGGTCTAATAGTATTTTCCGGTGATGCATATATTCAATTTCCGCTCACAACTGATTATTCGGCAGCAAACTTATTCTTAAATGCCGTCTCAATAAATACAGTGCCGCAACCGGGTACTGCAATAGCCTCGGCGATTGAGTTGGCTTCGAACTCTTTTAAGGAAGAAGAAGAAACTCAAAAAGCAATAATCGTAATTACCGACGGAGAGGATCACGAAGGTAATTTAGAAGATGTTATAGACAAAACTACAGAGAAAGGAATTTCAATTTATACAATAGGATTGGGATCGCCATCAGGCGTACCGATACCTGTTTATAACAATGCCGGCGTTCAGACCGGGTACAAGAAGGATAGAAACGGAGAAACAGTTTTAACTAAGTTGGATGAAGCAACGTTAAAGGAACTCGCTTCTAAAGGAAACGGTGAGTATTACCGTGGATCCAACAGCGAAGATGAACTTGAAAAAATATATAACGATTTATCCAAACTCGAAGAAGCAGAATACGGCGCCACGAAAATTACAGAATATGAGGATAGATATTATTACTTTTTGATCCCGGCATTAATTTTACTATTTGCTGAAATATTTATCTCAAATAAGAAATCCAAGTTATTTCTAAAATTTGAAGAGTGATTAAAATGAGAATAAATTTAATATATAATGTATCGATACTTCTTTTGATTAGCTCAATGACTTTTGCGCAAAGCACAAGAAGTCTTGTAAATGAAGGAGTTGATCTTTATGAAGAGAACAAATTTTCGGATGCCGAAGTGAAATTCAAAAAGGGATTGGAAAATGATTTCGAAACATTCGAAGGTCATTTTGATTTGGGATCTGCTTATTATAAACAAGAGCGTTTTGATGAAGCAATGCAGGCATATAAAAATGCATTGGCGTTAAGTGAAAATGATGTGGAGCGGTCTAAAGTCTATCATAACATCGGGAATGCTTTATTGAAGAACCAAAAATTTCAAGAGAGTATTGAAGCCTATAAACAGTCGCTTAAACTTGATCCTCGAGATATTGAAACAAAATACAATTTATCATATGCACTGAACATGTTGAAGAATCAGCAGCAGCAAAATCAGCAGAATAAGGACCAGAACAAAGATCAAAACAAAGATCAGAATAAAGATCAGCAGCAGCAGCAAAACCAAGATCAGCAAAAGCAGGATGAACAAAAAGATCAAGAGCAGGATCAACAAAATCAACAGCAGCAGGATCAACAGCAAAACCCGGAGCAAAAAGAACAACAACAGCAGCAGGCAAAAAAGAAAAACGAAATGTCTAAAGAAGAAGCTGAACGAATATTGCAGGCTTTAAAAAATAATGAAGCTGAGCTGCAGAAAGAATTGAGAAAGAAAAAAGGTAAACCGGTTAATACAGTTAAAGATTGGTAGTGAATGAAAAAAGTTTTTCAATACATATTGATACTATTTATTACAGCGGGTTATTCATTTGCTCAAACTTTTGAATCTTCGGTTGACCGCACCACTGTGGGTCAGAATGAACGATTCCAGGTTTACTTTACATTTAACGGTGAAGATATCAATAAGTTGAAAAACTTTCGTCCGCCCAGTTTCACGGGATTCAGAATTCTCAGTGGACCGAATCAATCAACGAGCATGCAAATAATTAACGGAAGTGTATCGGCTTCCATTACTTATTCATATATAATAACTGCTCCGGAACATGGTGAATTTAAGATTGATAAAGCTACGGTATCTTATGAAGGTGAATCCTATGAAACCAAGCCGTTAAACATAAAGGTAGTTAAAGGCAATTCGCAGCAGCCGCAGACACAAGGTAATAACCAATCCGGAATTTCAGAAGAAGAACTCGGTAAAAATGTATTTATTAGGGCAATCCCGGATCGCCGTTCGGTTTATAAAGGTGAGCAGATAACAATCACCTATAAGCTTTATACACGCCTGAATATTTCATCTCCTCAAATTTCAAAGCTGCCCGCATATAAAGGGTTTTGGGCTGAAGATTTGGAATCGAGCAACAATATTTCATTCGATATTGAGATGTATGAAGGTGAGAGATTCAGAGTTGCTACGATTAAAAGAGTTGCACTTTTCCCAACGCAGTCCGGTGATCTCTCTGTAACACCATTCGAATTGAAGATTCCTGTGTTAATTAAAAAGAGATCGAATAAAAGTGTTTTCGATGATTTCTTCAACGATCCTTTTTTCAGTCGTACCGAAACAATCGAGTATATGGCTAAATCTAATACCGTAACTGTAAACGTAAAACCTCTGCCAGGCAGCAATGTACCTGAATCATTCCTGGGCGCAGTTGGAGACTTTGCTTTTAGTGCAACTATTGATAAAAACAATGTTGATGCTAATGAAGCAATTACCTTAAGAGTAAGAGTATCCGGAAGAGGAAATATTAAGCTTCTTGATTTACCAAAAGTTAACCTTCCGCCGGGATTTGAAATTTATGATCCGAAGATTAGTGAAAACATTAATAGAACCGGATTGGTGAGAGGAGAAAAATCGGCTGAATATTTAATTGTTCCGCGTGTGCCCGGTGTAAAAGAAATTGATGCAATCAAATTCAGCTATTTTGATCCCGCAAAAAATAAATATATCGAACTTTCATCTTCGCCCTACACAATTAATGTTAACAGGGTGGAGGGAATAGTTTATGATAACACAACCAACGGTTTTTCAAAAGAGGATGTAAGACTGTTGAGCGAGGACGTACGTTTCATTAAAACATCTTCCGTTGAATTTGTTAGAAAGAGTGATTTAAGTATTATCAACAGTTGGTTTTGGTACTCGCTGATTTTCCCTTTACTGATTTTACTTTTCGTTCTCGGGATACAAAAGAAAAGAGAAAAACTTCACGGAAATGTACAACTAATGAAATTCCGTAAAGCTGAAAAACTTGCGAAAACAAGATTGAAAGCCGCTAACAAAGCCTTAAATGAAAACCGGGTTACGGATTTTTATTCCGAATTATCACAGGCTTTATTCGGTTTCCTTCAGGATAAGCTCAATATTCAAAAATCTGAATTTACACTCGACCGTGCAGTGAGTGTAATCCGTAATAAGGGAGTTGATGAAGAATTGATTAACCGTGTAAATAAAATTTATGATCAGTGTGAATTTGCCCGTTTTGCACCAAAGGTAGAAATTGCCGAAAGCGCACCGGAGTTTTATGATAAGACTGTCAAAGTAATTGTTGATCTTGAAGGCGCAATTTCATCGAAGGGGAAAAAGTGATGCCGCGATTTACAAATTTCATTTTGATTTTCTTTATTGTTTGCTCTGTCTCATTCGGTCAATTGAATCCGGGAAATCTTTTTAACAAGGCAAATGATTATTACCAGGAAGAAAATTATCAGCAGGCGATAGAAGTATATAATGAAATTCTGGATATGGGATACGTCAGCAGCAGCCTGTTTTATAATTTAGGGAATGCACATTACAGGCTCGGAGATCTTGGATATGCAATACTCTATTATGAAAAAGGATTAAAACTTGAGCCCAACGATGAGGATTTGAAGTATAATTTAAAGATTGTAAAAGCCCGGACTATCGATCAGATAAAGGAAGTACCGCAAATATTTTTGATTGAATGGTGGGAACTGCTGCTTACGTCTTTTACAACTTCCGGCTGGGCGATTATTCTTATTACATTCTATATTTTATTCCTGATCTCAATCGGTTTATACTTCCTGGTTAAATCTTTATCCGTTCAGCGTACAGCTTTTTTCTCCGGAATTATTCTTCTTGCGTTTACGCTGGTGTCAGTCGTACTGTTTATTTCAAAGGTTGACAGGGATTCCTCCGCTGATTATGGCGTTGTTTTGGAAAAAGAAATTGCCGCAAAACTTTCACCTGATTCGAAAAGTAACGATGCATTCGTAATTCATGAGGGATTGAAATTTGAAATCAGAGATCAATTAAACGATTGGGTGCAAATTAAGCTATCAGACGGTAAAGTTGGCTGGCTGCCGAAAAGCAGTATGGATTCTATTTAGTTAATCACTTTTCCCATTCACTTCGACAAATATGACTATCAATAAATCGAAAAGATATAATAATATTAAGCTTGCATTTGGAATAGGCAAGGGAGTATTATCATTCATACTGATTTTACTTTTTGTACTGCTGGGTTACAGTTCCGAACTGCTGGCAGAATTAAAGTCTGTTACTGAAAACAATTATTTACTGCTGTTACTCTTTACAATTGTTATCGGAGTTGTTTCATCAATTATTTTTGCTCCCGTAAATTACTATGTAGATTTTTATCTCGAACATAAATATGATTTATCAAATCAAACATTCTGGAAATGGATAACGGAAAATTTTAAGGAAACTCTTGTCGGTTCGGTTATCGGTCTACCGATTTTGATATTATTTTTCTGGGTACTCAATCTGTTCGGACAGTTGTGGTGGTTACCGTTTGCATTGGCGATGTTTGTTATTTCCGTTGTTCTGGCAAAATTAGTTCCCGTAATAATTCTTCCAATTTTTTACAAAATAACTCCGATTGATAATGAGGAATTGAAAGCCCGGATTGTACGCCTTGCCGACAACGCCGGAATGAAGGTGGAAAATGTTTTCAAATTTGATATGAGCAAGAATACAAAGAAAGCAAACGCAGCATTTACCGGATTGGGAAAGACTAAAAGAATAATTCTTGGAGATACATTACTCGAAAATTATTCAGAAGATGAAATTGAAACCGTAATTGCTCATGAACTCGGTCATTATAAGCATAATCATATTGTTAAGAATATTATTATTAGTACAATCTTTAGTTTTGCTACATTTTTTCTAATCGCACAATTTTATTCAATCTCAATAAACTGGTTTGGTTTTGAATCTATTCAACAGATTGATGCATTACCGGTTTTGGTTTTATGGTCAATGCTTGTGGGATTGGTTTTAACTCCAATTACAAATGTCATTTCGAGAAAATTTGAATACGAGGCTGATGAATATGCAATTAGTTCAACAAGAAAGAAGGATGATTTCATAAATACATTAAACAAGCTAACAGATCAAAACCTAGGTGATAAGGAACCGCATCCTTTAATTGAGTGGTTTTTTTATAGTCATCCGTCAATTAATAAACGAATTACATATATTAATTCTTTGACATAGACTATATCAACAGGTAAATTTAATTTTTGAAAATCCGTTGACGGGCATCAACTAATAAATAGAGATCGAAATTATGCAGATTATTAAAAAACATTTATCAATTGTAGCAATTGTTCTAATTGCACTTATCTCCGGGTGTAGCTTGAGTGAACAAAAAACAGTCACCCCGGTTAACCCGCAAGTACCAAATTCACCAAATCCCGATAATAATGCATTAAATGCATCAACAGCTTTAACTTTATCCTGGGCTGCAGAAAATGCAGAAAGTTATGACATCTACCTGGATACAAAAAATCCACCGTCAACACTATATGCAAGCAACCGGACAAAAAACAACCTCTCTGTTTTCGGATTGAAAAATTCTACCAGGTATTATTGGAGAGTTGTTGCAAAACATTCCGATGGAACTTCGGTTGAGGGACCGGTTTGGACTTTCGCCACACGATCCGCCGGTGGTACTACCGGTGACGGTTATTACATGGTGAAACACGATATATCAACAGAACCGCCAAGTATTGTTAAAGTTTTATTCCAAGTAATTGATTATAACGGGGTTGGCGCAGATGGATTGGTCAATACGGATTTTGAGATTTTTGAGGATGGTGAACCGATTACATCAGAATCTAATCTAAATATTAAAAAGCGCGATGAGAGTGCTTATACTCTTAAAACGGTTTTATTGATCGATAATTCTACAAGCTTAGACGGATACTTAACAGAATTAATTAATGCGGCAAAAGTATTCGTAAATAATATTATCCCGGTTCAGCAGCAAGTTGCGATATACAAATTTTCTGAAGAAGCTATTCTTGTGCAGGATTTCACAAACGATAAAGCAACATTAAATGCAGCTCTTAATACAATAAATGTTGAATACCCAACGACCAACCTGTACGGCGCAATTATTGATGTTGTTGATTTATGGGAAGATACGTTTTCAAGTGATGAAATTGTGCAGGGCGCATTAGTTGTTTTCACCGATGGAACCGATACACAGGGTTCGTATGATATTGGTCAAGCGAAAGAAGCGATCGGTTCTAGATCAGTTTATACAATTGGTCTGGGTGACGAAATCGATCCCGATGTATTAGAAATTCTCGGATCGACTGGTGAGTTTTTATATGCAGGCAACATTGATGAATTAAGCAGTAAGTTTATTGAAGTCGGTGATCTTCTAAAGAAATTTGCAAACAGCTTTTATTGGATGCAGTATACTAGTCCCAAAAGACAGAGACCGGATGGTGATAACAACCATAACATTAGGCTGCAGATAATAGATAATCCGGCGGATTCATACATCGAAGGTACATTCAGCAGTGACGAATTCTTTTCGGTGGAACCCGGGATTTATATCAACTCATCACAGAATAAACCCACCGGAATTACTGAGATCGATATGTCCGTAAACAGCAGTTATACATTAACAGTCGTCTCATATCTTCAGGATAATGCACCGGTTTTTGTATGGAGCGTTCCGGTAAACAATACATTGATTACTATTGAACCAGTAACCGGGAGAGATGATAAAGTGTTTATAAATTCGGGGAGTGGAACCGGAACTGCAGTGGTAAAAGTTGTTGATTCGGCAAACGGCAATATTGAAAGAACAGTAACAATAAATATTACCAACTGATATGAAGTTAAGAGTAGATATAAAAGAAATTGCTTCAAAAATGAAAATATCTTTATCGAAGGACGATGAAGAAAAATATACCAGTGAAATTGAAGACATTCTCGATAATTTTAAAAAGATAGAGGAAGTAGATGTTGAAAATATCGAACCGCTTTTTTCTCCAGCGGAGAATTTAAATTCTTTCAGAGAAGATATAAAGGATATTTCACTTAATAGAATTGAAGTAATGAAAAACGCACCGCTAAATGATGGTGTCTTTTTTAAATCACCAAAAGTTAACATTGTATTCAAGACAGATAAAAGTAAATGATAATTGGTATTATCCCGGCCCGCTTTGCTTCTACCCGGTTAATGGGTAAACCCCTTGCTGATATCGACGGCAAGCCGATGATTCAGCATACTTACGAAAGTGCAAAAAAATCAAAATTGCTCGACGATATTATAATTGCCGTTGATGATCAAAAACTTTATGATGTAGTAAAGAGTTTTGGTGCACGGGTAAAAATGACTCCCAAAGAAATTGAAACAGGATCTGATAGAATTGCATACGTTGTTGATTCATTACCGGGGGCGGATTTAATTGTGAATATTCAAGGAGATGAACCATTCATTAAAGGGAAAATGATTGATCAGGCAATTGAACCTTTTTTGTTTGATAAAGAAATTGAAGTTTCAACACTAGCAAAAAAAATCGATAATGTTGATGATCTCAAATCCACTTCAATACCCAAGGTTGTTTTTGATTATAACAACTTCGCTCTCTATTTTTCCAGAACGCCTATACCGTTTGTGAGAGATGCCAGTACATTGTTCGATAGGCTGCTTCTTACTGATTTTTATAAACACATCGGTTTGTATGTTTATAAGCGGGATATTTTATTGAAGTTTTCCGCAACTCGTCCTACTGATTTGGAAAAAGCCGAGAAACTTGAACAACTGCGGTTCTTGGAAAATGGAGTTAATATTAAGGTAGTTGTTACTGAACTGGAAAGTTTTTCTGTAGATACTCAGACAGATCTTGAAAACGCACGTAAATTTTATCATGAGAAAATAAAAAAGAGGAAGAAAAATGATTAAACCGGCGAAGCTAAAATTAGCTGATATTCCAACTCCGATTCAAGAAGTTGAATTTGATGGAAAAAAATTTTTCATGAAACGTGATGATTTTACGGGAATTGAGTTATCAGGAAATAAGGCGAGAAAATTGGAATACCTGCTTTACGAAGCTCAATCAATTAATGCCGATTATATTTTTACATGCGGCGGCAAACAATCCAACCACGTTCGGGCAACTGCACTTGCGGCAATATCTAAAGGGATGAAAACTAAAGCTTTTCTGCCCGGGAAAAAACATCGTACCGGTGATGGCAATCAGTTTTTTTTGCAATTAATCAATACTGAAACCATGATGTTAACTATGGAAGAGTATGCGGGTGTTAATAAATTGATGTCAGCCGAAAAAGAAAAGTTTGAAAAGGAGGGAAAGAAAGTATATATAATTCCTGAAGGCGGTTCATCAGAGCTAGGAATTTGGGGTTATGTGAATTTTGTTGATGAAATTTCCAATCAGATTGACACATCATGGTTTGATGGAATTGTTCTTGCAGCCGGAACAGACGGAACCGCAGCCGGTATTTTAATCGGACTTGCAACAAACAATATCAATTGGAAAGTTCATATTGTAAATGTTTTGTACAATCCATCAATTTTGCAAGATAAAATCGAAAAAATGATCAATGGGTTTGCGGGAAGATTTGGGCTTGATGCGGGAAATATTATTAATCGTTTAGAGTTTCACAACGGGTATTCATCTCTTGGTTATAATAGAATGTCGTTTGAGAATGTTTCCTTAGTTAAAAGATTTGCTCAAAGCAGCGGAATTATTTTAGACCCCGTTTATACAGGCAAAGCATTCAAATGTTATAATGATGAGTTTCTAGTTCCCGGGAAAAGTGAAAAGAATTTATTTTTACACACGGGAGGTATATTCGGCGCAATGATTAAATCTTCAAATTACTTCGCTGTTTAATTGTCTTTTTAGATTCATATAATTATTTTAGATTTTATTGTTCTTTTATTGGAGGAAATGGTGGAAAGAAAAATTCGTGTGTTGATTGCAAAAGCTGGTCTCGATGGACATGACCGTGGAGCCAAAGTTGTTGCCGCAGCTTTAAGAGATGCCGGGATGGAAGTGATTTATACCGGTTTACGTCAAACTCCCCAAACAATTGTTGAAGCTGCAATTCAGGAAGATGTTGATGCAATTGGAATCAGTATACTTTCTGGTGCTCACATGACGATCTTTCCTAGAGTTATGAATCTTCTGAAGGAAAGAAATGTTGACGATATTCTAGTTTTCGGAGGGGGAATTATTCCGGAGGAAGATTTAAATACACTGAAAGAAATGGGAGTTGGTGAATTGTTTACACCGGGTGCACCGACAACGGAAATAGTAAGTTATTTAGAAAAATGGG
The DNA here is from genome assembly GCA_021740785.1 of Melioribacteraceae bacterium. Taxonomy (GTDB): domain Bacteria; phylum Bacteroidota; class Ignavibacteria; order Ignavibacteriales; family Melioribacteraceae; genus JAIOZI01. The sequence continues at coordinate 97,111 of JAIOZI010000006.1, forward strand.
CTGAAGGACATCCGAAAAATTAATCTGATTAACAACCTGCTTAAATTTCATTATTATTAGTAGATTTCTCACCCGAATTACTGCCTTATCATTTGCATATTTTTTTTGAGGCATTCATTGTTTATTTTACCTGAATTAAATTAAAAGGAAAAAGTTTGTCGGAGAATAAAGAAAGAATTCTATTTCTTGATATGCTTCGTGCATTTGCTGTCGTTATGATGATTCAAGGTCACACAATTCATACCTTCCTTTCGTCGGAGTTTCGAACTTCTGAATACTTCTTTTATACAGCATGGCATTGGATGCGCGGTTTTACAGCGCCGATTTTTATGTTTACTGCCGGTGTGGTATTTACTTATCTCCTTCATAATAAAAATCTTCCGGTTGGTGAAAATCCAAGAATTAAAAAAGGTTTGAAGAGATTTATTACCCTTGTAGTTATTGGCTATCTTCTGCGATTTCCAACATTAGACATTTTTCATTTCGACCGGGTGACACAAGAGCAGTGGTTAATTTTTTTTTCTGTCGATGCACTCCATCTGATCGGGTTCGGAATTTTAGCTATAGTTGTGTTAACAATAGCTGCGGAAAAATTTCATATATCAAACACAAAGGTTTATCTTTTAGGCGCTCTTTTCTTTGTATTGCTAACTCCGATAATACGTGAAATCATTTGGTCTAAAATTTTACCTCTTCCTTTAGCCGCATATTTTGATCGATCAACCGGTTCAATATTTCCGTTTTTCCCATGGCTTGCTTATTTACTCGGCGGATCGGTTCTCGGAAATTATTTAGCTCACAGGAAAGGTGTTCAGCGAACTCAGAAATTTGGGATAACGATTTTAATCATCGGGATAATATTATTCAGTGCTTCGTTCTTGCTGGACTCACTTCAATATTATGCAATGGTAGATTATAGTAATTGGTTGTTACATTATTCGGTATTTTTGAATAGGATAGGTTTTGTTTTAATGCTTGCCTCCGGTTTAGCATTTTTTGCATCTAAATTGAAATCACTGCCGGAAGTTGTAAAAATATTAGGTAGACATACGTTGGTTATTTATGTTATTCACCTTATTATATTGTACGGTTCTGTTTTGTCAATCGGATTTTATCAGAGAGTGGGTGAAACTCTAAATACCTTTCAAAGTATATTAGCTGCAATAATAATGATTGCGGTGATGACGATAATGGCATTTGGTTTGGAAAAATTGAAACCATATTTTAATAATTTTATTAAAGTAATTCATAATAAATATAAATTTTTGGCAGCGAAGTTTACATTATGAGAAAATCAGAAAAGACTAACCCGGTTTTAAATGAAGAAGATAAACAGTACGAACAGTCGCTGAGACCATTAACATTCGATGAATTTACCGGACAGAAAAAAATAACCGATAACTTAAAAGTGTTTATCGGAGCGGCAAAAAAAAGAAATGAAGGTCTCGATCACGTGTTGCTTACCGGACCTCCCGGGTTGGGAAAGACAACACTTGCTCATATTATTGCAAATGAACTTGGTGTAAAAATTAAAATTACATCGGGACCGGTTCTCGAAAAACCCGGCGACCTTGCCGGAATTCTAACCAATCTTGAAGAAAAATCCGTCCTCTTTATTGATGAAATTCACAGGCTCAGTCCTGTTGTTGAAGAATACCTCTATTCTGCAATGGAGGATTATAAACTAGATATAATGATTGATCAGGGTCCGAATGCTCGAACAGTTCAGATTAAACTTCCACCGTACACGTTGATTGGCGCAACAACACGTGCCGGATTATTAACGGCGCCTCTCCGTGACAGGTTCGGAATAAAATCACGTCTCGATTATTATCAAAGTGAATTGTTAACGAAAATTATTGTGCGGTCATCCAGTATTTTAGATATCCATATTGCCGCAGATGCCGCAGAGGAAATTGCCAAACGTTCACGGGGAACGCCGAGAATTGCTAACAGGCTTCTGCGCCGGACTCGTGACTTTGCAGATTTTGAAGATAAAGACGGAATTGATTTGGCGATTGCTAAGAAAGCTCTTACTGCGTTGGAGGTTGACAGCTTCGGTTTGGATGAAATGGATAAAGATATTATTCTTGCAATAATTGAGAAATTTAAAGGCGGTCCTGTAGGATTGAATACTCTCGCAGTTGCGGTTAATGAAGATCCGGGCACAATAGAAGAAGTTTATGAACCGTTTTTAATTCAACAAGGATTTATTCAGCGGACGCCGCGCGGAAGAGAAGCAACTGATATTGCATATGCCAGGTTTAACCGTTCACGTATCGGTAAGTCCGATCAAAACACGTTATTTTGAATTTAATCACAAGAGTTTATTATGATAGATATAAATGGAATAAAAATCGGCGCTGGAAATCCTTTTGTTTTAATTGCAGGTCCGTGTGTTATTGAAAATTATGAAATTACGATGAAGACTGCTGAGAGAGTCAATGAGATCACAAATGATTTGGGAATTCCCTACATTTTTAAGTCTAGTTACAAAAAGGCTAACAGAACAAATGTGTCATCATTTACGGGACTTGATGAGGAGGAATCATTTGAAATATTTAGAAAAATAAAAGCCGAATTTAACCTCCCGATTTTAACAGATATTCATACAGTTGAAGAAGCGGGAAAAGCTGCGGAGATAGCTGACATTCTCCAGATACCAGCTTTTCTTTGCAGGCAGACTGAATTATTAACAGCAGCCGGATTCACAGGCAGAGTAATCAATATTAAAAAGGGACAATTCCTTGCACCGGAAGATATGAAACATGCAGCAGAAAAAGTAAAATCAACAGGTAATGAAAAAATTATGTTAACTGAGAGGGGAACGACATTTGGTTATCATAATCTTGTCGTTGATATGCGTTCGTTAATCATAATGAAAGAATTGGGATACCCGGTTGTGATGGATGCAACACATTCGGTACAAATGCCGGGCAGCGGAAATGTAACCGGCGGTCAGCCGAAATTTATTGCGCCTTTAGCAAAAGCTGCAGCAGCAGTTGGGATTGATGCTCTCTTTTTAGAGGTTCATCCTGATCCTCCCAATGCGCTTAGTGATGCCGCAAGTCAACTACCTTTGGATGATCTAAAAGAATTATTAATAACTATAAAGGAAATTGATGCAATAACCAAGAGGTAGGCATTTATTTGTAAATTTAGACTTGTGCTCCTGATCTCAATGACAAATTATGAAATCAATTAAGAATAATGAATCAACTTACATTTCCATTACATATTGATGATGATTTAAAACGCCGGCTGGAATTTGTGCTTCCGGCGAATAGAATTGGGTATAATAATGTTTTGGAAAAAATTAATTCATATGTAATTATCGGTCAGGGTAGATTCGGTGGAAACAATTTCATCTTAGGTAGAGATGGTGACAAACCGGATCTAGGTGTGTCGTCAGCACCAATGCTGGCATGCGGATACAAAATTGAAAATGACGAAAAATTTTATATCACGGTTCATGAAGAAATTGATGATCAGGTTGAAATTGATTTTACTAGAGAAGTAAAAAGAGACAAAGATGATTTAAGCTGGTCATACTCATATTGGCAGCCCGGTAAAAAAGCTCCCGGTGATAATGCCCCGGTGCGCGAGGTTCATCTTATACAGAATAAAGTTGTAGTAGTTGTTGCTCCTACTCATAAGAAAGTTTGGGTATATGATGATTCAACACAAATAAATTACATTGTGCCTGTAACAAATTTCTATAATGAAATTATGCATGTCTTAGGGGAGAAAGATCCCAAACTGGTTTTTAATAGCAATAGGCTTTTTGATAAACCGGGAGATATTTCGGATGAACAAATCGGACAGGGCTTTTTACTTTACAATAAATACTGGAAAAAGATAGATTTGAATGATGAATTATTTATTAGACCAAAAATGAGAAAGAAGAAAAGTTTATTTTCAATTTTTAGGAGAGATTAAAAGTTGTCCAACGATAAAGTTTTAGATACCGCTAAAAATGTTATACGCATAGAAGCTGAAGCGGTTAGTAATTTACTCAACAATTTGGGTAATGAATTTATCCGGGCTTGCCGTAAAATTTTCGAATGTACCGGCAGAGTTGTTTTTACAGGTATGGGAAAATCGGGATTGGTAGCCCGCAAAATTGTTGCTACATTAAACTCTACAGGTACGCCTGCTATTTACCTGCACCCAACCGATGCTCTACACGGAGATCTGGGAATGGTTCGGAAAGAAGATATAGTTATTATTATTTCGAAGAGCGGCAATACCGAAGAACTATACCAGTTGATTGATTTGTTCAAACGGTTAGGTGTAACATTGATCGGTTTTCTTGGAAATATGAATTCCAACCTGGCAAGATTATGCGATATCAATATTGATATTAGTGTTAAGGAAGAAGCATGCCCGTATGATCTGGCGCCGACTGCATCAACTACGGCAACATTGGCAATGGGAGATGCACTTGCGGTTTCACTTTTGGAATTGCGTGGATTTACCGCTCAAGATTTTGCGCTGCTTCATCCGGGAGGCAGTTTGGGTAAACGGCTGTCATTAAAAATTTCCGAGATAATGTACACGGGCGATGATGTTCCTATCGTAAATGAGGATGCATCAATAAAAGATACTATTATTGAAATGACATCCAAACGTTTGGGCGCCACGTCGGTGGTTAATGCTGATGGAGCGCTGACCGGAATAATTACCGACGGTGACCTAAGACGCTTACTCGAAAAAACCGAGCAAATCACCGGACTTACAGCAAAGAAAGTTATGTCTAAAAATCCCAAAATAATTAGTCCTGAATTTCTGGCATCATTTGCACTTCAGCAAATGGAAAAATTCAACATAACATCATTAATTGTTGCCGCTGAGGATAGAAAGCCGGTTGGGATTGTACATCTACACGATTTAGTTAAACTCGGACTGCAGCAAAGATGAAACATTTGATTATTATATTATTTTCAACACTGTTAATTTTATCATGTGGGGATGAAAAGATAAAACCCAAGATTGACGCTGAGATTAATGAAGAAGGACGCCCAGTTCAGGAAAGCTGGAATGCAGAAATATATTTTACTGAAAACGGAACTCTACAAGCTATACTTTATTCCGATCATCTGATGGTTTATGACAAAAAAAAAATGAAAGTGCTGGAAGGTGTAAGAATCGATTTTTATAACCCGGATGGTGAAATTACATCAACGCTTACATCAAAGAAGGGAAGGGTAGAAGATAATACAAGAAATATGTATGCGATTGACAGCGTGGTTGTTGTAAATGATGAAGGGCGAACTCTTCGTACTGATGAACTAATGTGGCGAAATAAAGACAGGAAAATCACCACGGAAAAATTTGTTACTATTGTTGATGAAAAGGAAAGAATTGAAGGATTCGGATTTGAGTCAGATCAGAATTTACAGAATTATATAATTTTTAACAGCACCTACAGTACAAAAATTGAAGAGGAAAAATAACATTTGCGAGTGACTTACTTAATATTTCTAATAATTGTCTTGATTACATCCTTGTCATTTGCACAGGAAGAGCGTTTAACAGTTGTAGGCGATAGTTTGCGTGGGAGAATAGTAGAAGGAGAAAACGTCCGCGAAGTTATCGGTAATGTTGTAATTACTCAAGGAGGTGTGAGGATTACCTGTAATAAAGCCCGGCAGTTTATTTCGAAGAATGAGGTTGAATTGATAGGTAATGTGATTGCTACTCAAGACACAGTTATCATTACAACCGAAGAGGGATATTATTTCGGAAATGAAAAATATACTTTTTCTGATACGGGAGTTGTACTCGATGACGGTCATATAAATCTCAGCGCAAAAACCGGTTATTATTATTTTGATGAAGACCGTGCAAACTTTAAGGAGAATGTAATTCTGGTTGATTCACTAAATGTACTTCACTCCGATGAACTGACCTATTATCAAAATGAAAACAAAGCTGTTTCGGTGGGACATGTACAAATCTCCGATACAAGCTCAACGATTTATGCCGACAGCCTGATTCATTTTCGGTCGCAGAGTGAGACCTATGCTTTCGGCACAATTAAAATTGAAAATCCGAACAACAATGTCGTGATAATTGGTGAGGAACTTGTTGATCTTGCTAAACAGAATTATACTAAGATTATTGGCGATCCTTTATTATTGCAAATAGATACAACTGAAACGGGCAGAGTTGACACACTAATTATTTCTGCATTGATGCTTGAATCAATTGAGGATAGTACCAGCAGACTAATTGCAACCGATTCTGTTGAAATTGTAAGAGGTGATTTTTATTCAACAGGCAGTCAATCAATTTATTACCGGGGATCGGATAAAATTGTGACCTTCCGTAAAGAGAATGAAAAAGTTCCACCAGTTATGTGGTATGAAGAGACTCAAGTATTCGGCGATACAATTAAAATTTATCTTAAGGATAACGAACTCGACTGGGTTGATATTAAAATTGATGGATTTATCTCCACAGCTAAAGAAGGTTATGAATTCAGGTACGATCAAATTTCGGGTTATAATGTGAAATTATTTTTTAAATTGAGTGAATTGAAAAAGACGGAAGTAATGGGTAATGTACTTAGTATTTATTTTATGTTTGATGAAGATGAACCGAATGGATTAATAAAATCGAGTTCAGCTTCTGCTAATATCTATTTTGACAGCAGCAGGGTTATTGATGTGAGACTCTACGGAACACCTATGACAGAATATCACCCGGAAAATCTGGTCAAAGGGGAAGAAAAGGATTTCTTTCTGCCGGGATTTTATATTTACGAGAACAAACCAAGTAAACCAGCTTTATTAAGAAGATATTTGGAACATATACTCAAACTCAAAACGAAATGATTATGGAAAACGGACTAACGCTAAGAAGCGAAGAACTGGTAAAAATTTATAAAAAGAGAACCGTAGTAAAAAAAGTTTCGGTTCAGGTTCAACAGGGAGAAGTTGTCGGATTGCTTGGACCGAATGGCGCAGGTAAAACTACAACGTTTTATATGATAGTTGGAATGATAAAACCTAACGGTGGAAAGGTATTTCTGCAGGAAAAGGAAATTACTACTGAACCCATGTATAAAAGGGCTAATATGGGAATTGGTTATCTGCCGCAGGAAGCATCTGTATTCCGTAAGCTAAGTGTTGAAGATAACATCATGGCAGTTCTGCAGATGATGAAATTATCTAATGCTGAACGAAAAGAAAGAATGGAAACATTGCTCGAAGAACTTAGCATAACAAATATTCGCAAGAGTCTTGGATTTCAACTCAGCGGCGGTGAAAGAAGAAGAACAGAAATTGCCCGCGCTCTGGCATCAAAACCAAAATTTATTCTTTTGGATGAACCTTTTGCCGGCGTTGATCCGATTGCCGTTGAAGATATTATGAGTATAGTTGCAAATCTGAAGCATAAAGGTATTGGTATACTTATTACAGATCACAATGTACATGAAACACTTAGTATAGTTGACCGTGCATATATACTGATCGAAGGTTCGATCTTCAAGGACGGTTCTGCTGATTATCTTGCAGAAGATCAAGAGGTGAGAAAACTCTATCTTGGGGAAAAATTCAAACTAGATCGTTATTAATTTCTGAAGCAGTTTGTAATCCACAAAAAAAATCGCTTAAAGGAATAATCGATCTGTTATTGTTTTTTATTTTTGAGTTACCTTGAAGTATATTCAGAACACCTTACCCCCCGCAAAATGAAAGTGCAGTGGTTTTGAAAATTAAGCGTAAATTTGTACCCGGAAATATTGTGTGAGTTTCATTTAATAATTCGGCCAATCGTTTTGCCGCTCTGTTAAACCTAGGAG
>JAIOZI010000058.1 GCA_021740785.1 Melioribacteraceae bacterium
CCTTCTACCCCGGTCATCTCGAATACCACTTTAATTAGTTCTCCTTCTCCGCTTAATGGATTTGCGCCAAATGCTCCGACTGTTATTTCTCCGTCTACTAATGTATTTGGAAGTACTGACCACCCGCTTTGGTTACTTAATGTACCATCGATATTAATCGATGATGCGTCAACTAAACTAGTATCATATTCCATTGTGAATTGATAAGAGATCACCTCATATCCATCTAAATTACTTACGGTTATTGGGACCTCGGTTATTGTATGAGATGAATTATAGATTTCATCCATATCAGGTGCAACAACGGTTACCTCTGCATACTCACCTAGGGAGGAAAACGGGTCTGTTTCAAATTGATCAGATTTATCTTCTGAGTTCGTCCAAACGTCTTGAGGCATTGTCCAAGGATTAACAGGAAAAGAACGAGGAGCGTTTTGACCAACATATCTTACTCTGTAGTTAAAAGCTCCGAAGCCTGCCGGTTCTTGAGTGAAAGCATCTTCACTTATATCTTTAAATGCATAACGATATTCGAAACCGTTCCAACCAGGACCATTTACAGTTAAGGTTCCTGTGTAAACCAAGTCTCCGTCATCATCAGTCAATTGGAAATATTTCATTGTATCTGAATCAGCCCAGCCCATTAATGCAGCGAATGCCGGTTGTTCAGCGATCCAAAACAATTCATCTTCAGCAGGATAAAAAGGAATAGCTTGCAGTTCAGGATCTGTTGCGGGTTCCATATCAACACTGAAAGTAATAGATAATGATTGACCTTCAGGTACAAAATAGTCAGGATGAACATCATCGTAATAAGCCATTCCGGCTTCCTGAGCTTCGGTACCTTGGAACACAACTTGCCTGTTTCCACCGCCTCTGCTGAGCGGTCTTTCGTAACCGTCAATCCATATTGTTCCGGGATCGGCTACTGCAACAAAATATTTGTATTCTTGAACAGCCTCAAATTGAACCTGTTCAAATGGAACATTAATGCTCCAGTAATCAGGATCAAGGAAATCTTGCTGCATAAAAGCACGATCAGGATCACTATCACTCCAGCCGTTAAATCCACCGCGGATTCTAGGTGAATCGGCAATATTATTAAAAAGACCAACATCGGTCATCACACTCATATCAACTTCAAAGAAAATATTACCATCTCTGAAATCTGAGCTAGGATCTACTCTATCCCAATAATCATAGAAGTAATTTTCACCGTCGAGTACGAGGAAAGTTCTATCACTTCCGCCTTCCCACTGAATTCCGCCGTCATTATAAATGAATTTAAACGCTGCACTATAACCACCGGTAAGTGTATCAACAACAACAGTATACACTGAGTCACTGTTATCATCAAACATTTCTGTAGTGACATTTCCCCAACCGTTAAAATTACCAGCTATCCAAACAGTATGAGAAAATGGATCAAACAATCCATCTCTAATCGGTTTGGTCATATCAACTTCAAATGTAACGCTTGCTTCGGCGCCGGTAGCAAATTCCCTGTTAAAACCGTCATTTACTGTAGTATCAATAGTGGGTAAAGAGAATGTACGATTAGGGTCATTTTCCCAGGTATCGCCATTTGTGTGAAAATATTTATACGTTGGTGTTTCTGAGATTGTGATCTGAATTGAATAGATCGAATCTTCATCAACATCTTGCATGATGGTCTCGCCCCAATCGTTAAAATTTCCTCTTATTGAAACTTGATGATCGGATGGGAAAAAATCACCTTTTAATATCGGAACGCGCATATCGACGTTGAAGCTTACATTTACATTCTGTGCGAAAGATATGCCGACAATAAATAGGAAAAGAAAAGTAAAATATCTTTTCAACATAGTGCCTCCTAAAATAAAGAACTGTCTCAGAAGAATATCATGTGATAATTACAAATCTCTCACCACATCAAAAGTTTATTTACTATTTAAATCTTCTGAGACAGTCACTTTGAAAAATTATTTAATTAGCAACATTTTCTTGATTTCATAATAAGTCTCACCTGAATTAATGGATTCTGCATTAATTACTAATAGATACATACCAGATGGGATATTACTTGCATTCCAAGTAATTTCATGATACCCAGCATTTAAACTGCCATTTAACAATTCAGTTATTCTTTCTCCAAGCACATTATATATAGACAATCTAACTTTACTTTCGACCGGTAAAGCATATCGAATGATTGTAGATGGATTGAAAGGATTTGGATAATTATTAAAAAGCTTAAATGCTGTTGGAATTTCATTATCATCCGACTTGAGTCCGACAAGAACATCTATCTGAATGGTTGCTTCAGCCATGCCTTCATTTTCATCTGTGACTGAAATATTCAATTCAGCATTACCGATAAAACCATTTGAAGCACTGATTGATAATTCTCCATTGGAATCGTTAAAACTCAAGGTCAAAGAATCAGTTGTAGTTTCAAAATCAAAGCTCAATAATGAATCTGGGGTTTCAACATCTTCAGTGTATGACCATAAGCCTAACACAACAATAGAATCATTTTCAAATGTTATGGTTTCCGGTAAATCAATAAATATCGGAACATCATTAACACTTTCAACTATTACATTAACCCAAGCAGAAACAGAATTTGTTAAATCGGATATAGTTATTTCTAATGAATCTGAACCAAACCAATTCAACGTTGGTTTTATTTTAATGCTGTCTGTACCAACCATTTCATAAGTAAAGTTTTCCCCTGTATAATTGAATTCAAAATTGAAAACCTCGCTATCGATATCTTCGATATAACTCAACCACTCGGAATAATTAACATATATCGAATCATCCTCTTGAATAACGATATCCGGGATTGGTGAAATTGTTGGAGGATCATCAACAGGATCAACTGTTACATTAATAGTGTCTGTATCAAATAAATCCCCAGTATCTGTTGCTGTAAAAATTACCTCAAAGCTACCACTACTGTCAGCAGAAGCCTTAATTGTTGCAATATTTAGCTCATTGTCTATCGTGATAATGAGATCATCCGGTCCAACTGTTAAAACAACATTTCCATTTTCCAATACACTCTTGGTTTGACTTATATTAAATGCCAAGCCAGAATTTACTACTTGTGCATCAAATGTTATTTCGGTTGTATCATTGTCAACATCACTTAAGTAGTCATTCAAATAAATATATGTTGAGTCGTCTTCAGCAAAATTTACATCTGGAATTCCAGTCAATATTGGAGGATCGTTAATTCCTTGTACTGTTATTGAGAAAGTATCTGTGACTACCCCATCAAATAAATCTGTAGCTGATAAATAAACCTCGACAATCCCATTAAAATCAGCGGAAAGATTTATCCAAAGCGTATCACCAAGCAAATATGGATTTATTCCATCTTCACTCAGCATCCAATCATAGTTTAATTCATCTCCTGGATCTGCATCAGCGAAAACATTACTCAATACTGCGACTAAAGTATCAGCACCATCTTCTATTAATACTAAATCTTCAATCGGATTGATAATCGTAGGAATATCATTTATTCCACTCACTACAACTTGAATGGTATCACTATCCGACGCGTCATCAGAATCAGTGGCAGTAAATACAACATCAAAAGTCCCGCTGCTATCCGCTGTAGCACTGATAGTAGCGATATGGGTTATATCATCAATTTCTATAACAAGATCATCTAAACCAACAGTCAATACAAAGTTGCCATTCTTATTAATATTTTGTTTAAGAACTTTATTAAAGGCTAAACCTGAATTCAGCACTTCGGCAGTGAAATTTATTTCAGTTGTATCATCTTCAACATCGTAAACATATTGATTTAATGATAAGATGGTAGATGAATCTTCATCAAAAGAAACATCAGGTATTCCGGTTAAGATTGGAGTATCATTAACAGATAAGATTGTAACCTGGAAAGTATCTGAAATACTAAGTTCATATTCATTGGTGGCTGTTACAATTACATGTCCGGTTCCAAAGTAGTTTTCATTTGGGACAATATTTAATGAATTTCCATTTATATCAACTACAATTTCTTCATTGTCTGAAGCAGCTTCAAAAGTCAGTTGAGTTTCATTTGGATCTGAGAAATTAGAATTCAAGTCAAAAATTGAATACTCAGAATCTTCATTAATTTCAATATCCTGAATTTGAGATGATATCACAGGGGGAGCAATCACCGTTACTACCCCAGGAAGTAATTCAGCTCTTGGCAACCCGGAGTTGAATGTGAAGTTTTCAAAATCCAGTTGAGCTGTTCCAATTTCACCTATAACATCAAATTCAAGATTAATTAAATTCCCATCTCCAGCTATTGGACTTGCGCCAAACGCTCCAACTTGTAGAACACCTGGGACATTCACATTTGGTAGAGCTGTCCAGCCACTCACATCACTCACTGTTCCATCAACATTGATTCCTGTAGCTGAAAGTAAGGTTTCATCATAGAGTATCTTAAATTGATACGAAATAACTCCCATATCAGTGAGATCACTGATAATTACTGGTAGAGAAATATGATTCCCATTTTGTGCAATCGCTGTGTCCGGGATATCCACAAAAACTGTATCAACAAATATTGTAATTGATCCATCTGTTGTATTTGCAACTGGATTTCCATTACTAAACTGGACATTGGAAAAAACTAATGGCGAAGTACCGTCTTCAGCATCAATGCTAAACCTAAGATTTAGTAATTCACCTTCGCCTTGCAGATTAACATCGCCAAATGCAATTATATCCAAAGTTCCGGTTGTTGGATCATCCAGCGGATCCACCGTGAATGATTCACTTATTCCGCCCTCTTTTATCACTTCCGTAAAACTAATTAATTCGGGATCGTAGTTTACTGTTAAAAAATAATCCATAATATTCATATCCGTTAAATCGGAAACTGTAACCGTGACATCAACGGTAGTACCCGAACGGGAAGTTAAATCAGGCAATGAAACATCTACGCTTCTCACCTCAACAGTAAATGTAGCGTTAGTAACTGAAGCAGCCGGATTACCTGTATTAAATAGAAATTCATCTAATTCAATATTCGAAGAACCTTCTGCGCCAGTTACATTAAATACTATATCACCTAGGCTGCCAGCACCTGATAGATCATCACCAAACATAGTAACTACTACTGTGCCCGGCAAATTTTCTTCCGCTGTAGCATCCCAACCTGTAGTCAAGTCACTATTATTATATTCCACAAATTCCAGGATACTGGAATCATAATTTATCTGAAAATAGATTGTGTTTACTGAATAACCGGTTAGATCTTCGACATTTATTGGGAAATTTACGTTATTGCCTGTGAACTCTGTTTGATCAGCAATCATAACAGCCACAGTATCTACATTAATAGAAATCGATCCGTTTACAGGTTCACTAGCAGGATCACCTGAATTAAAAACCATCTCTGTAAACGTTAAATCAGATGTTCCAACTTCTCCCACAACATCAAAATTTAAGTAAAGCAGAATACCGCCGCCAGATAATCCTGAAATACCAAATCCACCTACCTTAATTTGAGCGTCAAAATTTGTATTTGGGAGTACAGTCCACCCACCTTCATCACTTATTGTACCATCGGTAGTAATACCGGTAGCCTCTACAACCTGATTATCATATTGCACAGTCATTTGATAGGAAATAACATTTAAGCCCGTGAGATCATCAACGTATATTGGAATTTGTAAAGAAGCTCCAGGATCTGCTGATGTATCCGGCAAAGCTACTTGCAAAGTTTGAGCTTTCACTAAAAAACTGGCAATTAAAAAAAGGAATAAAATTTTTAATTTAGTCATAACTTGTCCCTCAATTATTTTATTAGATTAAGTTTGATTGCTGAGAAATAATCCCCAGAGCTCATAGTAGCGATATAATTTCCCGTTGCGACTTTATGTCCATTGTTGTTTTCACCATTCCACAGTACTTCATAATGTCCTCTATCAAGCTCTGAATCAACTAAGGTTGCTATCTCTTTGCCGAGAATATCATATATCTTCAATATTACTTTTGATTGTTCAGGAACTTGAAATACAATTTTTGTTGAAGGATTAAATGGATTAGGGTAAGAACCAACTAACTTATAATCGTTTATTGTCAGGTTTTGAATTGGGTTGCTGATTTGAATATTACTTACTTCATAACCGTTAACTAATATTTGTGAAAAATCGAGCGAATTCAAATCTTCATCTCCCGAGATTATCACCTCAATTTTAACGTCATCGGTATTTACTCCATATGGATTAGCAATACCAATCTTTTTCTCCATCTCTTCTGAATTATTAACCGCTGTGAGATAGTCATCATTGAGTTCAGAAAATTTCATAGAAAACCTCGACTCAGATTTTGCATTAAATTGGATTGAATAAACTTCGTTTTCTGAATTGTTAGAAACACCTAAAATGAGAGTGGTATGATCGTCTTGCTTTTTAATCGATTCGGGATAAATAGAAATATCAGAAAGTACTCCACTATCAGCCGCTTTTTTAGTGCCGCTGTCAAAACAAGTAGCGACCGGTTGTTCAAGCTCGATAACGTGTCTAAGGATTAATGCAGCATCCCAAGCGCCAACACTAGCGTCCATATTAACATCGGCATTAACTTGCCCTTGTTCTGTTAGTGTTATAAGTTCAATAGCGTGCTGCAAAGTAAAAGCAGCATCCTGAGCGTAAACAGTACCATCTTCATTTGCGTCTCCGCACATACCGAGCATAATATTTAGATATCCATTAGTAGTGTTAGCATTGGGCATCCCTGAATTAAAGATAAATTCAGAAAAAGTGAGTTCAGTTTCTCCTTCATCTCCGGTTGGTTCAAAAATCAGATCAACTAACTTCCCTGAACCCTCTATGGGAGTTGCTCCGAAAGCCCCAACTCTAATTTCGCCCGGATTTGTAGTGTTCGGAAGTACTGTCCAGTCTGAAATATCACTAATCGTATTTTCTAATGATATATCTGTCGCATTTAACAATGAAGGATCAAATTGGACGGTAAACTGATAGGAAATTATACCTTCATTAGTTAAGTCTTCTACGTAAACGGGAATATTTATCGCTGGATTTGATGAATTATAATTTACTGTAGTATCAGGTAACCAAATATCTTTTTCATACTGAACAAAAACACTGCCACTATTAGCATTAACCGCCGGGTCTCCTGAATTGAAAACAAATTCATTAAAATCCAGATTTGTTTGCGCATGAGTTTTCTGCATTTCAAAAACAAGCTTTATTAACTCTCCACCACCCACTAGTGAAGCTGAACCAAAGCCTCCTACCGTTAATACCCCCGGTAGGTTTGGATTTGGTAATACAGTCCAGGTGCTTGCATCACTTATTGTTTCGTCCGTTATTATTGATTGAGTTGTATTTTTGATTACTGTTGTATCGAAATTAATGCTGAATTGAAATGATATTATATTCTGGTCAGTTAAATCGTCAACATAAATAGGCACTTCGATTAGAGTATTCGCTTCATCATAATTGAAACTCGTATCCGGAATGGTAACATTAAGCCTATTTGGTTCTTCATCTCCGAACCATTTCAAAACCTCAACTTGAGGCGCCGATTCACTAAATCCGAACCAATAATATTCCGGTGATGAATTTACGGATAATGGATCATATGCAAAGAATGCTACCTTGTTTCCGTTTGGTAGTACTCTTGATCCTCCTACATCATAGGTTATTCCTTCATACACTGTCTGCATAAAAACATCAACATCGCCTAAGAAATCAGCGCCGTCTAACCAGTTTGTGACAGCAATTTCATAGTTAGGGTCATATTTCAGTGTATCTGCTCCGCTTACTGTTTGCTTCTTTTGATATAATGCTGTTCCCAAAAGTGAGCCATTTACTGCAAATAAGTCGGAAACATCCGCTGAACTCGATACTAAATCATTAAAGTCTGCATCAATACCTAAAATATCATACTGAAAATCACCGGGCGTATAATCTTGATTTGACCATCCTGTTTGCGATCCCAACCACTCATCTCCTGCCAGCATATAATTTCTACTTCCATTACTTTCTAGCCATACTCTTACAACATCGCTGTTTATGTAATTTGGTCCGCTAGATGAGATCTCTATTAAATTCGTGTAATAATTCAATAACTCTGCTGTTAATGCTCCGTAGCTCCAAACATCATGGTCAAACTCATAGGGTTCATAACTAGCGAAATCATCCTTACCGAAATAATATGATTGTGGGTAGCCGGCTGGTTCTGTAAATCCATTAAATACAAGCAATGTATTGCTTTGTGGATTGAAAATAGAATATTCATGTTGTTGAGATTCACTTGTATTTCCTTCTACATCTGTTGCTGTAACAAAGTATTTAACATATGTACCAGGAGATTGCCCAGGTATATTTCCAAAATAATTTGATCCGTAATAACTCATATCTACCGTAAACCAGTTCGATCCATTATCCACAGAATATTTTATATATGCATTTGCAACTCCTGCATTTCCTCCACTTGGATTTGTATCTGTAATTGTTGCGGTAACTTCTCTAGACGAAGTTGATAATGTCGTTCCTAGAACTGTCTCATTTTGAATTTCGGGTGGCATATCTCCGGTGATATCTACGATCAGCAAGAAATCCCATGAATATGGTGATCTAGTCCACCATCCATAATCACCTTCATCTAATCTTTCACCGGCATAAAATTTCATCCCAACCACGGGCGCCTCTTCGTCAGAAAAACAACCGAAATTAGATGACTGATATGTGTAAGGATCATAACCGGAAGCGTTCTTAACCGAAATACCGAAAACATCTCCTCTACTAACCTCAGGTGTAAAAAGAACGGTTAAATCAACCCATGACCATACGTCACGAGTAAGTGGAACTGTTGCGCCCGCACCGAAGTCTGACCATAAATCATTACCGAAAGGTTCGCCAAATCCTCCTACATCTACCCAATTTCCTGAAACTCCCGAATCGTCAATATAAGGGGTTATAGGATTCGGCAGATTGCCGGAAGCAGGGTAATATCCGATTCTGAAAGATTCAGTTGTGTTTGTATTACTGAATTGAGAGAATTCATCTTTTGACCAATTCGAATTGACAAGCTTTACTTCAGCAGTGGCATTTTCATTACCAAAGTTACCGTTCCATTCCAATGGTAAAAAACCGACTCCCAATAATGACATTTCAGTCGGAGCTTCAAAATATTGGTAGAGATAATCATTGGCTGCCATACCAAAATTGATGCCAGGGCTTACGTAATATTCTTCGTAACCCAAAGTGTCGATTGTTCCTTTTGCTGCAAAATTCAAGTCGGAAGAATGTGCACGACTTGGAAGTTTCATTTTTGCTGTACTCAAAGCTTCATTTAATGTGCCTTTTACATAGGTGATATTACCGTAATTATCCAGCACTGCGCGTTGTTGCGCTTTAACAACGCTATGTTGCAAGTATGCAACCATAAAGAATATTAAAATCGCAATTAAAGAAAAGGAACTTTTATTCATGATGCCTCCATAGTGGTTGATTATTTGTGGATTTATTTATTTTTTTGATCCAATTCGAGATGAGTCCGCTAATAGCAATTACTATTATTAAACTGAATAGTGTCAACGTAATTAGGAATGCAAAGTCTTTCATACTAAATATATTTCTCAAATAACTAAGTAAGAATTTTAATATTTGCCCCGAAGTAATTGGTGACTAAGAAATTACTTTCGACCTCAACTTCAAATTTCATGAAGATGAATATCATATTGACTTCGATCTAATATTATATTGCAATAATACTGCCAAAAAATGGATGCCGTTTTTTAGGTTAGAATGAAGGTTTATTTTTAAATAGGATATTCGGTTATAAACTCTTTTTACATTTACTATAAACAAAGTTTATAGTTGTCCGGTAGTCAAGGGTCATCATATTCCCTAGTAAACCGGTATTATGCAAAAGAGAAGGAATAATAGCTATAAAATGATATATTATGATACAATAAAACAGAGGTAAGTAACCCTTATGGTTAATCTCCCTATAGAATATTAAAATAAAAAAGTAACGCCTTTTGCAGGATGAGTTTGATGAAACACTTTCTAGATAAAATAGGAATTAGAGAAAAAATAAAATAGTTATCACCATCGGAGCGAGACTCAAATCGCTCCTATAATCAAGAACATATAATAGAATCTTTTTGGTTGAGCATTTGGATGGGAGCCTCTCGATACATAAATGTCGATTGGTTATGCTATGACAAAACACTACAATCAATATTGCAATGGGAATAGATGCCCTCTCAAAGCACCTACAGTTGTTTCTTCGGTAAATTTTCACAATCGAGAAATACGGAAGTATCTCCCTTGAGTTTGGCTAATTTCTACAATTAAAATACGCCGAATGGGTAGAATCCACATTATTTTTTCTACTTCGTAAACTATCTTGTATGTTAACGAAGTTGTAGAAATTAATATCCATAGATTTAGCTACTAATTGTGCTCCGAAGGCATTTAATATATCACCGGTAGTTTCCGCTTCCCTTTTTATGTGGATACCATTTAGCGCTTGGCAGTTGAAAATAGTTACCATTTTGGTTAGACCCTATCAGCTGCATATTGTAACAAGTAATAAACTGCAACATTGAAACCGGCAGTTTTTCAACAGGGTCTTTAGTGCTTACTTGTGATTGCCCAAACAATTAAGTAATCCATAAGCTAGGTTGTGCATAAGTATAGCACTACGTGTTTGCTTGAATGCCTGAGAATATTCTCTAAAAATATTATCAAATTCTTCTATCAAGGTTGATTGTTCAGTTTTTTTTTACTCGAACTATCTTGGTTGGATGTTCGTTTGAGAACTAATTTATTTTTGCTCTCAACAATCCATTCAACAATTTCTCCTTTGTTGAACTCCATGGCTTGAGCAACCGCAGAAGGAAAGTTGATATACCATTGTTCACTTTTAGCTCTTTTAATCAGTTGAATTTTAGTTGGGAATCCCATGTTATATCTCTAGTTTTTTAATTAGATGCATAAATCATAAAAAAAATGTGTAATTGCAACTTAACTATACTTTTTCTTATGTATTTAGTTAAACCCAGATTTTCCATTGGAAAATCTGCCCTTCGGGCCGACAATTTGTAAGTTGAGAAATATCAAATACTTAGCCATTTAGAATTTTTGGAATTCTTTATTTGAGTAAAATATTTTTCTTACAAATTGTCGGGGTTAATCCCGCAATATAAAATGTTTTATTAAAACATTTTATGAGCGGCCAACGGCAAAAAATTCATTTCCAATGAATTTTTTGGATTTAATGCCAAACTCAAGACACAAAATAAGGTTTTGTGTGTCAAGAATATTTTTATCACGAATGTATGAAACAAATAGTCTATCCAATTAAAATGTTTACATGAGAAAATGCACAAAAAACTTCGCAGCGACAATCTTGAATTTTTTCTGTGAATTATACGTGGTTTAAACTACAACTTCCAATTAAAAGATCAGGCACAATGGTTAGTAAATTCCGAAAAAGAGTAAAATGCTCAGTATACATCGGGAAAACAAAGGGATTGAACAATCTCTCAATTAATTTAGATGCAAGATTTAAATACATTAGGAAATAAAACAATCAAAAAAAAGAAGGCTATTTTTATAGCTCGTCAACTTTTTTCATGGCAGATCACAGGAAACGACGGAATTTTGAATGTGCACTGGTAAAATTCAAAAAATCCAAAAATTATTTTGGGAGAATCGACTTGAAGTAATCGATTGTAATTTTCAACCCTTCTTCTCTATTAACTTTCGGTTTCCAATTTAATATTTCTTCAGCCTTTGCAATGTTAGGCTGTCGAACTTTGGGATCATCCTGCGGTAAATCTTTGTAGACAATTTTACTTGACGAATTAGTAATTTTAATCACTTCTTCCGCAAATTCTTTCAATGTAATTTCGGATGGATTTCCAATATTTACCGGCTCTGTTTCTTCCGACATCAGAAGTTTATAAATTCCATCAATAAGATCATCAACATAGCAAAAACTTCTTGTCTGCATTCCATCACCAAATACGGTAATGTCTTCACCTTTCAATGCCTGGCTAACAAATGTCGGCAATGCCCTTCCATCATCGGGACGCATACGTGGTCCGTATGTATTAAAAATGCGCACGATTCGTGTGTCTACATTGTGGTAACGGTGATAAGCCATTGTCATTGCTTCGGCAAAACGTTTTGCTTCATCATAAACACCGCGAGGACCAACCGGATTCACATTCCCCCAGTAATCTTCTTTTTGGGGATGGATTTCAGGATCACCGTAAACTTCAGAAGTGGAAGCTAATAAAAATCTCGCATTTTTCTCTTTAGCTAAACCTAAAACTTTATGTGTGCCGAGTGAACCGACTTTCAATGTCTGAATAGGCAATTTAAGATAATCGATAGGACTAGCCGGTGATGCAAAGTGAAGTATATAATCAACCTCTCCCTGAACATGAATAAAGTTTGTTACATCATGTTTCACAAAAGAAAATTTTTCGTTTCCGAATAAATGTGAAATATTAGCCATGTTTCCGGTCAGCAGATTATCAATACAAACAACATCAATATCATTAGTAATTAACTTATCACATAAATGTGAGCCTAAAAATCCAGCGCCGCCGGTAACAACAGCCGTCTTTGACATTAAAATTATCCTTTAGATTTCTGTTTTGTTCCACGAGAATAGTAATAGTAATACTTGTAATATGATCCGTAACCAGACCGGTAACTAAAATTATTAAGGAGTACGCCGATAAATGATCCTTGATCGTGAGACAGTAATTCAGTAGCCTTCTGCATCAAATCAATTTCAGTTATGTTTGCAGAAACTACTAAAATTGTTGCATCAACTAAACGTGATAAAATTTCGGAGTCCGTAACTGCAATTATCGGTGGAGAGTCGAGTAGAACGAGATCGAACTGTTCTTTTAGAGTGGCTAGAAACTGCTCCATTTGGGTTGAGCGAAGGATTTCTGAAGGATTGGGTGGTATGGTTCCGGCTGTGATGTAATACAGATTATCGACATCAGATTTTCTCAAAATATCTTTGAAATCTGCCTGTCCAAAGAAATAATCAGTAAAACCGGGTGTTTTGTTTACGTTAAACACATTGTGTACTCTAGGTTTTCTAAGGTCACAATCAACTATGACCGATTTTTTATTAGCTAAAGCAAAACTACCTGCAAGGTTGACAGTAACAGTAGTTTTACCCTCTCTAGGAGCCGATGAAGTAACTAAAATTGTATGAATTCCTTCAGTTCCGATTTTTGAAAAGTGAATTCGAGTTCTTAACGCTCGAAATGCTTCTGCCGGAATTGAATCCGGTTTTTTCGAAACTATGAATTCAAATTCACGGTTATCAGCCTGTACACCGTCAATCTGAGGAATCCATGCCAACACATTGATGTTCTTCTTTTGAATATCTTCAGGAGTCTTAACGGTATTATCGAAATAACTTCTGGCAAAAGCATAACCAAATCCCATACCCAAACCTAAGACCAACCCGACTAAAATTATCAACATACGATTTGGTTTCGATGGCAATTCCGGAACTCTTGCAGGATCTATTATTATCACATTACCAGGAGTTGATTGCTCATTTATTAGAGCTTCCTGGTATTTTTCTTCAACCAGTAAATATAATTTTTCAGTTGCAACTCTTTCTCTTTCTAATCTTGCAAGTTCCAGTGTACGGCTTGGTAACTGGTTGAATCTTCTTTCATAATCAGCAACAATTTTATCGAGTTCTGTAAAAGAGGCGAGCAAAGAATTATATTTTATTTCAGTTTCCAGAACTTGTTGGGAGAGTTGTTGAACCTCCTCAGGGCTGGATGCAAAAATTCCTGCTTTGAATATTTTTATTTTCGAATCCAGTTTCTTTTTCAAATCATTAATATTCTTTTCAAATTTCTTAAGAATAAATTCTTCATTTGCAGTTTCGTTGGAATTTGCAATAGCCCGGTCACGTTGAACTTCGAGAGCAGCAATTTCGGTCTGTAATCCTTTAAGATATGATTCGGTAGCAAAGCTTTCAATATACGCGGCAATTTTTTCATCCTGCCCGCGGAGTGCTGTTTTTAACTGCTCAAGATTTTTTTCGGTAATTGTCAGCTCAATTTGAGTCGCATTCATTTTTGATTCGAAATCAGTGACTTGCTGAATCAATGAAGATGCCTGCTCGGATAATACTACAATCCCTTTTTCTTCCTGGTACTTTTTTAATTTATTTTCCGAAAGTTCCAATTCGTTTAATTTTTCTTCGCGCTGACTTTTGAGAAATCTCTTCACGTTTATCAATTGCTGACGATTATATGATAGATTCAATTTCCAATATTCATCTGCGTACACATTTGCAATTAAAGCAGCCTCAAATGGTGATGGAGATTCGACAGATATCTCAACGATATCCAATCCGCGTTTTTGCTCAATTGCCACTTTTGAATTCAACATACCTGCAATCGAAGATTTGGATTTAATTTTATTTGTTTGGGAATTCTCAAGAAAATCTTGATTTAGAATCAAATAAAAACTATCCGGTTCACCGATAACATTGAATGTATCAATAAGTGATTTAGCTACATTTTCACGGTTGGTATAACTTTTTAATATCTCAATTTCATTGGCAATAAACCTATCGCTGCCGAAATCAGAAAATTCAGGAAGTAAGGGGGATTCAAGGATATTCCCTTGCGGTTTGGATAATTTAATAACTGTTGTGGATGTATAAATATCCTGTGCATTCATTGCATATATTATAGAAACAATAAGTGCAGATAAACCTATAATAACAATAGGGACGATGTGAAGCCTGACTAAATTTATATAATCTTTAAGTGTATTGGTTTCTTCGTCACGTAATTGAGTTAAATTATAATTTTCCACTATTTTCCTATTACCAATTTTTTATGAGAATTGTGAGCGAGACTACTGCAGACAATAAAGAAAGTGCAATTGAAAACCAATCTTTAAAATAAAAACGAGGACTTCCGGGAACCACTATCATGTCACCGGCAGTTAGTTTTGGTACAAACCTATTATTTACTTTAAGAGAATCTTCCCACCAAATATCATTTATATTAAATTTGATTAGCGTCTGTGTTGAATCATCTAACATACGATAAATCCTTAAATCATCAAGGTGCGCATCATCTCCAGGACCTCCTGCGTAAGAAAGGAAATCCGTTAACGAAGTCTGACTTGGGATAACATACCTGCCAGGGTAGCGTACAAATCCCCACACGGAGACTTTTATATTCAGAGAATTGGGATCGGAATAATCAAAATATCCCCCCTGTCTTTGTTGTAAACCAATATTACGAGATCCAAGTTCATAATCACTAACTTGACCAATTATGGATGTCGTTATAAACATTATACTAAACAGAATGAACCATTTTCTCATTCGTATTATTTCCTATTGTTTTCAGAATTTTTCAATTTTGAGGGAAATATTTCTTATTGAAATAATGCTGCCGGATATTCCGAACAGAAAACCCAAAAAAAGAATTATGAAGTTAATTATTTCGAGAGAACTTTCAAAGTTATTAATTCTCATAAATTTGTGCAATAAATATATAGATGTGTTGTATCCCAGGACACATATCATCCCTGATATAAACCCGATAAGAATACCGGAAAATAACATCGGGATTTTAATATTTGCCAGTGTCGAACCTACAAGTTTCATAGTTTTATACAGATCAACATTTTGATTTGAAATCAATCGATTTGTTGTGTAAATCAAATAAATCGATAATACCGTAAATATTAAGGAGAATATAAAAAGCGCAAGTTTCCCGATATTGATATACTTAAGAATTTGTAGAAAAATTTCATAATCAAATAATATTTCATCTATTCCCTTTAACGAATTCAATTCAGCTCTGATTTGCTGCAGACTTTGTGATGAAATAGAATTTTCATTTAAATTTATTTTCAATGACCTGGGAAGCGGGTTATCGACCAACACATCATCAAAATCATTCCCGGTTAACTTTTTGAATTCAATCTTAGCTTCATTTTTATCAATTGAACTGATCTTCTTAACAAAGCTCATTTGCTCTATTGAATTTTTCAATTTTTCCAGTTCTGTACCGGGAAGTTCATCATTTATAAAAACTGTTATCTCTACATTGCTTTTGAGTTTTTTTTCAATTTTTTGTGAAAGGATAAGCGCCGCTAGTACTATTACAATAAGTGTTATGGCAATTGATGTCGTCAAAACAGAAAAAAAGGTTGAGAACCTAGTTTTCTTAAGTGAGTTGAATGCTTCCGATATATAAAATCCGATCATAATTTTAGAAATTAGATTGATCAATCCAGTTGACTATATGCCAAATGCCTTCTTCATTTTTGCGTAAATCAATATTTACTCTTCCGTCAACAAATATAATATCTGTAGGATTAAATGTAATGGTTAAATTGAAACTTCTTACAATATTTGTGGAATCTGAATTAATAGAAATAATATTATTCCATATCAAATCTAGTCGTTCCGAGTTTGAAAACAAACCGTTCGTAACCCTCATTTCTTCATCACGCCCCCATGAAACATCAACACCCAAATCATAATCCCGGAAGGTGAATGAGAAATCGTTTGCCAGAAGGTTCCCGTAAATGGTTGTGTCCTTAAATGAATATGCATATTGAAAATTAGTGAAAACTCCTCCGACAGTTTTTTGATCCGTAATTATGCCGGTATCTCCCCCTAAACTTTCATCAAGTTTTGGTGCAAAGGGGTTTACACATCCGGCTAAAACTATTGCACCGAAGAAAACATTAATAAAAACGACCTTTAAGTTCGCTCCAGCTCGGAAAGTCTTCTTTTTCAATATCCTCCCACTCTGTTATTACCCACTGATTTCTTGAATCTAAATTGATTTTAAATTTTGAAATACCCTGATATTCCGTCGGTATTGTTTCATCCCTTGATGGAAATGTAATTATATAATCATACTGATAAATTGCACTATCGCCGAATAAAGTATTTTCTTTATTCGAAAAATAAAGTATTACCGGTGCACCGTCAATCGATTCACCCTTCATTTTTGTAAAGAATAATTTTTCGGAGCTAATCGACCAATCGTTAAAGGCTGGATAAATCGCAGAAGCCTTTGCCGATGGAATAAATTCATATGTTCTTGATAAGAATGCAGAATCGACAAAGCACGCCACATAGTTTTCCAACACCTTTTCTTTGTATGAATCCGTTAAGTTAGTAAATAAAATCTCAGGTGTTGTAGCCGCTGTAAAATTCGACCGGGGAGTTTCAGGTGTTTCAGGATCACGCGTCGTTAAAACATCGCATGCCGCAATTGTAACTAAAAATATTATTATAAATCTTTTACTCATTTTGTATCATTAATATTAGCCTGGGAGATTTATCAATATCAAATCCATTCCCTTCGTAATCTCCAAATATCTTTTTTACATTATAGCCAAATGATTCAACCTGTCCAACAAGATTATCAATTGAATATAGTTTCACTCTTTCAAAAAATGATTCACTCTTACCTGCATCAGAAATTAATATCTCTTTAACGATATAATCACCTGCAATTTTTCTTTTCTCAAAAATTTCTAATCCGTTTATTTTCTTTTGGGATTGAGGAACAATATTTTCTCTAACAAATTGTTCGTTAAAATAATCAAGAATAAAAAAACCATTCTCTTTCAACAGAGTTTTTGATTTACTTAAAAATGCGAAGTTTTCTCCATCACTTTCAAAATAGCCGAAACTTGTAAACACATTAAGTATGAGGTCGAACTTTACTTTTAGATTAACATTCCTTATATCACTGCAAAAAAAATCGACTTGTACATTACTTAATTTACTCCGCTGCGCAGATTTAAGAAAATTCATACTCAAATCAAATCCAAATACCCGGTATCCCAGATTCGCTAATTTGATTGAGTGCCTGCCCATTCCGCAGGCAGCATCTAATATTAAAGAACCTTCCTTTGGTTTGATTTCCTTTAAAATTAATTGCAGCAGTTTTTGCGCATCATCATCATTGCGATGACTATAAACATATTTATAGTACGGGGAATGAAACCAATCTTTAAACCAGTCTGTCATCAAAGATCAACTCTTCCTAAAACCGCACGACCAATTGTCGCCTCATCAGCAAATTCAAGATCTCCACCGATCGGCAAACCACGGGCAATTCTCGAAATCCTTATTCCAAACGGTTTTAATAGTTTCGCCAAATAAAGAGTTGTTGTTTCCCCTTCTGTATCGGGATTAAGTGCAACTAAGATTTCTTTCACTTCTGAATTTTCAACACGTTCAATCAACTTATGAATATTGAGCGAATCGGCATCCTTACCGCTTAAGGGTGAAAGAACACCACCGAGAACATGATATAACCCGTTGTATTCATTTGTCCGTTCAATTGCGATTATATCACTCGCCTCTTCAACAATACATATTATTGATCTATCACGTTTCCGGCTTTTACAAACATCACATATTTCATCAACCGTGATATTCGAACATATTGAACAAAACTTTATTTTCTCTTTCAATTCAATGAGCGATTTAACAAACAACTCCACATCGGCTTTCTCGGATTTCAACAAATAGAGTGCGAGACGCAAAGCAGTCTTTCTTCCGATCGACGGAAGTTTGCTCAATTCATCAATCGCTCTTTGTAATGGTTCTGCTATTAGCAAATTAAAACCCCGGTATATTCATTCCTGGAGGAATCATACCCTTCGTTACATTTCCCATCTCTTCCTCAGCCATTTTTCCTGCCGATTCCAGCGCTTTATTTACTGCCGCAACCACCAAATCTTCAAGCATTTCTTTATCGCCCGAATCAACAATTTCTTTATCAATTTCAACGGATACAATTTCCTTTTTACCGTTGGCAGTTGCTTTCACCATTCCGCCGCCGCTCTCTTCTGTAACTGTTTTATTCCCCAGTTCGTTTTGAACTTTTTCCATTTCAGCCTGCATTTTTTGAATCTGCTTCATCATGCCCTGCATATTTCCTTTCATTCTTCCTCCAATAATTTACTATGAAATTTTTTATCTAAATTATATCTTTAATTTTCTGATGTAAATGAAATTAGACTAGTGAAGTTACTAAAAAAAAATCTACAATAAAATTGAAGATATCATCAAAATTTCTTTATAAAAGGGCTTGATGTTAACAAAATACGGTTATACAACAATTGGCATAGTTATTCTAATAATTTTTATAATTGGAATAATTGCAATCTGGTCGAATAATACGATTTTTAGAATTGCATTATTTTCATTAGGAGGAATACTGCTTGCATTCACTCTAAATTTCTTTCGTGACCCGGATAGAATTCCCGATGAAACTGAAGATGTAATAATCTCTCCCGCTGACGGCAAGGTGCTAATAGTTAAGGATGTTGATGCAGAGAATAAAATTGGTTCGGAAGGGAAACAAGTATCAATATTTATGTCGCCGTTCAATGTTCATGTAAATAGAATTCCTATTTCCGGCGTTGTCAAATCAATCAACTATATTAAAGGTGAATATCTTGTCGCCTACCACGATAAAGCCGATGAAAGAAACGAACGAAGCGAAATCACAATTCAATCCGAGCACGGTCCCATATTCTTTACACAGGTTGCCGGGATGGTTGCGCGTCGAATCATATACGAGTTGAAGGAAAAAGATGAAGTAACAATTGGTAAACGTTTTGGGATGATCAAATTTGGCAGCAGGGTTGACGTTATCGTTCCAAATAATTGGGAAGTAAATGTTAAAGTCGGTGACAATGTAAGCGCAGGAAAAACTGTGCTCTTTAAAATTAAAAACGAATCTTAAATGAAAATCTCAAAGTCGTTCTTTCCAAATACTGTAACTACATTAAATATTTTATCGGGATTTATGGCAATTGTTTTTACTAGTCAGCAGCAATTCCGTTATGCAGCGATCTTTATTTTACTTGCAGCAATATTTGATGCTACCGATGGAATTATTGCGAGGTTGTTCAAAACCAGCAGTCAATTCGGTGTTGAACTCGATTCTCTTTCCGATGTAGTAAGTTTTGGAGCCGCTCCGGCATTCTTAATTTATATGTCCGATTTAATAAAGTATGATATTTGGGGTGCATTGATAAGTTCACTCTTGTTAATTTTCGGAGCGCTTAGATTAGCCAGGTTCAATTCTCAAATTGAAGACCTCGACAAAAAAGAAGATTTCACCGGTCTGCCGATTCCCTTATCAGCTGTAACAATCGCCACTTACATTTTAACCGCAATTTCACCAGATACAAATTCACTGCCCGAGCCTTATTCGTATTATGCAATTCCATTAATAATTTTACTTTCATTTTTAATGGTAAGTAAAGTAAGATATAATACACTTCCCAAATTGAAAGACAGAAGATTAATTGAAAAAATTGTTTTACTAATCATATTAGTTATTGCATTCATCTTTGTTTTTATAACAAACGGAAGCGGATTGTTTTACATATTTATTTCAATAGTTTTATTTGGTATTTTTCGCCAACTTATTATGATGATTGTTAAGACAAATTAATCTTTCAAAATATTTTTTAGATAATTAAATAATAGGAATAAAGAGTGTATAAGGCTACTGTGATAATAAAACGAAGACCAAAAATATTGGACCCCCAAGGTAAAGCAGTTGAGCAGGGAGCAAAACTCCTCGGCTTTAATAATGTTAAATCTACAAGAATTGGGAAGTATATCGAATTTAATGTTGAGTTGGATTCGAAAGAAGAAGCGGAAAAAGAAGTGAAAGAATATTGCGAGAAATTATTGTCCAATCCAATTATGGAAGATTTTGAATATTCCCTGGAAGAAGTAAAATGAAACCAAAATTTGGAGTTGTAGTTTTTCCCGGTTCAAACTGTGATCATGATGCTTATTATGCAGTAAAAAAAGTGTTGGGATATGATGCGGAATTTTTATGGCACAAGGATAATGATTTAATGGATTCGGATATAATTATTTTACCGGGCGGATTTTCTTACGGCGATTATCTTAGAACCGGTTCCATTGCAAGGTTTTCCCCTATCATGAATTCCGTTATTGATTTCGCTAATAAAGGCGGGACTGTTATCGGGATATGCAACGGGTTTCAAATCTTATTGGAAGCAGGATTGCTGCCGGGAGTTATGTTGAAAAATGAATCCTTGAAATTTGTTTGTAAAGATGTGTATCTTAAAGTGAATAACAAAGATTCATTATTTACAAACAAGATTGAAAAAGATTTACTGGAAGTTCCAATTGCTCATGGTGAAGGTAATTATTTTGCTGATGAAGATACTTTAAAGATGCTGGAAGATAACAATCAAATCGCTTTTAAATATTCTTCAATTAACGGCGATACGGATATTACAATTAATCCGAACGGTTCAAGACAGAATATTGCCGGGATTCTAAATAAAAATGGAAATGTCCTCGGAATGATGCCGCACCCGGAAAGAGCGTGTGACCCTGTGTTAGGTAAAACAGACGGAGAACTAATTATTAAATCAATTGTGGAAAATTTTATTAATTAAGTGAGGTTGAAATGTTTGGCAATTTAGGCGCAACTGAAATACTTCTTATCGTTCTTGCCATACTTATTCTTTTTGGTGCCAAGAAGATCCCGGAATTGGCTCAGGGAATCGGCAAAGGCATGAAAGAATTTAAGAAAGCAATGAAAGATGTTGAAGAAGATATAAAAATAACCGACGGAGACGATAAAAAAGATAAAAAATAGAATTGTTTGATTTGGATGAAAAGAATAACAAACCCAATTCAGGAATAAATGAGTTTGACGGAAAAGCATTTGAAAAAAATGTTAGGCATAGTTTCGACCTCATCAAAAAATTTAAACATCTCAATATTTTTACTTTTGTAGATAAGAAATCACTTCAGCTTTCGCGGCTGATTGAGAAGAAACGTTCCAATAAATCAAGCGGTATACTTGTTGGAAGGATATTATCTATCAAGAGATAATGTATCTTTCGCTTTTCAATTAGTGGCAATAAGTTTTCGGATTATAAGCTTCTGTCATTCTCAGTATTTTTAATCGAGACCGGTCTTATCCCTTCACTCTCAATCAACTAAGAGAAAGAATTTCATGAGTAATTTTGAATAAAATTTATTAGGTTGTATGATTAATTTTTATTTCATTTTCAATTAATGAACGAGGGAAAAATGAGTATTCTTCTCGACAAAAAGACGAAGGTAATTGTACAAGGTATTACAGGAAGTGAAGGATCATTTCATACACAACAAATGTTGGAATACGGAACGAAGGTTGTTGGCGGAGTAACTCCCGGTAAAGGCGGTACTAAAATTTTTAAGCTGCCTATTTTCGATACTGTAATTGATGCAGTAAAGGCAACAAAAGCTACGGCGAGCGCTATTTTTGTCCCGCCGCCATTTGCAGCCGATGCAATTTTAGAAGCGGCTTCTGCAGGAATAAAATTGATTGTCTGCATCACCGAAGGTATCCCGGCAAAGGATATGGTAAAGATTTACGATGTAATTCGTGAGAAAGATATAAGACTAATTGGACCAAACTGCCCCGGAATAATTTCACCCGGTAAAGCAAAAATTGGAATCATGCCCGGTTTTATTCATCGAAAAGGTAAGGTTGGTGTTGTATCCCGCAGCGGAACATTAACCTATGAAGCAGTAAAACAATTAACCGATTTGAAAATCGGACAATCAACCTGTGTCGGAATTGGCGGTGACCCGGTAATCGGTTCCCAATTCATTGATGTCATAAAATTATTTAATGAAGATCCAAACACTGACGGTATTGTGATGATTGGCGAAATCGGCGGTACCGCAGAAGAAGAAGCTGCTGCATTCATTCGTAAAAATGTTAAGAAACCGGTTGTTGGATTCATCGCTGGTAGAACTGCTCCTCCCGGAAGACGAATGGGTCATGCAGGTGCAATAATATCCGGCGGCAAAGGAACTGCAGACGAAAAAATGAAAGCCATGAAAAAAGCCGGTATCCACGTAGTGGAAAGTCCTGCTGAAATTGGTGTAACTATGAAAAAAGCTTTAGACAATAGGAAATAATGATATATAAAATTAGGAGAAAGTAAATTGGGAAACAGAACTTTAGCAATACTAAAACCAGACTGTGTTAAGAAAAATCTCATCGGTGAAGTGTTATCAAAAATTACAGGTGCAGGTTTCAAAGTACTCGCTTTAAAGATGACAAAATTAACTAAAGACTCAGCCGGTGGATTTTATGAAATACATAAAGAAAGACCTTTTTTTAATGATCTGATCGAATACATGACTTCAGGCGCTTGTGTACCGATTGCACTTGAAAAGGAAAATGCAGTTGAAGATTTCCGAAAATTAATTGGTGCAACGGATCCAACAAAAGCTGAAGAAGGAACTATTAGAAAATTGTATGCGGAAAGTATTGAACAGAATATTGTTCATGGATCTGATTCCGATGAAAATGCAGCAAAAGAAATTTCACACTTCTTTTCTAGAAAAGAACTATTGGAAAACAACGGACATTAATGCCATTAAAAAGATGGAAAAAGCTCTCACAACGAGAAATTAAAAGGAACGATTATTGGGAATATCTTCTTGATGAATTTGAAATAGAACCCGGCAATAAAGGTGAATATCATTATGTTCATACTCTTGGTTCTACAATGATCGTTCCTTTCACTTCCGAAAAAAAAATTATTCTCACAAATCAATACCGCTATCTCCTGGATAAGGAAAGTCTAGAATTTCCTTGCGGCTCGGTTCATAAGGAATTGAGTTTTGAGGACAATGCAATTAAAGAGCTTAGAGAAGAAGCCGGGTATGATTCAAATGAACTGATTTTTGTTGGAGAATTTGCCCCGTACAATGGAGTAGGTGATGAAATTTGTAAAGTATATGTCGCACATAAACTGCTGCACTCTCCCCTGCCTATTGATGAAACCGAGGAATTCGAAATTCTGGAATACAGTTTTGACGAAATCGAAAAATTGATTTCCGAAAATAAAATATGGGATGGAATGACCATCGCAGCATGGACTTTAGCCAAACCAAAAATTATGGAATTGTTATGAGGTATATTAAGTATCTCACTGCTCTATTTTCTTTTATTTTTTTTATGTCCTGTAATGCTCAAAAATCAGAGCAAGCCGTCACTACTGTTAACGCCAATCCCGGTAAACTGAGTTTGGGAAGTGAAATATTAATGGCAGACAGTTTACATATTATCTCAAATAAAAATATTGCAATCGTAACAAATCTTTCAGCTGTACTTTCTGACGGTACTCATATTATCGATACATTATTAAAAAAAGATGAAATCAAGTTGATGAAAATTTTCAGTCCGGAACATGGATTTAAAGGAAAATTTTCTGCCGGAGCAGATGTAAAGGATTCACAATATAAAGATACCGGTATACCGATAATTTCACTATACGGGGATAAGAAAGCTCCGGACAAAAATGATCTTGAAGATATTGAACTAATCCTTTTTGATATTCAAGATATTGGTGCGAGATTTTATACTTACATATCAACTCTTTATAACGTAGTACAAAGCTGTGCCGTGAATAAAATAGAATTAGTAGTTTTGGACAGACCGAATCCACTCGGCGGGAAAAAAGTTGAGGGACCAATATTAAAAGCCGATCAGAAATCCTTCGTTGGAATTGCAGAAATTCCGGTCATCCATGGAATGACAACCGGTGAATTGTCGCTTATGTTTGCTGATTTTATTTTTTCTGAGAAATCACAAAAAGCCGATATAAAAGTTATAAAAATGAAAGATTGGAACCGCGAGTTCACAATTTATGATTATTATATTCCCTGGATAAAGCCTTCACCGAATATAAAATCCAAAGAAACAATTTTTATCTACCCGGCAACATGTTTTTTAGAAGGGACAAACATTTCGGAGGGGCGCGGTACGGATGATCCATTTTTGGTGATCGGTGCTCCTTTTATTAATTCTGATCAGTTGATCAATTCATTACAAAAAAATAATCGTACTGATGTTCGATTTTCGCCAATCACATTTACGCCCGTTTCAATTCCGGGAGTATCGGAATTTCCGAAATATCGGCAGAAAAAATGCAACGGAATAAAAATTGAGATAATTGATCACAACACTTTTTCCCAAATTAAATTCGCTGTAAATTTATTAATTGAATTACAAAAATTATATCCGGCTGAATTTGAAATGAATGAGTGGATTGATAAACTTTTTGGTGATGTAAAAATCCGGGAAATGATACTTAACAATTCAGGACCGGATGAAATAATTAGTTCATGGCAGACTGAGCTTAATGAATTTTTAGAACTTAGAAATGAGTACTTATTATATGATTGAGAGACCGTTGTTTATTTTAATAATTTCTTTTACTTCTTTCATCTTCTTTTCCTGCGAATCTAATAAAGAAGAAAAGAATGCAGCGAAAGTGCAAAATGAATCTGCAGTTGAGCAAAATTCAGAAATTGCGAAAAACGATTCTTCAGATAAAGATGTTGAAAAAGCCGGAATTGAATCTGCAAAGTTAGCTTACAAATTTAAAGCCGGAGAAACCTTTGGTTATAATCTCAGGATGATTTCCCAGAATAATCAAACTATTATTGCAGATTCGGTTGCTGCATCAAATCTTGAAGAAACGGTAGATTATTATTTCGAAATAACTGTGAACTCTATTGATAAACAGCAAATTGCAGACTTGACGATCAACGTAAAAAAAATAACTTTACATTCGATAATAAACGGACAGCAGATTTATTACAGCACAGACAGTATGCTGCCGGAAGAAAGCAGGAAACAATTTTTGGAGTTCGAAGCGCTTCATAATAAGCCTTACAGAATTAAAATCAGCAATACCGGGGAAATATCTAATGTATATTCCGTTGATGCAATTTCGGATTTTATTTTAAAAGAGCAGGGTCTTATTGATTCACTAAGCACAATCGAAAATTTAAAATTCTCACAAAATGTAATTGACGGAATGATTCAACCATTAACTCAGCAATTGTTTAGAGTACTTTCCGGTAGAGATATGAAAATTGGTGATGCATGGGAAAACAATTACCAATCGACTGTCGCAGTTTTCCAGGTAGAAAACATTGCAAGATTTACAGTAAGAAATTTCATTAAAAATGATGAACTAATTATTGCTGAAATTGATGCCGATCTTGAGATTGATTATACCGGTGAAAACCGTGTAAGTGAAAATGGATTCATTTACTCCTTTGATGAACCAAATGTTTCGGGGCGCGGGCAGATTTTATTTGATGTTACTAACGGTTTATTATATGAATCCGAAACCGAAACAAGTATGCAAATTAATTTTTCTGTTGAAGGAATTGCTTCAAATCAAGTGAAACAAAATGTAAAAAGAGAAGAAATTGTGGTAAATAAAAACATAATTAGGCGAATGAATCCTAATTCATTTTGATTTTTTCATTATCTTATCATATAATTGTTGAATTATTATAATAATTATCATTAATTATATATTATTATTTTTGAAATACATACTTGTTCATAAATTCAGAAGCAGATCACATGTTTGAAGGACCAAAATTAGAATTAGTACAAACTTTTACTTCGCTTATTAAAAAAGCAAAGGAAGGGAAAGATCATTTCCCGGATGATGTCTGCAATTTTATATCAAATGAATTTGAGCTGCAGGCTGCGGTACTTTTTAAAATTGAAAATCAAAATGAATTAACTGTACTGGGCAGATCCTCCTCGGCGAAGAAGAATTTTATGCGCGGCGGCTCATTTACCTGTACAGTATGCACTGGTTTGAAAGATACTTCAGAATTTTCTTTCAACTCCGATTCAAAATGCGAGCTCCAAATTTCCGAATTCCTGGTTTATGAAAGTTGTATCAAATTTTCTATTGATACTGATAACAAAGGATTTTTAAAATTAGCTAAAAAGAAAGCATTTGCGAAAAGTGATTCCGATGCGTTAAAAAATATATCCGCTTTTATCGGATATATAATTTCATTGTGGATGCAGTATCGTGGTGATTCAAATAATGTATCCGGAAAATCATTTTTTGATATCATTAATACAAGTGCCAATGAATTAAGAAATCCTGTTAATACAATTGTTGGGTTTACATCAATTCTTGCCGAAGACAATATTACATCTTCACAGGAACAGTATATTTCAACAATTAAGAAAAACGCACAAAATGTTCTTGCTGCCTTAAACGACTTGAATGACCTTACTAAAATGGAAACCGAAAAGGTCGACGCCCAGATAAAAGAAATTGAAGTGAAGAGTTTTCTGAAAGAAACAATCGATGTTTTCAAAGGAAAGGTAAAGGATAACTCATTAATTTATAACCTTGATGTTGATTCCAGTGTACCGGAAAAACTAGATATTGACGACAAAAAATTAAAGACAGTTCTTAATAATCTTATAACAATTTCAACAAGGTTAACTCCCAAAGGAAAAATTTCTTTGGATGTAAGCCACTCATTTCCGAACAGGCTGAAGTTTGTTTTATCAGACGAAGGGAAAGGTTTAACGAAGGATAAGTGCGAGAAGTTTTTTGATCCATTTGCCTTGCAGTCGGTTGATGAATTAAAATCTCTCCCATTCATAGGATTAGGTTTAACTCTTACTCAAAAAATAATTAAAAAATTAGGCGGCACTGTTTCGGTTGAATCCGAACTTGACAAAGGAACTAAATTTAATTTTCATATCCGGGTTGCATCAATTGCGGAGGGAACAGAGCAAGTTCCGAATCTGCCCAAACCTTCATCTCATAATAAAATTCTTGTAATCGAAGATGATTACGCAACTTCAAAACTATTAAGCAATTATCTTACTAAATGGGGTTATGATCCTACAATAGTAAATACTGCAGATCAAACGATGGAATTACTGCAAAGTGAAAAATATCTTGCCGTAATTCTTGATATTGAATTACCTCAGGCAAACGGACTTGAGCTTTTACGAAAAATCCGCCAGCATCCAAATTCGAAAAATACTCCCGTAATAGTCTGTTCGGTTGAAGCTGAACAGCAGAAAGCCTTTCTAATGGGTGCGGTAGAATATTTTGTAAAGCCGATAAATTATAATTATCTCGTAGAGGTTTTAACTAGTTACAAACTAAGAAAAAGTTCCAACGTTCTTTGTGTCGATGATGATGTTCCGACTTTAAATTTGGTTAAGCAGGCAATTGAAACCGCCGGGTACAATCCAATCGCCGAACATATTTCAGCAAACGTTTTGGAATTAATCAAAGGGAAAGAGATTGACCTGGCAATAATTGACCTGGATATGCCGCATCCAAATGGATTCGAGTTAATCAAATTGATTAAATCAGAAAAACAATTCGAAAAGCTTCCTATTATTATTTATACAGGAAAAGAAAACTATGCTGAGGATTTGAAAAATATTGACGGGCTTTTTGATGAATTATTGGATAAGAAAAGTACAAACATTGAAGATCTTGCCGAGACAATCAACTCAATGATCAACCGCTACGAAACGCCTCCTACTGTTGAAGAGGTAATGGATAACAAGGAAGAAAATGTAGTTAAAATATTATTGGCGGAAGATTACAAGCATTCACAAATAATCGTAACCCGGTTACTTAAGAAGAACGGTTTTGAAAATGTTGCGGTTGTAGAAAACGGTGAAGAAGCTCTCAATCTTGCCAAAAAGGATAAAACTGCTAGTCTGCTTTAGTCAAGTGATTTTTGTAATTCATTCAATGGTTTTGGCGAAGTTACAACAGACTGCTGTATCAGTCTGTAAAACAGCTTTCCTCTATAGGTTGATAACTTTCTGTTAAAACGAAAGGCAAA
>JAIOZI010000007.1 GCA_021740785.1 Melioribacteraceae bacterium
ATAATTCCAACAATCGTCTTCGGTCTTGAATTGATGAAGAAACTCCTGAAAATCTTTTGGATATCTTTCTTGAGCAATCATATACAAACATAACGAATATTAGCAACTTGGCCTAAGCAGACTAGCAGTTTATTTTATTTGGAAACATAGCAGTCAGTCAATATGGTCTAATCCTTTAGTATTGGGCGATTGTCTTCAGATTTGGAAGTCATTGGAATATATTCAGCCTAACACAGAAGATTTTCCCGATTCCTATTTCGAAAACAGTCTCGCATTATATAATGGAATTGAGCAAAATCTTCAGTATCCCACAATATTTTGGGGTAAAGAGAAAGAAGCGGAGAATGTGGATGAATATAGACTTTACCGGGCATTTAATGAATCGGAAACACCACCGGATGATAATGATTTTTATTTAATTAATTCTGATAAAACAAATAAATTCTATTTCAAAGATATAGCTCTAACACGTCCAGGAGAACAGCTAGCAATTACCCACTACAAAGTAAAATCATTTTCTAACGGCAATTACGTAGATGAAACAAACAGCATGTTTTTTTTCGATGCAGGAATAGATTGGATTAATGCTTTATACCTTACTGAAATAGATAATCATCCCCATTTAGCTTGGGGACCACATCCCACATTTTCTCCAATCACAGGTTATAAGATTTACAGAGCAATGTCTGCCAATCCGGTTAATCCGCTATCTCTAAACTATACTATCATCGGTACAACCACTGATGATGAATTTGAATATACTGATGTAGAAGTATTTGTTGACGGGCAAAATCCGGTTTATGTTTATTATTATGTTAAAGCCTATTATACAAACGGAAAGTCATTCAATTATTCATCACGTACAAACTTTGTGGATATTGAAGGAGCCTGGTGGCCTTGGAAACAAGGAATAAAACAAGAGATGAAGGAAGTACATGAGTTTAAACTTGCTCAAAATTTTCCTAACCAATTTAATCCGTCAACTGAGATAACTTATATAATACCCAAAGAAAACCATGTTCAGTTAAAAGTGTACGATACATTCGGAAGGGAAGTTGCAGTACTTGTAAAAGAAAGACAAAACGTAGGAACGCACACGGTAAATTTCAACGGAGAAAAACTAGCAAGCGGAGTTTACATTTATGAAATGGTAACCGGTGAATTTAGATATATCAGAAAAATGCTGCTTGTAAAATGAAAATGGAAAACTGATGGATAAAATACTGTATCAAATTCAAAAAGATTATTTGGAACGGTTCAGGAAACCCGTTGATGAGTTGATTACTGAAATGGAAGAGTACGCTAAAGCAAATCGTATACCGATTCTTGGATGGTTATCTGCCGAGTTTTTGGAACACCTGGTAATGATACAACAGCCGAAAAGAGTGCTTGAAATTGGAACCGCAATCGGATATTCAACAATTCGAATTGCCAGGCATTTAAAGAAAAAAAGTAGAGTTGATACAATTGAAAAAAGCGCGGATGATATTGAAATTGCGAAAGGATTTATTGA
Organism: Melioribacteraceae bacterium; assembly: GCA_021740785.1. Lineage (GTDB taxonomy): Bacteria > Bacteroidota > Ignavibacteria > Ignavibacteriales > Melioribacteraceae > JAIOZI01. Next base: position 1,514 of record JAIOZI010000007.1, read on the forward strand.
AAAGTCAGGAGTATCAAAGAAGATAAAATTAATTGAAGGCGATGCGATGGATATTATGCCGGATCTCGACAAGAAATATAATTTCATCTTTATTGATGCCGATAAAGAAGATTATAAAAAATTATTTTATTATTCATTAATGCTGTTAAAAAAGGGCGGAGTAATTTTCATCGATAATCTTCTTTGGCATGGGTTTGCTGCGGCGAAAAAAGTCCCCGATTCTTATAAAGCTTCGGCTAAGTACATAAACAATTTTAATAATTTATTTACATCACAGGTTACTTTGAAGACTTCAATACTGCCAATAGGTGACGGGATTGGGTTAGGAGTGAAAATTGGCTAAGTTAAAAAACGATGAAGTTAAACAGAGAGTTGAAAGTTTTATTGAGGAAGTAAATAATTTTTCGAATCATAAAATTTCCAACACAGAAGATATCGAAAGAATTCTCGGCATTATTTTTACGAATGATTTGGAAAGAAAACTGAATGATGCTGTATTTACCGCAAAATATTTTCAGGGCTTAACAAAAATACTTAAAGACCCGGGTAACAATTTAGACCAAGATTATCAAGATGAGATGAAGACTGAATATATCGAAGTGGTGAATAGTTTGAAGTCTTTACTGAAAGAGATACTTAGTTACGGAACAAGTTTCATATCTAATGTATACGATGAGAAGTATTTTCAACTTACACAACAGTCATTACTGAATCTTACTTCATTAAGTGATGATCTTGCATTGATAAAAACATATCTGAATTCTAAAAAATAAAAAAACCCGCTGAATAAAGTGCAGCGGGTCTTTCAAACAGCTTTATATTTGCTGCTTAATTTTTTCGTTTCAAAGTTTCAGAATATTTTTCAGCAACTTCCTGAACAGACTTGCTGGAAATCAAATTATATATTCTATTTCTAAGTTCCGCCCATTCTTCGTGAAGTGGACAAGGATTTTCGTCAGAGCACTCTTTTAACCCGGTAACACATTTAAGATTAATAACCGGACCTTCAACACGCTCAACAATTTCTAAAATGGAACTTCTTTTTGCAAGTTCAGTAATTTTAAATCCTCCGCCTCTTCCTTTAAATGAATCGACGTAGCCGTATTTTGCCATCCGCTGCAAAATCTTTGCAAGGTAATGTGCAGGAATTTCTTCACTTTTTGCAATCTCTGAAGACATGATTAATGATTCTTTCGATTGTCTTGCCAGAAATAGAATTGCCCGGATTGCATATTCTCCAGTTTTAGTATAAATCATCCCTTTTTCCCCGTTAATTATTATTTGATAGCTTTAAACATATCTTTGGGAGCTTTTTATCTTTTATAATAATAAGTAAATAAGAACTTTTTGTCAACAATTATAAATATAAAAATAGTCTTATTAGTCTAATTTAGCAATAAAAAAAATGACCCGAATATCTTGATTCCTCAAATGTAGTGAATTGAGCCCATATCATCAATCTCAATTTTACCTTTGGAAGAATCTATCAGTTCGGATTTTAGCTTGTCTAATTCTCCCGGCACAATTAAAAATTCAATTCCGGGCTTTTCCTCAAAAATATTTTCTGTTATTTGTGTGTCATAATTTGAGAGAAAATGATGTACGGTTGAGATAAATTCATAATCAAATTTAATTCTGAACTTCAAATATTTTTTCTTTACTACTATTTTAGCCGTGTTTAAGGTTTCAAAAGCGGATTTATAATAAGCTTTTCCCAATGGACCCACTCCGAGCTTTGTACCACCAAAATACCTCACAACAACAACTAAAACATTAGTCAGATCGAAATGCTGGATTGCATTCATAATCCTGATACCGGCAGTACCGTTCGGTTCACCATCATCGGAATACTTTTCTGAACCATCAATCAATTTATAAGCATAACAATGATGAGTTGCATTATAATGTTCTTTTTTTATGGCTTCTAATATTTCAGTGCTCTCCTCAATAGATAAAATAGGAAATGCTTTCCCTATGAAACTTGAACCTTTTTCTTTGAATTTTGATTCAGTATACAGTGCGATTGTCTTCATAGTAAAATCTGTTAGAATTTATGTGCAAAATAAAATTGATTTTCAACGAGTCAATACCTAATATACAAAGTTAATCTTTTTTGAAGTTTGGAATGAATTATACAAATAAAATTATAATAAAAGGGGCACGCGAGCATAATCTCAAAAATATTGATGTTGAGATTCCTCGTGATACGTTAACTGTGATCACCGGGCTTTCAGGTTCGGGTAAGTCTTCGCTGGCATTTGATACGATATATGCGGAGGGACAAAGAAGGTATATAGAATCTCTCTCTGCTTATGCCCGTCAATTTTTGAATGTGCTTGAAAAACCGGAAGTAGATCTGATTGAAGGACTCAGTCCGGCAATTTCCATTGAACAGAAATCAACATCGCATAACCCTCGATCAACTGTGGGAACGGTGACAGAGATTTACGATTATTTACGCCTGCTGTTTGCTAGACTCGGTACACCGCATTGTTACAATTGCGGTAGAAAGGTTAGTAAACAGTCGGCAGCCCAAATAATTGAGTTCCTCCAGAAAGAATATGACGGTAAAAAAATTCAAATTTTTGCGCCTGTTGTAAGGGGACGTAAAGGGCATTACCGTGAATTGTTTGAAGAAATTTTAAAAGATGGATTTGTAAGAGTACGCGTTGATAATGAAATTCATGAACTGAATGACGGATTTAAAATAGACCGTTACAAAATTCATGATATCGAAATTGTGATTGACAGGTTAAAAGTTAGTGATAGTTCATCGTTCAGGCTCAGTGAGTCAATCGATGTAGCATTAAATTACGGTCAAGGTAACCTAATTGTAAATGATGGTAAAGATGATAAAGTTTTCAGCCGTAATCTTGCATGTTCCCATTGCGGGATTAGTTTTCAAGAATTAGCGCCGAACTCGTTCTCGTTTAACTCACCTTATGGCTCATGTCCCGATTGTGAAGGCTTGGGTGAAAAAAGTGAACTGGATATTGATCTAATAATTCCCGACCGAAGTAAATCTATAAATGAAGAAGGAATTGCTGCCCTTGGTAAACCAAGAAAAATTTGGTTTTTCAATCAATTGGAAGCAGTAGCCGAAAAATATGATTTTACATTCGATACGAAGCTGAAAGATTTGAATGACGAACAATTGGATGTTGTTCTCAATGGAAGTGATGAGAAAATTCCCTTCGTTTATACTTTCGGGGGCGGCAAATCTGTTACTTACAAGCATAAGTTCAACGGTGTTATCAATTATATCAAAAATTATTATGATAATACATCCTCCAGCAAAATACGTGATTGGGCAGATTCATTTATGAACACAAAGGTATGCTCAACATGTAATGGCGGAAGATTGAAAAAGGAATCATTATCTGTAACAATTGATAATAAAAACATCAGCGAAATCACAAATCTTTCGATTGAAAAATCCATACTTTTTTTCAACGATCTCAAATTTTCCGACCGCGAGGAAATTATCGGGAAGCAGATTTTGAAAGAGATCCGTGAACGTTTGAATTTTCTTTTGAATGTTGGTCTCGATTATCTGACATTGGATAGATCTGCACGAACGCTTTCCGGTGGTGAATCACAACGTATCAGATTAGCAACTCAAATCGGTTCACAACTCGCAGGAGTATTATATGTTTTGGATGAACCGAGTATCGGTCTGCACCAAAGTGATAACATTAAATTGATCAATTCGCTTAAGAAATTAAGAGATTTGGGAAATACAATTATCGTAGTTGAGCATGATCGTGAAACAATCGAAAGCTCCGATTTTATGATTGATCTGGGTCCGCTGGCGGGAGAACACGGCGGCGAATTATGTCTTGCCGGGTTAACCCCTGATATTATCAAACACAAAAACGGTTCCGATTCACTCACGGTAAAATATCTTCACAATGAAAGAAGTATTTCCATCCCGGAATTCAGAAGAGACGGAAGCATGAAATTTATTGAGTTGAAAGGCGCATCGGGAAATAATTTAAAAAACCTCAATGTTAAGATTCCACTCGGAAAATTAGTAGTGATAACAGGAGTAAGCGGTTCGGGAAAATCGACCTTAGTTAATGAAACTCTGGTTAAAATACTGATGCGAAAAATTTACAATTCAAAAGTTGTTCCTCTTCCTTATAAAGATGTAAAAGGTTTGGAAAACATCGATAAAATTATTGAGATCGATCAGTCACCGATCGGCAGAACGCCAAGATCAAACCCGGCTACCTATACCGGTTTGTTTACATTTATCCGGGATTTATTCGCACAGTTGCCGGAATCCAAAATTAGGGGATACAAACCGGGCAGATTTAGTTTTAACGTGAAAGGCGGAAGATGTGAAGAATGTGAGGGTGACGGAGTAAAAAAAATCGAGATGAATTTTCTTCCTGACGTTTATGTGCATTGTGAAGTTTGCAACGGTAAAAGATATAACCGGGAAACATTGGAAATTCTGTATAAAACCAAATCGATTGCTGATGTTTTGAATATGACTGTTGAAGAAGCGCTATCTTTTTTTGAAGATCTTCCGCGAATAAAAAGGAAGTTGAAAGCAATAAACGATGTCGGGTTAGGTTATATAAAAATTGGTCAGCAGGCAACAACACTTTCAGGCGGTGAGGCGCAGCGAGTTAAATTGGCAACAGAATTAAGCAAGGTTGGAACCGGGAAAACTCTTTATGTTATGGATGAACCGACAACAGGCTTGCATTTTGAAGATGTAAATGTTTTGTTGAACGTATTAAATAAATTGGTTGATAAAGGCAACACGGTGATTATTGTTGAACATAATTTGGATGTGATCAAGGTTGCTGATTGGATTATTGATTTAGGTCCTGGCGGGGGAGAACACGGCGGTGAAATTGTTGCAGAAGGTACGCCGGAAATAATTTCAATAGTTAAGAAAAGTATAACAGGTAATTTTTTGGAAAGAGAACTTACAAGAAAATAGAAAGGTGCAATGAGTAAAAAAATAATAATACCGAAAAGAATAGTAACTGCAAATAATCAAAGGGAAATTTTAATAAATCATGCAGTAGAAATTACGGATAAGAGAATCACGGCAATATTGGATCTAAAAGAATTTGATCTCTCCAAATATGATGGTGATATTCAAGAATTTCCAGCGCTTACTCTTATTCCGGGTTTCGTTCAAACGCATATTCATTTGTGTCAAACTCTTTTCCGAGGTTTAGCAGATGAATTGGAATTGCTCGACTGGCTGCAGCAAAGAATCTTCCCGTATGAAAATTCGCATAACCAAAGTTCACTTAAAGCATCTGCCAGGTTGGGAATTCATGAACTCCTCACCTCCGGAACCACAACTTTTATGGATATGGGAACCATCAATTATGAGGAAGTAATTTTTGAGGAACTTCTCAATTCCGGTATAAAAGCAATAGCCGGTAAGACAATGATGGATATCAATGATTTGTACCCGGAATTTGTTGAAACTACTAAAGATAGTCTTAAAAGAAGTTACGAACTCGCTGAGGAATTTCACAATTCTGACAACGGACGAATTAAGTACGGGTTCGCACCAAGATTTGTACTTTCCTGCACTGAAGAGCTTTTGAAAGAGACAAAATCAATGATGCAAGATTTTGACGGTTCAATTTTCCATACTCATTCTTCGGAAAATAAAAAAGAGATTGAAGCCGTAAAGCGAATGCATAATAAGGAAAATATCGAATATTTCGAATCGATTGATGTTCTTAGTGACCAAACTGTGCTGGCTCATTGCATTCATGTGAGCGACAGCGAGATGGCTCTGTTGAAATCAAGCGGAACCCGTGTTTCCCATTGTCCATCCTCCAATCTTAAATTAGGTTCGGGTATTGCAGATATTCCGAGATATATGCGGGAAGGTATTTCGGTTTCTTTAGGTGCCGACGGAGCGCCGTGTAATAATAATCTCGATGTTTTCACCGAAATGAGATTAGCTTCATTGATTCAGAAACCGGTATACGGTCCTACGGTAATGAAAGCCGAAGAAGTTTTTCGATTGGCAACTATTGAGGGCGCAAAAGCGTTACACTTGGAGAATGAAGTTGGTTCGGTTGAAATTGGAAAATATGCCGACTTGGTGATGTTAAATCTCGATATACCAACTAGCAATCTGTTAACCGAAGATGAACAAGTTTACTCATCGATTGTTTATTCTGTTGGAAAGTCCAGCGTAAAGGAAGTTATGGTTAACGGTAAATGGCTGGTCCGTGATGGTGAATCAATTGATTACGATAAAGATGAATTATACAGCACGGGCAAAAGTGAATTAGAAAAATTAATCGAAAGAGCAAAGGTCAATTCATGAAGCAAATTCTTTTTGCAACGGGGAATAAAGGAAAACTTAAAGAAGTCAGAAATATTTTTTTGGGTTCCGGGATTGAGATATTATCTCCCGATGATTTTGGCGGTATAGATGAAATTGAAGAAAACGGTAACTCTTTTGAAGAAAATTCTATTTTAAAAGCCAGGATTGTTAACGAAAAATTTTCAATTCCTACAATTGCAGATGATTCCGGTTTAAGTGTTGAGCAATTAGAAGGCAGACCCGGAATTTATTCAGCGCGTTATGCCGGTGAAAATTGCACCTTCGATGATAATAATCATAAGTTGATAAACGAGTTGAAAGAATTTTCTCTTCCGCATCATGCAAAGTTTGTTTGTTTCGCAGTTTACTTCGACGGGAAAAAATTATTAAAATCAGAAGGATTTCTCCACGGAAAAATAATAGATGAATTCCGCGGCGAACATGGATTCGGGTATGACCCAATATTTATTCCTGATGGTTTTCATTCAACTTTGGCAGAGATTGAATTGGGAGCGAAGAATAAAATTAGTCACCGTTCTGCTGCATTTACTAAACTAAAAGAAATGATTCTTAATGAAACGAGTTGATTATTTAATACTTGTTATAGTGTTGTTTTTATATGCTTGTGAAGAGGATACAAATGTTCAGCCGGAAGTCTATTCAGGTCCTTCCGCTTCTGATTACTTTCCCGGTGAAATCGGAACCGAATTTAATTATTCATTTAAAATTTATGATTCTGAGATGTCGTCTCAAATTGATGAAGGTACTAGAATTTCAGTTATTGAAGATAGTGAAACTGTCAACGGCACACCTTATATGAAAATGAAGAACAGTATTAATTTAAATTCACTCTCGTCACCATTACAATACGAAACTCTTTACAGAACAACGAAAGGTGGAAATTCCGGTATATATTTTTTTATTGATACATCGAACATTTCATTTTCTTTCCCCGATTCCTTGATTCAAGAATTCGAGTTAACATTCAATTCAGATAAAGAATTGATTTTATTTTCCAATCCACTGTATGATGGTAAAGAGTGGACTGCATTTCAATTTGTAATGAGCAGCGAAATGTTTAACGGCATAAGTTTATCGGTATTCGAAGTTAAAGCTGATTACGACGGTCAACTTGAAATTACTCCAGGATATTTAAGTGAAGAAATCAGCAGCAAGAAAATTACATATCACATAATTATCTCTATGCCGAATTTTGAAAACCCGGTTGATTTTACTGATCCTGAAAACCCTAAATTGAATGTCATCAACACGGAGTATTCAATCAGTCTATGGTTTGTAGAAGGAGAGGGAATAGTAAAATCTGAGGGAAATCTTTTTGCCTATTCCCTGCTGAATGGTTTCCAAACAGAATTACAAGATACGTCAAAATTTATTAGTGAGGATTTGGTAACCCGCAGTATTATTGAATAATCATTTTTGTCCTATCACCAATTGCACAATTCCAAAGGTCATAGACTTTCGTTGAACATTTGTAAATCCTGCTTCTTTTAAAAGTTTCGGTATATCAATTTTAGAATCAAATTCATTAACTGATTCGGGAAGATAAGTGTAAGCCTCTTTATCTTTCGATATAAATTTCCCAACTTTCGGAAGAACTTTATTGAAATAGAATAAATATAATTCCTTTACTAATTTATTTTGCGGTAGTCGAAATTCGAGTATAGTTACTTTCCCGTTTTCACATAAAACCCGGTGGAATGATTCAAATCCTTCCTTAATATCATAAAAATTACGTACGCCGAAAGCTACCGTAATATTTGTAAAAACACCGGATTTAAAAGGTAATTCCTCCGCAACAGACTGAACAATTTTTCCCTTGCTCCAATCTCTTTTTTGATTAAAATATTTCAGCATATTTATTGATAGATCGGCGCCTATAATTTTTTCGACATTGAATTGTCTCGCCGCGATTGCAAAGTCACCGGTTCCGCATGCGACATCAAGTAAAACCGTTTGCCTATTCATACCGGTAAGCTTAAGCGCTTTTTTTCGCCAATAAAAATCAATTCCTGCACTTAACAAATGATTTAGTAAATCATACCTGTGTGAAATTGAATCAAATATTCTATTAACTTGTTTTCTTTTTTCTTTCATAGCTCATATTATATAACTTGATAAATCTAAACGCAATTGGTAACTTTTTCATTCCAAATCAGGAGATAAATGTGGAAAAATATATAAAAGCAATAAGAGATAATATATGTGCAATCTGTGTCGATTCCGAAGAAGAGACAGGCTGTACACTAAATGAAAAAGAAACATGTGCAGTTGAATTATATCTGCCGGAAATTTTGGAAATAGTTCATAATACCGACAGTGAATATATGGATGATTATTATAAGAAACTGAAAAACACGATTTGTGTAAACTGCAGAGGTAAAGATAACGGAGAAAATTGTTATCTGCGCGAGGATGCAAACTGTTCGCTGGACAGATATTTCTCACTAATAGTTGAAACGATAAAGAAAGTAGACGCAGGTAAAATTTAATTTTCGGGGTATTCAAACTTTTTCATCCCGGTTAATTTCATCCACCAATTAAATATCTTTTTACCGCTCCACATAGTAAAGATCATAAATATAAATCCGCCTGCCAGATCGATTACATAATGATATCTTAAATAAACTGTTGAAAAAATCAGAAGCGTTCCATTGGGTATTAAAAAATATCTCGATCTAGTTTTAAATTTATAAGCGAGATACATGACAATAAGCGTCATTTGTGTATGCCCGCTTGGGAAGGCATCTCTCTGAACAACTTCCGCCGGGTTAGGTGTACCGGCTGGAATTGATTCTCCCGAGTTTACAATTTCTCTAAGATAATCTGCAAGGAATATGCCCGGCATTTCAAAATTATTCATTGCAAAATCATGCAGTGTAAATCGTGGTCCGATTGCAGGTAAAATCATATACCCGAGATAAGAAAGAAAAAAACCGTATAAAACAGCGAAGGCTTCGAAGTCGAAAAGATCACCACGGTTTTTCAGCAGCAGATCAATACCTAGTATCACCGGGAGGAAGAAAAATGTAGCATATACAATTTGGAGCAATTCAGTAAGGTATGGATTTTCGATTGAATATAACGCAGCAGTCGGATCAAAACCTAATAACCACCTGTCGATTTCTATCAATAAATCATCATAAATTGTACTGTGAATCGGATCGATCATGAAATACAATTCTTTGAATGACAACATAACTACAGGAATGAGATACCAATAATGAAGATGCGTCCAAAAAATATTTTTATAATGATTGTCGAGATATGCGATGACATATACAATAAAAATAACAGAGGTATTCGAAATAACATGTATTAACCAATTGTCAATTCTCTGATGAAAAATAATATTCACAATGCTGAGAATAAGTGCGAATATAATTACAATCAGGTCGGTTGCTTTTAAGATTTTTAATAATTGCTTCAGATTCATCATCAGGAAATGAAGAAAAATGTTATAAATGAGAGATATATAATAAGTCCCAATACATCATTCATAGTTGTGACGAAAGGACCGGTAGCAACAGCAGGATCGGCGCCAAACTTTCTTAGTACAAGTGGAATGGTTGCTCCAACCATAGTAGCGGTTATTATAATAGCCAACAATGCAAATGAAAGCACAAGAGCAAACTTGATGCTGGTTATATCATTAAAAAACAAAATTGATGCACCGAGTAAAATAACGGCACATACAATACCGTTTAAAATTGCCACGAAAAATTCTTTTGATAATTTTTGCAGACTTTCGTTAAGCCATATTTCTTTTGTTGTTAAACCGCGGACCATTACAATCGCTGCCTGTGTTCCGGAACTGCCGCCCATCGCCATTACAACAGGAATAAAAAACGTTGCAACAATAAATTGTGTGATGAATTCTTCATAAGAGCGGAGTACAACAGCGCCAATTAATTCAACTCCCAAAGCAATTATAAGCCACGGAAGTCTAATACGAGAAATACGGAATATGGAATCAGTATGTTCCTGCTCTTCTGATAAACCGGCAATCTTCTGAATATCTTCTGTCGCTTCTTCATTAATAACGTCAACGATATCATCAAAAGTTATACGTCCAAGCATACGTTTTTTATCATCAACAACCGGAATAGAAACTACGTCATATTTCTCCATCAGTGAAGCAACAACTTCCTGGTCAACTTCAGGCGTAACGTAGATTAAATCTTCTTCAAGTATTTCTGATAATTTTGTATTAAGAGTATTTTTTAGGAGTGATTTAAGAAGAACGATTCCTTTTAATTCTTCATTTTTATCAATAACATATATGTGGTATATGTGTTCAATTTCGTCTGCAAATTTTCTTACTTCTGCAATTGCATCCTCAACCGTGGCATCAATTTGAACAGAAACGAAATCGCTGTTCATCAATCCGCCGGCAGAATCTTCAGGATATTTTAGTAGTTCTTTTACCTCGTCGGAATAGTCCTTATCAATTCCGTCGAGTACTTCCTGGAAAACCGGCTGAGACAATTCACTAAGAATATCGGTTGCATCATCGGATTCTAATTCATCAACTATTTTAGTAATCTTTTCTGTTGTGATGTTCGCAAGTATGCGTTCACGCAAATTCTCATCCAACTCGGTGATTACCTCGCCAGCAGTTTCAGTATCAAGAAGACTGAAAGTGTAGGTGGCTTCATCAACATCCAAATGATTTATGATTTCCGCAATGTCGGCTTCATGTAAATCAGTAAGTATGTTCAGCAGGCTTTCATTCGATTTATTTTCAACAAGCTTTTCAATATTTTCGATCAGCTCGCTGTCAATTTGAATGACATCTCTTACGTTTATATTTTCATTCTTATTTTTCATTAATCCCGGGTTGAATTAATTTAGTTAGATGAATGAATTCACTGACGCTTAATTCTTCAGCTCTTCTGGTTAAATCAACATTTATCTTCGAAAAATCATAATCTATAAATATACTATTCTTTAAAGAATTTTTTAAGGTTTTTCTTCTATTACCAAACGAGGCTTTTACTAATTTAATAAATAATTTCTCATTCAGAATTGGATCTAAATTTTCATTTTTGAATATATGAATTACTGCAGAATCTACATTCGGCACAGGCTTAAAAACATTGGGTGAAACCTTAAAACAAAACTTAGGATTGAAAAAATAATTAAGAAGAACGCTTAAAATACCGTAATCTTTTGTCCTTGGCTCCGCAGTTATTCTTTTAGCAACTTCATATTGAATCATAAAGACGGCATCCTTGATTATTGCTTTATTTTCAATAAGTCTAAACAAAATCGATGATGTAATATTGTAAGGGAGGTTACCGACAATTCGTAATTCTTTTGATTTATAAATTGAGGGAAAATCCACTTTCAAAATGTCTTTGTTAATGATATTAATCCCGGGAAATTTTTCAGTTAGAAATTCAATAACTCTTCTATCAATTTCAACCACGGTAAAAGACTTTGATTTATTATACAGCTTTGAAGTTAACGCACCCAATCCAGGTCCGATTTCAATTATTTTATCATCGGTTAGCGGAGTTATCTCATCCACAATTTTGTTAGTTATGTTCTGATCGATTAGATAATTCTGTCCAAATTTTTTTATCGGTTTTATATTCATATATTTCCGGATGAATGTTAGTCATCCAAGATAATTCATTTTTTTTATAAAAACCTTTTTGCAGTTTATTTAAAAGAGTATTTTTGTTTAATCCATTCAAAAAATAGGTGAGTTTTGAAAAAAGAATACGTTATTACCGTTGATCTCGGGGGGACAAAAATTCTATCTGCATTGATGAATTTCAACAATGAAATTATCGATCGCGTGAAACTTCCAACAAAAATTTCAAAAGGTGTTGATGCTTTGGTTGCAGATATTTCAACTACTGTAAACAAGTTATTGACGAACAATGAAATTAATCAATCTGATGTTGCCGTAGTAGCAATGGGTGTTCCCGGAACAGTTGACCCATATACTGGTTTGATCGGAAATGCTCCGAATCTCGGGCTTAAAGATTTCAATATAAAAGAAGCATTGCAGAGTAATTTTGATATTCCCGTACTAATTGAAAATGATGTAAACATTGCCGGCATGGGAATAAAGAAGTTTGAATTGAATGATGAAGTAAAGAATATGCTTGTGGTTTTTATCGGTACGGGAATTGGAGGCGCACTATTTTTTAATGGTAAACTATACCGCGGATCAAATTTCTTTGCCGGTGAAATTGGACATATGCAAGTAAACGGGAAAGGAAGTTTAGCAAAGAATGCAGTAAATACAACTTTTGAAACTTTGGCGGCACGGCCTGCAATTGTTGATTCTATAACTAAAGATATATTAAGCGGTAAAAAAAGTCTTCTTTCCGATAATGTAAAAAGAAAGAAGCGAATAAAAAGTAAAGCATTAGCAAATGCCGTAAAGAAGAAAGATAAGGTTGTAATTAAACATTTATCAAAGGCGTGTGAAATAACGGGTACCGTATTAGGAAGTTTGACGACTTTATTGAATGTGGATACAATAATTATCGGGGGCGGTGTAGTTGAAGCTATGGATGAATTTATGATTCCAAAAATTCAAAAAGCATTTGATAAAGCTGTTCTGCCTGAACCTGGTAAGCACGTGAAAATTAAGGCAACGAAACTTGGTGATGACGCACCTTTATTCGGCGGTATTGCCCTGGCGGAGGAATTCTTAACTGATTGATTGATCAAATGATTTTTCTATTTCTTCTAATTCGTGACTGATATTTGTCCATTCATCATAGGTAGAATTTAACATAGATTTTATTTCGTCGTAATTCTTATTTTTTTCTTTGGCGAGATTAGGATTACTAAATACATCCGGTGAGCCGAGTTCAGTTTCAAGATTTAGTTTCTCACTCTCCAGTCTCTCGATTTCCGATTCGAGTTCTGTAATTCTTTCTTTAAGTTTTTTTGTAGCGTTAAATTTTTTATTTCGTAACTCCGCCTCTTGCCGTTTTAAGTTTTTCCTTTTAAGTTTTTGCTGCGAATCTGATTCTTCATTTGAATCAGGTTCCTGCTCTTCGCTTATTTTGCTCAAGTAGTAATTTATATCACCGGGATATTCATGGATTTTCTTATTCTTAAACTCAATCGTTTTATTTGCTATAGGCGCGATGAAATCAATATCGTGTGAAATCATGATTATGGTTCCGCTGAAATTAATTAAAGCACGCTGAAGTATTTGCTTTGAATTGAAGTCGAGATGGTTTGTCGGCTCATCTAATATTAATAGATTTGATTTAGTAAACAGAATTTTTGCCAATGCAACCCTGCTCTTTTCACCCCCGGAAAGAATTTTTACTTTTTTGAAAACATCATCGCTAGTAAAAAGGAATGAACCCAAAAGTGATCTGATTTGAACCGGCGTTAAATCTTCAGCAACCTGTGCAACGGAATCATAAACATCATTTTCTAGATTCAGTTCCTCAGTTACTTCCTGCGAGTAGTAGGCGATCTCAACATTCTGCCCGTAATTTATTTTCCCGCTCGTCGGCTCAAGTCTCTTTGCAATTATTTTTGCAAGCGTTGTTTTCCCTTCGCCATTTCTTCCGACGAATGCAACCTTATCCCCGCGTTCTATTCTAAGTTGAATATTTTCAAGTACGCTCTTACTGCCGTAACTCTTTGAAAGATTGTTCAACTCAACCGGTATTACACCGCTTCTTCCCGGTTCGGGAAATTTAAAATCAATACTGGAATCATCTTCGTCAATTTCAATAATCTCTTCTTTATCCAGAAGTTTAATTCTACTTTGAACTTGTTTTGCTTTTGTATTCTTATACCGGAACCGTTCAATAAACCTTTCAATTTCTTTTCTTCGTTTCAACTGATTTTTTAATTGTGCACGTAACTGCAGATCACGTTCTTCTTTATATTTTATGAATGATTCATAATTACCTTTGAAATAATTTATTCCCTTGTTGAATATTTCAAATGTTTTATCGGTTACTAAATTTAAAAATCTTCTATCATGAGATACGATTAGGAGAGCATTGTTGGATTGTTTGAGATAATTTATTAACCACTCAAGAGAAGGGATATCCAGGTGGTTTGTCGGTTCATCCAATAAAATCAAATCATGATCATTCAAAAGAATTTTTGCTAATTCAATTCTCATCTGCCATCCGCCTGAAAACTGTTTCATAGAATTAGAAAATTCTTCTTCTTTAAATCCCAAACCCTCCAAAACTTTTGCAATTTTTGCATCGATACTATAAAATTCTATATGCTCTTTTTTATGGTGAATTTTTCCAATCGTATCCAGAAGCTTTAGTTTCTCGGGATCATTATCGTCTAATAACTGCAGTTTTTCATTTATTCTTAATTCATGATCTTCCAATTCAGTGTAAGATTTGAGTGATGATTTCACTTCATCAAAAAGGTTTCTATTTGAATTGGAAATAAACTCCTGAGGTAGAAAACCAACGGACAAATTTTTCTTTTTATTTATAGAGCCGTCTTCCGGGTGTTCAATATCGGTAAGCAGTCTTAAAAGAGTAGTTTTCCCTGAACCGTTAGGTCCTACTAAAGCGATCCTATCGTTTTCATTTATCCGAAGATTTACATCTTCAAATAAATACTTCCCGGAGTATTGAATTGATAGGTTTTGTATATCGATCATATTAGAATTATCAGCTTATCATTTACGGAGAACCGCTACTTTTGCAGCGGTAACATTGTTTGCTTCCTCATCGTATGCAACAATTAAATAAATTCCGCTTGGAACAATTTCACCTTTCAAATTGCGACCGTTCCAAAAAGCAATTTTTCCCCCGGGTGAACTGACCTGATTAGTTTCTGTTGATGCAATTAATTCACCTCCGATTGATAAAATTTTAATTTCGGAATTTGCTATCAATCCTTCGATCGTAAGATTTTTTTGATTTCCGGTCTCCACATAAAATGGATTAGGATATACAAACAGTTCATCAAATGAATCAACAGCTTTAATTGCAGAAGTTTTGAGCGAAACCATTCCATAATCAGTCCCGATGTAAACCGTCCCTGTTTTCTCATCAATATTAATTGCTTTGATTTGGTTTGAGGGGAGCGGGCTGTTTGTTTTATCATACTGTTCAAGCACGGTTCTGCCGTCTGAGGATAGTACGATTAATCCTTCGCTTGAACCGACCCATTTTTGATTTAACGGATCAACAGCAATCGCAGAGATGAACTGCTGTCTTAGTGCATTTACAGATTGAATTGAACTTGTCGGTTTTGAAGGATTAGGTATAAAATCCAGCCCGGCATTTGTCCCGACCCATAATTCCCCAAGCCGGTCAACAGTAAGACAAGTAATAGAATTACTAGATAATCCGTCATCATCCGAAACGAGACCCCAATCATCATCGGTTCTGTCATCAAGTGTTTGATTCTCATTAAAATAGTATAGTCCGGGACTTTTATTAGTTTCGGCGAACCATTTTGTATCATACTGATCAATTACAAAATGTTCATAGTTAGCCAGATCCGAAATAGTAAATAACCCGAATTCATAATGATACCATGTACTGTCGGATGTTAAAACACTTAACGGTTCCCTTGTATTCGGCCAATAGTTTAAGATCCAGGCGTTGTTATGTGAATCATATTTCACATCAGAAATAACTAAAAAGCCGGGAAATCCTGTAATAGGTGCGAGGTCTGTATTGTTTACATAAAATGTATTGAATTCATCACCTTTAAGTCTTGTGAACCCGCGTCCCCAATTTAAAAAGTACTTTACATTATCAGGGGCAGCAAATACTTTATGAAACGAATTTGTTAAAAACTCAGGTGTGTTTGTTTTATTGTAGTTTTTCCATTCCAAACCGTTCCAACTGAATACTCCCGCACCAAATATTTCACGACCGGTTCCGACCCACACAACGCCGTCATTATCAACAGAAATACTTTCAAAGAAATTGGTGACCGGACCATTCGGGAAAAGATATTTGGATGAACTTCCGTCATTAACAAAAATTCCGTTATTAGTTGCGATATAATTTGTATTATCAGTAATAATTACTTTATGAAATATTTGTGAGGAAGTAGAATAAATTAATTCATTACCGGCAGGCAAATAGAGATAGAGTTTGTTGGTAGTCAGTACAAAAAGTGAATCTTCCTTGTTAAATATGTCCTGAATATCCAACCCGGCGAATGATACCACATTCCAAATTGTATCATTTTTTTTAAGTAACCCTTTGTCAGAAGATGCGAAAATTTCAGAGCCAATTTTAACAATTTCATATACAGTTTCAGCTTTCACATTTTCATCGATTTCATACGAAATCCATGATGTTGGCGCCGATAAATTTATTACACCCGGCTTGCTGACTGCAATTCCACCGGCAGTTGCAACGTAAATATATTCATCGACTAATACGCTATTAACGGCTGCGTTGGTAGGAATGTTATTGAATTTTAAAACTGTTTCGTAAAATTTTTGTGTTTTCGTATTGATTAGAGAAAGCCCAAAGTTTGTCGATACAAAGGCAGTATCTCCGCTAATGTTGATGCTGTTGATAGTTTTGTTTTCAAAGTCCGATTTGAATATTTCCAGAATTTTAGTTACGGAATTATCTGCCGGGTTCAATACATCAATAAATCCATCCATATCGGCGATCCAAATCTTGCCGGAATTATCAACAGCGATAGATGTAATTGCATGGCTGCTTAATCCTTCCGATTTCATAAATCTTTGATAAGAACTATCCGCATTATTGAAATAAAAAATTCCGCCATCTGATGTTGCCCAAAAACCCTCCTCCGTCATTACAATATTATTAGTGTTTCGCATCGATGTGTAGTTCTTCCACTCTCCGATATTTTGTGCAGTCGCAGCAGATAAAAGAATAAACGATAATATAATCATCATCAAAAACATTCTCATTTTATACCTTACTATTTTGTTTAGATTGGATATTGTGGTAGAACTTGGTTATAAATACCTCGTGCCAATGAATAACTTAATCAACGAACTCCCCAAAATTAATATTTTTTTCGATTCATCAAAGTGTAAAATAAAGTACACGGTTTGCGGAATCAATATCCATTGGTTACTAACATCTTTTTTATATTCTCAACCTTTGCAACCGGCACTTTAAATTTTCCGAAATTATCATCATCCTCTCTTCTTCCGCCGTGAAAATCGGAGCCCCCGGAATCGAGCAGGCAATATTGGTTAACGATCCCGCTGTAGTACCTGATATGATGTTTATTGTGAGATGGGTGAATTGCTTCAATACCGTCAATGCCACATTTAATCAGGTTCATTAAAAGTGTATCCTGCATGTTGCATGGATGGGCAACAAATGATAATCCGCCCGCATCATTAATTAATTTTATTGCACTCTGAATTGAGATATGAATTTTTCTTTCGTAAGCAGGTTTGAAATCACCGATATACTTATAAAAAGCTTCGAAATAATTTTTAATAAACCCGCGATTCAGTAAAGCTTCTGCGATGTGCGGTCTTCCGATTGCCGAATTTTTTGCACCTTCAAGCACATCATCAATGGAAATATTAAAACCAATTTTATTCAATTTTTTTACAATACGCTTAGCTCTCTGGAATCTTTCATCACGGAAAAATTGAAGGTATTTCGTAAGTTCTTCATTTTTATAATCAAAGAAATAACCAAGTAAGTGAATTTCCTGATCTTCGATATCAGAACTGATCTCTAGTCCGGGAATTACTTCAATACCAAGTTTTTTCCCGGCTTCAATGGCTTCGTCTAAACCATTAACATTATCATGATCAGTAAGGCTAATAATTTCCAAGCCCGCGTCATATGCTTTATATAATAATTCAGTGGGAGTTAAAGCTCCATCCGAATGATTCGAGTGCATGTGTAAATCAGCATAACCGGGCATCAGACATATGCTTCTTTAAATTTCTCGTAGTTTAGAATTCTCAATTTCGAACCTTCTAATTCCACTAAACCTTTTTTTGCGAATGAATGAAGAGTTCTCGAAATCGTTTCACGAGATGTTCCAGCCATATTGGCTAAATCTTGTTGAAGCGGGAGTTTATCAATTTCAACAATCCCTTGCTTAATTTTTCCAACATCATCAGCGAGCTGCAGAATTACTGTAGCTACTTTACCTTCCGCATCTTTAAGAGATAATGATTTGATTTTCATATCAGCGGATCTTAGGCGTCTTGTTAATTCCTGAAGAAGTGCAATAGAAATTTCAGGATGATCTCTTAATAATTCCAAGAATTGATTCCGCTGGATAATAAAAAGGTCGGAATCTTCCAAAGCAATAACGGTTGCGGATCTTGTGAAACCATCAAGCAGAGCCATTTCACCAAAAAAATCAGATTCCGCAAGTATGCTTAATATAACCTCTCTGCCGTCATTACTAGTCCGGGCAACTTTTACCTTGCCAGAAATAATTACGAATAGTGCAGAGCCTGCTTCTTCCTCCATAAGAATAACACTTTCTTTACTATAGACTTTTCTTGTACCAACTTGAGCAATTTTTTCGATTGTATCTTGTGGTAGGTCCGCAAAAATCGGAACGTACAATAGAAAATCTGATAGTTCAGCCATATTAAACTCCTGCTACTAATAATTGTGATTTGATTCACATTAAATACTAAAAAATATCACTTTTATCAAGCCTTAATTTACTTAATTGGTTTTAAAATTATCCTAAATGAAAACACAATATCTGATTTTGATTGAATTTCGTCCTAAGATTTTATATAATATACGTTAATCTTTTTTAAATAAATTGATTTCGGAGGAAAATAAATGGCGGTAAAAGTTGGAATTAATGGATTTGGAAGAATCGGTAGACTTGTATTTAGAAGAGGTTTGGAACTTGGAAATGTTGAATTTGTGGGAATTAACGACTTAACTGATGCCAAAACACTTGCGCATCTTCTAAAATACGATTCCGTTCACGGAAGATTTAACGGTGAAGTTAAAGCCGATGGCGATTCAATTATTGTCAATGGACAAAAAATTAAAATTACGGCGGAAAAAGATCCCGCCAAATTGAACTGGAAGGAACTCGGCGTTCAGGTTGTAATTGAATCTACAGGTGTTTTTAGAACTCAAGAAGCTTGTATGAAACATGTTGAAGCCGGTGCCGATAAGGTGATTTTAACCGTTCCTTCAAAAGGTGATATCGATGCCACAGTTGTTTTAGGCGTTAATGAAGAAGTTTTAACAGGCGATGAAAAAGTAGTTTCTAATGCTTCTTGTACAACTAACTGCCTGGCTCCTATGGTAAAAGTACTTAATGATAAATTCGGTGTTGAAAAAGGATTTATGACAACCGTCCATTCATACACAAATGATCAAAAAGTATTGGATTTACCTCACAGTGATTTAAGAAGAGCAAGAGCTGCCGCGGTATCTATTATACCTACAACAACAGGAGCTGCAAAAGCGGTTGGTAAAGTTATCCCTGAATTAAAAGGTAAATTGGATGGCTTTGCATTAAGAGTTCCGACACCGGACGGTTCAATAACCGATTTGGTAGCTGAATTGAAAAAAGAAGTTTCTGTTGAAGAGATAAATGCTGCAATGAAAGAAGCTGCCGAAGGCGGAATGAAAGGTATTTTGGAATTCTGTGAAGACCCGATAGTTTCTGCCGATATCGTCGGTAATTCACATTCAAGCATTTTTGATTCACTTTCAACCATGGTTAACGGAAACATGGTTAAGGTTGTCAGTTGGTACGACAATGAATGGGGTTACTCTTGCCGCGTTGTTGACTTGCTGCTTAAAATAGCTAAGTAATTTTAGTAGTAAAAGTTCTTTGAAAGGCGCAGTATTTCCTTATTTGAGGAACTGCGTCTTTTTTTTAATATTCACCCTATGCTGATTTTGTTCACAAGGAGGAAAAAATGAATAAATTATCGATTGATAATATTGATCTGAAAGGGAAAAGGGTTTTAGTTAGAGTTGATTTTAATGTTCCGCTTGATGAGAATCAGAAGATAACCGATGATAGAAGAATTGCCGCAGCCCTTCCGACAATTAATAAAATTGTAAAAGATGGAGGGAAAGCAATACTGATGAGTCATTTGGGTCGCCCCAAAGGTGAACCGAAACCTGAATACAGTTTAAAACCTGTCGCGCTAAGATTAGGTGAATTGTTGAATATGGAAGTCAGGTTTGCAGCAGACTGTATTGGCGAGCAAGTTTCGGCAATTGTTAAATCACTACAAGACGGCGATGTTTTACTCCTTGAAAATGTAAGGTATCATTCGGCAGAGACAAAGAATGACCCCGAATTTGCAAAACTACTGGCAGAAAATGGTGATGTTTACGTAAACGATGCATTCGGCAGCGCCCACCGTGCTCATGCATCAACCGAAGGCGTTACAAAATATATTGATATCTGCGCTTCGGGTTACCTTATGCAAAAGGAGTTGGATTATTTGGGTAAAGCCGTAAGCGAACCTCAGCGACCGTTTACCGCAATTTTGGGTGGAGCAAAAATTTCCGGTAAAATTGATGTTATTGAAAACCTTCTCCCGAAAGTTGATACATTGATTATTGGCGGGGGAATGGCTTATACTTTTTTCAAAGCTCAAGGTTATGAAATTGGTACATCTTTGCTGGAAGAAGACAGAATTGAAATGGCTAAAGAATTGATTAAAAAAGCAGAAGCCGTAAATAAAAAGTTGATGCTTCCAATCGACATCAAAACAGCCGCTGAATTTAATAATGATTCACCCTCTGAAGTTGTTGATATAACAAATATTAGTCCGGATAAAATGGGATTGGATATCGGACCTAAATCAATTGAGTTATTCAGCAGCATAATTAAAGAAAGTAAAACAGTCGTATGGAACGGTCCGATGGGTGTATTTGAATTCCCGAATTTTGCAGCAGGTACAAATGCAATAGCAGAAGCCTTAGCCGATGCAACTGCAAACGGAGCCGTAACAGTTATTGGCGGCGGTGATTCAGCATCAGCAATAAAGAAAGCCGGTCTGGATGAAAAAGTATCCCATGTTTCAACCGGCGGCGGTGCATCATTAGAATTTCTTGAAGGTAAGGTTTTACCGGGTGTTGCAGCATTAACCGATGCATAAATTTATTTTTATTAGAACAATTTCGATAAAGAAGCGGTCTAATGGAATAGATTGCTTCTTTTTTTTGTTTTAAAAATAAGTTAATTTTCACAGCTATTAAGATTTGTTTACAGGTTACTAAATGGGATTAGACGGAAGAGATTATTATCGACCAACAGGTTTTGGCGGATTCAGCGTTTTTCCGCCTGTGATAAAAACTCTATTGATTATAAACGTGGCGGTTTTCTTTGTTCAAATAATTTTTGAGAATTTGAGCTTCGGTGGCGTACCAGGTTGGTATGTGCTGAATAGGTATTTCGCGCTTAATCCGATTGCGGGAATGGATCAAGCCGGTCAGCCTTTCAATTTTCAGATTTGGCAGTTGATTTCATATCAATTTATGCATTCAACAGGTGGATTTGGGCACATATTTTTTAATATGCTGATGCTCTGGATGTTCGGCATGGAATTGGAAAATATGTGGGGTTCCAAAAAATTCCTTTTATTTTATTTAATTAGTGGAATTGGCGCCGGAATTGCACATGTTTTTATTTCACCTCTTTTTGCAAGTGGGGGAGCGCCTACAATTGGTGCATCCGGTGCGGTTTACGGAATTATGCTCGCTTTCGCTATGTTTTTCCCTAACCGCTACATTTACATTTGGTTCCTACTGCCGGTTAAAGCTAAGTACTTGATAGCATTTCTAATTTTGATTGAATTTATGTCGGTTGGCGGTCCGAGTATCGTAGCTCATCTCGCACATCTAGGAGGAGCTTTAACAGCTTTCATTATGATTATGGCAGATAAAAAATATCGCATCGATGTTGATAGAATGTATTACAATTTAAAAAATAAGTTTCAGTCTTATTCCTCGGGTGAAACAGAATATAAATTTAGAAAGCCTAAAGATATATCCGGAGATAAGGAAGTAATTGATGCCGAATTTTATGAAATCAATGAACGAAAAAATAAAAGTGAAGAAGTAACCCAGGAAGAAATTGATAGAATTTTGGATAAGATTAGTCAAAGCGGTTATCAAAATTTAACGGAGAAAGAAAAGAAAGTTTTATTTGAAGCGAGTAAGAAAAGTTGATGAAAAAAATTCAACTCTTTGTGATTTTATTTTTTATTCTGATTATAGGTTGTGAAAATAAAAAGGTTGTGGATCAGGATGTGATGGCAAAAGTTTATGTCGATATCCTGATCTCCAAACAAATCCACCAAGATAATCTTGATTCAATAAAAATTGCCCGTTATAATATTTTCGAAAAACATCAGGTTACGGAAAACTCTTATACAACTACATTGGATAGTTACGGTGAGAATATTGAACTTTGGGATTCATTATTTATAAAAGCTGAAACATATTTGGATTCACTGCGAAAAGAAAACCTCAAGAATTAGCTTTTACCTTCGCCAGCACAATTCTTATCTCTGCGTACGTTATTTTATTCGGTAATACTGATTTAATTTCTTTTAATTCCCTGAGACCCTCGCTTATTTTTTCCTTAATCATTCGATGATGTTCGGTTTGGATTAATTTATCAATATTAATTTCCGGAAAATATCCGATAATAGTTTCAATCTGCATAGAGATAATTGCGTCGGGTAATTTAGTCAGCCTGGCGATGTCAGTGATTGAATAATTTTTGATTATCAATTCATAAGTCTGCTGAATATTTTCAGGCAGTTCATTCTTCTTCGTTTTCTCCTCTTTCTTCAAAGAATGTTCTCTAATTACAAATAAAAAATCATCACCTACTTTATTGAACATCCTCTGAGTAAATCCTTGAACGGACATTAACTCACTTGGTGTTTTGGGCTTCAACTCACCGATTTTTCTTAAAATTTCATCCGGGCAAATTAAATCAACTGATTGCGAAAATTTTTTCGAAGCATCAGTTCTTGCCTGTCTTAGTTCATTAAACAGCGAAAGTTCCTCTTGAAAGTTTGTCTGGGTTTTATCTTCTTCAATAAACAATGTGAAATGATCTTTGGATTTATCGGTTAACGAAAGCATGCCATCATAAATACTCAGTAATTCCTGCATTATTAATGAATCAATTGCGTCATCCAACTCTTCGGATTTGTAATTAGAACAGCTCCCGTAATTATTCATACTGCGGGCATGAATTGAATTAGATGTTCCTCTCAGAGCTGAGATCAAGTGCTTGCGTCTGATGGTTCGCTTCTCATGATGAAGAGTTTCGAGAATTAATTCTTCCAAATAATTATTAAAATTTTCATCCTCTACTTTCACGTCGATACAATTATCACATCGTTTGCATCTGTAATCATTAACATCTTCTCCGAAATATTCTAATATATATTTGAACCGGCAATTTGTGCTAAACACAAAGTCCTGCATTTTTTGCAGTTTCTCTTCCTGCAGAAGTTTTCTTCTAGCGAGTTTTTTGAAATCTAGCTTTAGATCAGTCGTTCTTTGGCGTTCGACCAGCAGAGAAACTGTGGGACTGTCAGCCGGCTTCTGGTAATCAATCAAACCGTAACCTGAAAGAACAACTAACGCTTCTTTCACTGCCGTAAGCGAACCGCCGAAAGTTTCTTTGAATTTCTCTAGATTAACAGGGCAGAGACTCGAAAACAAACTGCTTCCATAGTCACTTAACAATTCAACCGAAAGTTCTTTCAGATTATTATTCGATAATTGTTTTACAAACTCTTTGGTCTGTTTTGGGGTCAATAAAAATTTCACAGAGTGCTTCGAATTAAATTCCGAGTTTTGCTTTAAATATCCTGCCTCTTCCAGGGCATTTAACGATGCGTTAAACAGCGACCGGTTTATTTCCTTTGCTGCAAGGTTTTTAACAAGCTCTCTATCAAGGGGAATTTGGAAATCCGGTTTAGATCCAACTGCAATATTTCCGTAATTACAAATGTTTGAATATACGCTTATGATCTGATCTTTATTGGGATTCCCGGATTCAATAAAATATTCTTGAATTTTCAGATCGCGTCCGCTGTATAATAAATATATATTGGAATCTTTTCCATCGCGCCCGGCACGTCCGATTTCCTGGTAATAACTTTCGATTGAACCCGGCAGATTGTAATGAATGACTGTGCGAATATCTTTTTTGTCAATTCCCATTCCGAATGCGTTTGTTGCAACAATAATGTTAACCCGGTCTGACTGAAAATCATCCTGAATCACGCGTCTCATTTCGGCAGAAACGCCGGCATGGTAATAACTATTATTAATTCCCTTCGTTCTGAGAAAAATTGATAAGTCTTCAGTTGCCTTCCTTGTTGAGGTATAAATGATTGCGGGTCCGCCGAATTTATTCATCAACTCATATACTTTCTCTTTCTTATGATTTGTTTTGATCACATTAATAAATAAGTTTTCTCGCTCAAACCCGCGGATGAAAAGTTCCGGCTCATGTAAATCGAGCTGCCTAACTATATCATCTCTAACTTCCGGGGTTGCAGTTGCGGTAAACCCAGAGATGTTTTTTACCTCAATGTAATCAGCGAACTGTTTTATTTTTCTGTAACTAGGTCTGAAACTATGACCCCATTCACTGATGCAGTGTGCTTCGTCAATAAAAAGATATTTTATTTCGAACTGTTTCAATCTCTCAGCAAACTGTTGTGATTCCAATTTTTCCGGGGAGACATAGAGGAGTTTTACTTTTTTATCTAAAATATCTCTAAATACTTTTTCGGTTTCTTTATAATCTAAGGTACTGTTGATAAATGCCGCTGCCTGCTCAATTGAATTTAATGCATCAACCTGATCTTTCATAAGTGCAATGAGCGGAGAAATTACGATGGAGAGTTCGTTTGAAATTAAAGCCGGGATTTGGTAACAGATAGATTTTCCGGCTCCGGTTGGTAAAATTGCCAGAACATTATTCCCGTCGATAATGCTATCAATAATTTCAATCTGCCCTTTACGGAATTTATCATAACCGAAATATTTTTTTAATGCTTCAACAGTATTCATTAAACGATCACACTTTTGCGAAATTCAAACGTCAAAATAGGTGTATTTTCTTTTTAATGACAGTGCAAAACATTATCTTTTACCCTTTAATGTAAACGAAGAAATAATAATTTAATGCTGAAAATAGAACATATATCAAAATCATTTAATAGTCTCGAAGCGCTCAGTGATGTTGGGCTTGATATCAATAGAGGGGAGTTTTTCGGTCTGCTGGGACCAAACGGTGCAGGTAAAACCACTCTTATGAATATTATAATTGGGTATCTGAAAGCAGATAAAGGACAAATTTCAATCGGTGATGAAATTGTAATCACTGAGGATATAAACTTTAGAAAGAGATTTGGTTATGTTCCACAGGAAATTTCACTCTATCAGGAATTGACCGCTTATCAGAATTTAAAAATTTTCGGAAGTTTTTTCGGTTTACCGAAAATTACACTTGAGCAAAAAATTGACGAAATGTTGGAACTTGTTCAGCTCACTCCCCGCAAAAAAGATGTGGTGAAAGAATTCAGCGGCGGTATGAAAAGACGACTGAATCTTGCGGCGAGCATTCTTCATGATCCCGAAATTATTTTATGCGATGAACCGACTGTCGGTGTTGATCCGCAATCTCGAAATGCAATTTTTGAAATGCTGCAAGAGTTGAATAAAACGGGGAAGACGATTATCTATACAACTCATTATATGGAAGAAGCGGAAAGATTATGCGATAGGATTGCAATTATTGATAACGGGAAAATTATTGCCATCGGCACTATATCTGAGCTTATCAATATTCTTGAGCGTAAAGACACTTTAAAAATTCAGAAGAATTACGATACGACTAAGAAATTTGAACAGCTTAAACTGCTTGGTGAAATTAATGAGTTTGATTATTTCTATGAATTGATACCGGGTGAAAAATTCATCAAAACATCGGCGTTGTTTCTTGAGTTGGAAAAGCTGGAAATTGAGGATGAATATGTTGAAGTGAGCCGGGCTTCACTTGAAGATGTGTTTTTGAATTTGACGGGCAGGAGTCTTAGAGATTAATGAATATTTACTACCTTATCATAAAAGACTTAATAAGATTTTTTAAGGATAAAACGGCGGTAATACTAACGTTTGTTGTTCCGTTGGTTTTAATTATTATTTTCGGAAGTATTTTCGGCGGTAACGGCGGACCGCGGGGCAAAATATCAATAATATTTGTTAACGAAAGTAATTCAATGGTTGCCGATTTTATCGAGACTAAATTAGATTCGTCAAAATCACTTCGTTTGGTTAAATATTATTCGGATGATAATGAAGAGAAATTGTTTACGGAAGAATTAGCTAAAAATTATGTAAAAGAAGGAAAGATTTCCGCCGCTATAATTTTACCAAAAGATTTTTTCGCAGATACTTCAACAGCGCTGAAATTTAAGTTTTATTATGATCCTAAGAATCAAATTGAATCCGCACTTATTCAAGGTTCGATTCAGCAGAATATAATGACGGAAGTTCCGAGGTTAATACCAATTCTTATGACTCGTAAATCAAACGATTTCCTCGGTGAAATGAAATCAAATGAGTTTACTAAATCTCTTTCCGGATTAATCGGAGAGTATTTTGAGGTTTCTCCCGATACGATTTTCAAATCGATAACAACCGTTGACACTGCGGAATTACTCAGCACTTCTTCCGATACAGGAAGTGCGGCTGCAGCTAATCCAATTGCCGGTATGGTGAAATTTGAGAGTGAACAGTTGGTTGGAGAAGAAATTACCAACCCGGGATTGACGAGAACAATCGGTGGCTGGGCGGTGATGTTTTTACTTTTTTCACTTACCGGCGCCGCTAACTCACTTTTCGAAGAGAAACAGGAAGGTTCTCTAAAACGGCTTCTCTGTATGCCGATTAGAAAATCCGATATTTTATGGAGTAAATATATTTATACGATGCTTCTCGGAATTGTTCAACTTTTTGTGCTTTTCTTTGCAGGCTCAATCATTTGGGATGTTGATATTTACTCAAACTTCATGAATTTATTAATTGTTATTATTGTTTCCTCGGCGGCTGCAGTCTCTTTTGGAATGTTTATAACCTCAGTAGCCTCAACATTAAATCAAGCCAGCGGAATTGCGACTTTATTGATTTTAGTGATGTCGGCTGTCGGCGGTTCATGGTTTCCAATCTCACTGATGCCCGAATGGATGCAGTATATTTCAAAGTTCACAATTACTTATTGGTCTGTTGAAGCATTTTTGGATGTACTGTGGCGGCAGGCTTCATTGACTGATATCGGTGCGCATCTTTTGATTTTAATATCGATTGCAATCGTTGTAAATTTTTATTCACTACTACGTTTTAGAAAAGGAGATATGTTTTAATATACCATGAGCATAGTTGAAATTAATAACCTGACAAAAATTTATTCCGGCGGCTTTAAGAGAAATTCTGTAACAGCGCTTCAGGATTTTAGTCTAACCGTGGAACCCGGAACAATCTATGGATTACTTGGACCAAACGGAGCCGGTAAAACTACTTTAGTAAAAGTTCTACTAGGAATCACCTTCCCAACCAGTGGTGAAGCTAAAATATTCGGGAAAGATATTTCTGATTATACAGTACGGCAAAGGATTGGGTACCTTCCTGAAAATCACAAGTTTCCCTCATACCTTAATGGTGGAGAAGTTCTAAAATTCTTTGCTGAAATGAGTGGTTATAAAGATAAAAATCTCAATAATCGTATAGATGAACTTCTCGACATTGTGAAAATGCGGAAATGGAAGCGGACTAAAATAAAAAATTATTCAAAAGGAATGATGCAGAGATTGGGATTAGCTCAAGCGATGATTAACGATCCGGATTTAATTTTTTTAGATGAACCTACAGACGGCGTCGATCCCATTGGTAGAAAAGAGATCCGTGATTTACTGCAGGAATTAAAATCCGGCGGGAAAACAATTTTCCTGAATAGTCATCTTTTATCCGAGGTGGAACTTGTGACTGACCGTGCAACAATTTTGCATAAAGGAAAACTTGTGCGCCAAGGAACCATGGAAGAATTAACAACACAAAAAGAAGAGTTTAGAATTAGACTGAACGACCCGTTGGATGAAAATCTGATTAATACCGATTTGAAGGATTATAACTTGAAAATGATCGGTGAAAGTTTTTATTCATTCCACGCAAGGAATGTAGAACAGTTGAACGGATTAATTGATATTCTAAGGAAATACGAAATCAATATTCATTCAATAGTTCCGCAGAAAAATACTTTGGAAGAAATGTTTATTTCGGTAATTGAAGAAACGGAGAATTTGAATAATGCTAAGTAATATTTGGACTATCACAAAAGGAACCTTTAGAGAAGCACTCGCAAAAAAAATCTTCCTCGTATTTTTTGGTGTCTCAACATTTGTTCTCCTAATTTTCATACTGTTATTTTCCTTTTTAAAGATTGAAGAATTCCTGCCTGTTATTAACGGTCAAAAAGAAGGCGAGACTCTTAACCTGATAAAACAGATTTCACTCTTTTTCAAAATGATTGTTGTTGTTCCTCTTTTCGGGGGCGGTATCTTTTTATCAATTTTTGCGGTATCTAACTTTATTCCAAATTTGCTCGAAAAAGGGAATGTCGATTTATTTTTATCAAAGCCAATCGCAAGGTACCAGATTTTACTCGGAAAATATTTGGGCGGATTAATTGTTGTTTTCCTAAATATTGCATACATAGTTTTAGGAGTTTGGCTTTTAATCGGGTTCAAATTCGGTAACTGGGAGTTTGGATTTTTATCTTCAATTTTGACAATTACATATACATTTGCTCTTCTTTATGCGTTCATCATCTTTATCGGAGTCGTAACACGAAGCTCCATTCTTGCAATGATGATATCATATCTAATTTTCTTCATATTTTCTCCATTACTTCTCGCGCGTGATAAAATCTCAATCCTAATAGACAGCAAACCTGTTGAATATATTTTGGATGGATTGTATTATTTACTTCCCCGCACCTCTGAATTGGGTGCAATAACCGGCAGTTTAGCTGAAAGCGGTTCAATTCCCAACTGGGAACCGGTTTTTACATCGTTTGGGTTTATGATTCTTAGTTTGCTGGGAGCGATTACTATTTTTAGTAAAAAAGATTATTAAATCAGCGATAATTGACTAAAATCGATCATTTATGTTGGTATAGATTTTGATTTAAAATTAGGATTAGATTTACCTTTTTATTACGAAACTAGAAAATCGTTAGGATGATAAACAATGGCTGATGAAAATAATTCCAAAATTGAAAAATTAGAGGATTTGCTTAACGGGGTAACTAAACCTCAGAATGATGGCGAAAGAATTGAGTTGGTGGCGATTGTCGGAGCCGGTGTGATGGGTCAAGGAATAGCTCAGTCTATTTCAAGCGCCGGTATTGATGTTGTTATAATGGAAAAGAATGATGATCATATTGAAGCGGCTAAAAAGAGTTTAGAGCAATCAATGGAGAAAGAAATTTCACGATGGGCGATGACCAAGAGTGAGATGAAATCGATATTGAGTAGAATTAAATGGACCCTGGAATTCAGCGATTTTAAAAACGCCGATTTAATTATTGAAGCAGTTGATGAAAATTTTCAATTGAAGAGACTCCTATTCAAAAAGTTCGATGAAATTTCCAAACCGGAAACTATTCTAATTTCCAATACATCCACATTGAGTTTAACAAAAATAGCAGAAGTAACCGAACGGAAAGATAAAGTTATCGGTATGCATTTTCTGAACCCTGTTCCAAAAGTTCCGCTGGTTGAATTAATTCGCGGATTAGAGACTTCGGATAAAACTGTTGAAGTAATTAAATCATTTGCATCAACACTGGGAAAAACTGCGATTGAAGTTTATGAATATCCCGGGTATGTAACAACACGCGCCATTGTTCCGCTGCTAAATGAAGCAATGTATATCTTACTTGAAGGCGTGGCTTCTGCAAAAGACATTGATACCGCTATGAAGATGGGATACAATTTCCCGGTTGGACCTTTGGAAATGGCTGATTCTATGGGCTTGGATGAAGTGCTCACCTGGATGGAACAGTTGTGGAACACATTGGGCGAACCGAGATACCGACCCTGTCCGATTTTAAGAAAACTTGTTAGAGAAAGAAAATTAGGTAAAAAGACCGGGGAAGGATTTTTCAAATATACACCCGATGGAAAGATTAAAGAATAAGTGCCGAGGAAAAAATGAAAGTTTTAGTTCTAAATTGCGGTAGTTCATCTGTCAAGTATCAGTTTATTGATACAGAGAAAGCAGCAGCATTAGCGAAGGGGATGGTTGAAAGAATTGGAATGAGCAGTGCTGTACTGACTCATATGCCTGAAGGTCGAGAAAAAATAAAAATTGTTGGCGAAATCTTAGATCATACAATAGCAATTGAATATGTAATTGCAGTGTTGCTTAGTCCAAATCATGGTGTGATAAAAAACATAAAAGAAATTGATGCAGTCGGTCATCGAGTTGTACACGGCGGTGAAACATTTTCGGGGTCAGTATTAATCACCGACCGGGTTATAACAGCATTGAAAGATAATATTGAATTAGCGCCGCTTCATAATCCACCGAATATTAAGGGTATTGAAGCAAGTAAGAAACATCTTCCCGAAACTCCTCAATGCGGAGTTTTTGATACTGCATTTCATTCAAAGATGCCGCCGAAAGCTTATTTGTATGCGATTCCGTATGAACTTTACAAAAAATATAAAATCAGAAGGTATGGATTTCATGGTACTTCCCACCGCTTTGTTTCATTAAGAGCAGCAGAACTTTTAGGAAGACCTTTTGAGGAATTAAAAATCATTACGGCTCATCTCGGCAATGGAGCGAGTATGGCTGCAGTTGACAGGGGAGTATCCGTCGATACATCGATGGGTTTTACGCCTTTGGAAGGATTGATGATGGGAACGAGATGCGGTGATATGGATCCATCAGTTATAGTTTATATTATGGGCAAGGAAGGTTTAACCCTTTCGGAAGCAAATACGTTAATGAACAAACACAGCGGATTAGTCGGTTTGAGCGGTGACAGCAGTGATATGCGGGAAATCGAAGAGTCCGTAATGGAAAACGATAAGAAAGCTAAAAATGCTTTCGATGTCTTTACATATCGAATCAAAAAATATGTTGGAGCTTACACGGCTGCAATGGGTGGTTTGGATGCATTAGTATTTACCGGGGGAATTGGTGAAAACTCCGTTATGGTACGAAATGCTGTTTGTGAAAATATGGAATATCTTGGAATAAAACTCGACGATAAATTGAATAATGAAGCGAAGGGAGAAGCAGAAATTTCTTCTGCTGATTCTAAAGCCAAAGTATTCGAAATACCGACAAATGAAGAGTTGGTGATTGCAATGGATACCGCTGAAATTGTTAATGAACAGTTGAGTAATTCATAAATGGATATTGACTGAAATATATCCAAACGTTTTGATTCAAATATAACTACTCTAATATCCCCGGCTAAATTGCAGTCGGGGATTTTTTATACTTCTCCCTTGTTTCAATTTAGAATTATAATCATTATGTTCGATTACTGATTTAACGAGTTAGGGATTAAAATGGAATTAAACCTTAATGGAAAAACAGTTCTTGTTACCGCTGCAAGCATGGGAATAGGCAAGGCTGCAGTAGAGACTTTTATTAAAGAGGGATGTAAAGTAGTTGTCTGTTCAAGCAAACAAGAAAATTTGCTGAAAGCTGTTAATGAAATTAAAAATCAATTCGGTGTTGAACCGATTTGGACTGTCTGCGATTTAAATAAACCCGGTGATATTGATAATACTGTAAAAGTAGCGGAAGATAATTACGGGGGAATTGACATTCTTGTGAATAATTGCGGCGGTCCTAAGCCAGGCTATTTTGATGAGCTTAATGAAAACGATTGGACCGATGCATATAATCAAGTACTGATGAGTGCGCAGCGTTTCATCCGGTTGGTTTTACCTGCAATGAAAAGAAATAACTGGGGCAGAATTATTAATGTAACCTCGCTTTCCGTTAAGCAGCCGGTTGATAATTTAGTTTTATCAAATACGTTTCGAAGCGGATTGACTGCTCTTGCAAAAACTCTAAGTCTTGAAGTAGGGAAACATAACATAACGATTAATAATGTTGCTCCGGGATATACACTAACGGCAAGACTTTATGACCTAGCAGTCAACAAGGCAAAAGTATTGAACGAATCACATGAACATATCTTATCGGAAATGGCTAATCAAGTTCCACTAAAGAGATTGGGCAGACCAGATGAAGTTGCCTCGATGATTGTCTACCTTGCTTCTGAACAAGCCGGTTATATAACAGGACAAACTATTGCAGTGGACGGCGGTATAATTAAATCAACTTATTAATTCACTCTGAATTTATTAAAAAATCTTTATCATTTTTCTTAATCTTACCCGCAATACTTTCCCAAATTAAGATGATAAAAGAATTAGTTAATAAGTCAAAATGTATGTAAAATGTATGTGTTGTTCTATATACTTTTGGTATGAAAAATATCCTTATTTTCCTCATAAGAAGGGGACTTGATGAAAAAAGAAACTGAAATTGTTGTAAGACCAAATTTTATTTATGATCAAACTTATCTGCAGAAACTCATCATAAAGAAACTTC
The DNA here is from genome assembly GCA_021740785.1 of Melioribacteraceae bacterium. GTDB lineage: Bacteria > Bacteroidota > Ignavibacteria > Ignavibacteriales > Melioribacteraceae > JAIOZI01. Next base: position 34,481 of record JAIOZI010000007.1, read on the forward strand.
ATATTTCCGAAGGGGAACTTACGGCGTTCACTGTTCTGCGCCGTTCAATCGATGCGCGTAAATCACCGGTATTCAGATTAAAAATTGCAGCCTTCATAAATGAAAAACCCAAAGAGGTTTCCGAATCAATAAATTTATTACCCGTTACTTCGGATAAGAAAGTAATCATTGTCGGAAGCGGACCTGCCGGATTATTTGCCGCTATTCGACTAATTGAATTGGGAATTAAACCGATTATTTTTGAAAGAGGCAAGGATGTTCAAACAAGGCGAAAGGATTTAAAAGCAATTCAACAGCTAGGAGAGGTAAATCCAAACTCCAATTATTGTTTCGGTGAAGGCGGTGCAGGTACATACAGCGACGGTAAACTTTACACGCGGTCGGTAAAACGCGGGAATGTGAAACGGGTGCTGACGTTGCTTCATCAGCATGGAGCCGGAAGTGATATTTTAATTGATGCACATCCGCATATTGGTTCAAACAGGCTGCCGAAAGTCGTAAAAGCTATGAGAGACACAATCATTAATAATAATGGGGAAATATACTTTGATTCTAAGGTTACTGATTTATTAACCGGCGAAGGAAAAGTTAAAGGTGTAGTTGTTAATGATACAGAGGAAGTTTCAGCAGATGCGGTAATTTTAGCAACCGGACATTCAGCACGAGATATTTATTATTTGTTAGATAAGAAAGGCGTTCAACTTGAACCCAAACAATTTGCAATGGGAGTAAGAGTTGAACACCCGCAGCAATTGATTGACCAAATTCAATATCATTCACACATCAGGAATGCGAATCTTCCCGCAGCAAGTTACAATCTTACATGTCAAGTTGATGATCGCGGCGTTTACTCGTTCTGCATGTGTCCGGGCGGAATAATTATTCCCGCATCAACCGAACCCGGTGAACTTGTATTAAATGGAATGTCGGTTTCCCGCAGAGATTCTCCTTTCGCAAATTCCGGACTGGTAGTTTCTATTACAGAAAAAGATTACGATAAATATAAAGAACATGGTGTATTTGCAGGATTGATGTATCAAAAGGAATATGAAAGAATTGCGTTTGAAGCAGGCGGTAAAACTCAAAGAGCCGCAGCTCAAAGGCTTACCGATTTTATACAAAAGAAATCCTCTGATTCTCTGCCGGAAACATCTTACATACCGGGTGTTGTTAGTCAGCCTCTAAACGACATAATACCGAAAGAAATTTCTGATCGTTTAACGAAAAGCATCAAAATATTTGGAAAGAGGATGAAGGGATTCTACACAGAAGAGGCACAGATATTAGTCGCTGAGAGTAGAACGAGTTCACCGGTTAGAATTCCAAGGGACAGAGATACACTCATGAATCACGATCTGAAAGGACTGTTTCCTTCAGGCGAAGGAGCCGGTTATGCGGGTGGAATTGTATCGGCTGCTATTGACGGTGAGAATTGCGCGGATGCAGCTGTTAGGTATGTTGGTTAGTTATTGGGTTATTGAGTTATTAAGTCATTGGGTCATTAAGTCATTGGGTCATTAAGTCATTGGGTTATTGAGTTACTTAGGATGGGCGAATTTATTATTGACTATTGATTATTGCAAAATCTTGGTGCTAGAAATATAAAACGAAAGTAAATCATCCAACCAATCCATCCCTTCATCCATCCATCCCTCCATCCACTCAAACCAACTTTCTCGCAACGGTGCAGCGAACGCAACGAAATGGCAAGCAAATAAACAATCTTGTCTTTGTAGAGCGGACTTTAGTTCGCTTTTGCTTGAGAGAATAAGCGAGATAAATCTTGCCTGCCCAGACAAAGTCGGGTAAACTCGGCAGTCAACAGAATTCATTCTACGTAATCCGTTCGACAGACTTCCTCGCAATCTGATGAGTAGACGGCCTCTACAATTATTTCATAAACACAAACTTCTTACTGGCCGAAAACTTGCCGGATGAATACCTCATTTTAAATGCTGGTTTTAATGAACGGGCATTGTATCTTTAGCTATTTGGTTTTCAGATTTAGTCCTTATGAACTCACCTTAATCCTCTCTTCACTAAGAGAGGACAGAATTGTATAAATCTGAAAACCTTCGTTTCTTTTCGAGAACTCGTTCCCCTCTCGGAAAAGAGAGGGGAAAAGTTGGGGTGAGTTAAGAATTGCATTTTAGCAATCTCTATTCCATCTTTGCGATTGATTTTAATCGGCTGTTCCGGAATCTCAATAAAAGCCATGAATGCGCGAGTGGTTGTTTAGTTATGTAGAGCCGATCGCCTGATCGGCTTTAAAAATTCTTTCATTCAAATTAAATTTAGCGATTCAGCGAATCGCTCTACAATCATTTCATAAGCACAAACTTCTTATTGGCTGAAAACTCGCCCGCTGTAATCCTGTAAATATAAACATCGCTGGAAAGTTTGCTGCCGTCAAATGTGAACTGGTATCTATTTTATGTCACGGTGCGACCGTAACATCCGTGAAATTGATTCTCGAACATCGTAGATGTTCAAATTTTTGTAGAGAACCATTTTCATTAACAATCAGATCATTGGAGATGATCAATAAAATCATATCCACAAATTATTTTCAATTATAAATCCTCTACAAGGATTAAATCATATGGTTATTTCATCAGTCTACAGTAATTTCAACCTCTACGAGGTTGGGAATTCTTACAGTGACGGGAACTGCTACACAAATCATTTATGATTTATGGATTATACTCGAAGTGTCGCAAACCTTTATCCCTCGTAACTAATAAGTGTATGAGGATCTTCCCGACACTGGTTTCTGCTTCATTAGGTTTTCAGATTTAGTCCTTATGAACTCACCTTAATCTCGCCAGAGTCCGGCGGAGTTCGTAGAATCCGTTAGATTCTACGGAATCTAACGATCTGCCGACCTCCCAACCTTCATTTTATTATAGTTGGTAAATCTTCATAAGAGAGGACAGATTTGTATAAATCTGAAAACCTTAGTTTCTTTCGAGAACTCGTTCCCCTCTCGGAAAAGAGAGGGGAAAAGTTGGGGTGAGTTAAGAATTGCATTTTAGCAATCTATCATTCCACCCTTGCGATTGATTTTAATTGGCTGTACCGGAATCTCAATAAAAGCCATGAATGAGCGAATGATTGTTTAGTTATGTAGAGCCGATCGCCTGATCGGCTCTAAAAATTCTTTCATTCAAATTAATTTTAGCGATTCAGCGAATCGCTCTACAATCATTTCATCAGCACAAACTTCTTACTGGCTGAAAACTCGCCCGCTGTAATCCTGTAAATATAAATACCGCTGGAAAGTTTGCTGCCGTCAAATGTGAACTGGTATCTATTTTATGTCACGGTGCGACCGTGACATCCGTGTACAGAACATACATCCACTAATCCATTTTTCCAATATTCCAAAATGACAATCTGGTCTTTGTAGAACGGACTTTTGTTCGCTTTTCTTTGAGCGAGTGAGCGAGATAAATCTCGCCTGCCCCAACAAAGTCGGGTAAACCCGACAAAGTCGGGTAAACCCGGCGGTCAACGAACTTCGTTCGACAGAATTCGTCGCAATCTGACGATCGGACTCTGACGAGCAGACGGGCTCTACAATTTTAACACAGACACTAAACGCTAGTATTTCAAGAATGGTGCGAATACGCAAATGAAAAAAATGATGAGTAATTCTGAGATCAGCAATAATTACCCCGCGCAGGGCGTGCACGGGGTTTAAGTCAACAACAATTCATCTCACCAACAAAAAAGAATTTTATTTTAGTTCGCTGCAATTCTAAATTCCTGGTTACCAGGTGAATCCGATTTTTCGAATTGATATGCTTTATAGAATTGTTCGCACATTCTAGCTAATCTTTGGTCATCATCAAGTTCACCTGTTCTCTTCACCAAGTAAACACCACGTTCATCACCGATTTTAATCAGCGCTAATGCAGCAACTAATCTTGCACATACATTATCGTTTGTACGCAGCATTTTCATTAAAGGAATTACTGCTTTTTCGGATTTCATTTCTCCCAAAAAGTAAGCGCAGCTATTACGAAGTCCACAGTTATCTGATGAAAGTCCGGCAAGATAATTTGCCTCTATAATTTCCTTGGTCAATGTTGAACTTTTTTTGGCGGCTTCTCCACCTGATGCTAAAAGCGGTAAGGAGAGTAATAAGATAAGTACGGATAGCAATTGATACTTTTTCATTTTGTCCCCCCAGACATTTATGAATTTTATTTGCTCTACTGTTATAGACGAGGGAAGTGATAAAAAAGTTGTATAAAAAGTCAAGAGAAATGAAAAATATTTTAAAAAAATAAAGGCATCAATAGAATATAATAGATATACTAATGATGCCCTATGAATCCAATTCTAAATTACTGCTTTTTCTTCTTTTAATTCTTTTTCTAACATTTCATTAATTGCATGTGCGGCACGCCTGCCTTCACCCATCGCTAAGATAACAGTTGCGGCGCCAAGTACAATATCTCCGCCGGCAAATATTCTATCGACTGAAGATTTTTGATCACCGTTAACCACAATATTTCCCCATTTATTGACTTCGAGTTCAGGGGTGGTTTGACTAATCAAAGGATTACTTCCGTTACCGATTGCAACTATAACGGTATCGACATCGATGATAAACTCACTACCCGGTATTACTACCGGTCGTCTTCTTCCCGAACTATCAGGTTCACCTAATTCATATTTCAAACATTCCATTGCTTTTACACGACCTTTATCATCCCCGATTATTCGCTTAGCATTCTGAAGAAATTTAAATTCTATTCCTTCTTCTTTTGCGTGAGCAACCTCTTCTTTTCTTGCGGGCATTTCAACTTCGGTTCTTCTATAAACCACATATACTTTTTCAGCTCCGAGTCTAACTGCCATACGTGCGGAATCCATTGCAACGTTTCCGCCGCCCAATACTGCGACTCGTTGTGATTTGTAAATCGGTGTATCGGCATGGCTGCGGTCGAATGCACGCATTAAATTTGCTCGTGTTAAATATTCATTTGCTGAGAATACTCCAACGAGATTTTCACCCTCAATATTCATAAACATCGGGAGTCCGGCGCCGGTACCTACAAATACTGCATCAAAGCCGTCTTTTTCGATTAAGTCCATTAGTTTTCTTGTTCTGCCAACAACAAAGTTTGTTTGAAATTTCACACCCATTTTTTCAAGAGTGTTTATTTCTTCATCCACAATTTCATTTGGAAGCCTGAACTCCGGGATACCGTAACGCATCACGCCACCAAGTTTGTGAAAGGCTTCGAAGATTGTTACATCGTGACCTTCGCGACGTACATCTGCAGCTACTACCAAACCAGCCGGTCCGCTTCCTACAACCGCAACTTTTTTACCGGTTTCAGGTTTTACTTCCGGAGGTTTAACATTACCCTGAGCACGTTCCCAATCGGCAATGAATCTTTCGAGTCTTCCGATTGCAACCGCTTTATCTACATCTTTCAGTGATTTACCAATGGTACAGTTCATTTGACATTGCGTCTCTTGCGGACAAACTCTTCCGCAAATTGACGGGAGCAAACTTACTTTTTTAATTTCATCGGCGGCTGCCTGGAATTCACCTTCCGCAACATGCTTTACAAATGTCGGTATATCAATTCCAACGGGACAATCATTCACACACTGTTTCTTCGGGCATTGGAGGCATCTTATCGCTTCTAATCTAGCTTGTTCCGCCGCATATCCTAATGCAACCTCTTCTAAATTTTTTGATCTGACAATTGGATCTTGAGCCGGCATTTCTTGAGCTGGAATTTTTAATCTATCTTTTGGTTTAAGCGGACCTTCAAAATTAATTACATCTTTTAATAAGGCTCTAGCTTCATCAATCAATTCTTCCGGGGTTAGATGATTCATAATACAGCCTCCTTTGCTTTAATTTCTTTTTCAAGATTACATTCATGTGCCTTTATTTCAATATCACGATAGGAGTTCAAACGTGAAATCATATTATCAAAGTCTACCTTGTGACCATCGAATTCAGGTCCGTCTACACAAACAAATTTTGCTTCATTCCCGACTGATACACGGCATCCTCCGCACATTCCGGTTCCGTCAACCATAATAGTATTTAGTGAAACGAGTGTCGGAACCTCGAAAGGTCTGGTAGTTTCCGCACAGAATTTCATCATCACGGGCGGACCGATTGCAATTGCCATTTCAGGTTTAGGATTTTTCTCGCATAATTCTTTCAACGGTTCGGTTACAAGCGCTTTTCGTCCGTAACTTCCGTCATCGGTTACAACAATAAGTTCATCGGCGATTGCTTTCATTTCATCTTCCAGAATTAATAAATCCTTAGTACGCGCACCGATAATAGTTATTACCTTGTTGCCTGCTTCTTTCATTGCCTGCGCAATCGGATGAAGAGGCGCAACGCCAATACCGCCTCCGACACAGACCACCGTTCCGTAATTCTCAACATGAGTAGGTTTGCCTAAAGGTCCAACTAACGTTGGGATTTCATCTCCTTCGTTTAATTTTGATAATTCTGTTGTCGATTTACCAACGACTTGAAAAATAATTGTTATTGTTCCTTCTTTTGTATCTGCATCAGCAATAGTTAGAGGAATTCTTTCGCCGTAATCATCATCAATTTGCAGAATAATAAATTGACCGGCTTTTCTCTCTTCGGCAATTAAAGGAGCTTCTAATTTCATTAGAAACACGTTTTCCGATAGTTGTTTTTTCTGTACTATTTTACTCATTTTAATTAACCTTGGGATTTTAATTAGACTAGTTTTCACTCTCCAAGAAAAAAGATATTAAGGAGATTAACATCTGAAAATTATCAAATTTTTTTAACCAAACAAACCCAAAATACCGGTTTATCTTATTTTTATTCATCTAGAATTATATGATACCTTTCGAATTCTATTATTCACTTTAAAATATCCTATTAATCAAAATCAGTTTTCATTGGACACAGAATTAAGCGAAATAAAATAGTATCAGAAAAAGAAATCAACTAATTGAGACGGTGTAATCTAATTATTGAGATTTATTTGCAAGCGCAAACCGTTAAGAGGCAATTGATAGATACCACTATCTTTCTCCTCACCGGATTTGTTTTTTAATTCTAACACTAAATCAAATACTGGAGAATTTGTTCTTGCGAATAGTAGTTTAATTAGACAATTTATAACAAGAAACTCGGTTGATTTTTTCTTGTTTCCAAAATCTGATTCTTCTGTGCATATTAATTATCAGTTGGTATATAAACATGCTAAGATTTTGTATACTCGCTCTAATAACATCAATTGTTATTTCTGTTTCTTCAAACGGGCAGGTCTCACCAGAAGGATCCCCGCTAACTGTAAACGACGGTCTCTCTCAAAATTCTGCAAATAAAATTTTTCAGGACAGCAAAGGGTTCATCTGGATATGCACTAATGATGGTCTCAACAAATACAACGGTTATGATTTTGAAATATTCAAAAATGATATAAGTAGTAAGAATACACTAAGTGGAAATTTAGTCAACTGCATATTGGAAGATTCAAATGACAATCTTTGGATCGGGACAGGGCGGGGGATATCAAGATTCAATCTTATTGAGAACAAGTTTACGCATAATTTAATGCCGTCTGCTATTACTTCCATGTTAATCAATAAACAAATTATTTCAATGCTGTTGGATAATTCCGGAATTTTGTGGCTTGGAACAGGGGATGGAATTTTTAGAATAGATATTACAAACAATACACTCGTTCAAGATAATTTCAACGGGGTACAATTATCGCTATTAAAAGACAATACTATTACGGAAATTATTCAGGATTCGGATGGAGATATATGGATCGGAACTATAACCTCCGGTTTGTTTAAATACTATCCTTCATCTCAACAGTTATCGCAAATTGACCTGCACCAGCTTAAACCGGTTCACATTACTTCGCTGGTCGAGCTTTCGCAGGGCATAATTGTAATTGCAACTTACGGTGAAGGCATATTTGTATATGATAACAATACTAACAAATCCAAGTGGGTAAAATCAATAATTGATAATTATAATGGCTACATATTACAATTGCTGAAATACAATGATAATGAAGTTTTGGCAGCATGCCGTGTCGGTGTTTTTCTTTTTGATGCCGGTAATAACAGACTTTCAAATGTTTGGGGAAAAGCAGAAGAGAGTGTTACGCTATCTATTTTAATCGACTGGTCGAATGTTTTATGGATTTCAACAGACGGTTACGGTATTTATAGACAAAATATAAGTTCAAAAGAATTCTTCACTATTAGCAAACGAACCTTAAAAGAAAAAGGGATCTCATTTCCAAGTGTAAGAACATTTCTTGTTGATGACAGCAACCGGCTTTGGGTCGGCGGTCATAAAGGACTTAATGTAATAGATTATCCCTCTTTATATCAAGGGGATTTTACTGTGATTAAAGATTTTAATGATTTTAACGTTTATTCAATTATCCAAGACCCATACGATAAAAATATTTTTTGGATAGGCACGGAAAGAAACGGGTTGATTGAATTTAATTACCGTAACGGGAAATATAGCTTTGCAATTATTAAAAATAAAAAAAATATTAAATCACCTACCGAATTTTACAAAAGTATCGTTACCTCGAAAGGTCTAATATATTTCGGTACGGAATTAGGAGTTATTGTTTACAATCCTTATTCAAGAACACATTCTCAGTTTATTCATGATATAAATAATCCCGGTGAAACTTTAATTGACGGTAAAATTAAAGCGCTTTACGAAGATACCGACCGAAATATTTGGGCAGGAAGTGACAGAGATGGTTTTTCAATTATAGATCAAACTACCGGGAAAATCACATCGTTCAAAAGTGGTAATTCACCTTTTTCATTAAGTGCAAACAGAATAAATTGTTTTTACGAGGATAAGAACGGAATGATGTGGATTGGTGCCGAAAACGGGTTGAATAAATTTATTCAGGGTGAAAATATTTTTGAAGTTTTCAATATAAAAAACGGGTTTGCCAATGATTATATTTACGGAATTCTTGAAGATGATAACGGTAATTTTTGGTTAAGCACAAACGGAGGAATAATAAAATTTAATCCCGTAACTAAAGTAGTTATAAACTTCGATTATACTCACGGATTACAATCCAATGAATTTAATACATGTGCCTATTATAAAAGTAAAACAGGAGAAATATTTTTTGGCGGCGTTTCCGGATTTACCTCGTTTTTCCCGGGTGAAATAAAGTTAAGCAATTATCAACCGGAAGTTATCTATACCGAATTTAGAAAGAATAACAAAGATGTGGATCTGAATAAAAGTATATCATATTCCGATAATGTTGATATTTACTATGATGATCGATTTTTCTCTTTCGGATTTATATCAACCGATTACAACAATCCCCATAAAGTAAAATTCAAATATTTACTGGATGGTTTCGATGACACGTGGATTTACACTCAGCCGAATGAGAGGAGAGCCTATTTCACCAATATTGATCCGGGCGAATATACCCTGAGAGTTGAAGCAAGCAACAGCGACGGCATCTGGTCGGGGAAAGAAACAGTTATGAAAATAATTGTTCATCCGGCATTTTGGCAGACCTGGTGGTTCAAACTTCTAATTGTTTCTTCCCTTTTTACAGTTGTCTTTTTACTTTATAATTCCAGAATAAGCAGATTGAAAAGGGAAAAAGATATCCAGAGAGATTTAACCAATAAATTGATCAACTCACAAGAAGAGGAGAGAAAAAATATTTCGTATGAGCTTCATGACGAACTTGGTCAAAACCTTCTAGTAGTAAAGAATAAATTACTTATGTCAAGACGCGAGAATAATTACGAGAATAATATCAATTTAATTTTGGATATTCTGGATGAATCTGTAAACGATGTCAGCAACATTTCTCATTTACTTCATCCTTCCGAGCTTGATGCTGTCGGTCTTTCGCAAACAATAGAATTAATGATTTACAGAATTGAATCGGCATCAAAATTCAAAATAATAAATGATCTAAATCCCCTTGATCAATTCTTTTTAAAGGATGAAAAAATAAATGTATTCAGAATTATTCAGGAAGCTCTAAACAATATTGTCAAACACTCCGGGGCAACGGAGGTAATTGTATCGTCCGTATTTCAAAGGGGAAAACTAACTTTATCAATTAAAGATAATGGCAAAGGATTTGATAAACAGATACTTACGGAAGATAAAAAGCGTCCGCATCTCGGAATAAGAGGGATGAATGAAAGGGTGGCAATGCTCAATGGGAAATTAAAAATCAATTCATCCAAAGAAAAAGGAACAGAAATTTATATTGAATTTCCAAACAGAAAAGAAAATTAAAAAATGTATAACAATATAAAAATTTTGGTTGCCGATGATCATCCCCTGTTTAGAGAGGGTGTGGTTCAAACCATAAATAAATATTGTAATTCTGAAGTTGCTCTTGCGGAAGATGGAGAAACGGCTTTAAAAAAAATTATAAAAGAGGAACCCGACATAGCCATCTTGGATTTAAGAATGCCGGGTAAAACCGGATTGGAAATTTTAACGGAGTTATCGAATTCAGATAATACAACAAAAATAATCCTACTTACAATGTATAAAAACATAAATTATTTCTATCAAGCAGTAGCAGCCGGCGTAAAAGGTTATTTACTAAAAGAGACAGCCGTTGACGAGTTGATTGAAGCTGTTGAAAAAGTCGGGAGCGGCGGAACATTTATCAGCGAAAGATTAAAAAAGATTATTGCAGAAGAGAAGAAAGATGATTTCGAAAGGAAACTTTTAGTAGATTCAATTAATTCGCTGACAAAAGCGGAACGAGAAGTATTGAAACTCCTCTCGGATTGGAAAACCAACAATGAAATTGCCGGCATTTTGTGCAACAGTATAAGAACAATTGAGAATCACCGCGCTAGGATAAGCGAAAAACTGAACCTTCACGGTATACATAGTTTAATTAAATTTTCCATTGAGAATAAAGAACTCTTTTGAGTTACTTTTACAATTGATTGGCTTTTTACAGACCTAATAGCAACATCCAACCATAACGATTCCCGAAATAATCAAAATTACAAGATTGAGTAGTTCTACTCATTCATTCCGAAAGTTCAGTTCTTATAATTGAATAAAAATTCGGTGAATATTAAATGAGAATAATGATTGTTGATGATAATGCTTTGATGAGGAAAGAAATCATTAGCGCAGTATCTAACAATGAAGATGTAATTATGGAATGCGCCGATGGTGAAAGTGCAATATCCAACTTCAAAGAATTCAATCCTGATTGGATACTTTTAGATATTAGAATGAATAAAATAAACGGAATTGATGCAGCCAGGGTTATAAGAGAACAAGCCCCCGGAATAAAATTGGCAATTGTCACAAGCTATGATAATCCAATCTATAGAAAATTGGCAAAACTACATGGTGTAGAATACTATTTCTTAAAATCGAACATGCTTTCTATTAGAGAGATTATTGAAGTAGATAAAAAAAATAAAACGCATAATAAATCAAAAGAGATTAATAAATAAAAGGAGAGAATAACATGCTGACTTTATCACAAAATATAAACTTAAAAACAACCCTACTCTTCTTTATGTTGATGCTATTTACAACGCACACTTCTTTTGCTCAATATTCCGGGGAAGCACTTGCTTTTTCAGTTACAGGTGATCCGGAATATGCAACAGGTACGGGTATTTCAACTTCAATTTCCAATTTAACACTTGAGGCTTGGGTATTCTTATTGGGAACAACTGCTGATCCTCAGAGATTTGTTACTATAGGAGGAGAGGCTGCAGTTTTAAGAGTTATTAATAACGATTACCTGGAATTTTTTATTACAACCGGTGGAACACCCAAAAACTTAATATTTGCGAATGTTTTAAACAGCCGCCAATGGTATCATGTTGCCGGCACCTGGGATGGAACTACAATGAAACTTTTTCTGGATGGAGAAGAAGTTGCAAGCAGTACACCGGGAGGAATTTTAGATTCTCCTGATGGAAATGTAATGTTAAGTCATGACGGGGATGGCGGGAATGAATCATTGTATGGACTTATTGAGGAAGTTCGGTTTTGGGATGCAGCGAGAACTGAAGAACAAATCAAAAATAATATGTTTACCGAACTTGTAGGTTCTGAAACAGGATTAAGTAACTATTGGAAATTGAACGGCAACGGGAATGATGAAAAAGGTTCGGCAGATTTGACCTTATATAATGGTCCCGTTTGGCAATTTTCGGGCGCTTTTTACGGACCCAAGCGTGCATTACAGTTCGATGGGACGGATGATCACGTGAATTGTGGAAATGATAACAGTCTCGATCTAACCTCAGCGCTCAGTATTGAGGCATGGGTTAAACCTGTATCCGGTTCAAGTATAAAAACTATTGTCTCCAAGAAAGCAAGCGGTGCCGGAAATCCCGGTTACTCTTTCTATATAAACAGTTTTGAAACTACCGATCAGAAACTTGTTTTCGAAACCCAAAATGCAATTCTTAAAACAGATAATGCAGTAATAACCTGGGGAGAATGGCACCATGTAGCCGTAACCACGGACGGAACAACTACAAAGATTTATGTGAATGGAAAAGAGGAGCCTTCTACCGGTAGTGTTAATTTAAGCAGCACTTCAGAAAATTGTACAATCGGAAGTTTTCCCGATGGAAACACATACAACTTAAGCGGCGCTATAGATGAAGTAAGAATTTGGAGCGACGTAAGAACAGGCGACGAAATAAGAAATAATTTCTGTAATGTACTTAGAGGAAATGAAACCGATCTTGCAGGTTATTGGAGATTTGACCAGGCGGCTGATACTCACGCTCCCGACCAAACAGGAACTAACCACGGTACCTTGAATAATATGACAAATGAAGATTGGATTTCAGCCGATGAATTTAATACATGGACCGGACAAAATAGCGGTAATACTTGGCAATCTAATGATTTAAACTGGAGTTTAAATCGTATGCCCACTTCTTCGGATAACGTCTGTATTCCTAATTTGGAGAATATTTTTGTTAACTCTGCAAATGCTGTCTGTAATAATCTAGCAGTACATTCAGGCAGAACTTTATATATTTTTAGTGGATACACTCTATCTGTTGCTGGAAATTTATGGGTTGTTGGCAGTCTCTCAACATCCGGCAGCAATCCATATCTTAAATTTACCGGCGGTTCCAAAACTCACTCCATATATGTGTCTTCTCTAGACTACGTAGAGTTAGATGATGTCAATGGCGCTGAGTTAGTTAGCAATTTAACAGTTAATAATGATTTGAAAATAACTTCCGGCGATCTTGATCTTAACGGAAATATATTAACTCTTGGCGGCAGTGCAACCTTTAGTGAAACAGCAGGCAACACTGTTACCGGTTCATCCGGATATATTCAAACAACAAGAAATTTGAATGCACCGTCGAGTGAAAATGTTGCCGGTCTCGGTGCAATAATAACAAGTTCGGCTGATTTAGGTTCAACCAATATAAAACGAGGACACGCTGCTCAAAGTGGTAACAGTAATTCCAGCATAAACCGTTACTATGATATTTCACCATCAAATAATTCCGAGTTGAATGCAACACTTATTTTTTGCTATGATGACAGCGAAACTTCCGGGTTTACCGAGGATAATTTATGTTTATTCAGATCCGATGACGGATCAACATGGACACAAGAAGGAGGTAGTTGCAATTCGACCACTAACCAAATTGAGTTAAGCGGAATAGATGCTTTTTCAATGTGGACAGCAAGCGACGATTCTTCGCCATTACCTGTTGAGCTAACATATTTTGAAGGTAATGCAACCGAAGATGGAGTCTTACTTGAATGGAAAACTGCGACGGAAGTGAATAATTACGGATTTGAAGTGGAAAGGACATTAAACCCACGCCTGTCCTTCGGACATCCCCTCCCGGGAGGGAAAAAAAAGGGGTGGGTAAAGATTGGGTTTGTTGAAGGATACGGTAACTCCAACTCGCCGAAAGATTATAGTTTCACAAATCCTCTTAATCCTAATCCTAATCTTACTCTTACTCATGCTTCTTCTCTAATGTACCGCCTTAAACAGATTGACACAGACGGCTCATTCGAATATTCCGATATTGTTGAAGTAACTCTCAACAATGAATTGCCTGCAAAATTTGAGTTGTTCCAAAATTATCCTAATCCTTTTAATCCAACAACAACAATAAAGTATACAATCCCAGCCCTCACCCGTCCTTCGGACACTCTCTCCCCGAGGGAGAGGGAAGGGGTGAGGGTTTCTCTAACAATCTATAATACCCTCGGGCAGCAAGTTGCAACACTTATAAAGCGAGAATTAGCACCCGGCGAACATAAGGTAACATTCAACGCACAAAATTTAAGCAGCGGAGTTTATTTCTACCGGCTTACTGTTGGAGATTTTACCGACATAAAGAAATTATCTGTTATCAAGTAAAGTAAGTCAGCTTGACATAATGATTTTCAATAATTGGAAAATTTATGAATATCAATAAGTTTTTTTCCAGCGCAATATTAATTACTGTATTTTCTTTTGGAAATTTATTCGGACAGGTATATACAATTGAGCAAACTGAAGGAACCAGCGGCAGTCAAACTTATGTACAAGGTCAAACGTTTACAACGGAAAATTCAGGAGGAATTTTAAGCATTTCCGTCGATCCATACAAATTAACAAACAATGTTACCTTTGAAATATTCGAAGGTCAATGTCAAACTTTGCTTTACTCTGATACTGTTGATATAGCTTCTTATAATTGGGCTAAGTTTGTTCTCTCGGAGCCGGTCTATGTAAAAGATAGTTCCATTTACACTTTTAGATTTTACAATCTTGAGGAAGATCTTTTTTTCGAGATCGCCGAAGGAAATCCATATGAGGGAGGCGGCAAAATAAGTAGAACCTGCACTGTTTCATCAGAATATGATCTTATGTTCAAAGTGGAGATTGATGAAAGCCAACCTCCGCCGGAAATGGATATTCTAGAGAGCGGGAACAATTTAGCTGATGGAAGCACTTATCAATTTGGTGGTATCGAAATTGGGACGGTGCGTGAAAGAACTTTTGTTATTAATAATCCGGGCAAGGGTAAATTAAAACTTACAACTCCGGTTGAGTTTGAACCGGGTGCTGATCCTGAATTTTCAATTTTATCTCAACCCGATTCAGAAATTGAACCGGGACAATCCTCATCATTTACTCTTAGATTTACTCCGACTACAACTGATTTAAAGTCCGCTTCAATTGTAATTCCAAATAACGATGATGACGAAAATCCATATAATCTTACATTTACCGGTTCCAGCGGTGTTCCGGAAATTAACTTAAAGGAAGGACAAACGGATATAGCAGACGGAGGCTCTTATGATTATGGATATGTGGACTTAAATTGGTTTACGGATGTTTGGTTTACAATTGAAAACACAGGTACGGCTTTGCTTATACTTACTACACCGCTTACCCTTAATGGACCCGATACAGATCATTTTATTCTTGTTAATCAACCGGCTGGAGATATAGCCGCAGGAGAAAGTACAATCTTTAGAGTGCGAAGTACTCCTTCAACAATGGGCAGCAAAACGGTAAGTATTGAAATCCCCAGTAACGATGCTGATGAAGATCCTTATAATCTCACGCTTAATGCAACCCCGGCGGATGTTGAAATTAATGTAAAACAATCGACTACGGATATTGAAAACGGTGTAGCTTTTAATTTCGATGATACTGATGTGGGAGATACTACTGAGGTTGTGTTTACTATTGAAAATATAGGTCATGCATCCCGGGATTTGACTATTACGACACCATTATCCCTAAGTGGTACAAATGCAGACCAATTTGAAATTATATCTCAACCGAATTCAACAATTTCCTCAGGCACAAATTCAGCATTTACAATAAGATTTTCACCTACATCTTACGGTTATAAACATGCTGAAATATCAATCGAAAATAATGACGCTGATGAAGATCCCTACGAAATAAGTTTTATCGGAAATGGTATCGGAACTCCCGAAATGGAAATTTATGGAAACAGTGTGCTTATTTCCGATAATGACGATACTCCTTCGAGCACCGATAATACTGATTTCGGAACAACCGCCGTCAGCGGCGGGTCGGCAGCTCATACCTTCATAATCAAAAATACCGGCGATGGGTTACTTGAATTAGACGGAGATCCGAGAGTATCGATCTCAGGTGAAAATCCTTCCGATTTCACAGTTACCCGGATTCCCTATTCCTCTGTTAATCCTTATGGTGGGGAAATTATGTTCGAAATTACTTTTGATCCGGCTTCGAACGGAATAAAGAATGCCGAAGTATCAATTTCAAATAACGATGCCGATGAAAATCCTTACAATTTTTCAATTACAGGGATAGGTGATAATGAAACTGCTCCAAATGTGGCTACATATCTCCCGGAAGATAACGGTGAAGTATATGTCAGACGTGATTTAGTTCTTCAATTTAATGAAGAAGTATTTCCTGTTTCCAGTAAAAATATTGCCATTTATAATCAAACTAATCTTGTTGAACAAATCCCAGTTGACGATGCGAGAGTTACAGTAAATGTTAACGAGGTAACAATTCATCACGATGTATCCTTTATTAAAGAAACAGAATATTACGTTGAGATTGATGCCGGGGCGTTTACCGATATTGTTGATGAAACTTATGCGGGAATTCAAATTAGTTCAACTTGGAACTTTACTGCTGTTAAATCCGAACCGCCGGGCAGAGTTTATCACTTTGACGGTACTGATGATTATGCGAGCGCTTCAATCAACCTTCCGGATGCTGGAACAATTGAATTTTGGTTCAACTTAGATATCCTTTCACAGTCTCAGTACTTTTTCAACTGCCATACTTTTTACTGGTATATGGGATACACTGCAAATGATAAAATCTATTGTCGTGTAAGTCAAAATAATTATCTATTATCGGATGCTCTGCAACAAGATAAATGGTATCACGCTGCTGTGGTATGGCAGAAGTTTGGGTCATTTGTAAACTCTTACTTATACATAAACGGCTCACTGGTTGCTTACTTTTTGAATGATGTTTGGGTTTCGCCGGAAGAAAATTTTTACATCGGATCTTCGAGTACTTCTGCAAAATATTTGAACGGTTATATTGATGAGTTCCGCATTTGGAGCGAAGCAAGAACGATGCTGGAAATACAAAACAATATGTTCAAAGCACTTACCGGGGACGAAACAAATCTTCTGGCATATTTTGACTTTGACGACTACTATGGAGCCGGCTTATATGATGCAAGCGGCAATGCAAATAACGGAACGTTAAATAATACATCCGAAGATTGGGAAACTTCCACCGCACCATTCGGAGAATACGGGAAACCGGTTCGGTCGGGAAGTGCCGTGAGTGTGGGCGTTGATGGAAAATCTTTAAGTACGGAAATTACATCGAGTACGGACAATGATAATCATCTCGGTATTTACAGTTGCGGAAAAGGAGATACAAAAATTACGACAGATGATTTCGGATCGAGCGGTACAACCGGAAGAAGTAATATTATTTGGGGAATTGAGGAGTTTGGTAGTTGTACGGCTGACTTGATATTTAATTATTCCAACATTGCCGGTTTTTCAACGGAGGAAGAAGCATTAAAACTATTAAAACGTGATGATGCTAATTCACCTTGGGTAGATGTAACTGCCGAAGCGTTGCAAAATACGAGCGATCATACTTTTACTATAACGGGTTGTTCCGATTACAGTGAGTTTTCAATCGGTGACGGCGGTGAAAATCCCTTACCTGTTGAACTAACCGCATTCAGTGCTGAACTTCTCGATGATAAAGTTCTTCTTCAATGGCAGACAGCAACGGAAGTAGATAATTATGGATTTGAAGTGGAAAGGACATTAAACCCACCCCTGTCCTTCGGACATCCCCTCCCGGGAGGGGAAACAAAGGGGTGGGTAAAGATTGGGTTTGTTGAAGGGCACGGTAACTCCAACTCACCGAAAAAATATAGTTTCACAAATCCTCTTAATCTTGATCTTACTCTTCCTCATGCTTCTTCTCTACTGTACCGCCTTAAACAGATTGATACAGACGGCTCATTCGAATATTCCGATATTGTAAAAGTAACTCTCAACAATGAATTACCTATTAAATTTGAGTTGTTCCAAAATTACCCGAATCCATTCAACCCAACAACGATAATAGAATATTCAATTCCATCTCAAAATGCTTCTCTGGTTATGGTTGGAGATAAAATTAATATTTCCTTAAAAGTTTATGATATACTTGGACGCGAAGTAGCAACACTTGTGAATGCAAAACAACCGGCGGGAATGTATAAAGTCGAATTTGATGCTTCACAGCTAGCGAGCGGAATTTATGTATATAGATTAACCGCGGGCAGTTTTTTAAAATCAATGAAGGCGGTCTATATTAGATAGATTATCACATAGAATAATCTTTTGTGAATTTTTTCAAAGGTGAGTAAAATGATTCGACTTGTAATTATTATAATATTCACATCCCAGATGTTTGCACAGCGTTATCTTGATTCTACCTTTATTCCTGTTCAAACACATACAAACCAAGCTTATGCGACAGCCCCCAAATTAAATGCACCTTGGACGGATGAGAATAATACCACCGAAGTTGATTTAACGATGCATATATTTCAACCGGAAGGTGACACAGAAGATTCAAGACCGGCTGTACTGATGTTTCACTCGGGTGCTTTCGTTAGCGGAAGCAAAGAAAACGAAGATATGATAAAGTTCTGCAAAAATTTAACAGGTAAGGGCTATGTAACCGCTTCAGTTCAGTACCGGTTGGGAATGAATTCAGTAAGTCAGGTAAGTGGAGAAAGAGCTGTTTATAGAGGGATCCAGGATGGGCGGGCTGCCGTTAGATATATAAAAAGTAATGCGGCTGCACTAAAAATTGATACAGCAAACATATTTATGTTGGGAAGCAGCGCAGGATCGTTTATCGCGTTACATAATTTGTTCATGAACGAAGAGAGCGAAAGACCGGCTGGAACTTTCGCAACTAATTATGATATATATCCTTTCTCAGCAATACCTGATTTGGGAACATTAGATGCCATTGAACCAAGTCTTAATTCCGGTAAAGGCTCACATCCCAAAGCAATTGCAGTTATGTGGGGCGCTCTGCAGAATACTACATTAATTCTACCGGAAGATCTAAATTACCCTGTATTATTAATACACGGCAAGGCGGATGGAACGGTGCCATTTGGCGTTGGTGCACCCTTCGGCTGGTCGGGTTTCCCGGATACTTATGGTAGCAGCCCGATAAGTATGCATTTCGACGATCTTGGATTTGCATATAATTCATATTTTGTTGATGATGAAGATCATGAGTTTTATGGCTGCTATAATGGTAATTGGGACGATGCTCATCCTATCAATAGTTATTGGAATATTATTTTAACTAAAGTAACAAACTTTTTTTATAACAATCTTGATGAATCACTTTTACCTGTTGAGTTAACTAATTTTACTGCCAACATAAGTGAAAGAAATGTAGAATTAGAATGGAAAACTGCAACCGAAGTGAATAATTACGGATTTGAAGTTGAGAGGCAGTATCAAGTATCAAGCCCGCCTCGGCTTGCCGGAGGCGAGACGGGTATCGAGTATCAAGATTCAAGCAATTGGGAAACAATTGGTTTTGTACAAGGGCACGGTACAACAAACTCACCAAAGAATTACGAATTTACGGATTCCGAATTGCCGAATGTGGAATCAGTCGATTACCGCTTAAAACAAATTGATTTGGACGGCAATTTTGAATACTCGGATATTGTTACTGTTGGGACAAAAAACCTTCTATCCCAACCAACAGAATTTGTACTGCATCAAAATTACCCGAATCCGTTTAACCCAACAACAACAATAAAGTATAAAATACCAGCCCTCACCCGTCCTTCGGACACCCTCTCCCCGAGGGAGAGGGACGGGGTGAGGGTTTCTATATCAATCTATAACACCCTCGGGCAACAGGTTGCAGCCCTTGTAAATGAACAAAAAGAGCCGGGTAATTACGAAACAGAATTTGATGCTTCAAAATTAGCCAGCGGAATTTATTTCTATCGGCTGCAAGCAGGAAATTTTACCTCGGTGAAAAAACTTATGCTGATGAAATAGTATCAAATGGATATATGAATTAGAGATTTCGCACATCGCCGGAAGTAATAATTCCTCTCAAAGAATTAGTAATTTAGAAAGAAAACTGCGGGGAGAAGTCTCCGTTTTTTTATCAAGAAAATCGAATACTAATTTTCACGAAGATTTTTAATATTTTAATGAATTAAAAAATTGTTGATATTTTGTACTTGTTGAATTAACTTAATAAGTAACAGATCACATTTATTGTGCGCTTTACAAATAGAAAACCGGAGGTTTATAGAATATTTCTACACGTACTAATTCACACACATAAATTGGAGGTTAAAAATGAATTGGCAAAGTGTAAAGCGTGTTAGAAATATTTTCTTTGTTATTCTATCCTTATTTTCTATTAGCTGCAATGTTTCCAATCCCACTGAAGAAGTGACAAACCAGCAAAATTTCCTTGAGGATAAATACTTAGCTTCATCAAACTGGTATCAGTCAAGTGTTCCTTTTGAATTAATGGATGAATGGAATGTAGATATGCCGGAATTAATGAATTCAAAGGCAAATGCATATTGGTTTAACATTACGCCGTCGGCAGTTTCTATTCGCGAAATAATTGATTCACTGGATGTAAATATGCTTGTCCCCGTATTATATGTTGTATACGATCCTAATTTAAGAGGGTGCTATAATCCTGATGTAAATTATACAGCTTCGGATACATCGTGGGGTAGTGTTATAACAAATGTAAATTCCGATGACCTGAACAGTTTTACGGAAAATCTCGGTGACAATTATTTATCCCTATGGCTGTGGAATAGAGCGGTTACCAAAAATCAATCAATATTTATTGACCTTGGATTAATTTCAGAGGATGTAATTCCAGATAATAAACTAAGTAATGAAGATCTCAATGATAATGATGTTCTTGATATTCGTGATGACTGGAATGAAGACAGGGGAATTGATGGATATTTTGATATAGATGAATATGACTATGATGTTGAGAATAATCTGGATCCTAGTAATGATAATTATAGCGATCCCTCTACAACAATGAATTATGAAAGAGCAAATTTTCCTGAAGGTAATAAAAGAATGGATTCGGAAGACATTAATAATAATTTTTCTATTGATAGAGAAAATGATTTCTACACATATAAGGTCCCATTGGATACTTCGGGAAATATGTACTTAATTGATGTTAGCTCTGAAGAAAGATGGATGAAACTCCACATTCCATTGGATAGTTTTATAAATAAAATCGGCGAACCGAAAATTTCCAACCTTAAAAATCTTAGAATATGGTTCAAAGAGGGTGAAGATAAAATCAGTATTCAGATTGCTGAGATAAAATTTCTTACTCAATGATTGGGAAGGTAAAATAAACATGAGATGAATAACATTGGCGAATTATCTTAATTTTAATTATGTAAAAAAATGGACTGCTTTATTTATCGAAGATTATTAACCTGCAAAATATTTAAAGCAGTCCATTTCTGTATTTCTAATCCCAAACACTTAGGTTTACTTTTTCCCTAAAAGTTCTTAGTATTACAAAACGATTTAAAAAAAAATCTCATCAAAAAATCAATAACAGGAGATAGATCTTGATAATAGCAGTTCCGAAAGAAGTAATGCAGGGCGAAAACCGTGTAGCATTAACGCCCGACACTGCTTCGAAATTGATCAAAAAGGGATTCGAAGTTAATGTAGAAAAAGGTGCGGGAATGAATGCCGGATTTACAGATGACCAATATTCCGGTGCAGGCGCCAAACTTTTCGATAATGTTGAAGAATTATATCAATCTGCCGAAATCGTATTGAAAGTTCAGCGCCCAATTGAACATCCCGGTCTTGGAAAAAACGAAGCAGATATGATTAAAGAAGGCACGCTTCTTATTTGTTTTACATATTCACTTCATTATCCCGAAGCAGCTAAACAAGCTGCTGATAAAGGAATAAACATGATAGGAATGGAAGCCATTCCGAGAACAACGCTTGCACAAAAAATGGATGCCTTAAGTTCGCAAGCGAATATTGCCGGCTATAAAAGTGTTATACTTGCCGCAAATTATTTGGGTAAAATTTTCCCGCTGATGATGACCGCAGCAGGTACAATTCAACCTGCAAGAGTTGTGATTATGGGTGCGGGTGTTGCGGGACTTCAAGCATTAGGAACAGCTCGAAGGCTCGGCGCTATTGTTGAGGTATCCGATATCCGTCCTACAGTAAAAGAGGAAGTTCAAAGTCTGGGCGGAAGATTTATTGAAGTACCTACAGAAGAAAATATGCAGGACGAAGGCGGTTACGCAAAAGAAGCTTCGGAAGAATTTCTGCAGAAACAGAAACAACTTATTTTTAAACATGTTTCCGAAGCGGATATAGTGATTACAACTGCATTGGTTCCCGGAAGAAAAGCTCCGATATTAGTTACCGAAGAAATGGTTAAAAAAATGCGTCCCGGCTCAGTTGTTTTAGATATGGCGGTTGAATTCGGTGGTAACTGTGAAATAAGTGAAAAAGGGGAGACGGTTGTTAAACACGGGGTTACGATAATCGGTGAACCGAACCTGCCGAGTTTGGTTGCAACAAATTCGAGTGATGTTTACTCAAAGAATTTAATGAGTCTATTAGATCATATCAGCAAAGAAGGTAAAATTGAATTGAATCTGGAAGACGAAATTGTGAAAGGTTCATTGATTTGTTATAACAAAGAAGTAGTTAATGAAAGAACAAAAGCTCTTCTAAGCTGATAACTGTCAACAAATTATTTATCACTCGAAAATTTAGAAAACAAACGATGGGAAATATAAAATGGAAATAACAGATTTAATAATGCAGGTATATGTCTTTGCGTTGGCAATTTTTGTCGGATTTGAACTAATTACCAAAGTCCCTCCAACATTGCATACACCGCTGATGTCCGGTTCAAACGCAATATCCGGTATAACAATTGTCGGCGCTTTACTAAGCGCGGGTGCCGGAGAGATGCAGATCAGCACAATATTGGGAGTTGTTGCACTAATATTCGCAACAATAAATGTTGTCGGTGGATATTTGGTTACCGACAGAATGCTAAAAATGTTTAAAAAGAAATGAGAGATAAACCATGCAAATAGTATCATATTTAATTTACCTGTTGGCATCGGGTCTTTTTATCTTCGGAATAAAAAGATTAGCTTCGCCTAAAACAGCACGGCAGGGCAATGCGTTATCTGTGACGGGTATGTTTTTAGCGGTCGTGATTACACTTTTCGATCAAAGAGTATTAACGTTTGAATTCATAATAGTCGGACTTGTAGTCGGTGCATTAATCGGTTCAGTAATGGCGTTAAAAGTTCCTATGACGGGAATGCCTCAGATGGTCGGATTATTGAACGGTTTCGGCGGCGGCGCTTCTGCGTTAGTTGCTTTTGCCGAATATTATTACATTGTTGAACATCACGCGGTGTTCCAAGAATCGACATCAATTACAATGGTACTTTCGGTACTAATTGGCGCAGTTACATTTACCGGTTCATTAATTGCTTTCGGTAAACTTCAGGGGATTGTAACCGGGAAGGTAGTAAAGTATCCGCTGCAGAATCCGGTTAATGTCCTTCTAATGCTGGCAGTTGTTGTTGCCGGAGTATTTGTTGTCATTGACCCGGTCGGTAACTTCGATTTACTGGTTGGAATTGTTGCAGTTTCATTAGTGCTCGGTGTGCTGTTGGTTCTTCCGATTGGCGGAGCTGATATGCCGGTTGCAATTTCGCTGCTTAATTCATATTCAGGAATTGCCGCTTCCATGACCGGATTTGTCCTATCAAATAATATGTTGATTATTGCCGGCGCTCTTGTAGGCGCTTCGGGAATTATCCTTACGATCATTATGTGTAAGGGAATGAACAGATCATTAATGAATGTTGTGCTCGGCGGATGGGAATCTGCCGGCGGTGGCGGACCTGCGGCTTCGGTTGACGGTCAGCAGAAAACTGCTAAATCGGTTGATGCAGAAGAAGCAGCGATGTTGTTTGAATCGGCACAGAACGTAGTTATTGTTCCGGGTTACGGAATGGCTGTTGCTCAGGCTCAGCATGCCGTTCGTGATCTCGCAAACATTCTTGAAGAAAAGGGAATCAATGTTAGGTTTGCTATTCACCCGGTTGCCGGTAGAATGCCGGGACATATGAACGTACTTCTAGCCGAAGCACAAGTTTCATACGATAAACTTTTCGCGCTCGAAGATATTAATGACGATTTCAATAATGTTGATATTGCATTTATTGTTGGCGCAAATGATGTTGTGAATCCCGCTGCAAGGCATGATAAGAATTCACCGATTTTCGGAATGCCGATACTTAATGTGGATTACGCAAAAACTGTAATAATCAATAAGAGATCGTTGAATGTTGGTTATGCGGGAATAGGTAATGATCTATTCTACCAGGATAATTCATTGATGTATTTTGGTGATGCAAAGAGTGCGATTTCCAAACTCGTAAATGAAATAAAAGAGTTATAATTTTAATGTAGAGCGGACTGATTTATCCCGTGCAACGGAATTGTTCGCTCTACTTTTATTAACATTTATTTTATAAGCAGCATTTTCTTCACAGAGGTATATTTACCTGTGTTGATTCTATAGAAATACACACCACTGGCTAAATTTAATGAATTGAAATTCACTGTATAGTATCCCGCCTCCTGGAATCTATTAACTAATGTTATAACTGTTTTGCCAAGTATGTTTACAACACTCAAAACAACATGACCCGATTTTGGGATTGCATAATCAATTGTTGTTGACGGATTAAAAGGATTGGGATAATTTTGGTACAAATAAAATGAAAGAGGTTGAGGTTGAGGTTGTGTTTTGCTTATACCAGTTATAACATTCTCATTGTAAGTGACTGTTGTTACATTACCTGTGTGAATGATATCCAGGTCTCCATCACCATCAACATCAGCCGTAATAGGAGATACTGAATTACCAACCTCATTTCTCAAACCCAAATTAAAACTATTTACAGATGAATCAGCCCAAAAATCTGTAGGATTAAAATTAAGATAGGTGCTCATTCTCACATTGCCCGTATCTCCGCACTCAGGACATACTTGTAGATTTGAAACAATCATATCAAAACGATTGTCCCCATTTAAATCACCGGATGTGAAAAAGGCAAAGTTTTCGGCACCGGAAAAAGCCGTTTCAACATAGCCGCAGAAGGTTGAATCGGGATTTTGTAAGATTAATTGCCCTCCGCCTAATGATCCAAATGAAGCCAGATCATTCAAGCCGTCTAGATTGTAATCGGCAACAAATAATTGTCTTAAATCTTCTAACCAATAATCAAATGGACATATATAAAAACGT
Source organism: Melioribacteraceae bacterium (assembly GCA_021740785.1). Lineage (GTDB taxonomy): Bacteria > Bacteroidota > Ignavibacteria > Ignavibacteriales > Melioribacteraceae > JAIOZI01. The sequence goes on from JAIOZI010000007.1 coordinate 59,944, forward strand.
GTTCTAAATGAGTTGGTGAAATCTCCGAGTCCGTTGTTTAAATAAATATATGCACCTTCGAACTGAGTGCCGGGCTCGGAAGGCCATGTATTAAGCAAGACCAGATCCAGGTCCCCATCATTGTCCATATCGACCAAGTCAGCTTCAGATATATAATTATCTAGATAAACTGAGTTAGTATCTTTGATAAATCTACCTGTGCCATCATTCATTAATTTAATCCATGAATAATCTACATACTCACTCCATTGTTCTTTAGCAATTAAATCAATAAATCCATCTCCGTTAATATCACCCTTCGCGATAATAAGAGCGCCAAAAAAAATTACATTCTGATATAAATAAAAACTGCCTGTGCTATCTCCTAAAAACACATCAAATCCAAAGGTGGAATACGAAATGACGTCTTTGAATTTATCATTATTAACATCAACCAGATATTTTACATTACTTATTCCGGGAATTTGTTCACTAAATGTAAAGCCGCCTGCTCCATCATTAAATATAACTTTTCCGCTGCTTGAAATTAAGTCAATGTCCCCATCATCGTCATAGTCATTGGCTATAGCATTTTTACTCTGGTAGTTAAATCTGGCAAGACTATCAAAATTAGCATTTGTTGTATTTGTAATACCAATCGTAAAACTCCATTGGAAAGAAAGCTTTGAACTATCAGTGCAAGAAATCAATGGTCCAAAAAAAACGTCGATAATTTCTCCACAAAAGAGTGATTTTTGTGGAGAAAAAATAAATGTATTTTCTACGGTATCAATTTCGATAGTGCCTAGAACCAATCCGCTGTTAGTACCATAAACTTGAAAAATATTATTTGGTTGAAAAGAAAATAAATATATAGGAGTATCCAACTGTGCAACAATCTGGGAGGTTGATGATACTCCGACTTCATTTTGTTCCGGCGTTACTGATATAACATTTGTAGTCTGCGCTGATGATAATATCGTTATAAAAAATATGGAGAAATAAGTTTTTAAAAATTTCATACTACTCATAAATTAGATGTTTCTTTCATTTGCAAAACTATATCTTTAATTAATTGTTTTCAGTAATCAAAAGCCCATTACATTAAAATATTCAGTTCGGTATTTATATAAAAGTAAGGGTAATATTAAAAAATATCAACAGACAAATTGATAACACCTTAATCTCAGTGCGGGCATGATATCTGTGGAATGAAATCAAAGAGTTATGAATCATTATTGTTCGGTTATCTCAAAAATTCTATTCAATTCTCTCCAGGGAATTACAGTCCCTTCTTTTCTCTCCTGATATTGGTCACCTCCGTAAACAACAAATTTTTTACATGATTTCTCTTCAACCAATTTACTGAAACATGTTAATCCCCTAAAAAAGGAACTGCTAATAGTGCGTGCTGATTTAATGTTGACAATTTTGTTCAAATCCGAAGTGAGACTTCGAATCTGTACAGAATTATAATATTATACACTCGGGTGTTAAGGTTCACACTTTGACACTAAGACTTCGTGTTTCTGTCGGGAAGTAGGTTATTTAATTGGGCTAAAGCCCGGCAGCTTTTTATTTTCAATTATCTCCGCCATAAATGACGGAGCTATTTGCTTGAATGAATTTCTTTCTGCATTAGTTCATTTAGAGAATAATTCCATCCCTTCGAATTTTTTTGACTTTCAATATTGCTGCAAATCAATTACTGCTGATTTAATTAAGATGTGAGCCTTAATGAATTTACATTCGTGAATCTGCGGCTAAAAAAAGAACTCTGTTTATTACACTGCATTTATGCACTCGGGTGTCAATGTCCACACTTTGACACTAAGACTTCGTGTTTCTGTCGGGAAGTGGTTCCCGACATCCAGGATTGCAAATAAATCGTACCGATTCGAAGCAGCAATTCGAATCTGTACAGATTGTATCAAAGGTCATTTAAGAAGAGCTGAAACCATTTGTAATAATAAGGGCAATCGCACACTGATAAGTAAGGATTATTGTTCATTCGTCTCGGATTAGTATATCACAGGAAATTCTAATTCATCCTAATGAATAAGAAAAGGGGGTTGAATTAGTTAATACAAGGAAGTGTACAAGAGGTTGAAGAGCGAACAGATCATCGGGCTGAAGGAGACTGTTCGCTCAATGGATTATTAACGTTTATTTCAGGAGTATCATCTTTTTTACTTCATGAAAATCATTTGCAGTGATTATGTATATATATACACCGCTGGCTAATCCGGATGCATCAAACTCTATTTCATAACGACCGGTTGTTTTGAACTCATTAATCAATTCCGCAACCTGCTCACCGATAATATTATATACTTCTAAACTCACTTTTGCATTTTCCGGTATTGCAAATCTGATATTCGTCATAGGATTAAATGGATTAGGATAATTCTGCTCTAAATCAAAGGTTAATGGAACAGCATTTTTGATTTCTTTAGTAGCGCTAATTATAGAATCACTGACTATTTTTCCACCGTATGCTCCCATGTCGTTTCTTAATGTGCCTTTTGCGGGATATAAAGCAAAACCAATGTTATCTGGATCTTCGATATCATTGAATATCGTTTGAGGATCACCGGCATCAATACACGGTGAGTCATCGCCTAATATAAAAGAATCAATAAAAATAGGATCTCCTATTATATTACCATCGCCTTCCGCTAATTCTCTAAGCAGCGAATAACTTATTTGAATCTCTCCTTTTATATCATAATTTGAGTTTGCATCATTACCGAAGATTATACAATTCTTTATGTTATTATTTTGGTGATTATTAAGAATGAAAATACCTCCACCGCTTGAACAGTCGTTGCAATCTGCGACGTTATAAGAAATAGTATTATTTATTAAGTTAACATCATCTGAATAAATATATACTCCACCGCCTTCTTCGTAGACTGTATTGTTATGGATAATATTCTTCTGTACGTTAACAACAGATTCTTCAATATATAAACCGCCACCGTCATATGCAGTATTGTGAGAAATTTCATTGTAATTAATATTTCCAGAAGAAGAACTAATAAATATACCACCGCCAATATCAGCACTGTTATCTTTGATATTATTATTCTCAACAAAAAAATATTCACAATTTGTAATTGTGATACCACCGCCGGGATTCAGATAACCATGATTGTAATTAGAAGAAATCAAATTATTCACAATTTGTACTTGACCACCCTCAACATAAACTCCAGCCCCGGCACTATTACCGTATATTGCAAATTCCTCATGGTGGTTATTATAAATAGTAGAATTTCTTATAAAAAGATCTGAATTGATCGAGTAAATACCTCCACCACTATGGCTCATGAGATTATTAGATATCTCACAAGAATCGATCATTATGTAAGAATCATTTGAGTAAATGCCGCCGCCAAAACCATCTCCAAAACTCCATATTGGAGCTGCTCTGTTATTCGTGATTTTTGAATTAATAATTGCCAAATTAGAATTGATGCAGTAGATTCCACCCCCGCTTTCTTCTGGATTGTTATTGCCGGCAATATTATCATCAGAATTTGCTCCCTCAATAACACAATACTTTAAAGAAGATCCATTTGGGGAATTTATGAATTGCATTCCCCACCAATTATCGGTCGGTTCAAAATTTGTGAAATAGATCGAATCCTCAACATTTCCTTTCGCGAGGAGCAATCCGTTAATTGTGATTTTTTTACCTTTCATTACTTTGACAATCACACCATGTTCAATAACCAGGGTATCATTAGATGGAACAATAATGTCATCAATAACTATGATGGGATTATAGGATTTTTCCCATATACCGCTGACTGTCCCGCTGTATTCGACTATCCCATTACCTTTTAGCAATACATTACCCAAATTATAGTTTGAATTAATAACCAATGAATCATTGTATTCTTGTACTCCCATAGGAGTAAAGGTTACATCAATGTTGATTGATTCCTCAACAGGGATGGAAAAAGGAGTAATATTTCCAGTGAAGAATACTTCGCTGTTTAACTCAAAATTGGAAATTGTAAGGGTTGAGTCATAGATATTTGATATGGTGAAAACTTTTACCTCGCTTGAACCAATATTAACATTCGGAAATTCTAATACTATAGGAAATACAGCGCTGTTCGGTAGTTGGTTAAAGAAGACAGCTCCAATATCAGCTCTGGTGCCGTCGGGATCTAACAAACTATTTGGATCCCCGGCATCAATACACGGAGAATTGTAATTTAATAAAAAGTCTTCATTAATTAAATTCACAAACAACGGATCAGTCTCAATATTTCCAGTACCGGACCATCCGTTTTTTATATCGCAATATTCAACAATAAGCGGGGAATTTGCCGGATAAATTTGATTGTTGTTGGATGTGGAATTATTGAAGTACAAAATTGAGTTTTGAATAATCCCTTCTTCACAAAGAATTCCCCCTCCGGCTCCCAATTCAGCAACATTATTTACAATAGTGCAAAAATTCAAGTTAACATGATCGGAATGAATTGCCCCACCGTTCAATGCAGTTCCTTTGTACATTATTGTTTTCACACAATTTAGCTCACTAAATTTACCCATATAACATCCGCCAAAACTTTCGGCAGTATTCTCAACAAATAGAGAATTGGTGATTGATATGTTAGAAAATATTGAATAAATAGCCCCACCGCCAAAACCGGCAGTATTTGCTCTGAATTCGCAGTCGTCAATACTGCTTTCTGAATCACCATAATATATAGCTCCACCCTCATACCCTGAGTTTTCTATAAAAATAGACCCTTTGAGCGTAAAGGAACTTTCAGAACAATAAATAGCGCCACCTTGCCTTTTTCTATACTGATTAATGTAGGTGCCTTGTCCATACCTAAAAGTAAATCCCTCAATAACGGTTTGTTCATTCTCTCCGTTAAAAATATACAATAAAGAAAGAGAATCCTGTTCGGGTAAAAATGATCCTTCAATAATTGTACTTTCTGCGCCCAATTCGCCTTTAAGAATAATATTATTTCCTCTAAGCTTGAGTTGTTCAAAATAAATACCTGAACTTACTAATACTGTATCTCCCTCATCGGCATTATCAATACCTTCTTGAATAGTTGCATAATCAAGGGGAATTTTAATCACTTTGGCGTATGTCGCGCCCAGACTGAATATAAAAATAAATAAACTCAGTAGTCTTACCATAAGTAAAATTCTTTGGCGTAATTGAATATTCATATATGATCTCCTATGTTATAGCATTATTCAATTTTGTATTACCCCGAAACATGTATTACACGTGAGGTTAGTACAAATTGTTAACTCATTAGGTGCATCCTATATATTTATCAAATAATAAATTCCCTTCTCAAATAACGAAAATTATTTTCTTGTAGAAGTAACTCTGTTTGATGCTTCAATTTTGATTAATATTTTAACTCTTGCTCTTTCTTAACTTTTTTAATTGTAGTACCTTAGACCATCCTATGGTCACTTGTTACTATTTCATCAAAATCATTTTACCGCTGAACATCGTTTTGCCGCAGTTAATCCTGTAAAAGTAAACACCGCTCGATACCGGTCTGCCGGTTAAATTGGTTCCATCCCAATTTGTAAGATAATTTCCAGCCGGTAAATTTCTATCGAGAAGGACTTTTATTTCTTCGCCGTTTATGTCATAGATTTTTAACGATGTACGTTCACCAGATAAATTAGGCGGTATGTGAAAATTGATTATTGTTGAAGCATTAAATGGATTCGGATAATTCTGCGCGGTTAAATATTGAACCGGAATAGATTCACCGGGTGTCTCCTCAACTGATGTCAGGAGAACTCGTCCGTCACCGCGGCTTTCACCCGATTCGTTTGCAAGATAAATGTTCACCCAATCGGGGCGGTTTGCAGTCTGCAAATATGTTTCAGCCCATTCATCATCATTGAGTCTGAGGAAATTTGTTGTTGTCAATTCGTAATAACTTAAGACGGGACCGATAAATGCAGTTTCATCACCATTTTGATTTTCTGCAATTATCACTGCCATATCAACCGGACCGGTACCGGCATGATTCACCCATCCGACAGTCATGCCGTTCTCATCAGTTGGTGCAGTGTGGTAATCAGCGGTGATGTAATCCTGTTTAAAAAATCCGTTTTCGTAATCCATATAATCAAAGAATAATTTTGGATACCAACCGCTATATTCAGCGCCGCAGGTAGCATCAATAAAAATCATTTTACTTAAAAATTCTTCTTCATTTTCGGTAAAAGTTATTCCGACCAATTCTTTTTGTGCAATTGTTTCTAGAGTATCATAAGTCCCTTGAATTCTCAAAAAATACTCGGAGAAAAATTCACCCCATTCCGGGGACTCATAATCAATATTACTGAATACCGTATTGCAATTTGCAGCCAACGTTTTCATTGCTTCATAAAATTCCGGTACAGGTTCAACAAAACTGAAAGGGAAGGAGCAGATTATTCCGCCCGTATAAGATTGTTTACCGTAAAGCAAATAGTCATGTCTTAATTCGCTCCATGAGGCAAGCTGCGTGTTCATTTTTTCCTGCCACCATGCTGCGGTCTGCATAAACTGTGGAAGCGTTGTTCTATCTGTTGAAGGATTCAACTGCCGGATCGCATTCAACCATGAATTGTATAAGGAACTGCTCCAGTCATCCTCATTGTATGCATCAATAAGATATCTTAAGGCGGCAAGATTGCTTGAATAATGATATTGTTCCAACTCATCCTGCAGCAATTGAGCGGCTGCATCATTCCCGAGTGAAAATAAAATATCGAGTGTGTTTGGAAGCATTCGTGTTATATTTGTCCCGTTGAACTCAATTTTATCATATACGACATTTCCCGTTACGTATGAGTCAACAATAAACCTTTGACCGAACAACAAGAAAGATGAAGCCGGAACAATATTATCAGGCGACATCGGATCAGTGTAAAGAATTTGTGACATGATGCGCTGGAATGCATATGACTTTGTGCTGAGTGTATCCTGGAATTCAGCGAATTGTGCGTCATCCAATAAATCCGAAGATTGAGTAATGCTCAATTCATCCGAAAGTTCATATAATTTATTAAGTGTAACATTGTCCTGTTCACCGGTTATAAAATTGTATGTAGATTCCAATTGGTTAAAAAGATCATGGCTGCCGCATAGCTCAATCATTTCTTTTACTAAGAAAGAAATAATAGTCTGCCTTTTAACATCTTCATCCGTTGGAGGATTAAGAGCCTGTGGAGGCAGCAGGTACAATTCCATTCTTCCCAGCCACATTAAAGCTCTAAAATATTCTGCCAATTCAGGATGATCTTCATCCGTATAATGACCTCGAGGTTTAAACTGGCTGAAATCAACATCTCGGGGAATTGAGGAGAAAAAGTTAATTGTTCGCGGTGTAGGATTTGTCGATTCAATCCAATTAATAAATTGCCAAATTGCTGATGCATTTTCGTCGTAATACGGATTGGCTGTGTGTGAAAATAATTCCCTGGCTACGGAAATATACAAATCGACATCCTTTAAATATTGCTGCATCTCAGGCTGATCGCTGTAATTCTCTTCTAACTGAGGCATTGCTGCATGCATTTGGTTCAGCAATTCCTGCATCCTGGGAATAAAGTATTGTAATTCGGTATGCTTCAAAATTTTATCAAAAGATGTATGAAAGGTAAACAATAGCGCATCGGTAGATACGAATACCGGCAGATCTTTGTGCCAGATATCAAGTAATAATCCGCCGAAACTTGGAGCTTGCAATCTTTCGGAAACCATGAATCCATGTTCGTCAATCAAGCTTTCTTCATATGCCGTAAGTTGATATTTTGTTTTAATTGAGTCGTAATAAAGCGCGCTGTTTACCGGTGTGTTAATGTGCTCATTGAAAAGTCCGGCGTTATGCATTTCCAAGAATTGATCGTATGTTAAGTCCTGATGTGAATTTAGAAACTCCGTATAATTTTCAATGCTGAATTCATCGGTTTGTGCAGTTATTATTGTTGATGCAAGGATAAGTATTAAGAAATATTTAAATGATTTCATTGGACTGTCCCTCGATTGTTGATTCCCCATTTTTATATTAAAATAATTAGTCATGAATAAAAATGCAATACTTTTCGAGCGGGTAGTTTTTAATAGTTCCTTGCTGTCGAATATCAAAACATAAGTCCAAAATTATAGATAAATTACACTCAGACTAATTCATTTAATAACTTAACATTGCGGACAAATGACAAACTCAATCAAAATATTTTCTTCGATATTATTTTACTTTATTCTTACTCTCAATTCAATTTCACAGACAATAGAATCAGAACCTTTCTTTTCGGTTGAGCGGGGATTTTATGATGAGAACTTCTCGTTGACTATTTCATCAAATGTCGGCGGCAGCGATATCTATTATACATTAGACGGATCTGATCCTTCAACTTCATTGAGCAGAATAATTAATCCTTCTCCGGTTCAAATTTATATCAATCCGCTGAACACGGCAAACCGGTACCTTGCACCGGGCGTGATAGTCAGAGCATGTGTTTTCAATTCAGGCGAACAAATCAGTGAAGTGATAACACATTCATATTTTTTCATAAATAAAATTCGTGAAACTTCTCCTGACGATGTGAAACCCGGAAGCGGCTGGTGGAACACGAACTACTCCGATTATTCGAGACAGTTCATCAATTACGGTTTAGATCCCGATGTGTATAATGATCCGGCTTACAGCAGTCAATTCGAAGATTCGTTTCTCTCCGTTCCGACATTATCGCTTGTAACAGATTTGAAAAATTTATTTGATGTTAATACGGGAATCTATGTAAATCCGTTCAATCACGGGGATGAATGGGAACGTCTCGCTTCGCTTGAATTGATTAATCCTGATGGGAGTGACGGTTTTCAAATCAATTGCGGTATTAGAATACGCGGCGGCTGGAGCCGGCATTTTGACAATCCCAAACATGCATTCCGGGTATTCTTCAGCTCTGATTACGGTCCAACTAAATTAAATTTTCCGTTATTCGGAAATGAAGGGACGGATGAATTCGATAAAATTGATTTACGCACAAGTCAAAATTATTCGTGGGCATTTTACGGAGATTCACGCAACACAATGCTGCGGGATGTTTTCTCGCGGGACACACAACGCGAAATGGTTAAACCTTACACGCGCAGCCGTTACTATCATTTATACATCAATGGAGTTTATTGGGGACTGTTTCAAACTCAAGAGCGATCGGAAGCTTCTTACGCAGAAGAATATCTTGGAGGAGAGAGAGAAGATTACGATGTCGTTAAAGTTGATGTGGGAGAAGATTTTAATCTTTATGAAATTGAAGCAACCGACGGAAACCTTTCCGCATATAACAATCTTTGGCAAGCATGCAATGAAGGTTTTGATGATGATGAAAATTTTTTAAAAATGCAGGGACTTAATCCGGACGGCAGCAGAAATCCCGATTACGATATTCTGCTAGATGTTGATAACTTAATCGATTATATGTTATGTACTTTTTACGTTGGCGATTTCGACGGACCGATTTCCAGTTTCAGTGGAAATACTTCTCCAAATAATTTCTACGGAATTTATAACCGTGTTGATCAGGATGGATTCAAATTTTTCCGTCACGATGCGGAGCATTCACTTTTCAATCAACCGCAGGGAATCGACAGAACCGGACCTTATCCGGCAGGTGAACAATTTGTTCATTTCAACCCGCAGTGGCTTCATCAAAAACTTGTTGAAAATGATGAATACATTGTCCGCTTTACGGATATGGTTTACGAGCATTTCTATAACAGCGGAGTTCTTACGCCAAATTCATCGATTGACCGGCTTCTCAGTAGAAAAGAGGAAATTGAAACAGCTATAATTGCTGAATCTGCGAGGTGGGGAGATTCAAAAAGTTCATCGCCAAAAACTAAATTAGATGATTGGCAGCCTGAAGTAAATTTTCTTGTTTACTCTTATCTGCCAAACCGAACAAACCTTGTGCTGGAACAACTTAAATCAAAAGGCTGGTACCCGGATTTTAATCCACCGCAGTTTAATTTAGAAGCCGGTATTGTTCCTCCCGGAAGCGAATTGGAATTAACTGCCGAAGGTACAATTTATTATACAGTTGACGGTACCGATCCTCACAAATACCCAATGCCGGGCGGTGAAAGTTTTACTTTAATTGACTTTTCCGATACAAAAAAGGTTTTTGTGCCGGAGTTTGATATTGGGAATAGCTGGAGATCGGAAATCGGTTACAATGAAACCGGCTGGCTGTCCACTTCCGGTTTACCCGGTGGGATCGGTTACGAGCAGGGGACTGGATATGATGAGTTCATTTCCCTAAATGTTGCCGGCTATATGTATAATGACGGTTCAAATCCATCAGCAAATACTTCGTGTTATATTCGAATTCCTTTTGAAATCTCATCGGATATAATTGATTCATTAGTTTCGCTGAAAATTAATTTGCAGTATGACGACGGATTCGCAGCCTATATTAATAACAGCCGTGTTGCGGAGGTGCTTGCTCCCTCAACTTTATCATGGAATTCAAATGCTTCAGGTAATCACGAAGGAGACTTTGTCGAATCTTTTAATATCTCGGATCATATCGATCATTTGCAGCCCGGTACTAATTTATTAGCGATTCACTCGTTGAATGTTTCAAACACTAGTTCCGATTTTTTAATGCGCGCCGAATTAATTGCAAGCACTGGCTCACCGGTAGGAATCTCGCCGACAGCCATTGAATATACATCCCCGGTTATTCTTAACACTACAACAGAGATCAGAACAAGATCAATAAATAATGAAAGATGGAGCGCTCTAAACAAATCCATTTTTACGGTTAACGAAGATTTCACTTCGATTAAAGTTACTGAAGTTCATTACAATCCGCTGGAAAGTACTAGTGTAGAAGGGACTGAATATGAATTCATCGAATTAAAGAATACCGGGAGTTCGCAAATAAATTTAACCGGCTGTTCCTTCATCGATGGAATAACTTTTACTTTCTCAACCGGCGCTTCAATAGAACCTAATGAATTTATTGTTCTCTCTTCGAATGCAGTTGAGTTTCAGAATCGTTATGGATTCATGCCTGACGGTGAATATGAGGGTCAGCTTAGCAACGGCGGGGAATTAATTACTCTCGTCAATTCAGCATCCGAAACGATTCTTAGCTTTGAATACAATGATAGTGAAGACTGGCCGCAATCGGCAGACGGGCTGGGGAATTCAATCGTTTCGGTTAATCCGAATCCAACCGGAGATCCTAGTCAGCCTTCGTATTGGCGGGCATCAACTCAAATTCATGGTTCACCCGGCGAGGATGATTTGGAGAGTAACATTTCCCCGGTAATTATTAACGAGGTTCTCACTCATACTGATTATCCGCAGGTAGATGCGGTGGAGATATATAATCCGAATTTGATAACTGTCGATATAAGCAACTGGTATTTGACGGATGATATTGCCAATCCGACGAAATGGAAGATTCCGCCCGGTTCAGCAATTCAGCCGGAAGGATACATCGTTTTTTATGAAGGACATTATATTGCCGATTCTCTCCAATACGATGAAAATGAATTCGGCTCGGAATTCTCATTAAGCGCTCACGGCGATTTCATTTATATCTATTCGGCTAATGAAGACGGTGCTCTCACGGGTTTTGCACACGGAAGGAGATTTGGTGAAATATCAAACGGTGTGAGTATAGGTCGTTATATTAATTCCGAAGGTGAAGATCATTTTGTCGCTCAAACTCAAGTTACGCTCGGTGAAGAGAATTCAGACCCGCGTGTTGGACCGTTGGTTATCAGCCGGATAAATTATAATCCCGATTCTCTTAATTATGAAGTGCTGACTATAAAAAACATAACCTCCGAAATTATACCGTTATATGACTTAGCAAACACGGCAAATACCTGGAAAGTTGACGGAATCAGTTTTGAATTTCCACCGACAACTGTACTGGGAGCAAATGCAAGTATTTATTTGGTTGAGAACACGATAACGGTAAATCAGTTTAGGGATAGATATAATATTGATGAAGATACTCTTGTGTTTAACTTTTCGGGCAGTCTCGATAATGCAGGTGAAACGATTACGCTCTCGCGTCCCGCAGAACCATTTACTGTAAACGGCGAATTGATTATTCCCTATGAAGAAATTGATAAAGTAAAGTATGATGATAAATCGCCCTGGCCTGAAGAAGCGGACGGAGGCGGTAAAGGTTTAATTAGAATTGATCTGACTAAATACGGCAGCGAATCAGTTAATTGGCGGGCAGGCGATGTTGTAACTTCTATTCAAATTAATGATGATGATAAATTGCCGGTTAGTTTTAAGTTATACCAAAATTATCCGAACCCGTTTAATCCGTCAACTATAATTACTTATCAAATACCTGATGCAAGAAAAGTGAAATTAAAAGTTTATGATATTCTTGGCAATGAGATAATTACACTCGTTAATGAATACCAGTCTGCAGGGCTGTACGAAGTTGCATTTAACTCTAATGATGTAAATGTAGGAATAGCAAGCGGTGTTTACATATACAGAATTAGAGTGGGCGAATTTTCAGCCAGCAAGAAATTTGTGTTTATGAAATGAGTGCCAAGCGAAGCTTGGACATTACTAATTGGGTGAGGCAAGGAGTTGCGACCAAAGCCAAGTCCCATCATGGGAAAACTCTAACCCCATGTAGCGGGAAGCCGGGTTAGTACTGGAAACGGTGCTAATCTAAGCGGCTTGACAAAGTAACCATAAAGGGTGCGACGCAAAAGACCGGGTTGTAACGAAAGTGAACGCACAGGTAGCCTCGTAAAGACAAACTGAGATGGACGAGCCTTTATTTCATAGGCGAAGTCAGCATTATAAATCTGATAAAAGTAGAGTGGGATTTATAACATCTCCGGGGTATTAGTGACGACACGGACAGAAAGAATGTTCAGGAACTTGGGAAGCCCTCGCCAGCCCTATGAAAAGTAGGAAGAGGTAATCCTTATAAGAAAAGAAAGAGGATGAAAGCAGGCAGGGTGGCGGATGAGATCGTAGTACCGAAGCCAGTGGAGCTGACAGGCAGAATGATAATGCAACAAAACGTTATCGTAGGGAAGGGTCTCTGCTGAAAGAAAAGTGACCAAAGAAACAAAGGAATATGTATTGCAAGAAAGGCTAACAAACATAGAGAAAATTCAGGAGTTTCAGAGGAAGCTGTACGAAAAGGCGAAAGCAGAACCGAAGTACAGGTTCTACAGTCTGTATGATAAAACATATCGTAAGGATATATTGGAAGAAGCCTATCGCAGGGTAAAAGCCAATGGTGGAACAAGCGGAGTTGACGGAGAAGCCATAGATGATGTAGAAAGTCAAGGCAAAGCCGAATACTTAGCAGTACTTCAGAAGGAACTAAAGGAAGGACGGTACACGCCAAAGCCGGTAAAACGAGTATATATCCCGAAAGCAAACGGAAAGAAACGACCATTGGGTATTCCCACCGTCAGAGACCGCATAGTACAGACGGCATTTCTGATGATACTTGAACCAATATTTGAGGCTGATTTTACAGAAGCAAGTTATGGATTCAGACCGAAGAAAAGTGCGCACGGAGCGGTACGGGAAATATACAAATACTTGAACTGGGGATGTGAAGAAATTTATGATGTCGATCTGGAAAAGTACTTCGATACGGTAGAGCACTGGAAGCTGATGAAGTTACTGGCGCAAAGAGTATCGGATGGAAAGATGCTTCACGTTATCAAACAGTGGTTAAATTGTGGATACGTAGAAGAAGACCAACACCGTCAAAGTAAACGAGGCACTCCACAGGGTGGAGTAATAAGTCCACTGCTGGCAAACATATATTTGAATCCGATAGACAGAGCGTTTGAACGAAGCAAACTGGGAACAATCAAGGAAGGGTCAATTCATATAGTCCGCTATGCGGATGATATGATAATCCTTGCCCAACAGAAACTTGAGAAAGGGATAGACCTACTGGGACACTACACGGAACGCCTGGGATTAAGTGTGAATAAAGAGAAAACACGAAGACTGAATCTCAGGAAAGAAAAGAAGGTAGAATTCTTAGGATTTCAATTTCATAGAGTTACGAGTTGGAAGAATGGAGAACGACTGATACTTGTCACGCCTAGTCCGAGAAGTCAGAAGCGGTGCAAAGAGAAAATAAGGAAGCTTATTAATCACAGCATACCGTTGAAAGTGAAAGACCAGATAGAAAATCTAAATAGATTTCTGAAAGGTTGGACATGCTATTATCGGCTTGGACACAGTAATCAAGCGCTTCGAGAGATACGCAACCATACGAATAAACGAGTCCGCCGACTGATACAAAGACACAAAGGTAGAAGTGGGTACGGCTGGTATAAAATGAGTTCGGATGACGTATATGGAAGATTGGAACTGTACTGCGACTATAAAGTTCTCCCGTTGTAGCCGAAGCGTATTTATCATTCAGGAAAGCCGTATGAGGGAAAACCTCACGTACGGTTTGACGAGGGGTCAAGGGAAACATGTTGATGACACGCTTGAGCGAAACACTCGTCCGAAAGGAGAGAAATAGTTGGGGCTCACAATGTCTGTACAACGTTGCGCCCTTGTCCTACTCTACAATTGTAGAGCGATTCGCTGAATCGCTTATATTAATTTGAATGAAAGAATTTTTAGAGCCGATCAGGCGATCGGCGCTACATAACTGAACAACCACTCAAGCATTCATAGCTTTTATTGAGATCCCGGTATTGCCAATTAAAACCAATTGCAAAACCGAAATGATAGAGTGCTAAAATGCATTTCATAACTCACCCCAACTTTTCCCCTCTCTTTTCCGAGAGGGGAATGAGTTCTGTCAAAGAAGATAGGAATTTCAGATTACACAAATCTGTCCTCTCTTATGAAGATTTACCAACCGTAATAAAATGAAGGTCGGCAGATCGTTAGATTCCGCCCGTCGGTCTCGACAGACCGACGAGGTCTGTCGGATAGAATCTAACGGTCGAAAGACTCCGAAGCGTCTTTCGGACTCTACGAGATTCTACGAACTCCGCCGGACTCTGGCGAGATTAAGGTGAGCTTACAAAAAACCAAATCTGAAAGCCAAATAGCTGGAAGTACAATGCCCTCTCATTAAAATTTACTCTTAACATTAGGTGTTTCTATCGGGATACGTTACTCGACAACCTGGATAGACACCTTTGCATCTAATAATCTTGTTATATTTAGTAAGTGATTATTAAGGTATTCTAACAAAAGTATATCTGTTCAATAATAAATAAGGCAAAATGAAAACAACTTTACTACTACTGAGTTTTTTGATGATTAGTCAGGTTTCCATATTCGGCTTTAATCAAAATGAAGGTATTAAAGACACAACAAGCGAAAAGAAAGTACAGATAGGTGTGTCTGCGGGATATGTGTACTCGGCGTGCATTACAAATGCGAACGGACCGCATCCGTCTTTTTGGGGCGATTATACCAACCTTGATGTTGAAGGTATTGATATCATTCAAGATTGGAGTTTGGGAATAAACTCAAGATATTATTTCAAAGAAAAATTTTATTTCCTATTCGATTTTATCTATTCAAGATCGCTCTTTCCGGAGCAAAAAGTAATCCTTGGCGGCAGCGAAATCGATCAACCAATATCAGATCAAAATTATTACACTTTTTCAATCGGCGCCGGTTTTAGTTATACGGATGCAGGTATTTGGCAGACGCTTAATCCTTATGCCTCATTGTCCTTATCGGTTCAATCGGCAGATGTAAGTGATGTGAATTTTTTACCCAGTTATGGCAGAGGAGGATCTTCAAAAATGCTTGGCAAAGGATTTACTTTGCAGCTCGGTACACAATACAATATTAATAGTATTTTCTTATCATTAGAATATAGATATGAATATTTGGATACACATGTTGATCATTTCAGAAGCTTTGTTGAAGGTTTAGATTTTACAAAAAATACATCATATTTTCTTTTGGGTATTGGTTTTACTTTCTAAAACTATTTTTATTAAACATCCGGTTTGTATTCAAAGGAAATTATAATATTGAACTCTGGTCTATAAATTATCAATCCGGTTAGGAAAATAATAGATGGAGAAATGAAAAATATTATTTTTAGATTAATCAATTATTGAACTCAAAAAAAGGTACAGCCATGAGAAAAATTAAAGCACTGTTTACAATCACTCTCTATTGTTCCCTTTTACTATCTTTAATTTCATGTAACGATAACGATCCGACAATCTCCGGAAATGATGAATTAGCCAACAGCATCCAAAGCATTACTTATTATACTGAAAACTATCCGCCGTTCAATTATGAAGAACACGGAAGTATCTTCGGTTTATCCGTTGATATTTTAGATGAACTTTTCAGCACAATGAATGTGAATCTAAATAGACAAAATGTTGATCTGGATTTATGGAGTACCGCTTATAATTTAACTCTTACAACAGAAAACACGATGCTTTTTTCTATGCTTCGGAATACCGAGAGGGAAAATCTTTTTAAATGGGTTGGACCAATTGCACCTCAAAAAGAAGTCATAATTTCACTCTCTAGTTCCGGTGTTGTAATAAACACATCCGATGATCTTCACAACTATAAAATAGGTGTAATTGAGGATTACGGAAATATCCAATTGCTGCTTGATTACGGAATCAACATTGGGGATTTAAATCAAGTAAAAACCGTTAACCAACTTTATACTCAGCTTCAAAACGGGACGGTTGATTGCATCGCATATTCGGAGATCTCGCATAATTTAATTATAGGCGGATTGGGATTAGTTGAATCCGATTTTGAAATTTCTTATGTAATGAAAGTTAACGAACTATACTATGCGTTTAATATTACTACCTCCGATGATATCATCAATCATTTTCAGAATGCCCTTGATGAGTTAAAGAATGATAAAACAATTGACGGCAGCAGTAAGTACGAAAAAATCATATCAAATTATAACATCATTAATTATAGTGACGATGGAATCACAAATGAGCAGGTAATTAATTTGGTTAACCGGACTTCAAACGATATCATTGCCGATGCTCCCGGCACTTTCACGAAGATGAATAATTACGAACATCCGTATCGCGATGAAGTTTATCCCGCTTTGTACTCGTTTGCTTATGATACATCTTTAACAATTGTAGCTCATGCTTCGAATATAATGTTGGTCGGAAATAATTTTAAAGGTAAAACCGATGTATCAGGCAAGCCGTTCCGTGATGAAATTTTATCCGGCGCACTTGAAAATGGTTCCGGCTGGGAAGATTATATTTATACTAAACCGGGCGAAGGTGGATTATATTATAAAACAACTTATTATAAGCTGACCGAGGGAAGCGATGGTAAATTGTATATTGTCTGCGCCGGAAAATATAAATAGCCGATTACGATTTAGTTTTTAAAGATTTTATAATGAGTGTTTTTTTTCAATATTAATTTCTTTTGAAGAACAATACTTCTTTAAAATTATCGAATTAGTGAGTGGAAATTATTAACCGCACTTTTTATCAATCCAACCAAGATTCAAGTAAATTATTTTTCAACTAAACCTTATTTTGCATCTGAACTTTATTTTTCAAAATTTAGTTTTGAATAAAAACGATGACAGCTATTATGAAGAAAATATTATTAGTAATTATTTCCGCATTAATTATTTGGTCTTGTGAAGAAGACGGGACTAGTCCACTTCTTATACCAAATAGGGGAGAACTTGTTGAAGTATTGAGAGAAAGCTCAATGAATACCGATGCAATTGAGCTGCTGTTCAATCAATTATCCGGCGGCGGATTTGAAATTGATGTTAAAAATGATGTGAGAATAATTTCTGTTTTGTATCGTACAATTGATTGGAATGGTGATTTGGTTAATGCTTCCGGGCTGCTGGTTATTCCGCAAAATGGTGATGTGCATTCGTTAATCAGTTTGCAGCATGGTACACAATCAAAGCGGGAGAACGTCGGATCACAAAATATTAGATATGGATTTGAGGCTTTGATTGCCGGATCGATCGGTTATGTCGCCGTTGCTCCAGATTATTTAGGTTTCGGTGAATCCAACACAATTCATCCTTACCATCACGAAGAAACTTCTGCAGCAACTGTTATTGATTTGCTGAGAGCTGCACGTGAATACTGCGCATCTAACGGAATAAATTTGAATGATCAGTTGTTCTTGGCTGGTTATTCACAAGGTGGTTATGTGACGATGGCAGCACATAAAGAAATTGAGACCAACCATTCCGGGGAATTTACCGTTACAGCTTCGGCGCCGATGGCAGGTGCGCATGATTTATTATTAACTGCCCGTAATGTGATATCAAATGATACTTACGACAGACCGTCGTTTTTATCGTACATTGTTTACGCTTACAATGAGATTTATGCTTGGGATATGATGGATGAAATATTTAAATCGCCATATCATGAAACTGTCCCAATTCTTTTTGATGGTTCACTTCCAACATGGGAGATTGATTCACAACTCCCAAATAAAATAAGTGATCTTTTTAAGGAAGATTTTATTAATGATTTTGTTGAGGGAAATGAGAATCCGGTTATTAATGCGTTCGTTGAAAATAGTCTTCTCGATTGGTCGCCCAGTGCTCCGATAACACTTATTCATGGTAATGCCGATGATTTCGTTCCGTACGAAAATGCCGTAAATGCTAAGACCGAATTGGAAGCAAACGGTGGGGCACAAATTCAGTTGGTAACAATTGACGGAGGTACACATTCTACTTCAGTGCTGCCTGCAATTCAATACACGATAAACTGGTTCGAAACTTTACGTACGGATAAGTCAACAAGCACAAATCCAATTTCAAAAATCAGATAATCCAATACGCTCGACTTAATATGAAATTGAAATTGACTTTTAATAAGCCGGCTGCAATTAAATGCTGATTAATTCAAAAGTGCTGATCAAAAATAATTAACTAATAAATTTGGGAAAAATCAAAGCGGGATACTGAACGAAATATTTTGTGTCGGAGAAACCGGAGGATTATATTTTTCATTTTGTTCATGAAGGTTGTGCAAAAACTTAGCAATAAAATAACCCACAGCAGCTCCGAGGAATACATCGGATGACCAGTGTTTGTTTTGGTAAACTCTCGAGAACGCAGTCGCAAATGCCGGTATGTAAGATAATACCTTAATCCAATTATTAGTTGAATTCTCAGATAGTATTGTTGATAATGAAAAAGCTAAACTTGTATGACCGGAAGGTAGAGAGAAGTAATCTCGGGATTCAAATGCAAATGGTTCGTAATAAAATGCATCGTGATCAGTGTAAGGTCTTGCTCTGCCGAATGATGTTTTGAGCGCAGCTGTTGTGGAGAGAGTATAAAAAGCGCTCTGAAAAATTTCATATCCAAGTTGTTTGTTTGAGAGATTATCGGATGAATATCCGTGAATTAAAAAACCGGCTCCAAGCAATACTGTAGGGATTGCCTCTCCCCAAATACGAGCGGCT
Source organism: Melioribacteraceae bacterium (assembly GCA_021740785.1). Classification (GTDB taxonomy): domain Bacteria; phylum Bacteroidota; class Ignavibacteria; order Ignavibacteriales; family Melioribacteraceae; genus JAIOZI01. The sequence continues at coordinate 79,413 of JAIOZI010000007.1, forward strand.
TCTGTAGGAAAGCTATAAAAATGAGATTGATCCTTCAACATTTCATTGCGAACTGATTCATCGAATTGCATTAATCCAAATGTTCCAAGCGCGATACCGCCGAATGTTAAAAAATCTGTTCCATCCCAATTAAAAGGCTGTTTAACGAGGTCGACGCTTTCATTAAAGAATTGAGGCAAATTGTACTTATTCTGCGCGAATATTGATGATGAAATTAAAGACAGAAGAAGTACAAAAACAATGTAGGTTCTGGACATAAAATCAACTATTTATTTTCCGTATAAGTGTACTTAATAATATCAGCTTTTTCGAGAGTAATTAATCCACCCGATTTTGCTTTTTCAAAAATTTCTTCAACAATAGGAATGAACTTTTCTATTTTATCAACTTCATCAACAATTTCAATAACTAACGGCAGATCTTCCGATACAGCCAAAAATTTCGCCCTGTGAATTATTGAATTTCCGCCGTAACCCATTATCCCTTTGTAAACAGTCGCGCCGGCTAATTCATTCTTTCTTGCTTCATTCACAATTAATTCATAAACATTGTTATTCCCGAGTTTATCCGTTTCTCCGACAAATATTCTCAGCAGTTTTGCTTCACCTTCAATTTTCATTTTTTACCTCGTGATTAAATATCCGATGTAAACACCCAGCAAAGTAAGCAGAAAATTTAAAAATACATTTGCACCTGCCAGGAAAAATTGCGATTCCCTAACTAAATTAAAAGTCTCAAGTGAAAAAGTAGAGAACGTTGTAAATCCACCGCAAAATCCAACAGCGAGAAATAATTTCATGTTTTGGGAAATAAGTTCTTTTTCATCAAAACCAAAAATTAAAATACCCAGAATTATACTTCCTATAACATTAACCGCTAAAGTTCCGTATGGAAAAAGCGTAGATATAAATTTATAAGTGAGCGCAGAAATATAAAAACGAAGTCCGCCTCCAATTCCCGCACCAATTGCAACAATTAAATATTTCATAGAATTGAATAATAATTTTGTATCAAATATACAATTCTCAAGGATTTTTTCACGAAACTATTTGAGGCTTCTAAAAAATTGGTTTTTATCAATTCGAGAGCAAAGATGTTTTGTTTAGAAATGCAATTAACAGTCTGGCAGTCAGTTTCAAAACAATTCATGAGTTGTTCAGCAGTTCTTATTACTCGGTAGTCGACAGAATCCGTTCGACAGAATCCGTTCGACAGAATCCGTCGCAATCTGACGATCGCAATCAGACGATCGCAATCTGACGATCGTGGTCTGACGACTGACGATCAAAATCTTAAAAGCAAGATATGCGGGAATCAAATTTAATACTGATAGTATCCCATCAACGTAGAAATTATATTCTGAATTTTCCTGAAGCTTCTATCCGATAATTATTTGCGGGAAATTTACAACCTTTTCATAATTGGTTAGTCTAAACCGATGTAACTTTTATAAAAATAATTGCGTCTAAAAGGAAAAATGGGAGGAAAAATGGATTCCGTGACTGAAAAGAATTTTACTGTAAGATTAACGGTAATTCTAATAATTGTGTTTTTAGGATTATTAAGTTCCACAAGTATATTTGCCGGTACTGATTTAATAATGGAGAAAACCATTAGTGTAAGCAGCGGTGAAACTCTCTATTTGGAAACTGATGTAGGAGATGTCTATATAAAAACCTGGTCGGGTTCGGAAGTAAATGTAAAAATTTATGGTAACAGTAAAGCCGAAGATAATATGGAATTTTCAATTGAAAGAGTTAGCGGGGGAGTAAGGGTACGCGGTGATAAGGAAGGCGGTTTTTGGAAAAGCTGGTTCAATTCCATAAATGTGAAATACGAAATCATGGTTCCCGAAGAATTTAACACCGATATAAAAACTTCGGGAGGAGATATTAAAATAGGTGATCTAAGAGGTAAAGTATTGGCAAAAACCTCGGGGGGAGACATCTATTTAGGCGGCGCTCAAGGAATTATAGAATTGGGAACATCAGGCGGAGATATTACGGTAAATAATAGCAGCGGAGATATTGAAGCAAAAACATCAGGCGGAGATATTGAAATCACCGGGTCGGAAGGAAGTATGGAAGCAAAAACTTCGGGTGGAGATATTCGATTGAAATATGACGGAGTGAATAAGGGAGTTAAACTTTATACATCCGGTGGTGATATTGATGTATTTGTCGGCACTGATTTCAGCGCTGATGTTTATTTATCAACAAGCGGCGGTGATGTTGAATGTAATGTCCCGAACACTAGAGCCAATACAATAAAATCGCACAAGTTTGAAGGCGAAATAAACGGAGGCGGTCAGGCGCTCAATTGTAAAACTTCAGGCGGCGACATTACAGTTCGTTCAATCTAGTTTTTATCAGCTTCTCCCATAAAGGTGCATGGACTATTAATTCGTGCACCTTTTCTTTTAAACCCTACAATGGTTCAATAAAGAACTGTGAAAAATCCCATTTTTTAAGTAATTTTTTTGTTTAATATTTCGTTATTAATTTGTTCATTTTTATTTATGAAATGAGGTTCAAAATGCAAATGGATTGGAATAAATACGTTGGCAGGACGATTAATATTACCATGGTAGAAAATTATGGGATTGTTTATAACACGCAAAAGAATAATGATCAGCCGTTTTATGAAATTGTTTTTAAGACCGGCAAACTAGATAATGTTTTCGATGACGGGTTATTGCTTGAAGCTGTTAGGGAAAAACAATTAATGCTCGTTTACGTCCCTTTTACATCTATTAAATGTGTTGAAATATTTTGATCAAAAACTTCAGCATATTGTTGATATTTCTAATTCTACCGACTTTATTATTTGCACAAAGTATAGAAATAAAATCGTTGCAAATTTACAGCGGCGGAGATCAAATCGGATTCCCACTAATCGAACAACGGGGTGGCAGGCAAAATAATATCACAATTCAATTTGACGTTGCGTCTTCATCTATGCCGAATCTTTCTATCGTATTCAGATTTTGTGATCAGGATTGGAAACCATATTCAAATTACTTCCTGGAAAATCCCGGTTATAACACGGATAATAGTTTGTGGCTTGAAACACTTCCTACTTCCGTTGTAAAAGCCAAGTATCATTTTAAAGGTTCCTATCCAAACGAAAATGTAAACTTCCCATTTTCAGGTAAATGGAAATTTTATATAACGGATAACAGCGACACTTCCATTGTTTATGCTACTGGTAAATTTTTTGTTGTAAGGCAAAGTGTTCCTCTCGATGCTGCTTTAAGTAGATTTCGCATAAATGAAATTCTCGATATTCCCAATTCAGCAAATAGATCATTCAACTTGAGCGTTGAATTTAATCTGCCTCCCGGTCTCTTCCCGAATTATGTGAAGAATGTTGAAGTTGTTGAGAATAGAAAATTATCTTCCCCCATAATAATCAATAGGGAGAAGTATGGCGATGTTCGATTTTATGAGTGGAACGGATCCGACCAATTCAAATTTTTTGCCCGCGATTTACTTCCCGGTAATGAATACCGTACAACTGATCTGATGGACATTAACAGGTTCTACGGTCCTAATGTAAACGCACAGCTTGACGAACTGGAAACTTCTCGATTCTATAAACTGGGGTACGATGATCTCGGCGGTTCAAGTAAGCTGTTAAAATACAAAAATGATTATGCAAATTATCTGAACGTGCAGTTTTCATTAAGACCTCCGGAAGAAGATAGAAGAATATTTTTGACAGGTTCGTTTAATGATTGGAAAGTTCTGCCTGAATTTGAGATGAAAAATGATGATGGTATTTATAGGAGTAACGTGCTGTTGAAAAGGGGAATATATGATTATGCTTACGTTGCTGCGGAATATTATGATGGAGTTATAGTTGACGAAGATTGGCTCTGGCTCGAAGGAAATTTTTGGGAAACTGAAAATGATTATTACATTTTTTTATATTATGAATCGACTGAAAACGGTGGATATGATAAAATAATTGGATATACAAAAATTACAAGCAGGGGATTATGAACAAATTAAAAATTGGTGTTGTCGGTACCGGTCATCTAGGAAAAATTCATACAAAATTGTTAAAGACAATTGATGAATGCGAATTAGCCGGCATTTACGATATTGATGAAAAAAAGAAAAATGAAACAGCCGGTGAATTCAACGTAAATACTTTTAATAATCTTGACGATGTAATAAATGAATGCGATGCTGTGTCGATCGTTACAACAACAAGCACACATTATGAAATTGCCAAGAAATTTTTAGAAAGCGGTGTGCATGTTTTTATTGAGAAGCCAATAACTGCAGAAATATGGGAAGCTGTAGAATTAGTAAAAATTGCCGATGAAAATAAGCTCACTTTACAAGTCGGTCATATTGAGAGATTTAACCCTGCGCTGCTGTCATTAGAAAAGTACAATCTCAATCCGAAGTTTATTCAAACAGACCGGTTGGCACAATTTAATCCGCGCGGAACAGATGTTGCCGTTGTACTTGACTTAATGATTCACGATATTGATATTATTCTCAGTCTTATTAAAAGTGATGTAAAAACAATTTCGGCAAGCGGTGTTCCTGTTGTTTCGGAGACAATTGATATTGCAAATGCAAGAATTGAATTTGAAAACGGTGCAGTTGCAAATGTTACCGCGAGTAGAATTTCGCAGAAAAAAATGCGGAAGATGAGAATGTTTCAAAGAGATACTTACATTTCACTCGATTTTATTACCGGTACTTCCGAAGTATATAGACTGGTTGCACCTGATAATTATGATCCCCTGAAATCAATTTCTTTCGGAGAAATGGGAATAGGTGAGAAGAAAAAATTGGTAGTTTATGAACAACCTGATCAGAAAGAAGTTAATGCATTACAGCACGAATTAAAATTGTTTGTAAATGCCGTTGTTGATAAGACCAGACCGGTTGTTTCAGGAGAAGACGGGTTGAAAGCGCTGCGGGTTGCCGAGATAATTATAAATAAAATAGGAGAGCAAAAAGTAAATTGAGAACAAAATATTTTTCACTATTGATTATTGTGCTGCTCATTTTTCAAGGATGCAGTACATACGAAACAGTCGTAAATATGACTAGAATAAAATTCAAACTCGCAAATGTAAATGATTTTGCAGTGAGCGGAATAAAAGTAAATGATAAAAATTCGCTTAGTGATTTTTCTCCTGCTGATCTTCTGAAACTTACAGTGGATGTTGCCGCCGGAAAATTACCGGTTAGTTTTAACGTGAATGTTTTAGCTAAAAATCCGAATGACGGCACAGGCGGATTCCCGGCGACCGATATCAAAATAAAATCATTCCCTTGGACTTTATCTTTAAATGATAAAGAAACGATTTCCGGTAATATTACAGAACCTATCACTGTTCCCGGAGTTGGGGAAGAAACAAGTATTGCACTTCAAATGAATTTGGATCTCTTTAAATTTTTCGAAGATAAAGGTTTCAATGATATAATGGATATGATTCTGAAACTGGGTGGTCAAAATTCTTCAACAAGCTCTGTTAAGATTATCGCCGACCCGGTTCTCGATACACCCATAGGGGATATGAAATATCCTGAACAAATTGTAATTATTGATTCAGAATTTAAGTAGAGGGATTTATGCCGAAGAAACAAAAATTTGCAATTGGTGTCGATCTCGGTGGAACAAACATAAAGTTTGGACTGGTAACGGATAAAGGTAAAATTATAAAAAAAGAAACTCTGGATGCCAGGGCAAGCAAAGGTCCGGATGCTGTAATAAGTCAAATTAAGAAAGGTGTTGCAAGCCTTCTTTATTCAGAGAAAACATTAAATGTTGCCGGTATCGGCATTGGTTCCCCCGGAACAATATTAATTAAAAAAGGCACTGTGCAAAATCCCCCAAATTTTCCGGGATGGGAAAGTATTCCCTTGGGTAAGATTATTAAAAAGGAATTTAATATCCCGACTTTCGTTGAGAATGATGCAAACGCGGCTGCAATAGGGGAAATGATTTTTGGTGCCGGGAAAAAACTCAACAGCTTTATTATGGTTACTCTCGGTACGGGTGTTGGCGGTGGAATAATTATTGATAAAAAATTATACCGTGGAGATACGGGCGGAGCCGGCGAAATTGGTCATGTTACAATAAATCATAGCGGTAAAAAATGTAATTGCGGATCGCGGGGATGTATTGAAGCTTATGTCGGAAACAATTATTTGATTAGAGATGTGAGGCGTTCATTACGTAGAAATCCGGAATCAATTTTGTATAAATATGTTAATTCGGAAAACAAAGAACTCTCTCCTAAATTAATTCATGAAGCAGCCCTGGAAAATGATGAATTCTCGCTTTCTATTATTTCCGGTATTGGTGAAAATCTAGGATATGGATTGAGTTCTGTTATTAATCTGCTTGATATCAGTAACGTTATAATCGGCGGAGGAGTGGCAGGATTTGGTGATATGCTGTTCGTTCCGCTCAAAGCAAGTATTCAATCCAGAGTTATGAAATCTTTCAAAGAAAGAATCAAAGTAAAAGAAGCAAAGTTAAAAAACGAAGCGGGAATTAAAGGAGCATCAGCTTTAGTATTTTATAGGTCATAAAAATTCGGTAATGTTTTCGAAGAGAATATCAGAGTAGCGCTAATTGATGAAATACACTTTTTTATTTTTTCTGATTTTTATTTTTGGATCTGTTGTTAGTGCACAGCAGAATGATACTCTGCAAATTTTTGCTCCGGATTCCCTTGATATAATTTCACCGGATACAACCTTAACCGATTCAGCTGCATTTCCCGATTCAACTATAGCTCTTGATTCAACCGAAACAAAATCCGGAGATGAAATTGATGCCGTTGTATATGCAAGCGCTTCGGATTCACTCACGTTCGACATATTAAATAAAAAAATGTACGTGTATGATTCGGGTGAACTCAAATATAAAGATACCGAACTTACAGCTGCCCAAATTGCTGTCGATTTTGAAACAAATAGTCTTGATGCTATCGGTGTAGCCGATACTTCGGATACCACGGGAAATACATATTTACAAACTCCCGTTATGTCTGAAGCCGGTGAAGTTTTTGAAGGATTCAGTCTTGAGTATAATTTTAAGAACAAACGCGGTTTCATCTCCGCCGCAAAAAATGCAGAAGAAGATTCCAGGTATGAAGGAAAGTCAGTTAAAAAAGTCTCAAAAGATATTTTATTCATTGACGATGGAATTTATACAACATGTTCAGAATCACCTCCGCATTCACATTTCAGCGCTGCACAGATGAAGGTTATACATCAGGATAAAATTATTGCAAAATGGATATTTCTTCATATCGGCGGTGTTCCGCTGCCACTCCCTCTCCCGTTCGGAGTATTTCCAATTGAGAAAGGAAGAAGGTCGGGATTAATTGTTCCAAGTTACGGAGAGGATGCTTCCCGCGGTCAGTACTTTAGAAATTTCGGATATTTCTGGGCAATAAGTGATTACATGGATTTAGCATTGAACGGTGATTATTATTCAAAAGGTGGATTCGGCAGCCGCGGAAGATTCCGCTATGTTCAAAGATATATTTACAACGGCAACATTAATCTCGGTCTCTCGAATGTTGAATCCGGTGAACAGGGCGATCCGGGTTATTCAGATAGAAAGGACTATAATTTAGAAATCTACCACAATCATAAATTTAATCCAACAACAAATCTAAATGTTAATTTAAGATTTCTATCATCCAGTTATCTCTCAACAAACAGCACTCAGTACGATGATTTACTTCGGAAGAATATAACATCAAATGCAACATTCAGCAAGCGCTGGGATGAATCGGGAAATAGTATTTCAATCAATTATTCCAGAACTCAAAACCTTTCGAGCGGAGATATTACCGAGAAGCTTCCGGATGTTACGTTTAACAAAACGCTTTCATATCCATTTAAGAGAAAAGGGGTATCAAAAAAAGATCAAGCTTGGTACGAGTATATCGGTTATAACTATTCGGGTAGATTTAGAAATGATAGAAATAAAAGAGAAGGCGATTTGAAAATTCGCGGCGGATTTCAACATACTGTCGGAATGTCTGCTTCTCCAAAGCTTGGTTATTTTAATGTATCACCGAGAATCGGTTATTCCGAGAAATGGTACAATAAAAGAATTATAAAAGATGTTTATTATGTTGAGCATATAAATTCCGACGGTGAATCAGTTACGGCAGATAGTGTTGTTGACCGTGATATGTATGAAATAAACATGGTGCGTTCTTTTGATTTCAGCTTATCGGCTTCAACAAAAATTTATGGAATGGCGCAGTTGAATAATTTTGGAATTGAGGCATTCCGCCATACTTTACAGCCATCGGTTTCATATAATTACAGTCCTGATTTCTCCGAGGATAAATGGGGCTATTATGATTCATATATTTCGCATGACGGCTCGGTGAAACGTTATGATAAATTCAGCAGGGAAATTTACGGCGGTGCAGGCAGAGGGGAGAGACAGAGTCTAAACTTTTCTCTCGGGAATATATTCGAGATGAAGACTTTAAAAGATCAAACCGACACTACATCCGAAGCGAAAAAATATCAGCTCCTGAATTTAAACGGAAGCGTCGGTTATAATTTTGCAGCGGATAGTCTTAAACTTTCCGATCTAAGAGTTAGTTACAGAACACAGATAGGCGAGCTACTGAATTTTTCCGGCTCGTCTTCATACACCTTTTACGATTACGATGAAAACAAAAAGATCAACAAATTTCTTTCTTCTGTGGGTAAAGGGCTTCTCAGATTAACAAACTTCAGCTTCTCTTTATCAACAAATATTTCTGGTGATAAACTAGCCGGTGAAAAAAGAAAAGGGACTGAAGATGAAATCGATCCGGAATATGATGCTTTCCGCGGTGAAGACTACATTGCACTTTACGGTGAAGAGGAACCGGATTTTTCCATACCCTGGAATCTAAGTCTTAATTATAATTATTCATTGTCAAAAAGAAATGCTTCCGATGTTACAAGAACTTCAAATATCGGGTTGAATCTTGGTTTCAATCTCACTAAAAATTGGAAGATCACAATGCGCGGCAATTACGATTTAGAACGTAAACAAATTGCTGCCCCGCAGGTTACGGTTTACCGCGATCTCCACTGCTGGGAAATGAATTTCACCTGGAATCCTATCGGCACATACCGCGGGTTCCGATTCGAGATTAAAATTAAAGCTCCGGAATTGCAGGATATTAAAGTCACGAAAACCAAAGATATTTTCTCGGGATTTTAAGATTCATACTTCCCCAAAAAAAATCTAATTAGAGTTTGTCATAAAATCATTTAAGAATGTGTTTATTTTTTGGCGGGGTATTACTATCATAAAGTATGAAAAAAATTATAATTGACGGAAATAATTTAATCGGTAAAATACCGGAATTATTCATGCTTCAGAAAAGTGACGGACAATCATCACGCGAGAAGCTTGTATTTTTACTCGATAGATATTTTGCCAGGAAAAAAGTAAAAGTATCACTTCACTTCGATGGATATGTAAACCTTCCGATTCGTTCATCAAAAATGAAAATTTATTATTCGGATAGCCGGCAGGCTGACGACTTTATTCGCCGTGAAATCGATCAATCAAATAATCCCAAATTACTATTGATTGTTACATCAGATTTGAATCTGCTGGAATACGCAAAGGTAAACAGTTGTGAAAGGATGAAATCCGAAGAGCTGCTTCTTAAGATTAATCAAGCTGAAGATGATGATGAAAAGAAAAAAATAGAATCAATCAACAATGAAGAAATTAAAAAACTTTTCGGTGTCGATTGATTCTTATAAATTCATATTGAAATCAGCTTAAATAACTTTGTACTGTTAATTTCAATTGCATTCCCGTTTTTTCCGGAATACGGACATTTGCCCTTCTTTTCGATCTTTGTACCTCCCGAATACGGACAAATATTCTCGTTGGACATCATCTTTTGATTCCACTTAGTATACGGACATTCCCCTGTGTTGGTACTTGGAGCTGTCTTTCCATTTAAAAACGGGCAATTTATTTCAGCCTTTTTTTCTGCTATTTTGTTCGATGAATTGATTGGCTGCAGAACAAATCCCATTGAGAAAAATGATATAATAATAAATGCGGCTAATAGTTTTTTCATTTGTTTCTCCTTTTAAGATGGTTTATCTGATTAACAAAGTCTTTCCTCAAATAATTCCAAAATTTTGAAACATTTCGTTCAGCTCAATATCTTTATTTTTATTATGGATTCGACAAAACTTTCATTGCTAAAAATTTGTTAATGAGATAAGTTATCTGATAATTAAAAAAGTACTTTTATGAAAAGAAAAATTGTGATTATCGGTGGAGGATTCGGCGGAATAAATGCAGCGAAAAAACTGGACAGCGATGAATTTGACATAACTTTGATAGATAAAAACAATCATCATTTATTTCAGCCATTGCTCTATCAGGTTGCCACGGCTGCATTATCACCGGCGGACATTGCCGAGCCTATTCGTTCGGTCTTTAAAAAACAGAAGAATATTAAAGTGATTATGGCTGAGGTGCAGTCGATTGATAGAAATAATAGAACGGTGAATCTTGATGGCGAGAAAGTCGAGTTCGATTATTTGATAGTTGCCATCGGTTCGAAACATTCTTATTTCGGAAATGATCATTGGGAAAAATTTGCACCCGGACTCAAAACTCTTAACGATGCCTTAACCATTAGAGAGCAAATTTTAATCTCTCTTGAAAAAGCTGAACGTACATCAGACTTGGATGAAAGAAATAAATATATGACTTTTGTTGTGGTAGGCGGCGGACCCACAGGTGTAGAAATGGCAGGAGCAATAGCTGAAATTACAAAGCAGACTATGATCAAAGATTTTCGCAATATCGATCCTTCCAAAACAAATGTTATTCTGATTGAAGGTATGGAGAAAATTTTAGGGACTTACGATGAACCGCTAAATAATAAAGCAAAGAAAGCGCTTGAAGATTTGGGAGTTGATGTACGTACCGGTGAAATGGTTTCGATGATTGATGAATACGGAGTGAGTACAAATAAAGGAAAAATAAAGACAGAAAATGTAATTTGGGCAGCGGGTAATTCTATCTCGCCGATGTTGAAATCACTAAATACCGAGTACGATAAAGCCGGGAGAGTTATAGTTGAAAATGATTGTTCAATTAAAGGAGATGAAAATATTTTTGTAATCGGTGACGCAGCGTTGTTTATAGAAAATGAAAAATCCCTTCCCGGTATTGCCCCGGTTGCAATGCAGCAGGGAAGGTACGTTGGGAAAATAATCTTTAACCAATTATCGAAGGAAAAACGAGAACCGTTCAAATATTTTGATAAAGGAAATTTAGCAACAATAGGCAGGGCGAAAGCTGTAATGCAAATCGGTAAAATTAAATTATCCGGATTTTTTGCATGGCTGATTTGGGGACTGGTGCATATAGCATTTTTAATTTCATTCAGAAAACGTTACAAAGTGATGGTAGAATGGATTTGGTACTATATTTCTAATCGTCACGGAATTAGATTAATAACAAATAAACCGAAGAAGTAATTAATTCAGGTATTAATGGCGTTAAAAGTGAAATGTATGATTCTTGATTTGCGGTAATCACTCTCCACATTAATCATATAGGTCTGTCGATTATCATTGCAATAACATAATAACTTATCTATTTTTCTTAATTAAAAATAATCTCCTATTACATGTCTTAACATGAGAATTGCACTTTGCCAGATCAATCCAACCATTGGTGATCTAAAAGGCAACAAAAAGAAAATACTAGAATATTATAAAAGAGCAGTTGAAGATAAAGTAGATTTAGCGATCTTTCCGGAACTGGCAATTTGTGGTTATCCTCCCCAGGATCTTGTTGAGAAACAAGAATTTCGCGACCAAATATGTAAAGCCTCTTTTGAACTTGCCTGTGAATCAAAATCAACCGGACTTCTTTTCGGAACTATTGTAGAAGAATCCGAAAACGTTGGTACAGGTGTATATAATTCCGCAATGTTATGTTATGATGGAAAAGTTCAGTTCGTTCAGAATAAAACTCTTCTGCCGAATTATGATGTATTTGATGAACGCCGTTATTTCGAGTCGGCAAAAAATGTCAGCCTTCATGAATTCAAAGGTGAGAAACTGGGAATTTCAATCTGTGAAGATATCTGGAACGATTCCGATTATTGGAAGAAAAGAAGATATCATACAGACCCGGTTCAATCATTAGTTGATTATGGAGCAACATTATTGCTGAACATTTCCGCAAGTCCTTATGCTTACGGCAGACGCGAAGAGAGAAAGAAAATGCTCTCAGTTCTGACCAAACAAGATAATCTTCCGCTCGCTTACGTCTGTTGTTCCGGCGCTCAAACTGATCTTATCTTTGATGGTGCGAGCATGTGTTTTCTGAAAAATGGCGAGCTTGTTCAATTAGGTAAATCTTTCGAAGAAGATTATTTTATTTTTGATACAAATGGAAACTATGACCCGGTTTTGAAAGTAGAAGATAGTTTTGAGGAAGAAGTATTGAACGCACTGACTTTTGGATTGAAAGATTACTGTGAAAAAACCGGTTTTAAAAAAGTACTTGTAGGATTAAGTGGTGGTATTGATTCGGCTTTAGTAACATACATTTCCGTGAGAGCTTTGGGACCGGAAAATGTACATGTTGTACTTATGCCTTCAAAATATTCGAGTGAAGGAAGCATTATTGATTCACAAAAGTTAGCAACGAATCTCAAAATCGATCATCATATAATCAGTATTCAGAATGTTGTTGGTGAAATAAATTCAGCGCTCAAACCGCTCTTTGAAAATCTACTGGAAAATATTGCAGAAGAAAATATTCAGGCAAGAACGCGTGGATTAATTCTTATGGCGGTATCGAATAAATTCAATTGCCTTCTCTGTACAACCGGAAATAAATCTGAGTACGCTGTTGGATATGCAACATTATACGGGGACATGAACGGCGCATTAGGAATAATTGCCGATGTATATAAAACCGAAGTATATAAGATTGCCGAATACATTAATAGAAGAGAAGAAATTATTCCGAAAGAAATTATTGAGAAAGCACCATCTGCCGAATTGAGACCGAATCAAAAAGATCAGGATTCTTTACCGTCATATGAATTACTGGATTCTATTTTGAAAATGTATTTAGAGGAATATAAAGAAGAGGAAGAAATTACTGCGGTTATCGGAGATGAAGAAGTTGTTAAAAAAGTATTACGATTAGTTGATCTAAATGAATTTAAAAGAAAACAGGCTGCTCCTGCTTTGCGGGTAACAACAAAAGCTTTTGGCTACGGAAGACGCTTCCCGATTGTTCAAGGCTGGAGAAGATAGAATTATAAAATTATTTATGGAATTATTATGAGAAACATCAAAATATTGTTTACGCTGCTGGGTATTTTTGTCAGTTTAAATATATATGCACAGTTTAGTCCGGCTCAAGATCTTGTTGATGCAAAAATTTATCAATCATTCAAAGAAATTCATCGCGGCAGTGAATTGAAGCTTGCCGTAAAAGCGGTAATTGAAGAAACATGGCATATCAATTCTGATAAACCGAATGAAGAATATTTAATTGCGTCGGAGTTAACGATTGATGGTGAAAGTCCATTTACACTAAAACACATACAATTTCCAAAAGCGAAGGAATTGAGTTTTAGCTTTTCCGATCAGCCGGTTTCAGTATTTGAGGGAGAGATATTGGTTGGCGCAATAGTTCAAACACCTGCTGAGATCGATCCCGGTAATTACATGATCCCGGTTAGTTTTACTTACCAAGCTTGTAATGATGTAACGTGTATGCCGCCCCAAACAATCACAATGGATGTAAATATCAGTGTTGTTGATTTTAGCAAACAGATAAGCGAATTAAACTCTGAAATATTTTCAGAAATGGATCTCGCTTACACGGAAACAAAAATTGATGATGATGAAGATTCATTAGCAGGCACTCTTGAATCCAGCGGATTAATAATTAGTTTGTTTATTGTGTTTCTCGGCGGCTTGGCTCTAAACTTAACACCTTGTGTTTATCCTCTGATACCGATAACTATTGGTTATTTCGGGGGACAAACCGAGGGAAGAACGGGAAAATTGTTTGTCCTAGGATTGTTTTATGTACTGGGCATGGCTTTAACATATTCGGTTGTTGGTGTTATCACATCACTGAGCGGAGCTGTATTTGGTTCCCTCTTGCAGAATCCCATTGTAATAATTGGGATTGCCGCTGTATTTGTGGCTCTGTCGCTGAGTATGTTCGGGCTATATGAGTTTAAATTACCGGATTCTTTGGTAGCAAAAGCAGGCGGAGCGCGCGGAGGTGTTTTCGGAGCTTTCTTCATGGGATTAACTATGGGCATTGTTGCAGCGCCGTGTATTGGTCCTTTTGTTATTGGTCTTGTTACCTTTGTTGCTGCTAAAGGCGACCCGGTTTATGGATTTTTAATGTTCTTCTTCCTAGCTGTTGGATTGGGTTTCCCATATTTGTTCCTTGCACTCTTCTCCGGTAAAATTAAAAATCTGCCGAGAGCGGGATTTTGGATGGAGGCTGTTAAGAAAATTTTTGGATTTATTTTAATCGGAATGGCTTTATATTTTCTAGGTCCCTTATTACCGAAAGATATTACCGAATACCTTCTTCCTGTTTATGGAATTGCAATCGCACTTTATTTATTATTCATCGATAAAGTTGCAAATGATATAAAAGGGTTCCGAATTTTCAAAATTGTTTTCTCTATTATAGTTATTGCAATTTCAGCCTACTCACTCGTTCCGGGCAGTAAGCAGTCGGTTAACTGGTCGAAATATTCCGAAGAGGCATATCAAACTGCGCTTGATAACAATCAAAAAATACTAATTGATTTTTATGCTGATTGGTGTATACCCTGTAAAGAGTTGGATGCATTAACATTTTCGGATAAAGCTGTGATTGAAAAAGCATCTGAATTTGCAGCATTTAAAGTTGATATGACAAAATCAATGTCGGACGAAACAGAGAGAATAAGAAAAAAATTTAATATTATTGGAATGCCGACAGTATTAATATTTGATACCGACGGTGTTGAAGTAGAGAGAATAACCGGATTCGTAAATGCGGAAGAATTTTTAAAGATGCTGAATACAGTGAACTAAAAGGATTGCGAGTCCCGGTATACTTTTATAAGTTTAAGAGAGAAAACTAATTAAATAAGTGTTAAACAAAATTAAGGCGTTAGTCATCAAATGGCAAAAGAAAACGGGAAAGTTGTTGAAACCGTAGAAGATGTTACCGTTATGTTCGCTGGTGATTCTGGAGACGGAATGCAGTTAACCGGGATGCAGTTCAGCGATACAACGGCTATTGTAGGTAATGACCTAAGCACATTACCGGATTATCCGGCAGAAATCCGCGCCCCGGCTGGTACATTGTACGGTGTCAGCGGTTTCCAATTACATTTTAGTTCAACTGCAATTCATACACCGGGAGATACTCCTGATGTATTGGTTGCAATGAATCCGGCTGCATTAAAGAAAAATTTAGCCGAAATAAAACCTCATGCAATTATTATTACAAATACAGATTCATTTGATTCGAAGAATTTGCAGCAAGCTCATTATGATAAAAATCCGTTGGAAGATGGTTCTCTTGATGGATATAAAGTGTTCCAGGTTCCAATTACAACACTTACTGAAAATGCATTAAAAGAGTGTTCTCTTTCTCTAAAAGAAGTTCAAAGGTGTAAAAACTTTTTTGCTTTGGGATTGATGTATTGGCTTTATAACAGACCGCTTGATCCAACGATGGACTGGCTGAAATCTAAATTTAAAAACCGTCCGGAGATTATTGAGAGTAACGAGAAAGCATTAAAAGCCGGGTATTATTTCGGTGAGCAAACTGAAATTTTCACAACAAGATACACAGTTAAGCCTGCCGAATTACCGAAAGGCACTTACAGAAATATTTCAGGAAATGAAGCAACAGCTGTTGGTTTTGTTGCAGCTTCAAATCTGAGCGGTTTACAGTTATTCCTGGGCTCTTACCCTATAACTCCCGCATCTGATATTTTGCATTTTCTAAGTTCGTTTAAGAATTTTGGTGTAAAAACTTTTCAAGCAGAAGATGAAATTGCCGGTATAGCTTCAGCTATCGGTGCATCATTTAGCGGATCATTAGCAATTACAACAACCAGCGGTCCCGGACTTGCATTGAAAACAGAAGCGATTGGATTAGCTGTAATGACTGAATTGCCTCTCGTTATTGTAGATGTTCAGCGCGGCGGACCAAGTACAGGATTACCAACAAAAACCGAACAGGCTGATTTGCTTCAAGCATTATACGGAAGAAACGGTGAAGCTCCGGTTCCTGTGATTGCCGCATCAACTCCTAGCGATTGTTTTTACCTTGCAATCGAAGCTTCAAGAATTGCATTAAAGTATATGACACCTGTTCTGCTTTTAACCGATGGATATATTGCAAACGGATCTGAACCCTGGCGATTACCTGACATTGAAGATTTAGAAAAAATAGAAGTTAGTTTCAGAACTGAAGTTGAAGGATTCGAACCTTATTCACGCGATGCTAATTTAGCCAGACCTTGGGCTGTTCCAGGTACTAAGGGATTGGAACACCGGATTGGTGGTTTAGAAAAAGCTAATATCTCAGGTAATGTTAGTTATGATCCTGATAATCATGATTTTATGGTTAGGCTGCGTGAAGAAAAAGTGAATAAAATTCAGCAGGATATTCCTGATCTTCAAGTGAAAGGTGATCAAGAAGGTGATCTGCTTGTTCTTGGTTGGGGTGGAACTTACGGCGCCATTACAGAGGCAGTCGATAGAGCGAGAGCCGAAGGTTATAAGGTTTCGCATGCACATCTGAAATACATTAAACCATTTCCCAAAAATACTGCAGAAGTATTTAAGAATTTTAAGAAAATATTAATACCTGAATTAAATCTTGGTCAACTGTCAAAAGTAATCCGTAGTGAATTTTTGATTGAGGTTGAATCATTAACGAAGATAAAAGGATTACCATTCAAATCAATAGAAGTACAAAGAAAAATCGCTGATTTACTCGGAGGCGGAAATGGAAAATAATAAAATAGATACACAGGAAGTTAAATATACTGCGAAGGATTTTCAATCCGGGCAGGATGTGCGCTGGTGCCCTGGCTGCGGTGATTACTCAGTTCTTGCTCAAGTTCAGCGTTCGTTTCCTAATATCGGAATTAAAAAGGAAAATATTGTTTGGGTTTCCGGCATTGGCTGCTCAAGTCGTTTTCCTTATTACATGAGTACATTCGGATTTCACGGAATTCACGGTCGTGCGCCCGCAATAGCAACGGGTGTTAAAGTAGCAAATCCCGATCTTTCTGTTTGGGTTGCTACTGGTGACGGCGACTTAATGAGTATCGGAGGAAATCATTTTATTCATGCTTGCAGAAAGAATATCGATCTGAAAATATTGATGTTCAATAATAAAATTTATGGATTAACAAAAGGACAATACTCGCCGACATCCGAAAAAGGCAAGGTTACAAAATCAACCCCCTTCGGCAGTGTTGATTATCCTTTCAATCCAATTTCTTTAGCTTTAGGGGCAAATGCATCTTTTGTTGCTAGAACTATTGACAGAGATCCCAAACACATGCAGACGATGATCATGCGTGCTGCTGAACATAAAGGTACAGCTTTCATTGAAGTTTTTCAAAACTGTAATATTTTTAACGACGGTGCATACGAGCCGCTTACAAATAAAGAAACAAAACTTGATACTGTTCTTCATTTGGAAGATGGAAAACCGATGACCTTTGGTAAAGATAATGATAAAGGCATTGTGCTTGAAGGATTCACACCGAAAGTTGTTAATCTAAACGATGGCACACATTCAATTGATGATGTTTGGGTACACCATGAAAAGGATGAGAATGCAATCAGAGCTTTTATATTGGCTCATATGAATGAAATACCAGGCTTGCCGACACCGGTAGGTATTTTTAGAAATATTGTTAAACCTACTTATGATGAAGGCGTACGAGAACAGATAAAAAGAGTTACCGAAAAAAAAGGTGAAGGAACTCTAAAAAGTTTACTCTATTCCGGAAATACCTGGGAAGTAAATTAATACCGATAAATTCTTTATTGATAAAGCCGGGGAAACTTAACTCCGGCTTTTTTTTATACTTTTCTTTTAACCCAGATTTTCTAATGGAAAATCTGCCCTTCGGGCCGACAATTTGTAAGTTAAGAAATATCAAATACTTAGCCATCTAGGAATTTTGGAATTCGTTATTTAAGTAAAATATTTTTCTTGCAAATTGTCGGGGTTAACCCCGCAACATAAAATGTTTTATTAAAACATTTTAAGAGCGGCCAACGGCAAAAAATTCATTTCCAATGATTTTTTTGGGTTTAATTGTATTTTTGATCTTTTTTTTTCATCTTTACCCCCTTAATTTAATAGGGGTGTAATGAAGGAATTTGAGCAGTTTAAAAAAATCATTCAAGAGAAAAAATCATTTATTCTAACTACACATGTTAACCCGGATGCAGATGCAATTGGAGCAGAACTGGCTTTGTACTACCTTCTTGAAAGGAATGGTAAAAACGTAAGAATTATTAATCATAGTCCGACACCTTACTATCTGGAGTTTTTAGATCATGATAATGTAATTGAACAGTATTCGTCTGATAAACATGATGAAGTAATTGTAAATTCGGATGTCCATATTTTTCTCGATCTCAATCAGCTTAACCGTGTAGTTAAAATGGAAAATGTATTCCGTTCGAATTATAAGATAAAAATCTGTATAGATCATCATCAAGACCCCGAGAATTTCGCCGATTTACTTATTGATGATATTCAATATACTTCAACCGGGGAGATAATCTATGACTTTATTAAATTCAGCAGACTGACTGCAATCGATAACAAAGTAGCTCTTTGTATTTATGCGGCTATCATGACCGACACAGGATCTTTCCGGTTTGAACGTACGAACTCAAAAACTCATTTAATTGCTGCAGAACTTCTGAAGTATGACCTGGAACCGCGGGAAGTTTATAATCAAATTTATGAACAGGCTCCGATAAGCAGACAAAAATTACTCGGTCGTGCGTTAAACACACTTACATTAAGCCGATCAGGTAAAATCGGTTATATGTTGATTACTCAAAAAGATATAAAAGAAACCGGGGCAAATGAATCGGATGTTGACGGGTTCGTGGGATATTGCCTGGCAATGAAAGATGTAAAAATTGGAATTCTATTTTATGAATTACCGAACGGGTTTAAAATGAGTTTCAGGTCAATCGGGAATATTTCAGCAAGTAAATTGGCTTCGGAATTTGGCGGGGGAGGACACTTTCATGCTTCCGGCGCACGTTTGTATGATGCCGATTACCAGCAATACATTATTAAAGTAATTGATACTGCCGAAAAATATGTAGCTTAATTGACAGCTTCCAATATCCTTTATTCGGTAAATTGAATTAACAAAAATTTGGAGAAATACATGCTATTCAATTTGAAATTATTTGCAAAGACTGAAAAGATTTCGTTTACAAACGATTCTGCATACGTTAAGTTTTTATTGGATAGTGATACCATATCAAAAGAAATATCCAAGATTGAAAAAGATCTTAAGCTTACTTTCCCAAAACGACTGGTAAATAATTTTCTTAGCGAGAAGGGGAGTGAGCTGAAATATCACCATAATCAATCTCCCGATTTAATTATGATCAATAAGGTGAAATTTGATAAATATTTTACCGCCGATTACTTTAGAAATTATTTTGCCGGATTGATAAAGAGCATCAAAGAAGAGAACATAAAATCGCTGCAAATCGAATTGCCGGAATTTAACAGCTTAAAAAAATATTTTAGTGATGAATCTTATTTACATCAATCTGTTATTGAAGGATGCTATCTAGGGAATTATGCTTTTAATAAGTTTAAGTCCGATGCCGAAAAACCAAAACAACTTAAAATCAACCTTCATACAAAAAATTCAGCAAAATTAAAGAAGACTATTCAAGAAACCGAGAATCTAATTAAAGCGATTACATTCACTAAAGATTTAGTTAACGACCCTGCAATTTCACTCACACCCAAGTCAATGGCGGCACAGACAAAAAGTAACCTCACAAAAGCTGGAGTGAAAGTAACTATTTTTGATGAGAAGCAAATCAAAAAGATGAATATGACCGCGGTGTTGGCAGTCGGCGGTGCGAGTGATAACCCACCTCGTTTCATTGTCATGAATTACAAACCAAAAGTAAAAACAAAGAAAAAAATTGTTCTGGTCGGTAAAGGAGTAACATTTGACAGCGGCGGACTTTCGATTAAACCTTCGGACGGTATGATTGAAATGAAAGCCGATATGGCTGGCGCGGGCGCTGTGATTGGTATTCTCTATGCAGCAGCGCTCAATAAACTTCCTATTGAAGTTGTCGGGGTTGTTCCGGCTGTTGAAAATATGATTTCAGGAAACGCTTATAGACCGGGAGATATTGTAAGAACATCTTCCGGTAAGTCAATTGATATAGGCAATACGGATGCAGAGGGAAGAGTGATATTAGCCGACGCATTAGAATACGCCTCGAAAATGAAACCAGATGAGATAATTGATTTTGCTACTTTGACCGGAGCTTGCGTTGTTGCTTTAGGACAAAATGCTGCCGGAATTTTAACTCATGATGATAATCTATTCACCCAGGTTTCGAATGCCGGATACAAAACATGGGAGCGCGTTTGGAGACTTCCGCTCTGGCACGAATATCATGAATTAATAAAAAGCGATTTGGCTGATGTTAAAAATGTAGGACCCAGATGGGCAGGTGCAATAACAGCGGCAAAGTTCCTCGAATATTTTGTTGATGAAAATATTCCTTGGGCACATATTGATTTGGCTGGACCGGCTATTCATCATAAATTAAATAATTATACAGATACTTACGAAACCGGTTTTGGCGTCAGACTGATTTATGAATATCTGAAACAGCAAGCATAATATTTGCTGATTGCTTGCTAAAAGTGAAACCGGTGTGATTGCAATTTAAATACGATAGATGAAAAAACAATTGTATCTATTTGAGCAGTGATTTGGAGATTGAAACAATTACTAAATGAAAACCCCGTCTTTCATTTCCAAAATTGTATCGCCCAATTTAATAAGTTCCGGGTTGTGCGTTACTACTAAAAAAGTTTGACTGTATTCTTCTTTCAACTTGATAAAAAGTTCATGTAAAATTTCACTGTTAGCCGAATCTAAATTGCCTGTCGGTTCATCTGCAAAGACGATATCCGGATTATTTGCAAGAGCCCTTGCTACTGCAACACGCTGTTGTTCCCCTCCGCTTAATTCCGAAGGTTTGTGATCGGCACGTTCGGCAATTCCGACTGATTTCAATAGTTCATGTGTACGTTCCGATGCCTCATTCATTGATTTGCCTTGAATTAAAATTGGTATACTAATATTTTCTGCGGCAGTAAATTCAGGTAAAAGATGATGAAATTGAAACACAAAACCCAAATGAGAATTCCGGAATTTGGAAAGCTGCTTATCATTAAATGAAAATATATCTTTATCATTAATTTTTACGCTGCCGGCATCCGGTTTATCGAGCCCGCTGAGAATATGAAGCAATGTACTTTTACCTGCACCGGAAGCTCCTACAATAACCGTGATCTTTTTCTCCTCAAGATTCAGCGAAACATTTTTTAAAATTTCAATTTTGCTATCCTTTGTCTTCGCAAAGGATTTATAAATGTTATTGGCAGTTAGTATCATTTAATTATTCCTGTTTATTCCCATTTTATCGCTTCAATAATCGATTGTTTCACAGCTCTTTTCGCCGGGTAGAGAGATGCTAAAAACGACAGCAATATCGACATACCGGCAATTGCGATTATGTCAAAAAATCTTACTTCAACCGGAAGTGCATCAATTATATACTTTGTTGGATCGAGTGGGTAAAAATTAAAATTTATCTGAAGATAGCAAACAGCGAGCCCGATTATCAACCCGGTTAAAGTCCCGATTAATCCAATTAGTAATCCCTCGAACATGAATATTTTCAGAATGGAATTATCATTTACTCCAATTGATTTCAATACACCGATATCTTTCTTCTTTTCAATAACCGACATAGTCAAAGAACCGAGGATATTAAAAGTTGCTACGGCTATAATCAGACACAAAATGATATAAGCCGCCCATCTCTCGATTAACATAACGGTGTAGAGGTCTTCATGTAAATCATACCAGGTATAAACCGAGAATAAATTTGCATCGGAGCTTTTTAGAATTTCTTTTTTGACTTTTTCCGAATAGTCGATATCCGAAAGTCTGACTTCATAACCCGAAACATTTCCATCCAAACCGAATAAATCTTGTCCAGCTTCCAGTGAAGTATATACAAATTTATAATCGTAATTTTTATTATTTGTTTCAAATATTCCGCTTACAATAAATCGCTTAGATTCAGGCATTGATAAAAATAGTGCTGATTTCTCTAAATTCTTAAAAGAGGTTACACTGATTGTATCACCTACTCTGCATGATAGTCTTAGTGCAATAGGAAAGCCGACAATCATTTTATCCAAACCGGATTTTTCCAAATCGAACTCACCTGAGATTATTGCACTGTTCACACCCCAAGATTCATCTTTCCCTTCGTGTTCAATTCCTTTCAAATCAAGTATTTCGTAAATGTTTTTATTCCACAAAATTGTTTTGCCTTCAACGAAAGGGGAGTGTGAGGAAATATATTCTATACTATTTAGTTTGTTTTCTAGAGCAGTTAAATTTTTATAAGCTTCTTCACTCGTCAAAGTGATTTTTACATGCGGATCAAAATTAATAAGTATTGATTGCACGATTGATCCGAAACCGTTAAATACGGATAAGACAATTACCAATGCAGCAACTCCGATCATCACTCCCAATGTAGATAAAATTGAAATAACGGAAATCAAATTTATTCTGTGCTTGGATCGTAAATATCTCTTGGCAATAAAAAATTCAAACATATCAATCGAACCTTATAGCATTTATTGGATTGATCTTAGCAGCTATCAAACTTGGTATATACGAGGCAGCGATGCAGAGGAAAAAAGTTACGACAGATATCAATAAATAGTGCAACGAATTAATAAGTACCGGTACTTCGGAAATGAAATAAATTGAACTCGGCAAAGAAATAATATTGAATTCTCTCTGAACAATACTGATTAAGTAAGCAGTTGTATTTCCAAGTGCAATTCCAATAAGAGAAAGATAAATCCCCTGATATAAAAATATTCTTGTTATTTGTTTCCGAGAAGCCCCCATCGATTTTAATATTCCGATTGCACGAGTTCTCTCCAATACCAGCATCAATAAAGTACCGACAATGTTAAACACAGCAACAATAATTATTAGTCCGAGCACAATAGGAATCGGCTCTTTTTGAAGATCAAGCCATGTGAAAATATTTTGATGAACATTATAAACTGTTCGTACATAGTGCGGGTAACGAAGATTATCACTCAATTTTAATGCGGCTTGATCAATTTTAGTAATATCATTCAATTTTATGTTATATCCTGAAACCGCATCGTTTAAGTCAAATAGATTTTGGGCAACTGAAAAGTTTATATAAACATTTAAATCGTCATAATCAGCCATACCGCTTTCGTAAATTCCCGTTACAATAAAGTTCTCTATCCCGGGCGGATTTTCAGGTGATGGAAGTTCATCATTTTTCAAAGTAAAAAGAGTTATCTTGTCACCGACTTGAACAAAAAGTTTTTCTGCAAGTTTTTTGCCGATAACTATTGATTGATTTTTTGTTTTCCGGTTTATTTCAAATTCACCTGCAGTAATATATGCTTCAATATTACTGTTATTCATTTCGGGATTTAGTCCTGTGATGGTAATGCCTTCCGAGAATCGTTTAGATTTTATAATTGCGTACTTTTGAATAAAAGGGGATACGGATTCAATTTCATTCGCAAGAATATTATTGATTCTATTTATTCCTGTTTGATAATCTTCGAGATTCTTATTTCCAAAGGCAGTTATTTTTATATGCGAATTGAATTTTATGATTTTTTGCTTTACGGATTCTTCGAAACCGTTGAGGACGGTAAGCGCGATGATTAATACTGCAACTCCAAGTGCTATGCCGATAATAGAAATGACGGAAATCAAAGAAATAAATTTCGAGCCTTTTTTTGATTTAGCAAATCTATTCGATATAAAAAATGGAAATGACATATAATTCAAATTAATAAAGCAATTTTAAAGATATCAATAAAATTTGAGATATAATAAAAACAAATAAGATAAATTGACTTTATCGAACAAAAATAATAATTTAGTAATTCTAAACTAAATTTCTTTGACACCTTTGAATTTTACCGTTTAGATAACTGAACGGGGCGTAGCGTAGTCCGGTTAGCGCGCCTGCTTTGGGAGCAGGAGGTCGCAGGTTCGAATCCTGCCGCCCCGACGAAAGAAGAATTGAAATTATGAAAATGGACGGTCAGCGCGTCCCGACTTGGTTGAGGAGGTCGCAGGTTCTGCCACAGGCATCCTTGTAGGAGAATCCTGCCGCCCCGACAAAAGAAGAATTGAAATTATGAAAATGGACGGTCAGCGCGTCCCGACTTGGTTGAGGAGGTCGCAGGTTCTGCCACAGG
>JAIOZI010000059.1 GCA_021740785.1 Melioribacteraceae bacterium
GGGAGAAACAAGTACCGTACCTCACTACAATCACGGAACAGCATCACCAACAACGTTTTTGGAGCATAATCGCATTGTTTGGCAGCCACCTTCCTCGATTTTCACTGGTTTTTTGCTGCTAATGGCCAAGTTGGGTTAACTCAATAAGTTTTATCCTGCTTTTCTTTTCATTGGAATAAATCAAAAGAATTATATTTTTGTCGTTTTTATTTAATGCCCAAATTCCGAATTTATAGAAAGGAGCATCGGATGGATTTACAGCTGAGTATTTAAACCTGCCATCCTGGTAAAATACAATTGTTCCGCGAAATTTCGTCGGCGGAAAATTTATTGATGCGCCGGGTCTATAAATTATTACCGAATCCCTTTCTTCTTCACTTGAATGTTTCCATTCCTGGAAAAGGAATGTAAATGAGTCATGATCTTCAAAGTTAATTTTTGATGGGGAAATATAATTTCCCGGGATTGTTAACTGTGCGCCACTTGATTTGTTAGACTTGATAACCTGTGTATAGCAGCCATTGAAAATAAAGATGAATAAGATAAATGATATTTTTGCTATTAGTAGTTTCATTACTGCTCCGATATGCATGCGTGTTACTAAATCTGTTCTGATGATAATCCCGCCCCCGAAATTAGTGTCGAAGTAACCTTGTACTTATTAAAGAGGTTGAATTTTACTTAATCAAAAATTTTTTGGTCCCAACAAAATCATTTGCTTGAATACGACAAAAACAAACTCCTGTTGAATAACAAAACAACCAGCAATGCAGCGGAATCCAATGCTGTCAACTTAGTGAAATTAGTCGTAAATACGATAAACCTTTCGCTCATTGAATTTCTATCTGCGGTCTGTTACGAAACAATATATTTTTTAAGAAGAAGGGTGAAAGGCAGAGAGCATAGCGCAGAGGGCAGAGAGCAAAGGCAAAGAGAGGCTGGGTTAAAACGTATTTGAACCCCGGTATGGGTTCAATGTGAATAGCCTAAATTGAAAAGGGAAACATCAACCACGGAGTGGTTGAATATGAAAAGATATGTTCAACCCCGCTGGGGTTGTTAAAATTAATTTATATACATTATCTATTCAAGTTCAATCCCTCCGGGATTGTATGTCGAGAAGAAGTTCTGTTAAATAACCAAAAGTTTCATCACCGAATAAGGTTTTTATTAGTATGATATTGTTGTAGACTTCGACCATAGTCGAGCTGCTCAGTTCAATTCTTAAGTTGACAGCATTGAGCGGAATCCCGGGGGGATCCAATGTACAAACCACAATTAAATCAATAAATGAATCGCCAACGAATTAACAATCGAATAACTTAACTGTGGCAATTTATAGCACCATACCCAGCAAAATAAGTATCCCGGACAATGAAAAAATAACCGGGCAAAGTTTGAATGGAAGAAAATTCACCTTGAAACCGGTAAGTAAAGAAATAATTGCCATTACAAAAAGGAAAACTGTTGAAAGAATAAACACAAAATTGGAAACGCCGCTGTTACTATCTATATATGCCGTTCCTCCGCATAACAAACCTGTAAAAATTAAGGCAGCGCCTTCAACAATCCACTCCATTGTGATTATGTTTTTGTTATCTGCTGAAATGTCTTCGAAGTCTTTAACTACTGACTTCGTGGGAAATAAGTGTGATACGCCCCAGGTAAATGTTAGCGTCGAGCCGATGTACAAAAGTATCTGGTTCATCGTTGCTCCTCAAAAAAGTTATATATAAAAATTATGCGGCTGATTACCGGTAATCATTTTTCCGACTTATTTTCCAGTTTGTCTAATCTTGTCTCCAGCTCATTTAACTTTTCTTCCAGCTCTTTCCTGCTCTTTTCACCTCGGAGTTTCCTGTTGATCCAATCCGGCAGTTCAAGCAGCTCAACAACAATTAAAATACCGATTACGATTAAGAGATAATAAAGTGTGTCTTCCATTGTCCCGCTCTATTTATTCGAAATGAAGAATTATCAAAAATCTGTTCCCCGGTTCATTTAATTACAATAGTAACATAACAATATTTACTAAAATCTTCCAATGGATGGAATAAGATTCAGCTGATAATGATGTAAAATGGAATTAGGGATGGATAAACGGATGCATGCATGGATGGATGATTGCTTGGATGATTGCTTGGATGAATGAATGGATGAATGCTTGGATGGGTGGAATGTTGATGAGATTCCGGTTTTGTTAATCAAAATCTATTGCCAATCTGGAATGACAAATCCAACAAAAACAATGGTAGCGCACGACAATTCAGCATTTATAAAAAAAAGAACTCCATAAGTGTTTCAGAAACCCAGCGGGATGCAATATGAGAATCAAAATCAAATTAATAACTGAATCACCAACGGATCAACAACCTAATAACCAAAACCACCGAAGCTTTATGCGCAGGTGGTTAATAACTTAATAACCCAATAACTTAATAACCTAATAACTTAATAACCTAATAGCCTAATAGCTACCCCCCAGAGCTAATCCGCACTACATGTGCGAAATCACACACATCAATTATTAAAAAATCATAAAAACACCATATAAACTAAACTTTTATACTGGCACTTTTATTGTCTCTTATTACATAAAACGGAAAATAATGGACCGAGAGCTTACACCTGATTATGTAAAAAAGTTGAAATGGAAAAAAATTATTGTAATCTCTTCAGTAATTTTGGTTATTGTACTTATATTCTGGGCATTCAAAAGCTTAATCACTCCGACTCTCAATTCAAATAGAATACGGACCGCAGTTGCTGAAATTGGAGATGTTGAATCTACCTTAAATGCTTCCGGATTAATTCTACCTGAATCTGAACAGAATATCATCAGCCCTATCCAATCGAAGATATTAGCAGTCAGTTTCCAGTCGGGAGAATTTGTTGAAGCCGGAAAGTCATTGATGGAACTTGACAGGCAGACGGTTGAAAACGAATACAATAAAATAGTTGATGAAAATGAATTGAAGAAAATCCAGATAAAGAAGCAGAAGCTTGCTGTAGCGAGGTCAATTGATGATTTAAGCGCCCAACTGGATGTTAAAAAACTGCGCGTTAAATCGCTTACATCGAGCCTGGAAAGGGAAAAGAAATTGATGGAAATAGGCGCATCTACAACTATAAATGTAGAGCAGGCTGATTTGAATCTTCAGATTGAAAAAAGGGAACTGACTTTGCTTGAGACTCAAATCGAGAATCAAAAACAGACACTGAATGCCGATCTTCAAAAACTCGAACTGGAACTGCAAATATTAGCGCGCAGCAGGAATGAATTAAAAAACAAACTAAACGATTCATATGTAAGACCGGGAAAAGACGGGGTGATAACTTGGATCAAAAAAGATATCGGGACAAATGTTAATAAGGGAGAAATTTTGGCTAAGGTAGCCGATTTGAATTCATACAAAGTGGAAGCAACAATCTCGGATATGCACGCAAACCGTTTGTTTGCCGGTGAAAAAGTTAGAGTGAGGATTGGCGGCAAAGATTTTTCGGGAATGATCAAAAGTGTTAGTCCATCAATAAGCGGTGGTGTTGTGAATTTTATTATTTCGCTTGATGATAAATCAAACCCTCTGCTCAAACCGAACATGCGCGTAGAAGTATTTGTAATACTCAGTAAATCGGAAAATGTTGTGAGAGTAAAAAACGGACCGTTCTTTACGGCATCATCGGATCAGTATATTTTTGTTGTTAAAGGAGATAAAGCATACAGAACTGATGTTGTATTCGGCGGTTCTAATTTCGATTATGTTGAAATTAAAAAAGGAATAAAGGAAGGAGACAGGGTAATAATCAGTAATATGGAAGAATATTATCATATGCCGGAAATAGAAATTAATTAACAATAAACACAGGTGTAAAATGATAAAGTTGGAAAATATCGATAAAGTTTACCGGACGAAAACCGTGGAAACTCTTGCGCTTCAGAATGTTTCCATAAATGTCGGCAAAGGTGAATTTGTCTCGGTGATGGGTCCTTCGGGAAGCGGCAAAAGTACGCTCTTAAATATTATGGGTCTTCTCGATGAACCAACAAAAGGTGTTGTCTCGGTTGAGGGCAACATAATCAAAGCATATCGTGATAAGGAAATAGCAAAAATGCGTAACCGGATGATCGGTTTCGTATTCCAGAGTTATCATCTTATCAGGGACCTGAGTGTGCTGGATAATGTGCAGATTCCTTTGCTCTATAGAAACATGCCGTCAAAAGAACGCAAACAACTTGCACACAAAGCGCTGGATAGAGTAGGATTGAGTGCACGTAAGGAACATTTCCCGAGTCAGCTCTCGGGCGGACAGTCTCAGCGTGTTGCGATTGCACGTGCAATAATCGGCAACCCGGAAATTATTTTGGCAGATGAGCCGACAGGTAATCTCGACAGTACAATGGGAAATGAAATATTGGATATTCTTATTGATTTGAATAAAAATGAAAGTACAACAATTATTATGGTAACACATGACGAAAGAATGGCAGATAAATCCGAAAGAATAATTCGCTTTTTTGACGGTTGTCAGGTTAACTAAAGGGGGAAGTATGCTTGAGAATTATATCAAAATAGCGTGGAAGGTTCTTCTTCGCAGAAAATTTTTTACATTCGTCAGCTTATTCGGTATCAGCTTTACGATTTTCGTACTGCTCGTAGCAACTTCTATACTCGATCACGCAGTGGATCCGGGGAGACCTCAAATAAATCAATCGAGAATATTAGTTGCAGACCGTTTCATGGCTACAGATTCAGCAAGAAACTCAGTCTGGATGAGTTCCCCGGGTTTCATGCTCTTGAACAGATATGCTAAAACGTTGAAAACGCCTGAACTTGTTTCAATTCATTCAGGATCCAATACTTATTTTACCTATATGGAAGGAAACAAGCTGAATTTTACTTATAAGTTTACAGATGATACATTCTGGCAGATTTACAAGTTCAATTTTATAAAGGGGAAACCATTCGGTAAAAAGGATTACAATGAAGCCCAGCACGTTGCGGTTATCACAGAGTATGCAGCAAGAAAATACTTTTACCAAACCGATGTAATAGGAAAATTTATCGAAGTTGACGGTACCGACTACAGGGTGATCGGTGTAGTTGAAAATGTTTCAAAAATAAGCAGCCTTATATTTTCGGATATTTGGGTGCCGGCTACAACATCAAAGGATGATATCGATAACGAATTCATGGGGAGCTTTCGGCTTTCCGTACTTGCATACAGTCCGGATGATTTTAATGAAATCCGTAATGAATGGCATAAACATTTGAGAGCTTCCGTAGCAGATCTTCCTGAGAATATGGTGCGGCTTACAACTTTGAAATGCGTATTGAAATCAAACGAGGAAATGATTGCGGAATTATTAATAGAACCGCAGGAAAACTTCGATTCGAAGACTACAGACCAGGAGCAGGTTGTTGAAACTGCTGGCATTTCCAATTACCAATTGTTTTATTTGGTAATCGCCGGTGTGATGCTGCTCTTTATGCTGCTGCCCTCAATAAACCTGGTAAACATTAACCTCAGCCGAATGATAGAACGCAACTCCGAAATCGGTGTTCGCAAAGCATTTGGTGCAACACAGAAAATATTGGTGGGGCAATTCATAACTGAAAATATAATACTGACGTTCATCGGAGGTGTAATAAGTTTGATTGCCGCCGGAATCACTTTATCCATAATCAATAACAGCGGGATAATTATGCACGCTCATCTTTCTCTTAATTTTACCGTATTTATATTCGGATTTATCACATGTGTTGTGTTAGGATTTGTTTCTGGTGTGTATCCGGCTTTCCGTATGTCAAAACTTCATCCCGTTGAAGCATTGAGAGGAGGTTCAAAATGATTAAACATTTATTTAAACTTATTTGGAATAGAAAAAGAAGCACATCTCTTTTAATGATTGAAGTCTTCCTCTCGTTCCTTGTACTCTTCGGCGTATTGGCAGTATTCTATTACAATTATTCGTTCTATACTGAACCGACAGGATTTGAATATAAAAATATTTGGAATGTTGAATTGAACTGGAATACCGAGAGCGATGAACTGGTGAGAGAAAAATTGATTCAACTCGATTTATCGCTGAAAAATTTTAGTGAAATTGAATACCATTCTTTTTGTTCGAGATTTTCTCGTCCTTATTCGAGCGGAATGTGGTCAACCGGGTTAACAAATGAAAGGGAGCAAAAAATAAGCACTGTATTTAACCTGGCTGATGATAATTTCACAAAGGTGCTCGGACAAAAAGTTGTTGAAGGAAGATGGTTCAATGATGAGGATATTGCCGCAGCGTTAAACCCGGTTGTTATAAATGATGCATTAAGAAATGAATACTTCGGTGAAAATGTTTCAGCGGTTGGAAAGAAGATTATTGATAAAAATGATAAAGGCGATGTTGTAGAAACCTACATGGTCGTGGGTGTGATTGATCATTACAAGTACCGCGGTGAGTTCGAAAAGGAATATCCGCTTTTGGTACAGAGACTTAGTTTAAGGGATACTTCTATTGATGCCGGGTGGAATAACAATACAATGCTTTTAAGAGTTAAACCCGGCACTGGTGTGGCATTCGAAGAAAAATTGGTTAAATATATAGTTGATCTTACAAAAGGATGGAAAGTAAAGGTTGATCCTGTTGAGCAGCTGCGTGAATCACAAATAACCGAGAAAGCAAACTCAATACTGGTTTCTTCCTCTATCGCATTCTTCTTGATATTAAATGTTGCGCTCGGATTGATGGGCGTTATTTGGTACAGCGTTAACAGGAGAAAATCTGAAATAGGGTTGAGGCGTGCCATCGGCGCAACCGGGAAGAAAATTTCTGTGCAGATTATTGGCGAAGCGGTTGTGCTCGGAACATTTGCAATTATAATCGGGATTGTATTTGCAATGCAGGTTCCGATTCTTAGTATCATGGATACAACGGTCGGGATCATTCTGACGGCGATATTTTCTGCTTCAACACTTATCTATTTGCTGATAACAATCTGTTCGTTATATCCGAGTATTCTTGCATCAAAAATTCAACCTATTGAGGCTCTGCATGACGAGTAATATGAATAAGTTTATTTACAGAATGAATAGTTTTCGTTAGATTTCATAAAACTTTCTGAAAATGTTTTTAATAATTGATGACGATATTGCCGTTCAGACTTCACTAAGCCTGCTTCTTAAACAAGCAGGCTATTCCTCTTTAACTGTGTCCAATCCTACTGAAGCAAAAAAATTGTTAAGTGATGATAATACGATTGAATTGATACTTCTTGATATGAACTTCTCGCTGAATACAACAGGAGAAGAAGGATTGATGCTTCTCTCAGAAATTAAAGGTAAGATGCCTGATGTTCCTGTGATTCTAATAACAGCATGGGGTTCAATTCAGCTTGCAGTTGAAGGAATGAAAAGGGGAGCAGCGGATTTCATAAATAAGCCGTGGAATAACGAACACTTGCTGCAATCCATTTATACGGCGCTGCGGCTTGCAAGCAAAGATGATAAACAAATGAATGCAAGTCCTACCCGGGATAAGCTGAACCAAAAGTTTAATTTTGAAAACATCATGGGTGAAGATCTTAAAATAGTTAAGATACTCGAAACCGTGGGTCATATTTGTGATACAAATGCATCGGTACTGATAATTGGTGAAAGCGGAACCGGCAAGGAATTAATTGCCGAAGCAATTCATCAAAACAGTTCGAGAAAAGATCAACCGTTTATTAAAGTTAATCTCGGAGGAATTTCTTCAACTCTTTTTGAAAGTGAAATGTTCGGGCATAAAAGAGGGGCTTTCACCGATGCAAAGGAAAACCGGATCGGCAGATTTGAAGCAGCAGATAAGGGCACGATCTTTCTTGATGAAATAGGCGATCTCGATTTGAACAGTCAGGTTAAGCTGCTGCGTGTACTGCAGGACAGAAGTTTTGAAGTTCTTGGTTCAAACGATACGAAAACAATCGACACCCGTGTAATTGCGGCAACCAACCGTGATCTGAAATCTTTGCTGAGCAGGGGTGAATTTAGAGAAGACCTTTTCTATAGGATAAATTTAATCACAATTAGCATTCCTCCCCTCCGTGAAAGAGCCGGTGACATCTTCCTTCTTGCGAATTATTTCCTTAATAATCTTAAGATAATTTATGAAAGACCCGAGTTAAGAATTTCTGATTCAGCTTACAAATGGCTGGCTGGGCAGCCGTGGAAAGGAAACATTCGTGAATTAAAAAATCTGGTTGAGCGGACGGTTTTAATTACCGGGAAAAATATTCTTGATATTGATGATTTTGCCGAACAGATGCAGCATGTTCACAGCGCTAAATCTGATGTGAATTTACCTGCGGTCGGAACAATGTCGTTGGAAGAAATAGAAGTATCAATGATTAACAAAGCGCTTAGTTTTCATGATAAGAATATTAATAAAGCCGCAAGGTCACTAGGGCTCAGTCGTTTCTCACTTTACAGGCGCATGGAGAAATACGGGATAAAAGAATGAAGATAAGTACAAAGTACATTATTTTCGTCTTTCTAATAATAGCCGCACTTCTTGTATTATCAATCCCTTTCCTTAATACAAATCCATATGTATTTTTAGCGGTTGAGTTTCTTGTAGTTCTTTCCATAATCTTTTCAATTCTATTATACCGCTCTTTGATAAAACCGGTAAAACTGATTTCGAGCGGAATTGAAACGATTAAAGATCAGGATTTCAGCATAAAGCTTAACAAAGTTGATCAGAAAGATATGGATCAGCTTATTGATGTTTATAACCGTATGATCGATCAGCTCCGGCATGAAAGGATACTTCACCAGGAGCAAAATTTGTTTCTTGATAAACTGATAAAAGCATCACCTTCAGGAATTATAATATTGGATTTTGACAGCAACATAACTGAATTGAATTACGCAGCGGAAAAACTGCTTGGTCAGAAAAGGGAAAATGTTATCGGTAAAAGATTCAGCAATATTGAAAGCGGTATTTTTAATGAACTGGCGAATTTGAAAGATGGAGAATCTAAAACTATTAAACTCTCGGGTATAAATGTCATAAAAGCACATAAAGCGCACTTTATGGATCGCGGAAGCAAGCATCACTTTATAATTATCGAAGAATTAACCGAAGAGATTTTACGTGCGGAAAAGAAATCATATGATAAAATTATCCGTATGATGTCACACGAAATTAATAATTCCATCGGGGCAATCAACTCAATATTAAATTCGTTTCTTACATATAAAAAACAATTAAATGAAAGTGACGTAGAAGATTTTGTACATGCAATTAATGTAGCCGTTGAAAGAAATTCAAAGCTGAATAAATTTATGCAGAACTTTGCAGATGTTGTACGTATTCCCCAACCCGCAAAAACAGACTGTGATTTGATAAAATTGGTAGAAGATGTTATTGCACTCATGAATCCTATTTGCAGCGACAGGAGCATAGATGTGTTGTTTAAAAACGGTGAGAGAAAAAGATCGCTCAAGCTGGATGTTCAGCAGATTGAACAGGTATTGGTGAACATAATCAAGAACTCCGTTGAATCAATCGGCGAAAACGGGAAAATAGAAATTGAAATTGTTGATAACGAACGCACCGAACTTGTGATTAAAGATAACGGCAAAGGTATTGACGAAGGCATTCAGCAGCAATTGTTCACCCCGTTCTTCAGTACAAAAAACAGCGGGCAGGGAATAGGGCTTACACTGATTAGAGAAATACTGGTTAATCACGGATTCAAATTTTCATTGAATACAAATCATGAAGGTATAACTGAATTTACAATTGTCTTTTAGCGAAAAGGATTTTTGACTCTCGCCAATTAAAATTAATCCAATGCAATACCTGCGGATATATAAATAGCAGATGGAGAATTTACAATGAAAAAACTTTTATGAAAACCGGCTTCGAATTCAATTACAAAATTTTTTTTTAACGGAACTAAATAATATGTGTTAACACCGGAGAATGGTATTGCCGCCAGGTAACTGAAAAATGAAGCGGCAAGACCGAAATTACCGCCGACAAATAAATTTTTCATAATTCTAATTTCCGGACCGATTTTGAAGTACGGCAGCAACAATAAGGAGATATAAGTATCGTCCAAGCCGAATACTAGATTTGTGCCGTACTCAAATGCGAATTCTAGTTTGAATGATTTGCCAAATTTATCAAACTCGCTTTCCCTATGACTAATATTCAAAAAAATATTTCTAAAAGTCGGTTTAAGCTTTTTCTGCACAACTGCTGAATATCCGAATAGTGTTCGATTTCTGGTAAAAGTTGATTTAGAATGTTCAACTTCGGGTTTTAGATTCTGTGCCGGAATTGTGGAAACTAATAAGCAAATTAGAAAAAGCAAGGTGAACAATCTTGTGGTCATTTTATGTTCCATACTTATTAGAAAAATTAATGAACTTTCATCCTCAAATTTCGAGGTCCGAAATTCGTCACTAATAAATCAAACCTATATCGGGACCAAACTCCCGACTGCCGCGAAAAAAATTATAATAAGCTGAATTTGATGCCGAACAATATTCCGATTCCGGACAAATTTGTTTCTTCAACTCTTGAAAATTCACTGGTTTTAAGATCACCCATAAATCTATATTTAATTTCACTTATTAATTTAAGTTTATCCGCAATTGATTTTTCTATCCCACAATGGGTTTCAAATCCAAATGAATTACTTGAGTAATTGGTCGTAAATATTCCATCATCACCCAGATATTTTATTTCACTATTCTGAAGTACATATGAAAAACCTAGTCCCAGGTATGGGAACCAACTTTTTGTATCATCTACCCATGAATATTCGTAACCGACAGTGATCGGAATAAACTCAAAATTCCATACCAAAGTAACAAAACCACCGGATAAAGATGCATTGTTGCTGATAAATTCACCAGACAAATAAATATTGTGATTCGAGTTTAATTTCAAATGCAGTTTTGCATTTCCATTGAATGCAATTTTATCTGATTTGGCATTATCAAATGAATTTAAAAAATGAGAAAATTCTTTCATTGGGATATAATTTACACCGCCTAATCCGGAAATGTCGATCATTGTTTGAGTAAAAATCGGTGAGTTGAATGTCAAAAATAGGATCAATGCCGCTAAATAGATCTTCAATTTATTTATCCTTTATTTACAATTATATTTTGTCACTTGAAGTCGTACTTTCCCGTTTCTCTTTATTGGGTTGATATTCCAGATTAGTTGTTTTCCTCATGTACCTAGCTCTGCAAATTTACATCAAGATTATTACATATTTCAAGTAATGATTTTAAACTTTCAGGTATAACGTGAAATCTCAATTAAATTTTTGTCCGGATCGCGAATATAAATTTATAAAATTTCACCCAACGCACCAGCTCGTTTAACGGTTCCCTCAATTATTTTAACATTCATCTTGCTAAGGTGATTTGCTAAACTTTCAATACCGGTTAAAAACTTTCTTCTATATCATTGTTATAGAATGCTAATTGTTCTTTAACATATTCTATGTACTTGCTACTTTTAAAAGCGAACCATTTTTCTCTATACTCTCCCTCGCAATCAATTATATCTTTGAAATTTCTAAATGGTTTTGAAAGGGATAATCCTAACTCCAGCTTTTTTCTTAATTCCTCATCATCAACTGTATTTACAAATTCTTCCATTACTTGATATGCTTCTCTTGAATCCATCTTATTGAATTCAATATATTTATCATAGTTTTCTTCAATTTCTTTCTTATCATCATCTAATAGTTCATCTTCAGTATATAAGTAATCGTCGGTATCTATTATGCTGTTTATTTCTTGTGTTTCCTTGTTTACATAGACTGCCATCCCGCAATCCAAGTCTTCAGCAATAGATTTTATTTGTTCTTCTGTGAGTTCCATTTTTCCCCTATGATACTTTATCCCTAAATATATAAAAAATTCCAATGATAAAATTAGCGTTACAATTCCAATCAACATTGATTTATTATCAACTGTTCCGCCATTAGAATTAACATATACAATGCGATCTGAGCGCCGGAGATTAATCAAAACAGAAAAATGCTTAATAATCTTAACAGCGTTATTTTTGGCTATCTATATTTACCGGTTGCCATCAATTATATTTTGCAGGCTGCCAATCATTTCTCCCATGTCGTCAACCCTTGGATAATAGTAAATAGTCAATATTCAATAGTCAATTTACTACAAGTATCTTAATGTTTCTTTATAGATAACTCCTCTCTCCTCCAAACCGTTGCGAATGAAATCGACACATGCTTTGTCTTCACCAATAAATTCCGGGGCTATTATTCCTTTCCCGTTATACAAACCTTTGGCTAACATTCTTACTGCCATAGTTGCGGTGTACCCGGTTGTGCGAGCCATCGAATGGATGCCTGTTTGTTCATCTGAATAATCGAGCATATTGTACTCGCTAACAATTTTCTTCCCGTCTTTTTTCCCGTTTACAATTATCTTAAGGACGGTTAAATCTATATCTCCATTTTTCATTTCCCATATGGGGAAGAGCAGTTTTGCCGAAAGATCAACCGGTTTGATTTTTTTTCCGTTAACTTCAATTTCATCGTGACTGAAATAACCTATTTCACGTAAGAGTTTTACCTTTTCAATGTGACCCGGATAACGGAGTGTTTTCTCTTTCATATTTGGTGATTTAATTGTCTTGGCAAGCGTTCTTAATCCGTCGCTGTTAAATGCTTCCAATGTTCCGATTCCCGGAAAGTTTATCAGTTCCGGTTCCGAAAGAGCCGGACGTGTAATTACTTTCCCATTTTCAATAATTCGTGCGGGACGAACATATTCTTCAATAACATCAGCAGGCGAGAACCCGGCTTTATATTCAAACGGCAGTTCACGTGTAACCGGTAATCCGCCGACATAAATTATAACAGAATCAATTTCATCGAGAATACTGTTGAGCTGCCCGATGAGTATATTCGTCATGCCAGGCGATACACCGCAATCAACTATTGCCGTTACATTTTTGTCAACAGCCAGATCATCTAGTTCGAAAGGATCTTCGGGCATAAATGAAATATCTACAACATTTTTCCCGGTTTCAATTATTGTTTTTAATGTGTCGAATCCCATAAAACCCGGAACGGCACTGATAACAACATCATGAGCGGATACTAGATCAATCAACTGCGATTTATTAGAAAAATCCCTCTGAAGTTTAGTTACATCTATTTCTTTATCAATAGCTTCAAGATTTGCTGAATTTATATCTGCGGCTGTAACTTCGAATTCATTGTCTTTTGCAAGATCAAGTATCATAGGACGACCAACCAAACCTACTCCCAGTACAAGCGCTTTCATTTCTAACTCCTATTAATTTTTTTGGTTTAACCCAGATTTTCCAATGGAAAATCTGCCCTTCGGGCCGACAATTTGTAAGTTAAGAAATATCAGATGCTTAGCCATATAGAAATTTTGGAATTCATTGTTTAATTAAAATATTTTTCTTACAAATTGTCGGGGTTAACCCCGCAACATAAAATGTTTTATTAAAACATTTTATGAGCGGCCCACGGCAAAAAATTCATTGGAAATGAATTTTTTGGGTTTAATAATCCCGGGTGATTCCTCGGAATTATAAACCGTTGAACCTGTTTTGATAGGTTATCAATGATGTGTTCAGTTGATTCGTTGTGCACATGTTATTATGATGCATAAAACTTTCCCAAAAAAAAATATCTTTCATGCCGATGGCAAATATTATCATTTCCCGATAACTGAATTAATCCGCAATAATTAATCAATCACAATTGTATTTGTCAGTTCATAATCTTTCCAGTTTTCTTTCGACCGGTAAACATCTACTGTGATGTTTTCGCCTTCAACGTGAAGTTGTAAGAAAGTGCTGCGGGAGCCGGCATCGCCTATGCCTCTAGCATGACCTGCATCTATCTGCCAGATATCATTCAACTTTGCGATTGAAAAATTGTGAGTATGACCGCAGAAATAAGCGCGAACATTATACTCTCTTAGCAGATTTTGAAATTTTATGCTATTCTCCGGGTACTTATCAAGATTATCTCCTTTATGACGATGCCTGCCGTTTTCATAATCGGGAAGAGAAACAATCGGCTCGTGTCCGACAACAAAAACAACCGGTTTTGTGTTTTCTTTCAAATCCTTTTCCAGCCATGCCAATGTAGGCTCGCTCATATCGCCGTCTAATGCTACATCCGATTCACCATCATAATATTGATTGATAACGGAAAAATGAACATTGCCGTATTCGAATGAGTAAAAGGTTTCCTCCGCGTTTACCGGTCCGCGACGTGTAACATTTGGCATATCCTTGCTGAGATAGTTACGTAAATATACCATGTCTTCCGGTGTTTCCGATTCGTGGTTGCCAATAACCGGGTACCAAAAGTAATCTTTACCTAACACCGAATCTATTGAGTTGTAAATATGCCATGGGGGATCGATATCTCCGGGACTAACCATAAACTCCCCTTTACCAATCTTATTGATGGCGGCAAGCGTACCAATGAAGTACGTAGAATCCTGAAATTCGGGTCCGGCGAATTCTCTAGTATCGCACGTTACATCAAATGTTAATTTCCCGGTTTGCTCTTTTTCAACTTTGTTACAACCGAAGAACGAGAAGCTGATTGCTATTGCCAGAAGTATAATTTTTGTTCTTATCAACGTATTTCCTTTTTCTAATAATTTTGAAAACAAAATAATTATTTGATCAACAACTTGTTTCTTAAATATCTGTCGCAGAATTGAAACCGTTACAACTCAATTTTAATTTCTTTCTGCACATAGCTCGATGATGATTCATCGAAAACAACGGTGATGGTTTCTACTTTATTCTCTTTCCAGATCCTCAATTCATTTTTACTACCGCTCATTCCTTCCACTTCAATTATGTAATGATGATCTTCAACTCTATCGGAGATAATTCTCATACCCTTGGATTTATCGCCGGGCTCAGGCAGAAGAATTACCGGCAGCACTGATATTCCGCCCCGGTGAGCTATTTCAATTTTTGCCGATTGATTGAGATCAAATTTTATGTGAAGTTGATTCTCGCTAATTTCTTGATTTATTTCAGAATCATTTATTTTAATTTTCTCAATACTGGTTGTATGCGGGAATGAGAGATTCAGATTTACACCAATAATATTTTCAGTCGATGTTGTGAACTTATAAACGGTAGTATTATCCCGGCGAACCATTGAGACGTTTATATAATCATTCCCGATTCTTATTCGTTTGATATTTACTTTATCCCAATCGGCGGGAAATTGTGGTGAAAGCGATAATTCATTTCCCGGTGCGTTTACATTTAGCCCGAGCATCCCTTCAATTACCGGTTGAATTACCATTGTCTGGCTCCAGCACTGATGCGAACATACTCCTTCCGGTTTATACTCGGCGCCGTGCAGAACTTCTTCAACATAGCCAAGCTGCCAATTTTTATAAACAAGCAGATTGTTCATTATATGTGAAAATCCTTGAATATGAAAGCCGGTTTTATATTCGGCAAG
Source organism: Melioribacteraceae bacterium (assembly GCA_021740785.1). Lineage (GTDB taxonomy): Bacteria > Bacteroidota > Ignavibacteria > Ignavibacteriales > Melioribacteraceae > JAIOZI01. The sequence continues at coordinate 15,519 of JAIOZI010000059.1, forward strand.
CGCGCCCCAGCCGGTGAACAAAGGCCAAACCGAACCAGTGTGATATCCCTCGGGGTCGAAAATTTCTGAATCGGAGCTTAAAATTCTCAATCCCCAGTCTGATGAAAAATCATTGTATGCATAATCATCAACAATTTTTATTGCTTTCTCATCTTCAACAGTTTCAAAATATACGGGGACTGCCGCCAGAACTGTCTTCTCGTTATTGAAACTTCCATCACTGAGTTTGGAAAATGACAGGTAATCATTTTCGTCACTCCAAAAGTCGGAATTGATAATATTCCTTACAGTTTCATATTCATTTTTATACTTTTCGGATTCGTTGTTTAGCCCGATTTCTTCCGCCATTATTGATGCAAGTCTAAGCGCTTCAGCCCAGCATGCAGCGAGATAAACTTCGGTATGAGTCTTAAATAAACCACCTCCTTCAACCCAACCATGACCAACGCCTGTATTTTCGATCAAGTGATCGCCGTCTGTATCGGTTGAATAACAATACTCCAATGCTTTACGAATATGATTCCAACTGTTCTTTATAAATTCCGTATCACCGCTGCTGAGTAAATATTTACCGGCAAGAATAATGTAAAGAGGTGTTGCATCCGAAGCATCATAATGAACTACGCCGGAAGTTGTCAACTCGTGAAATATTTTCCCGTTTAAATCTTGAAAATCATTAAAAAAGTTTAATTGCAATTTTATCTTCTCAAAATCACCAAAATCAAGAAATGCAAATCCGCTCCACACGGCATCACGACCGAAGTACCATGAATAACCAGGGCGCCCGCTAACTCTTTGTCTCCCGTTCCAGCCCCTATCGGTTGTACCGTAACCGGCAACAAGCGCTTTACCGAGTCCCGGCGTATGAACGAAAAATCGATCAGAACCGATCAGCGACCATTTATATCCTTCATTGAAATCAGCATCGGGGGTTTCTATTGAAATTGAATTTTCAAAAAAATCTTTCACATAATTTTCAGCATCTTTGTGAATTTTTACTGGGTTGTATAATACTTCAGAGAATACATCAGCCGTTTTTTTCAATCCCTCATTCGATGCACAAATAATTACATCCAGCTTATCGTTTGATTCAAAATTATATGTGGAGTACGCACTAACAATAAGTTCATCGGTTTGAATGCCTTTCCCCAATGCCCCGCTGATATCATAACCGTTGAAATGATCAATGTTTTTTTGTAACGGTGATTTGTTTGTGCCGACCATCGAAACAAACTCGCCGGATTTATCCTTAATAATAAACGAATTAAGCGCATGGTTATAATCATAATAAAGTTTACCGAAAGCCCGTTCGGAATAGGGCCACATATACCTCATGTTACTTTTGAAGGTGATAATAAATTCTGCATTCTTAGTTCCGTTGTATTCATAATGAATGACTGCAGCCGGTTCAGTCGGTGAAGCAGTTATTACTTCAATTATTTCAGCGCCATCCGCAACACGGTATTTCCGGGTGAATGATTCCGGTCGGGTAATAATTGCCGCTTCTAAATCTTTCAATTTGTAAATCGTATCATCATTTTCAAATTTGATTGCCGCTTCATAATCGCGTAATGCCATAAATGGGTGCGACCAAATTTCTTCAATTCCACCCTTCTCCTTACCCATCACCAGCATTCTTTCCCCGGCAACATTCCAGAAATTATCTTCGGCAATTGATCTTTTCATTGAAAATGAACCGGGATTGGAATCCCATTCTTTGGAAGAAATCAAATTAATTTTATGATTCATTTCCTTTATTGAATCGAAGCTCTGAATCTGTACGGGTGAATAATCCCAATAAAATTTCTGCTCATTTTCTGATTTATTGTTAAGGTAATCAAGGCAGTTATTTGTGAAAACCTCCAAATTCTTACGGTTTTTATTTTCGATTGAAAAGTAGAGATAAGCACCAACTCCCAGAATTTTCCCATTGCCAAATTCATATTCATAAACAAGTTTGCTTTCTTCGGCAAGAGTGATGTATGACCAGTCAACAGCCGCAACCTTCCCGTTTTGCGGAACGGAATCCTCGAAGAATCCGTATTGTACAGTTTCTATGTTTTCGGTTGGATTGAAAAGATACGTGCCGCCGTTCAACCTTTCGAAGATTGGATGTGAACGGAATGCGTGCAGACCGAGTTTTCGTCCGTACCCTCTGTCTCTAGCCTGTACCGGTTGGGATTGAATTTTTACCGATTCAAATCCAAACCGGTTTAGCAAAGTTACTGCTTGAACGCTGAGGAAAATTCTGCCGCCATTGTTAACATAATCACGGATTAACGTAATAAGTTCATCTTCGATTTCAGCGGATGTATAATCATCAACACTATGAAACCAGATGATATCAAACTGTTCCGGGGAAATTTCTCGATTAATTAATTGAGTATAATCAATAGTTGTTAGACTGTGACCGGTTTTGGTAAGAATAAAATTTTCTGCTGCATTTGATTCAACACGGTTCATTTCGGTATTGTTAAATGATACAAGAGCTAAATTATTTTTGTTCTGTGCATTCATGGTTAACGTCATAAAAATTAATACGAAAGTAAGTAAATATGTTTTCATAAGTCTATAGTAAATTGTGAAATTGTGATGTGAAGTTTGCAATTATTATTAACAAAATCCAATCGATATGGTTTGATGCGGGGAATTGGGGTGATTGGTGAATGGTGAAGGCCAGATCCAAGGCGCAAGGAGTTGTTTTTGAATGGGAGAAATGGGAGGAGGAGAGAATGGGGGAAAACCCCGATAGGCAAAAGGCAGAAAGCAGAGAGTATATTTCCCCAATCATTCATTCAATCAATCAATCAATCAATCAATCAATCATCCAATCAATCATCCATTCATCCATCCATCCATCCATCCTACCCCTTGTCTTTACTAATCAATCTAATGCGCAAGAAAATAGCTATACCGAAAACTAAAAGAGCAACTGATGCAAAAATAAATCCCTCTCGCCTTGTATAATATTCATCCATTTCGCTGTCGGCGTCTTTTATTGCTTTTTGTGTTAATTCAACTCCGGCTTTTGAAATCTCCTTAACCTTTGCCGGATCGAATGAATGTATGGCTGTACGCGATTCGATGAGTTTCTGCCGCGCCTCTTTCAGCAGGTATTCAATTTCGAGGTCGTTCATTCCTTTAACCTGTACGGTATGCAATTTTGCTTCTGCCGTATCATACACCGAAACAAAATCGGTTAGAATATTTTTTATTGAAACAGCCACCTGCATTCCTTCGTCATCTTCGAAGTGGCAGTCTGTGCATACGCTTTCTTCATTATCACCAATCATGAAATCGCCGGGTTCTTGAATATTATGGTAACCGTGGCACTGTTCACATGCATGGTAATCGAGTTGTGAAAAACCCTTTGCCATATCAGAACTTTCGAATAAGTTCATGTTATTAACGTGACATGTACCGCAAACATGAGAAATGGAAGTTATTTCAGGCGGCATTGCTCCGTGATTTCCATGACAATCATTACAAGCCGGCGCGCCTGCATCTTTATTCTCTAAAAGTGCAATCCCGTGAACGCTTTTTGAATATTCCTTGTACTGTGTCGCTTCAATGTTATAATTGCTCATTAATTCCTGATCGCCATGACATTTGTTGCACGTCTCGGGAATATTTACAGGATATATTGTGGAACGTGGATCTTTTGCAGGCAGAATTGAGTGAGCCGTATGACAGCTAGCGCACTCAGCAACGTTTTCATCGCCTTCTTTTAATTTTATCCCGTGCATACTTGTAAAATATTGCGAAACCTGATCGGTTTGAATTTGTGGACGGAACGTACGCATAAATTCAATATTGGAATGGCACTTCCCGCACATACCGGGTATATCTGCACGATCGGGCACGCCGATGAATCCATTGTCTTCGCTCATTGAAATTTCCATATCATCGGTTGCCGGGTCGCCGCCGTGGCAGCCGGAACATGACAATCCTTTCTGCATGTGAATGTTGTCGGGTAAAAATCCTTCCGGCATAATTTCCATATCCGAGTGGCAGCTTACACAGTTATCGTCTTCTTTAAGATCATCAAAATTCTGTGCGGCTGATGTGTTAAAAATTATAAAGCATGCTGCAATTATAAATTGAAATATTTTTTTTTGTTTCATAATAATCCCTATTCCAAATAGCCGTAAATAGTCATGCCTACTATAAATGCTACAACAACAATTCCTGTGATTATAATGACATTCCTCTTTTGAAATTTTTCACTTTTTAATTTGATAAACGGTACAAGCATCCAAACAAGTCCGGCAAATGTGAAGAATAAAACGCCGAATGTTTCGCCCTCGATGAACCATATATGCGGCGGTAACAGCTTAAGCGACTGAAACATAAACATGAAATACCATTCCGGTTTTATTCCCTGCGGTGCGGGAGCCAGTGCATCTGCCTTTAAGCCCAAATCCCATTGAAAGAATAATGCGAGGAAGATCAAAAAGTAAAATACGATTAACCAAAGCAAAAAATCTCTCAAAGCAAAGTCGGGTAGAAATGAGATGTATTTCTTTTTATTCTCGGGTAGTTTTTTGAAAAATTCGGGCTCGCTCATTCCCTGCCGCTGCACCATTAATAAATGGAAAATCAAAATAAGTGTGAATATCGCCGGTAAAATTGCCGCATGAATTCCGAAGAACCGGGATAATGTTGCGCCGGTTACATCTTGACCCCCGCGCAGCACTAATTTTAATTCCTCCCCAACAAACGGTACCGCGCCTACAATATCGGTTCCCACTTTAGTTGCGAAAAACGCCAGCTCGTTCCACGGCAGAAGGTAACCGCTAAATCCGAACGCCATGCCCAGAACTAAAAGTAAAAATCCCGACACCCATGTTAGTTCACGCGGTTTTTCGTATGCCTTTGTAAAAAACACACTGAACATATGAACGAATGCAAAAAAGATCATCAAATTTGCAGACCAGCTATGCAGGTTCCTGATCAACCATCCGAATTTTACCTTTGTTACAATTAATCTTACACTTTCAAACGCGCTCGATTCCCCGGGTTGATAATACATTAGCAGAAGAATTCCCGTGAATACCTGGATCATGAACAAAAATAATGTAACGCCGCCCATGTAATACCAGATCGTATGTTTGTGTACCGGGACTTTCTTGTGTAGGATCAGTTTTTTTATTGGATCAAGATTGTACCTGCTGTCGAGCCAATTAAATGTTTTTGAGTCCAGGAAACTATTCATTGTTAACTCTTTTGTGATTTTATAATAATTTCATCATCAATTATTTTTACTGCATACTGTTCCAACGGTTTTGGAGGTGGACCGGATAAATTTCTGCCTTTGATATCGTAAACACCGTTGTGGCATGCACAGTAAATTTGCTTTGCATCTTTCCGGTATTGTACAATGCAGTCGAGGTGTGTACAGGTTGCAGCAAGTGCATGCATCATTCCTTTTTCATCTTTCACTACAATTACTGGTATACGTCCGAATTTTACAATTTTAGAACTATTCATTTCGAAATCGGAGAACTTCCCGATTTTAAGTGATGACACATTCGGCTCCGCTGACTCGGGCGGAACCAGGTATTCGAGCACCGGGTAAACTGCAGCTCCTAAAGTTCCCAGTCCGCCGATACCCATGATTCCATTTATAAATTTTCTTCTGTTCATTTTTCTATCACTCATTTTGAATTATAGTTTATTTTACAATATCCGGGTTCCTGTTTTCATCCCATGGTGGAAGCAATTTGAATAGCAGGGAAAGAATAACAATCGGAAGAATCATGATTGTAAGTGATACCAACAATCCTTCCAGCCCGAAGAACGACATTTTGTAGACTGTCAATCCCATGAAGCTTTTCGAGAATAGTTGTCCGCCTATCACTACATTCCATCTTGTTGAGAAGATGCCCACCTGAACAAGTATTGAAGCTAGGAAGTAAATTTGTATTCTTAACTGGGCGGGCCACTTTAGAATTTTTACTAAAGCAATTGCAGCCAGCGGTATAAGCATTCCAATAAGAATTTGAATTACCACCAAACTCACGAATAGTTTTCCCGATACAAGTTCGGATAGTATCTGAATTGATTCTTCCGATTCATAAACACGGTGAATAAAGTCCAATGCTTCCAAAGAAAAATCGACAATCATTACATAGAATAAATAACTTGCAAGTTTATCTAAGCAAGGCATATCGATTTCTTTTTTTCTTAGAGGGGTAATTACAACATAAAATGTTAGTATCAGTGCGATACCGGAAACTATTGCTGAAAATAGGAATACAATCGGCATCAAAACACTAGACCAGAACGGATTTGCTTTTACCGATCCGAAAATGAATCCAACATAACCATGCAGAAGAAAAGCAGAAGGTATACCGATGATTGTAATTATCCGAACCGCTTTTTTATCGAACTTAACAGCCTTTTCCGAAACATCTGAGGAAAACAAGGATAAAATTTTGTGCAGCCATTTTTTAATTCCTTTTTCACTCTTAGACCATAGAATTAAATCGCGCCGGTAATCAAACCAAATTTCCAGCAGAAGTACAGCCATCAGGTACCATGCATATACAAACCCGAACATCGCCATGGCTGAACTTTTATTCGGCGTTAGAAAAATTTCATATGATTTTTCGGGATGACCCAGATGAGCTAATAGCGGAAGCGGGGCAATTATAAGAAAAGCTAAAGCAGTTAATAACGCCATCCTGTAGGTCGGCTGCAATTCTTTTACGTTAAAAACTTTTACAAGTGATGCAAGTATAAACGCTCCCGCGACAAGCCCTGTTAAGTACGGATAAATCACAACCAGTAATCCCCAGTGTAATTCAATTTCGTTCGGATAAATATATCCGCTTATTTCTCTTAACAACGGCGCTAGATGCTGTACTATTTCTTCCAAAACTATTTTACCTCCATATCAAGATTTGCGTAATATACTTTTGGTTCTGTGTTTAGAGCAGGCTTAAGTACGTTTATTTTATTCATTCTTCTAAATCTTTCAAGCGGACTGGCTTTCTTTTTCAGTTCACCGAAAATTCTTGCTTGCGTGGGACACGTTTCAACACAAGCAGGCAGTTTGCCCTGCACCAGCCTGTGGTAGCAGAATGTGCATTTATCAGCCGTACGAGTTTCCGGATGTAAATATCTTGCGCCGTACGGGCACGCTTGTATACAGTACCTGCATCCGATACAGTAATTTTTATCTACAAGTATAACTCCATCTTCTGATTTGAATGTTGCACCGACAGGGCAGACCTGAACACACGGCGGGTTATCGCAATGATTGCAAATTTTCGGAACGAAGAAACTTCTTTCAATATTTTTTGATTCCGTCCCTTTTTCGAATCCGTTCACCGCACCGTTCGGACTGTCGATTTGAACATCGCCGTCCTGGTAAATTCTGTAGCGTTCTACCCAGGTCCTGAAAAAGAAGGGCTCTCTAGGCACATCGTTTTCTGTTTTACATGCATCTGCGCATCTTCCGCAGCCGATGCATTTGTTAATATCAATCCCCATACTCCAATAGTGATCATAAGGATTATAATTTTCGCCAATTATCCATTCAACAACTTTCTTGCTTTTTTCGCCGGATATAAACGACGGAGGAATGAAGGCAAGTATCATTGCATACAAAGATTTTCTTAAAAAATTTCTTCTGTTGTTTTCGTTCTCCATTATTTCGCCTCCGGTAAATGAGGATAATGACATTGCCAGCAGACATATTTTGTTTCGTGTGTTTCAAGATCAATTCTCGGAATTCCGGGTTCGGAATCTGCATCTTCAGAGTGGCACTGCCCGCAAAATTCCCTGCTGCCCGGTTTTGTCGGTAGATATTCTCTCGGATCCAGCCTGTGTTTTTCCGGTACGCTATGGCATTTGGTACACGGTATTAATGCATGATGAGAAATTGATTTTGTGCTTGAAATTTCTTTATGACATGCTGAGCATTCTTTAGGAGTTTCCGGCGGAACAGGATCATGCGGATTATGACAGGTAATGCATGGTTTCAAAGGATTGTGAGATGCCGAGATTATTTGTGGAAATCCTGTCGGACGCGAAGGAAGATATTCATGGCACTGCGGACAAATATTCCTCTCGCGCGGGGCAGTCGGGGTGAACTCAACCGGGTCGTCAGCATGAATTGCTGCGGCTCCGTGGCATACTTCACATGTTACGTTATGATGATAACTGGAATCCTTCACAACCACAATATCATCATGACATTCGTTGCAAACGTCCTGACCGGCATATTTAATATCGACGGAAATTATTTCATCTATTGCCGAAAATCTATAGTGCCCGGTCTTTCCGAAATCTTCGGGAACTAAATTAGATCTTATAAATAAGAATGCAGCGATAAAAACAATCAACAAAAAAACGATCCGTGTTACCTGTTCGGGAATTTCTTTAAGGAAATTTTTCATTTATCCGAATCCTTATTTAACATTTTGATGCTTATTTCCCGGCGCTTGATTTTAATCTCATCTTTGTATAGAAAATTGAAACAGAGATTAACGTCAACGCCAGTGCAAATAGAGTTATTACCTGGTAAACAGTATCTATATCGCTCAATCCGAAGAGCATTATATAAATCAGTGAGCCGAGTAGAGTGAAGTGAGCCATCCACCTGTATTTGAAGTTGTTCAGTAATCCGCTCATTAAATAGTAAAGACTTGAGATCCCGATTAATGCCAGTCCCGTATATTCTGCAGGCAAAACCTTTATTAATGAAAACGGGATAATTATGAATGCGATCGCTAAATAAGTATTGCGTAACGCTTCGGTTTTTAGTGTTAATTTATCTTTCTGCCAGTTTAAAATTCTTGCGCTTATTAGTCCGATAAAACCGATGCTAACTGTTGTAAAGCCGAAGGATTTGGTTGTTACTAAATATGCAATCAGTATCAAAAGAAATATTACGAAGTTGGAAACGATAATACTCTTTGACCTGAACCAGATTGCAAATGCTATCACAACTAAACTCTGCCATATAAGCGGGTTGAAAGCAGCCGGGAAGCTGAAATAAGATATGATAGCAATACTTAATGCTATGAAAGAAAACAATGTATAAATATATGTTGAAAACCTGCTGTTCGTTTTAAGCCAGTAAAAAATTGCAAGCAATAATGCTGCTGCGGAGAATACAACCATATTAATAAACAAGCTCTCCTTTATAGTTAGAACGCATGCAATTGTGAAAATCAAAAAGCTTAAAATGGTATTAATGAATGAAATTGATATTTCCAGTTCTTCCTCTTTTTCCGAAGTTTGCTTCATTAGGAAGCCGAAACCGAAAATCAGCATGTAAATTACCATGAAGAATACATGTGCGGAGGGATCTGAAATCAACTTAATTTCTTTACCGAAGAACGGGGTATTGAGCATCCAGATTGTGTGGGTTAAATAGACTAATATTATTCCGTACAATAAATAGGGTAGTTTGCTGAAATCTTTTACATGGTGAAGAAGGACAAATCCTAATGAGCAGAAAGTAAGTAAAATGAAAAGCAGGTACGGGCTTTCGATAAGCAAACCGGTTAAAGCAAGCAGGGTAAAACCCAAGCTGTTAAGCGGCATTGAATTTCTATATATTGATATGGCAATCACTGTTGCGGATACGGCTAATAATAAAAGTCCGCTTACTAAGCTGCTTTCAACAACCGGTTCGGGTGTAAAATAGAAGAGTCTCATCATGGAGACAAACAGTAAAAATAATCCTGAACCAAAAAGATAACGGGATATATTTGAAAACGAGTCAGCCCACACCTTCGATAAACCAATCATTCCGCCTACAACAACAAGCCCGAATACCGTCGGTAGAAATTGATTAATACCGGGATAAGGTTTGGAAAGGAGGAAGGAGAAAAATATTGCCAGCACCAAAATTCCCAGGTTGGCGAACCAGTATTCGCCTACATTCATCTCGGCAGAAGTTGAATCTGCATCGGCATGTGCGTCTTCCCCGGCACTTACTGCGGGAGAGGAATAGGAACCGAGATTTAATCTGGCTTCTATTCTGTTTATTCTATTATCAAGGTCTTTGAGATAGTTTATGATTTGTAAGTTATCAAGACGCCCGTTTTCTTCACTCATTTATATACCCCTTAATTTGTTATTGATGAGGTAAATTGTAGATCCACCGGTAGTTAGGCAATTTGTATACCAGTTTGAAATGAGCTATTCTGTCTGTTTTTATATTGCGATTTCAGAATCTTTTTATACTTTTAAATCAGAGGCGAAATCTTAATTGATGGTTACATAATTGATTTTTTGTGAAGCGACTTTTCACATAAATTATGATGAAGACGTCTAAGTTGTTTACAAACAAATCCTTAGTGTAAAGTGAATTAATTATTCACAGTGAAAAAATATTGCACAGTGTTGATTTTAGGTGAACAACCGCAAATTGAATTCAAAAATAAGCTAAAAGAAAAATCATGCCTACATGGGAATGGCATATTTAATATTTAGAAAATTTTCAATAGTTAACTCTCAGCGGAGTAATATCATCTTTTTGGCAGAAGAATAATTACCGGCTATTAGTTTATATATATACAAACCGCTGGGTAATCCAACTCCGTTAAATTCTACCTCATAATTTCCCGGAGAAAGACTTTTGTTGATGAGAGTCTGGATTTCTCTACCAAGAATATCAAAAACTTTAATGGTAACATTACTGGAAGATGGCACAGTAAAACTAATTTTAGTCGATGGATTGAATGGATTAGGATAGTTTTGCTTAAGTGCAATTTCATTCGGAATTGTTTCATCTTCTCTTTCTATTGATGTCAATAAATTGTATACATAAACTCCTTTCTTTGTACCGATATACAATTTATTTGTCAACGAATCGATATATAAATTATCAAAATGATAGTATGACAAAAAATTCAATTCTAAACTTTCCGATCCCTCCATTAATTCCCAATATTCACCCATGTTTGTTGTTTTATAAACGCCATAATTTGTTGACATGTATAAAACAGTGGAATCATACGGATCAATTATGCTGGTCAAATAAGAATCAGCAAAAATACCTTCATTTATTGTATGCCATGTATCGCCCCCATCATCAGATCTCATCATGTAGGGGAAAAGATAGATTCTGTCATTATTCTCATGATCAACTAATATCCATTCAGCTGAAACATCATCTTTGATTATACTCCAAGATTCACCGAGATCATTACTTACTATAAACACATCATAAAACATAAAATCATTCGTTACCGCATAAAGCCTTGAGCTATTTATGGGATCAAATGCAAATGTTATTTCACTACCGTGAGCACCTCCAAAAGTTCCTAAATCATCCCATGTTTCTCCGCTATCTGTTGTACGTATTAGATTTTCCCAGGAGCCATTGCTTAAGATTATAAAAATTATATTCTCATTATGCGGTGAAACATATAGTTTTTTTATAGCTTGATTTTCAGTCCAAGGCTCCGTTCCGTCTGTCAAAAGTTCCCAGTTGTTTCCTCCGTCTGTTGAACTCCATAATTTGCCATTCCAGTCCGTTACAAATATTCTATTTGAATTTTGTGGGTCCACGTTTAGAAGGAAAAATCCTCCACCAAATTCCGGGTCTGTATCATCTAAAATATTCCACGTTATCCCACCATCGGTACTTTTGTAATTATTATCACTTTTTATATAAACAGTATCATCATTAGCATATACAAAATAAACGGATGATGAATCTGGACCCAGCCATTGCCAATTTTGTGCGGATACGGCGGTTTGTAAAAGAAGAAAAAATGAAACGGATAGTAAAAATTTATATTTATTCATCGTGGTTTCTTTCGGTTATTTTCATATATAAAAGACTTTCGGTCCACTTATAATATAGCATTAAATCACATTAATAAAAATTCCATTTACCATAATCTTATTTAGCGCCAGACATTTTTTTGTTCAACACTCTCGATCACATTCGTGATAATCCGTGCAAATTGTGTCTATTTGAGCAGAAGCATTTTGCGAACGATAGATACTTGCCCTGCAGTTAGTCTGTAAAGATAAATTCCGCTTGGAAGGTTAGACGCAGTGAATGTAACAATATAACTGCCGGGTGATTGTTCCTCGTTTACCAATGTCGCTACTTCCTTGCCGAGGATATCGTAGACTACAAGTAATGTTTGTATTTTGGTGTTATGCGCAGCATCCTGCGGACTGGAATTTATTTGTGATTTGTCATTTGTTATTTGATATTTAATAGTAGTTGTAGGATTAAATGGATTAGGATAATTTTGATGAAGAATAAATTCTCCCGGAATATTTTCTTTTTCTTCTTCTACTGATGTGATCAAATCATATTTATAAAGACCTTGTTTTGTTCCAACATATAACTTATTTGTAAATGAATCTATAAATAAATGCTCAGGGTAGTTTATTGAAAATTGGAAGTTCAGGTTCTCAGATCCTTCAATTAACTCCCATTGTTCACCTCTGTTTGTTGTTTTATATATGCCTTCTTTTGTAGATGTATATAACACCGATGAATCGTGCGGATTAATAATACTGAATATCCTGGATGTCATAGGTAATCCGTCAACAATATACATCCAAGTTTGTCCTCCATCTTCAGAACGCATTGGATATGCAAACAAATAAATTCTATTATTATTTGCCCAATCCACAATTATCCAATTAGTCGAAATAGAATTTGGTAGAAAATACCAAGACTCACCCAGATCATAACTTGGATAGAATGCTGTATGTGCCATTTGATCATCTCCGGCAACATAAATAGTGGTACTGTCTATAGGGTCAAATGCAAAAGTTATTTGTGATCCATGACTCGAGAAAGCAAA
>JAIOZI010000008.1 GCA_021740785.1 Melioribacteraceae bacterium
GTAAGATCTACAAAAGCCTACCGCCCGTGGAAACTACACTATTACGAAACATATAAGACAAGAAGTGAAGCATATAGGAGAGAAATGTTTTTCAAAACTGTTGAAGGAAGGAAATGGCTTGAAGAACGGGGAATTATTTAACAGAATAGAAAGTTGTTGAATACGGATATCTTGTATAGCGAAGTGAATCCAATTTGAAGACCGTTAAGAGTGTTCGACACGAATGTAAAAACCTCACAAGCCCTTCCGGGGTTCTGCCACAGGCATCCCTGCGGGAGAATCCCTGACTCTCCGCTCAAAGTTCGGTTACGTTTTGTAATCGAACTTTTTTGTTTTAAAGTGATATCTCAGATTCCTTAAATTCAAGTTAAGGGCTCTGATCAATTCGGACCTCCTTTTATTTTGTAGCTGAATTCATTTTCTTTTCCAGAGATGACTTTAACTCCGACGAGTACTATCCTGCTTCGGTTTATTTATACTTTGATCTACTGCATAAGTGGTTTTGCTTCTTTCTTGATTCTGATAAGCGCCGGTGAGTATTTATTTGTTAGAAGTGAAAAAGAGATTAGTTAACGTGGTACCAATATGGTTCTTATACTTAGATACTTGATCTTCTAAAAGTTAGGATTACGAAAAAACCAACCAAATGCCCAAACTGCGGTTCTAAAAGTATAGCAAGAATTCACTATGTTTTATCGAAGCACAACAAAAAACTACAGAGAAGATGGATTAAGTAAGATTACTCTGGTGGGCTGTTACGATCTTATCATTGGTACATAATTCGAGGCAGGTAACTACAAATATTATAGGGTTTACTAAAAAGTTGTCTAATTGTTTTTGAAGAGTTGGTCCTTATATCTGCGGCTCATTTGAACTTTTTCGCCGGTTGAAAGAATAATTACATAATCACCATGTGACCAAGGCTGCATTTCCTTTATTCTTTCAACATTCACAATAAATGATCGGTGAACTCTATAAAATATTTTTGGATTCAGAGAAGATACAATATTATTCATTGTTTCTCTAATAAGATAATTACCTTTATCACAGTGCAGACTGACATATTTTTCTTCAGCAGAAATGTAATTTATTTCGGAAGTGTTAATAAAGAAATATTTTGATCCGTGATTCACTAAGATTCTTTCAAGGTATTGCTCATTCTTCCTGATTTCCTCAATTATCATTTTTACGTTATCAGTTTTATCCTGTTTGATTTTTTGCTGGTCTTTTGCACGATAAAATGATTTGAAAAATCGTTCTTTATCAAACGGTTTTAGAAGGTAATCGGCAGCATGAATTTCAAAAGCATTTATGGCATACTGATCATAAGCCGTTACAAATATTACCGTAGGCATGCTTTCAATCCCTATTTCTTCTATTACGCCAAAACCGTCTATTCCAGGCATTTGAATATCAAGTAATACCAGGTCGGGAGATTTATCTCGAATATTATCAATAGCCTCTTTCCCGTTTGCAGCTTCAAAAATGATTATTTCTTCATCTAATTCTTTAAGAAAGGAAATGAGTTTTTTCCTTGCAGGTTGTTCGTCATCAACAATAAGTATTTTCATTAAATCTCCTCCTGTTCGGAATAGGGAATTTCAATATTTAAAAGCAAGCCACCTTCCTCCAAATTCTCCCACGTGAAGCTATGTTGATCTCCGTATAGTTTTTCCAACCGCTCAATCGTGTTGGATAGCCCAACCCCGCTGCCAACTACTTTTTGAAATTCAAGATGTATTCCAGGTCCATTATCCTTTATTTGAATAATAAGTTTATCATTCAATTTTTTTGTAGTAAGTAAGATTGAAGTTTCAGAAAGGTTTTCCATTGCATGTTTGATTGAGTTTTCCACCAGGGGTTGAAGGATAAAACTAGGTACAAGTGAATTTTTAGTATTCTTAGCAATATCTATTTGAATATTCAATTTATCTTTAAAGCGTGCTTTCATGATTTCGGTATACAGGCCTAATATTTCCATTTCTTTTCCTAGGTTGTTCAATCCTTTCTCAGAACTGCTTAATGTTATTCGCAGGAGATCACTTAAGGAGGCCATCATCTTATCAGCTGCCTCAATATCATCATACATCGTTGATGATATCATATTTAACGTATTAAAAAGGAAATGAGGGTTAAGCTGCATCTTTAGAGTTTCAAGACGCGCTCTTGTTAGTTTTTCTTCTAACAGTAAAGTCTTTAGCCGTTGTGCTTCTTTTTCTTTATTTATTTTAATTAATGTAAAAACAGCAAACACTGCCCAGAATAAAATAAATTGTTTTAAATACTCCATTAATATTCTAAAGGGGATATATCCGTAATCATAATGCCCAAATCCGATAGCAGGATAAATGTATGATCGTGAAATATACATCATAGTGGTGTGTGTTAAACCGACGATAATCGAAAAAATTAAATAGAGCGGGATCATTCTTAATAAATTATCCTTCTGCATAGGAAACTTCTTGAAGAAGGCTAAAATTGCCGGGATCAATAAACAGAATGTAAAAACTCCGCTGAATTCATCAATAAGAGGAATGACGATTATATAGTAAATCTGCTCTGGATTTAGAGAATTATATCTTTCTGCCAATTCTGCGGATATATTTATAGACGCACTCCACAAAGCCATTACTGTGGCAATTAAAAAAAATCCGAGAAAAAGCTTTAGTTTGTTGCTGCCTTCAAATAGATTCATAATATAATCTCTTGTCCCATTGATAATTTATTCATTTTTCAAATTAAATATCAGGCTTTTGTTTCGAATAATCATTCCTTTTGGCATAGAACGGATTTTAAAGGGTACAAATGGGACAAATATCCAAACAATATAATCAATCTAATACCACGTCACTTATTTGGCGTTCTTTATAAAAAAAATTAATGCAGTGATTACTTTCCCACTCATGGACATTAATTCGCCGCTCATGACAAACCATGTCAAATTTTAAAACCCGTACGATATTTTTACCGTCACAAGAGCACAACAAACGGAGAATTAAAATGGAACAAACAATACGTAGACATGACATTGACTGGTTAAGGGTGTTAGCATTCTATCTTCTAATATTCTTCCATGTAGGGATGGTTTTTGTCCCATGGGAATTTCATATCAAGAATTCTGAAACCGTAAGCTGGATCGAAAATTTGATGCTTTGGTCCAACCAGTGGCGGCTACCTTTATTATTTTTGATTTCAGGAATTGTACTGTTCTACTCAATGGGAAAAAGGTCCGGAAAAGCTTTCTTCGCTGAGCGAAGTCAAAGACTTGCGATTCCTTTAGTATTCGGAATGCTAGTCGTAATTCCTCCTCAAATTTATTTTGAAAGATTATTTAACGGTGCTCATTATGCTAATTATTGGGAATTTTGGGAAACGGTTTTCAATTTCGTTGCATATCCGAGAGGAAGTTTGAGTTGGCATCACTTGTGGTATGTGCTATATATATTAATTTATTCAATTGTTGCATTCCCAATTTTTAAATATTTACGAGGCGATAAGTCGCTAAAGTTTAAAAACCGTATTTCTAATGTTCTGAAAAAATATCCAAGTGCTATTTATCTAATTTGTGTTCCTCTATATTTCTTTTACATATATCTTGCGGATATTTTCCCAACTACAAATGATTTTATACGCGATTGGTACAAGCACAGCATTTATTTCACTCTTTTTCTTGCCGGATTTCTCATATCATCCGTTGATGGATTTTGGGATGCAATTGTGCAAAAACGTAAGAACTCATTAATCATGGGATTAGGTAGTGGAATCGTTTTAATGGTCTTTATTTGGGGAGAAACTTTCGAGATACTGTACCAGAAATATTTTTGGTTCGTCTATATCTACGGTGTATTTAAGTGGATGGCGATTGCAGTTTGGCTTTTAGCAATTCTTGGTTATGGAAAAGTACTGCTAAACAAACCTAGCAAGGCGCTCTCGTATGCTAATGAATCTGTTTATCCACTGTATATACTTCATCAAACAGTTGAGCTAATATTCGCATATTATATAGTTCAATTGGACTGGGGAGTACTTCCGAAATTTGCTTTGCTTGTCTTCATAACATTTGGAGTAAGCTTGGTACTCTATGAATTAATTATTAAGCGTTACAATATCACACGATTGTTTTTTGGTATGAAGATGAAACAAAAACAATTGCTGATTTCTACAAACAAATTCAGGAATGCAGACGATATTTTGTTGACGAATCAGGTTAACATTGAAAATTAGATAGATTTAAGGGGGAACAATGAAAACAATAAAAAAATATTTGATAACAGTTTTAGTTCTTGTTTCAGCATGTAGTCTCTTTGCTCAAACAGGAGTTATTAACGGAAGAGTAACCGAACGATCGACTAAGGAGGCTTTGGTTGCGGCAAATATTTTAGTCATAGAACTCGATAATGTTGGAACAGCTACTGATATGGACGGTAAGTTTCTTATTCGTGTTCCGGTGGGGAGCTATTCAGTCCGAATTAGTCTAATTGGCTTTTCAACAGTTGTGAAGACAGACGTAATTGTAAAAACTGACAGCGAAGTATTTCTGGATATTCCGCTGAGTGAAACATCTTTGGAGATAGGTTCAGTTGAAGTTACTGCGGATTACTTTGACAAAACAATTCTGGAAAATAATTTAAGCACTATTTCTCTTGGAGTTGAAGAAATCAAAAGGTCGCCTGGTTCTCTTGCTGATTATCAAAGAATTCTACAATCAATTGCCGGAGTTTCCTTTTCCAACGATCAAACCAATGAATTACTTGTTCGCGGTGGTTCACCGAATGAAAATCTTACTGTGTTTGACGGAATGGAACTTCACTCAACAAATCACTATCCCAACGAGTTTAATTCCGGCGGACCGATAAATATGATTAATGTAAGTCTGGTTCAGGACATTCAATTTTCACTTGGCGGGTTTATTTCGAAATACGGTGACAAAATGTCCTCTGTAATGAGCGTTACTACAAGGGAAGGTACTAGGAATAAGAATCTTACCGGACAAACAAACTTAACAATGGCTGGAGTTGGTGCGATACTCGAAGGAAATATTAATAGCGGGAAAGGCTCCTGGTTATTTTCAGCTAGAAAAAGCTACATTGACTTAATAGCCGGTTCAATCGGTTTAACAGCAATTCCGAAATATTATGATTCTCAATTTAAGGTTGTGTACGATTTGTCTTCCAATCATAAAATTTCGATGTCTGGTATCTATGGAAATGATAAAATCACTTTTGACGGAGTTCCCGATTATTCATATGAATCAAAGAAAAATGTGACAGATTCAATTTATGTTGAGCAAGTGGATGCTAAGCAAAGTCAGTGGGCAACAGGGTTTTCCTTAAATAGCCTTTGGTCAAATAGCCTTTATTCCATAATCACTCTGTATGGAAATAATTATCACAATGATGTGGATGTAAATCTCGATTATACCCAAAGATCATTTGATAAAAATGGCGATCTCTCACACAGTAAATTTATGTTGCGAAATACAGCCTATAAAAATATTAGTGATAATTATGAATTGGCACTCAAAGCTGAGTTTGGCTGGAATATTTCCAAATTCAACAAACTTGATTTTGGCGCTTCAGTTAAATTCGGTGGTTACAAACAAACTGCTGATATTGCTTCTGATACTACGAGATATGATTTGAATAAGGATGGACTATTTGATCAAACTGTGATTAATCCTTCATCTCAACTGAACTATGACCTAAAGTTATTTGAGCAAACCAAAAGCTACGCATATGTGAATAATACCCTAGAGCTATTAGACAGACGTCTAATCTTAAACTTTGGCATTAGATACGATTATTTTACATATAGTAAAGCGGGGAATTTTAGTCCAAGACTTTCATTGTCATATTATCTTAATCCCGCGATTACCAGTATCAACTTTGCGTATGGTGAATATTATCAAACCCAAAACTATCCAACTTACGGAGATCGCTATCAAAGTGGAATAAATAAATCTGTTGAAAACAGTCATTCTAGACACTTTGTACTCGGGCTTGAACACATAATAAGTGATGGGTTAAAATTCACTGTTGAAGGATATTATAAAAAATATTCAAACCTTCCGGTTAGAGAGGAGTTCATTAATTTCGGAGATAAAACATTCCGTTCGCAGAAAATACTAAACGTTGGTAACCAAGATATTTATGGTATTGATTTTCAACTTCAGCAAAAACTTGTGAAAGATCTATACGGTACTATTAGTTTCTCCAGAATGTGGACGAATTTTGAAGACCCAAGAATTGGAATGGAAGGGAAGAATATTACTTCAGAATATGATTTCCCATATTCATTCACGGTAATTGTTGGGAAGCGATTTAAGGATTTAAGAGAGAACTCAAAAGATTGGCCATTTTATTTGAAGTACCCAAGTTATTTATTGCCTCTTTCCGACGATATGGAAATTAGTTTAAAATGGAGATATGCCAGCGGTAAGCCCTATACACGAAAAGAGTACTCGCCTTATATACAGAATAGAGTCGGGAGTATAACTTGGACAGAAGGTTCCTGGTTTGATTCAAATGAAATTAATGGTGAAAGATATCCCGATTATCACAGATTAGATTTAGGATTCAGCAGCCGTTACAATTTCTCCAATTGGAATTTAGTAGTAACTCTTTCAATCCAAAATCTGTATAACAGGCAAAACATAGCAGCATACCAGTATAACTCCGATGGTACGATAGATAATTTATATCAGTTTTCTCTTTTACCTGTTCTGGGTGTTGAGGTGGAATTTTAGAATGTCTATGAAAATTTTGCAATGATTATGAAACAGTGGATAAAAAATGAGAGAAGGAGAAAATCACTTGAGTGCTGTAGTCTTTAGTTGTATTTGGAAATAACTTGGACACTTTTTGGTCATAACATTCAAAAAAGCTTTGAAAATAAGCTAAAAACGAAAAAATTATGGAAATGCGTAGCCTCCCTATCTCTCCGCATAATGAAAAGTTCGAAAATGCTTTGTTTTCGGACTTTTTTTGTATCCAATAATTGATGGTCACTTTTTGGTCATCACTTCTCAAAAAGCTTTGAAAACGGGCTAAAAACGCAATAAATATGGAAATGCGTAGCCTCCATGACTCTCCACCTAGATAATTAAAATCTCAATTACAGCGAAATTAAGCCGTTATGGAGGTTTTTTTGTGCCCAGTTGTAATTTGTAGTGGCTGTAGACGTACTTATTTGACCTACTTAGGTCATTTTTTGGACATCAAATTTTCTGCAATAATAAAATGATATTTTCTGAAATATTTAACTCTCAGCCACCCGACTAGTTTGTTCCTACTTTCTTGCTACTAAAATCTTTTCATAACTATACCAATTCTACATACCAACGCTTGATAATGTGAATAAACTAATCTCATTAACCATATACAAAAAGGGTTGCATGTCAGATATGGAAATTCATTATGTTTGTTTACAAAATAAAAATTAATTGATAATGGAGATTCAATGAGCGTTGAAGCAAATAAAATCATTTATTCTATGATTGGTGTAAGTAAGTATCACGATAAAAAACCAATATTAAAAGATATCTACCTTTCATATTTCTATGGTGCCAAGATTGGAGTTTTAGGATTAAACGGTTCTGGAAAAAGTTCTTTACTAAAAATATTAGCGGGAGTAGATAAAGATTTTAATGGAGAAACTGCAGTCTCGCCCGGTTACACAATTGGTTATTTAGAACAGGAACCAGTGCTTGATGAATCAAAAACAGTAAAGGGAACAGTTGAGGAAGCTGTTAAAGAAGTTCTTGATGTTATGAAAGAATATGACGAAATAAATGCGAAATTTGCAGAAGAAATGACAGACGATGAAATGAATGATTTACTTGAAAAACAAGGTAAGGTTCAAGATAAGCTAGATGCTATGGGTGCTTGGGATATTGATTCAAAACTTCAAATGGCAATGGATGCATTAAATTGTCCTCCCGGTGATACACCTGTTAAGGTACTTTCTGGTGGCGAAAAAAGACGCGTTGCTTTGTGCAGATTGCTTCTTCAAAAACCCGATATTTTACTTCTGGATGAACCAACAAATCACCTCGACGCTGAGACTGTTGCTTGGTTGGAAGCAGAACTAAACCGCTATCCCGGGACAATTATAGCCGTAACTCATGATAGATATTTCTTAGATAATGTTGCCGGTTGGATTCTTGAACTTGACCGTGGTGAAGGAATTCCCTGGAAAGGTAATTATTCTTCTTGGTTAGAACAAAAGCAAAATCGCCTTGCTCAAGAGGGAAAAAAAGAAACTGAAAAGCAAAAAACCTTGAAAAGAGAGTTAGAGTGGATTAGAATGTCACCGAAGGGAAGACATGCAAAATCAAAAGCTAGAATTACATCTTATGAAGAAATGTTAAAAGAAGAAAATGAAAAAGCTCAGAAGGAAATAGAACTTTATATACCTGCTGGACCTCGATTAGGAAATGTTGTTATAGAAGCGCAAAACGTTTCTAAAGCTTATGGCGATAAACTTCTTTTCGAAAATCTAAATTTTGCACTTCCTCCGGGTGGAATTGTTGGTGTTATTGGTCCAAACGGGGCTGGTAAAACTACTTTATTTAAAATGATCTCTGCAAAAGAAGAAGCAGATTCCGGTTCTTTTAGAATTGGAGAAACTGTAAAACTTGCTTATTTAGACCAAAGTAGAGAATCTTTAGACCCGGAAAAAACAGTCTGGCAGCAAATTTCAGAAGGGGCTGATGTAATTCAATTAGGCAATAAACAAGTAAACTCTAGAGCATATGTTGGTCAGTTCAATTTTGGCGGTGGAGATCAGCAGAAAAAAGTTGGAGTACTTTCCGGAGGAGAAAGAAATAGAGTTCATCTTGCATTAATGTTAAAAGCCGGTGCAAATGTTATTCTTCTTGATGAACCTACAAATGATTTGGATGTTAACACAATGCGTGCTTTAGAAGAGGGACTTTTAAACTTTGCCGGCTGCGCAGTTGTTATTAGTCACGACAGGTGGTTCTTGGATAGAATTTGCACGCACATTTTAGCGTTTGAAGGTAATAGTCAAGTAGTATGGTTTGAAGGAAATTTTTCCGATTACGAGGAAAATAAAAGAGAAAGAATTGGCAAAGATGCAGATATTCCTAAAAGAATTAAATACAAAAAACTTACTCGATAATCTTAAAATTCTATGGGAATTATTAGATCTTCCGGGAATAGATCAGTTACCAAGTATTCAATGCAAGCTAACAAACCAAAGCTCAATAAGTCTTAAGAAACATAACAACGCTTATGAGAATCTTTAAAGGCACTTATTGAGTTTATATTCCTCGACGGCTAAGCGATTAAACACCCTGAAAATCTATCTGATCTCTTAGCAAAAAAGTAACTATTTTTCATTTTTATAAACGAGCAGCACATGATTAATCAATTAGATATACTTAAAAAATATTTTGGTTACACTTCATTCAGAGGTGAGCAGGAAAATATAATTAATAGATTAATTTCTGATAAAGGTCACTCACTTGTTTTAATGCCGACCGGCGGTGGAAAATCTCTTTGCTATCAGATACCTGCATTAATATTTGAGGGAGGCACAATTGTTATTAGTCCTTTAATTGCTCTCATGCAAGATCAGGTTGACGCATTAAAGAAGAAAAACATACCGGCTGAATTTATTAACTCAACTGTTAACCCGGCACAAAGAAAAGAACGATTACTAAAATTTGTCGATGGAAAAGTTAAACTCCTTTACGTAACTCCCGAAAGATTTAGAAAAACAGAATTTGTTGAAGAGATAAAAAAGACAAAAATTTCTCTGCTTGCCGTTGATGAAGCACACTGCATATCGGAATGGGGGCATGATTTTCGTCCCGATTATTCGCGTATAGCTGAATTTAGAGATATGATGGGGAATCCATTAACAATTGCGTTAACAGCTACGGCAACCCGTGAAGTTCAGAAGGATATCATTAATAAACTTGGATTGAAGAATGATGAAATTAAATTGTTCCATCAGGGAATACAGCGACCCAATCTAAGACTTGATACAGCAGATATTTTTGAAGAAAAAGATTCCTTCGAAGAAATTTATAAAGTGCTTGATAAGTACAAAGGTCCCGGTATAATTTATTTTTCTCTTATTAAAACACTTGAATATTTCTCCCAGAAGATCGGCGATAAAGGATACAAGCATGGAATTTATCACGGCAAGTTGGAAGCAAGGAAAAGAAAACAAACTCAGCGTGATTTTTTATCGGGAAAAGAAAATTTGATTTTAGCTACAAATGCTTTCGGTATGGGAATAGATAAACCCGATATACGATTTGTGCTTCATGCCGAAGTCCCCGGCTCAATTGAATCTTACTATCAAGAAATAGGGCGGGCGGGACGTGATGGAAAAGACTCTCTATGTAAGCTGCTTTACAATCAGCAGGATCTCTACACTCAAATGCAATTTATTAAATGGTCTAATCCGAATGCCGAATACTATGCACGTGTTTATGATATTTTGAAAAATGATTTGGAAGCAGTTAATTCTATGGGAGTTGATTACCTCCGCGAACAAATGAGCTTTAAAGATAAAAATGATTTTAGGATTGAAACCGTTCTTTCAATGCTGGACCGTTACGGGGTAATAGAGGGAAGTGTGGAAAATAAAAATTTAACTATTGTCGGTGAACTTCCCTGTGAACTTCAAGATGATGAACGGTTGGAAGAGAAACTTTTAAATGATAATAAAAAACTTCTCGCTGTAGTAAACTATTTCAAATCAACAGAATGCCGCAGGGTATTTATTTCCGATTATTTCGGATTCCCGGGCGAATCACCTTGCGGAAATTGTGATGTTTGTGATTGACATAATATTGAATGCCCACGAAAAATTGTTACTCCCAAAAAATTCATTGGAAATGAATTTTGCCGCAGGCCGCTAATGTTTCTGATTTTTATTGACAAGTTCCGATAGTGATTGCCATAGTAAATCCAATATGATTTTAGGTCGGAGAGTCAGGGAAAGAGCTAAGTAGAAAAAAAATCATTTAGTTCTACAAGTATTTTTCTTTATGAAAATATATTGTTATATGTATTTTCAATTTCAGAGACTTCTTCATCAGTTAATTGAGCAAATTCTTTTTCCCTCGCCCTCTTAGAAAGCTTACCTTCGTTTTGCTCCAAAAAGCCGATTAAAAGAGCTACTGTTTTATCCGGCATATCAAACTTATCATCTAAGTTTTGCTTAAATAAATCATAGTTAATTAGATACAGAACTTCAGCCGGGATTATATTTTTTACAGTATCTTGAACACATTCAAATAAAAATTCAGCTTGCTTAGTAGCATCAAAATATCTGTAATAATCTATTGTCTCATTCAGTACTTTGATGTTATTTCTTTCTGTAACATCCCACTCGATTAATTCCAATAATGGCTGTGAGAACGACTCAAGTACCTCTCTATAATTTTCAATATGGTTAAGAATTGACGCAGATACGGGAAATATAATACCATGCTGGGTAAACTCCTTCTTAGTTAATATATGATGAATCAAGTACCTATGAATTCTACCATTACCATCTTCAAAAGGATGAATGAACACAAATCCGAATGCTATTATTGCAGCAGCAAGAACAGCATTTAGGTTATCTTTCAGAAGAAGATTATGTGTTGAAATGAGACCATCCAGCAAAATTTCTAAATCCTCATGTCGAGCCGATATATGTTCCGGTATCGGTTCTTGAGTTACTCTATCATGTTCACCGACAAAGCCGCCTACTTTTCTAAAACCCATATTTACAAAGCGGTCATTTTCAATTACAATTTGTTGTAGTCGAAGCAATTCATTTTTTGTCAAATTACTTTTTCCCGCTTGACCAATTGCTCTTCCCCAACGCAACGCTCTATTATGTAGTGGTGTTTCGCCTTCTATATTAAAAGATGCCTTTGAATCTTTCAGTAATAGAAATGCAGATGCTCTAAGAAGAATATCTTTTTTTATTCCCGTTAAGTAATTGTTTTTTTCACTAAGCAAGTCCGATGATATAAAATTTTCCAATTTATCTGTTTTGGTTATCATTGGGCAAAAATCTCTGGTTCCGAGAAGGTTATTTATTATTCTGTGTCTGTTTGATTTTTCTCCCTCTGAAATTGC
Source organism: Melioribacteraceae bacterium (assembly GCA_021740785.1). Taxonomy (GTDB): domain Bacteria; phylum Bacteroidota; class Ignavibacteria; order Ignavibacteriales; family Melioribacteraceae; genus JAIOZI01. Next base: position 12,111 of record JAIOZI010000008.1, read on the forward strand.
ATGTTGCTTTTTATCATCTACTAGTAATACATAATTACCTTTTTTGAGGTCATCAATTTCCAACCTACTGCTCAACAACCACTCGTATAGAAACCATAATTTTCTGTTGTATTTGCTTAAAGGTTCTATTTGAAAAAGGTCTTTTGCTTCAGTTTTTTTGAGTGCCTCAAATAACTTTTTAAGAATCAGCAAATTCACACCCTCATATTTCAGTGCAAATACTAGTTGCTTATATAGCGTATCCTCAGGTAAATGGCGCGATGTTAATACTTGCCAGTTTTCACTTTTATACTGTCTTTTTTTATCACTTATTATTGTTAAAGTCTCCGGAATAGGAACATTTAAATTATACGAATCAATAATTGCCCCATAACCAACTAAAGTTCCTTCCTCCGGAGCTATTCTTTCGTGAAAAACACTTATTCTTTGTGAAATATGTTTATTATTCATCATCTAAGGTGAAATATGTTTATAAATATTTAGGTGAAAAATCCTTACAATTGGTGATTTTTAGTTAGATTTCAACCCGCTAAGCGAAATATACTTATTTTACTTAAAAAAATCTTGAAAAAATCAGCTATATTTTTGGCTCTACTGGAATTTTTGTGGATAAGTAATTAAAGAATTGCAATAACATTGCTGCAGATGATAAAGAAAAAAAAAGTTGCCGCAATAATTAGGATTAGTTTTGATCAATCGGAACTTGTCAATAAAACGAAAAAAATAATTATAAAAATCAAAAATCTGAGAACTCTCATGGCTGATTTCCCATGTATTTTTTAAATCGCTAAATCACTTTTTGAGGTGGGGAATAAACTGATCCTATCACTGGGGAATAAAGTGGGCCCTGACAAGCTATGTCGGTTTTATGACAGTAAGAATAGAAATAAGTTTGTGAATTGGCTAAAAACACACTATTCTCATTGATTGTGCCAAATCCGATGCTCTTCGCTAACCTTCGCTGAATAGGATAGTTTGAACTCTGGTTTTCTTCTAGCTTCGGTTAGCGTGCTTAGGTAATAAATTTTAAAAATCCCTTTATTTTTACCATATCCTTAATGGATGCATTAAGTGAGTTCAGCGGCATTAAAATTAAAGCACTATGATTATCTTTTATGTCCGGTTGCTTTAAGATTTTTTAAGAGTATCAAAAACAATCATCATTTCACACTATCTCTGATTTCAAGTAAATGCTTCATAATATTATGCATACTGATATTGTTGTTGCGAATCCCAAAACCATCGTATAATTGTTTATACAACTCGTAAAGTTCGGCATACACTTTTTTATTTTCCGGATTCGGTAAATATGTTTTACCGATGCCTGTCATTTTGCTTTGTGCAGAAACTAAATCCGGATAACCGCCTGTACTATCGCCGGGAGTTACTGATGCAAAAATTGTAGCTCCCAATGCGGGAGTGTGTTCACTTCTTGAAACCATCATTGGTCTTCCTAGAATATCTGCATAAATTTGCATCAACAATTCATTCTTAACTGCTAAGCCGCCGCAATTTATTACATCGGTTATCTCCACGCCATATTTTTCAATTCTATCGATAATTCTAAGTGCACCGAATGCAGTTGCTTCAATCAAAGCTCTATAAATTTCATGCGGCTGAGTGTGCAGCGTTTGACCGAGTATCAATCCTGTCAATCTTACATCGACAAGTGTAGACCTGTTGCCGTTGTTCCAGTCGAGAGCAAGTAAACCCGATTGTCCCGGTTTCAATTCAGCGGCGTCACTTTCCAAATTCTTAAACTTTTCGTCAACCGAATTCCCGTATTTTTCAGGTACATGATTATTTACGTACCATAAGAAAATATCTCCGACAGCCGGCTGCCCGGCTTCAATTCCAAAGTATCCATTCATGACTGAGCCGTCCACGATTCCGGCAACACCCGGAATATCGGCAATCGGTTTGTCATTCGGCTGAATCATTATATCGCATGTGCTGGTTCCTAAAATTTTTATCAGAGTACCGGTTTTAATTCCTGCGCCAACGGCTCCCATGTGTGCATCTATTGCGCCGACCTTTACAACAACTTTATCAGAGAGATTTAGTTTTTCCGCCCACTCTTTAGATAGATAACCGGCAGTTGTATTTGATGAATATGCTTCATCATAAAGTCTTTCACGCAGCCCTTTAAGATTAGGAGAAAGTTGAATAAGGAATTCTTCATCAGGTAATCCGTTCCATTCCTTATTGAACATTGCTTTATGTCCGGCTGCACAAATATTATGTTTAATTTTACGGGTGTCGGTGATTCCGGCTAATTGAGCAGGAAGCCAATCGGAAATTTCAATAAAACTGTGTGTCGATTTGAAAACTGCCGGATCGTCTTTCGAACATTTTAGTATTTTACTCCAGAACCACTCTGATGAATAAATCCCGCCGATCTTCGCTAAGTACTGCGGACGAATTTTTGCAGCAAGTTCTGTAATTTCATTTGCTTCATTGTGACTGGTATGATCTTTCCACAACCAGACCATTGCAGATTTGTTGTCACGAAATTCTTCTTTAAAATAAATTGGAGTGCCTGTTTCATCAATAGGCATTACACTGCTCGAAGTAGCACTTACTCCAATCCCTATTACCAGGTCGCTTGAAAAATTAACGTCTCGATCATTTGCCTTTTTCAGTGCATTATTTATCGATACTTCTATTCCTTCAATATAATCGGCAGGGTTTTGTCTCGCTAAATTATTATCGTTTGAGTCCGTGATGACTCCGGCTTCACCCGAAGAATAGGGGTGAACATAATTGGCAATTTCTTTTCCGTCGGTAATATCAACAATTAATGCGCGGCATGAATTAGTTCCAAAATCTAATCCGATCGTATACTTTCTCATAATTATTCCTCGTATTTTTCTTTAATAAAGAAATGCAATTAAGTTTATGATCAAAATAAGAAATTCAGTTTAATCCTTTTGATTATTCCGGTTCATTAAACTGCTGCAAAATTTAAATCTACGATTAACCGGGATTCACTTTGACAAAAAGTTCATATTTTGATTTATCTCAAAATTCTTTATGTTAACGATAACATTTTTTGATTTAATTTTCACTTGAAAAGAGAACAGTATGGAAAAAGTTAAACTGGTAGATGTAACAAAAGTATATGAAGGCGGAGTTACCGCTGTTAAAAAAGTCAATCTTGAAATTTACGATAAGGAATTTGTTGTACTTGTCGGTCCATCGGGATGCGGAAAATCAACAACACTTCGAATGATTGCAGGCCTTGAAGAAATTACGGATGGGAAATTATACATCGAAGATAAGTTGGTAAACGATGTTTCACCCAAAGACCGGGATATTGCAATGGTCTTTCAAAATTATGCACTTTATCCGCACATGACTGTTTATGAAAATATGGCATTCGGATTAAAATTAAGAAAATACAACAAAGAAGAAATTAAACAGCGTGTTGTGGAAGCAGCAAAAATACTGGGCATTGAAGATTATCTCGATAAGAAGCCTCGCGTACTTTCGGGGGGACAAAGACAGAGAGTGGCTGTTGGAAGAGCGATTGTTAGAAAACCAAAAGTATTTCTATTTGATGAACCGCTCAGCAATCTAGATGCGAAGCTTCGTGTACAAATGAGAACTGAAATTTCAAAGCTTCACCACAAACTAGGTGCAACTATGATTTATGTTACTCACGATCAGACTGAAGCTATGACGATGGGTGATAGAATTGTGATAATGAAGGATGGTGTTGTAAATCAAATTGATAATCCGCTAAATCTTTATAATAAGCCGGTTAATAAATTTGTGGCTGGATTTATTGGAAGTCCGGCAATGAATTTTGTCGACGGGAAAATTATCAAAGAGAATATTCTGAAATTTATTTCTGATGATAATTCTTTGAATATACCTATAGAGAATTCATACGAAGATTTACTGAAATCCTATGTTGATAAGGAGATTACTCTAGGTGTTAGACCCGAAGACATTCATGCAGCAGGGGATAATGAACTTGATGTAAAAAATTGTTATGAAGCAGTTTTAGATGTTGTTGAGCCGATGGGAAATGAAATATTTCTCTATTTTACAATCAACGGGAAAGAAATTATTGCGAGAACCGCAGCAGTCGATCCTCCAGAACCGGAAACAAAAATGAAGTTCCAGTTCGATCTGAGTAAAGCTCACTTTTTTGATAAATCTACTGAAAAGGCAGTTAAGTAGAGAATTTCTCTTCTTTTAATTGTGGTCAACTATAAGAATTTTGGAATAATGAAACTTTATAATTATGAAAACGGATGGATAATTTCCGAAAGGCAATTTTCAATTGAAAATAATCCAGCCGTTGAGGGAGCATTTACTCAAGGAAGCGGTTATTTACATATTAGGGGATCATTAGAGGAGCATATAATTGATGCCCCGCAAAATGTTTCATACCTGAGAATGCCGGCGAATGTATCTGCTGAAAAATTCAGAACTAATAAATGCAAATGGGGAGCATATATTCCGGGAATATATTGTAAGCATCCGACCCTAAATAATGAGCTCATCAATTTACCTTTTGTAATTGGGCTTTCGCCGGTTGTTAACGGAGAAAGGTTCGATTTAACAAAATCGAAAGTTTCAAATTATTCAAGAAGGTTAAATTTATTCAACGCCGTTCTCACACGTGAATTGATATGGCATACCGAATCCGGCTCCGATGTCAAGTTAGTATTCGAGAGATTTGTAAGTTCTTCCAACGAGAACTGTGTTTTTCAATTGCTGGAAATTGAAAGTGCGGATGATATTGAAATTGAAATTGTAGCTGGAATAGACACGGATGTTCGAACAAACGGATTTGATCATTTTACAAACGTTTCATTTGATCAGCTTGGTACTAATACTATGTCTGCTGTTTTGGAAACAGACGGAAATCATTCAATTGAGATTGTCTCCGAATTAATAGCTGAAAATGTAAAATGGGAATATCTATTAGGCAAAAGGAAAGCTCAGCTTACCGGTAAGATAAAATTGAATGGCGGTAATAATATTCGATTTGAAAAACGGACGTGTTTCACCTCGAGTATCGATTTACAAAAAAGAAATTCAATGCAGACTCTTCAAGAAATTAAGGAGAAGAGTTTTGATCAATTGATTGATGAACATTCAGCGATTTGGAAGAATAGGTGGGAAAGATCGGATGTCGTTATTGAGGGTGACGATGAAGCACAGGCGGCGATGCGGTTTTCAATTTATCATCTGCTTCGTGCTCATGCCGGTAATGATTCCCGTGTTGCAATCGATGCAAAAGGTTATGCGGGTGATGCATACTGGGGAAGGTTTTTTTGGGATACGGAAATGTATTTGCTTCCTTTTTTTTCTTTAACCAATCCTGTTAAAGCAAAAACTCTGACGGATTATCGATTGCAGAGTTTGAAAGGTGCAATAAAAAATGCCGGTAATTACGGCTATCCCGGAGCTAAATTTGCATGGGAATCGGATGCGGAAGGAAATGAATGCTGCCCTAACTGGCATTATGCAGATCATGAGATTCACATAACAGCAGATGTGATTTATGGATTAATGTATTTTTCAAAAATTATTTCCGGTGAAAATTATCTTTTAGAGAATGCATCTGAAACAATAATTGAGTCGATAAAATATTTAGTGGAAAGAATCGATTGGTCAAAAGGACTGAATAATCCGCAGATATTGGGGGTAATGGGTCCGGATGAATACAAACCATTTGTAAATAATAATTTCTACACAAACTACTTGATTAAGTTTGTGATGAAAAATATCTATTCAAACAAGAAATTATTAGCAAAAATTTCCGATGAAAAATTAGTTGAAAAAATCAAGTGCGCAGCCGAATATCTGCCGGTAAGAAAAAATGAAGACGGAGTTTGGATGCAGTGTGATGATTTTGAAAATTTCGAAGAACCGCAATTCGAGAATTTTTGGAAAGATAGAACCAAACCATTCGCCTCACAGGTTTCACAAGAGAGAATCTATCGTGTGAAAGCTCTGAAACAAGCTGATGTTCTTATGGCGATGTTTTTATTTCCCCAAAATTTCTCCATTAATGAAATCGAGAAAGCATACAATTATTATCAGAAATATACTACACATGATTCCTCGCTCTCATATGGTATTCACTCAATTGCAGCTTCGATATTAGGCAAAAAGGAAGACGCATGGAAGTATTGGGAGTTATGTTCACGTATAGATATTGAAGGAGGTACTTCAGAAGGAATCCATATTGCAAATGCCGGTGCGGTTTGGATGGTTTTTGTGTTTGGTTTTGCGGGACTTAATTCTCCAATCTTCTCCGATCATTTACGGTTTAATCCTTTGCTTCCGAATCAATTGCAGAGTGTTAGTTTCCCGCTGGTTTGGCATGGTCATGATGTTTTTGTTGAGTTAAATCATTCAGCAATGATTGTTGTAAATAAAAGTTCTGTGGAATTAAAAGTGCAGGTAAATGGCGACATTAAATTGATAAGCAAGAACAGCAGTCAAAAATACTTAATAAAAGAGTAGAATTTAAATATGATAAAAGGCGTTATTTTCGATTTGGATGGAGTCATTGTTTCAACAGATGAATACCATTACCAGGCATGGAAACAGCTTGCAGATGAAGAGGGGATTGAGTTCGATCGTGAAATTAATAATCAATTACGCGGAGTGAGCAGAATAGAAAGTCTAAAAATCATCTTAAAAAAATCTACAAAAACCTATTCTGATGAAAAAATTTATGATTTGGCGGAACGAAAGAATAAGTTCTACCGGGTATCTTTGGAATCGTTGGATGAACGAGAACTGCTCCCCGGTGCACTTGAGATAATTACTTCACTTAAAACAAAGAAAATTCCTATGGCAATTGCTTCTTCCAGTAAAAATGCAAAAACAATTTTGAAAAAAATAAAATTGACTGAAACATTCGATGTAGTAACTGATGGAACTGATGTTACAGAAACGAAACCAGATCCGCAGATTTTTTTGATTGCCGCCGAGAGGCTGAGTATTGCACCCGCGGAATGTTTAGTCGTTGAAGATTCTGAAGCCGGAATTGAAGCGGCTAAAAGAGCCGGTATGAAATACCTGGGCATCGGAACTATTAATTCATTACCGAACGCCGAATACCGTGTTAAAAACCTTTCCGAGATTTCCGTTGATAAACTTCTCTCTTTATAAATGAGATTGCAAATTTAATTCAACTTTTACAGTAGATTATTTCAACTGAATTTCATACACCGTATTGTTTACCGCGCCAAATGAGATTTCATTTTCATTAATTAACGAATCAATTTTTTCCCCGTTACATGAAATAATAATGTTATTGAATTGAGTCTCGAATTTTAACTTAACTGAAATACCGCCGGACTCGCTCGTGAGGTATTCGATACTGAATTGAAATTCTCTGAATTTAATTTTTGATATTCCGTAAGAGCCGGGCTGCTCATAGAAATCATTCGGCAATGACGGCGCTAGAATAAATTTATTATTTGATGCATCGATCGATTCACGATATCCAATTATATTGCGTATAACCAATGCCGGTAGAGTTGCTCCCCAGCCATAGTTTTCACAACCGTTCAGCATTCTTTTGTCCATTTCTTCTGGCCAGAATTCCGTAGCAACACCCGGAATTCGGTAATTATATTTTTCAGGCAGACCGACATTTCTAACACCAACCGGTTTCAAATTGTTGTCCGAGGATCTCTTATAAATCCGATTCCCGGTTTTATAAATAAGCTCTGAATTTAAATTCAACATTCCCGCATTCCACACCGCCTCTGTGTAAGGGAACATAAACGACGGCCAATCCAGCCAATACTTCGGATTTTCAACAAAGTATTTTATCATTGGTTTAATCGCTTCAACTTGTTTTTCTTCGGCAACTTTTACGGAGACAGGAAGCAGCATCATTATATCAAAATAATCTTTTAGAATAATCGGTTTTTCGGTTCGAGAATCAAAATCTCTAAACCAGCCATCAACAAACATTTTTCTTGTTCTGTTGATTCTATCATCTGCAAGTTCTTTCCAATATTCGGTATCGTTGTCGGCTCCGGCGATTTTCGAAAACTCAATCATATTGTGAAATGCATTAGCCATCACAGCTTCAACATCAACTGTTCTAACGTAGGTTGCTGATTTCCCTTCTTCGTTTTCACCAATTAAAAATCTTTTTGAACCATCCTGCCCGGACTCCCAACTGTTATCACAAAAAAACCAGCCGTCGGTGTCTGTCCTGTTTTTCAGCCACCATTGAAGAAATGATTTCAGATAAGGATAAAGTTTTTTGATCCACTCATCATCTCCATCCCGCAAATAAATTGATTGAATAACGTGAAACGGAATTCCCCAGGTTGGTGCAGTTCCGCATTCTTCACCGCTTTCTCCAATCATGTTCATGCTTCCGTCTTCTCGCGAACACGGAACATTAGGCGCCGGTGCGTCTGCGAATGTTCCCAGAATCACTTCTTTTGCCATTTCAATATCAGCAAAACTGTAGCACATCATGTCAAGAGCGGATTCCCCGAGAACCGATCTCGGTGTAAAAATCTGCATCCCGTCCCAATGATGTTCATATATTCCTGCCGGTTGTCTAATAGTCATTCTCAACGTTTCGAAATCATAAACCCAGCCCTGTTTCCAGAAATCACTCCAATCGCCAGTGAGCATAGGCATATTGTTATAAAACTTTTCATCTTCATTTAATTTCTTATTCAATTGATCAGCCGAATCTGTCAGCGATGACTTAAATTCTTTCAATGCAGCAATTTGATTGACTCCTCTTGTTAATGAAAGAGTCAACCTTTCCGATTGACCGGGATTAGCATTTATGTTAAATGAGATAGTATTATAAACTGCTTTATCTGTAATTTCACCTTTATTTTCAGTCGATTGCAAATAATTAGTTCTAACTGCTTCACTCCACTTATTTTCATCAAAAGTTATATTATGAGACTTACTTTTTTTATCCGAACCCAAAATAAAAACATCACCGTAAGACCAGATTTTGTTTACTAATGCATCGTTTTCCTGATCATAATTCCCGAGAATACCGCCGCTGCCCCACCAATTTCGTTCTACAAATCCATATATGTTAGTCGCATGAAGAGTGATTTCATGTTTCACGCTAGAAATATTTTCGATATCAGCTACACCCATCAGTGAGTTTTCGTTGATCAGATAATATTTTATATCGAATTCAATTCCCCTGAAAGTAAAATTATAGCTCATCATATTTTTTGTGTGATATGAAGAATAAAGTTCAATTTTGTTTTGGTGAAAATCATGAAGTTCATGTAAAACAATATCATCGATATTTATACTGAGGTGAAGAAAGGATAGATAATTGACATTCCTCAACGCTCCTTCTGCATAAGACCACGGCAGCCGTCTCGCCCAGAATCCAAATCCAATAGGGGGAACTGATCGAATAATTCCGCTTCGGTTCAAAACCGCACTGTGATAAGGATTGTCGATGTAACCGTGGGATACATATTTTAATTTAGGATAACTCTTCGGCATATTAATTGTCTGACTCATGATTTTCACTTGAAAGTTTATTTATGAATTCGAAAATTTAACGTGATTTATGTTAACGATAACATTAGTTTTAGATAACTAAACATATCAAAAAGTTTTTGTATCACAAAATTGATTATTGATAATATATTTAATAAACGAAATGGATAAAATGAATCTCGAAGAGCTTAAAAAGAAAATGGATCTTGCCCATGATTATCTGTCCCTTCTAAATGATTTTGACCCTTCAGCCGACAAGTATGCCGGAAACTTCCTTCAGATAATAGATGATAAATTGGGTGAGTTTAACACGATTGTTAATGAATGCAAGTCAATTGATGAACCAAATACATTAGAAGGAATAAAATCTTTACGACCTGATTCAAGGCAAATTTTTAATGTAGAAATTTCGAAAGAGGAGTACCGTGAAAAATTAAGCGCTGCTTTACTTGGACGAATGATCGGATGTACGCTCGGGGCGCCGGTTGAACAATGGTCAATTGAAAGAATGGAAATGCTTGCTCAAAAGAAAGGACAGTCATTTCCTCTGACGGATTATTGGAAATATATTCCCTTCGAAAATGAAGAACGTTACGGTCTATCAAAGATGATCGAATATACAAAGGGTGGAATGAAAAGTGTCCCGGCGGATGATGATATTGTCTATACTCTTTTGAACCTGCTTATTTTGGAAGAACATGGAATTAACTTCACCACTGAAGATATCTCCAAAGCGTGGTTGAAATATTTACCATATGCATGTACCGCCGAGGAAATTACGCTAAACAATTTACAAAATGGAATTTCATGGAGTGAGGCTGGTAATATTAATAATCCTTATATCGAGTGGATTGGTGCTGCAATCAGAGCGGATTCATTTGGGTATGTTGCACCCGGTAAACCGGAACTCGCAGCTAAAATGGCTTATCATGATGCATATTTGAGTCACAGAAGAAACGGAATCTATGGTGAAATGCTATGGGCAGCAGTGATTTCCGCAGCCTTTATTGTTGATGATCCTTTGATGGCTGTTGAGATCGGACTTTACGAAATACCGGGTACAAGCCGACTTGCAGAAGCAGTTCGATGGGCATTAGATAATGTAAATCAAGTCAGTGATTATAATCAAGCGAGGAAATTAATTGATGTGAAATTTCCGGGCATGAGTCAGGTTCACACAATTAATAATGCATGTGCTGTTATTTTCGGTTTAGCACTCGGCGGTAAAAATTTCACAGCAGTAATCGGGAACACTGTGGCAATCGGTTTGGATAATGACTGCACCGCAGCAACAGCGGGAAGTGTAATCGGTGCAATATTAGGAAAATCCCGAATTGAGCAGCATTGGTTCGAAAATTTTAACAACAGAATAGTTTCCTATCTTAAAAATGAAAATGAATTTTTAATTGATAATGTGCTGAATAGATTTGAAAAAGTTGTATTTCATAAAAGGTGACGGATCATAATAATGCGGTTCACTTTATTTCATCAAAGCGTTGAACAATAAAGAATTTAATTGACTTTTTGTTGCTATTTAGTAAAATTAGCAAATGCAATTGTTAACGTTAACATAAAGAGAATGAATATGAACGAAATTTTGGAAAAAATATCTTATTGTATCGAAAGAGGAAAATCCGATAAGCATGCAAAATTCCCTCCGGATTTAAAAGATCAAGATGGTGTGGTTGAATATACTCAAGCTGCGCTTGATAACGGGATATCTGCGCAGTCGGTTCTCAACGACGGAATGATGCCCGGAATGAACAAAATAGGTATCAGATTCAGAAACGGAGAAATATATGTTCCCGATGTATTAATCGCTGCCAAAGCAATGAAAGCTGGGATGCAATTAATTAAACCTTTTTTTCAATCGGGTGAAGCGAAACATAAAGGCAAAATAGTTCTCGGTACGGTTGCCGGCGACTTGCACGATATAGGTAAGAATCTGGTTGCAATGGTTATGGAAGGCGGCGGCTGGGAAGTAGTTGATATTGGTGTTGATGCAAATGCACAGAAATTTATTGAAGCTATTGAAAATAATGATGCTAAAGTCGTTGGATTGAGCGCTCTGCTAACAACAACTATGAATAATATGGAAGCAATTACGAAAGAAATAAAGTCAAAATTTCCCGAAGTTACAGTTGTAATCGGCGGCGCTCCTGTGACTGAAAAATTTTCTAATTCGATCGGTTCGGATTTTTATTCGGCTGATCCACAAGGGGCACTCGATTTTCTTAATGAGAAACTGGAAATTTAAGTGAAGGATCAAGATAACTGTATATGGATTGGGGGGACGGAGATTGAGAGTCTTCATAAATTCGATCTGGAACCTTCAGATATAAAAATAAACAAACAATTTCTTTATCAGTCATTGGGCTATCAAAACGAAATTCCTGAACCGGTTTTAATTGAGATTGATAAGACAATTGATTATCTAAATGCACTTGTTGAAATTCAAGCCGGATTTAAATTAATATCCCCTGAACGTGTAAAATTTCATTCCGGATATATTTTAATTGATGATGAAAGATTAAATACAAAAGCGATCATCGGAAAGAAACTTGTTGATTCTGAAACCCTTGCCATTTTTGTCGCGACTCTTGGTTCAAGATTAGAAGAAAAATCAAAAAAGTTAATGTCGGAAGGAGATCTGCTTCAAGGCTACATACTGGATGCAGTTGGGTCGGAGTTAGTTGAGCAAACAACCGACTGGCTTCAATTGCAAGTTGAGAATTTATTAAGTGAAAATAATCTGAAAATCACGAATAGGTACAGCCCAGGTTACTGCGGCTGGAACGTAGTTGACCAGCAAATCATTTTTTCCTTTTTACCCAAACTATTTTGCGGAATTAAACTTTCGGAAAGTTCATTAATGGTCCCGATTAAATCTGTCAGCGGTGTAATCGGAATAGGAAAAAATGTTATTAAGTCAGATTATGAATGTTCAATCTGTGACATGACTAATTGCTCACGAAGAAGGGTGATGTAAAATGAAAAAAATCACTAACGCTGTTAAAGAGGGTAAAATTCTTGTCTCCGACGGAGCGTGGGGAACCTTCCTTCAACAGAAAGGATTGAAACCCGGCGAATCGCCTGAACTCTGGAATCTTACTCACAGAGATGAAGTGAAATCAATTGCAAAAAGTTATATCAATGCCGGGGCTGATATTATTGAAACGAACAGTTTCGGGGGAAGTACATTCAAGCTGAATCATTTCGGACTGCAGGATAAAACTTGCGAGTTAAGTAAAGCAGCCGCTGAAATTTCGCGTGAAGCCGCAGGTGATAAAATAGTCATGGCATCTGCAGGTCCTACCGGAAAATTTTTGATGATGGGTGACATAACAGAAGATGAGTTGTACGAATCATTTAAACTGCAGACACAAGGATTTGTAAACGGCGGCGCTGATGCGGTTATAATTGAAACATTTTATGATTTAGGAGAAGCCGAACAGGCAATAAAAGCAGTGAAAGAGAATAGTGATCTTGAAATAATTTGTTCGTTTACTTTTGAAAATAGGAGTGGACAATTTAAAACAATGATGGGAACTTCGCCCGCTGAAGCGGCAAAGGCAGCATTAGATTTCGGTGCAGATATTGTCGGTACCAATTGCGGATTCGGATTTGTGCCTATGGTTGAAATTATAAACCAAATCAGAAGTGTTGTTGATATTCCAATTTTGGTTCAAGCAAACGCCGGGCTGCCGGAATTGGACGGACAAAACATTGTGTATCCAGAAACGCCGAAATTCGTTGCAAATGTTGTCCCCGATTTAATTACCGCCGGTGCAAATATTATAGGCGGATGCTGCGGAACGACACCTGATCATATAAAGGCAATTGTAAAAAAGGTTCGTTCTATCAAAGGATGATTAATGATGTCTATGAGAAAAAAAATTATTGTTGCAGGAAGTACCAATACGGATTTAATAATTAAACTGCCGAATTTGCCCAAACCGGGTGAGACAATAATCGGCTGAAATTTTGATCATTTCCGGAGTAGAAAATGTAATAATTACAATGGGTGCAAAGGGATGCTATCTAAAGACTAAGCAAATGAGTTCAATGATTCCTACATTTAAAGTTGATGCTGTTGATACAACTGCGGCAGGAGATGTTTTTAACGGAGCAATAGCAGCGGCATTAGCTGAAGGAATGGAATTACCGGATGCAGCCGTGTTTGCATCAGCCGCCGCGGTAATTTCGGTTACGAAAATAGGGGCGCAGACCTCAATCCCGAATCAAAATGAAATGAATAATTTTATTAAAAACAGATGAATCATAAATGAAGAAAAACGGAATAATAAACTCACAACTCTCAAGAATTATTGCTCAATTAGGACATAGCGATAAATTGGTTATTTGCGACTGCGGTCTGCCGATACCAAGAAATTCCGAAATCGTTGACCTTGCTTTAATAAAGGGAATACCGGAATTTATCCCAACTCTAAAAGCGATTCTTGATGAAGTAAAAATTGACGGGGCAACTATTGCTGAGGAAATAAAGGAAATCAGCAAGCCTCTTTATCAAGAACTAGCTCTTAATTTGGATGGGATAAAATTGCGAACCGTACCTCATGAAGAATTTAAAAAAATGACAAACGGAAACGGTAATATAATATTTATCCGTACAGGCGAGGCAACTTCGTATGCAAATATTATTTTGGAATGCGGCGTAACATTTTAGTTTTGGAGGAATATAATGACTATCGAAAAAGTTAATCAGCTTCGTTCAGAAACTTTACAATATTTTCAGCTTGCCGGAATTGAATTAACCGAAAAGGAGAAACAAAATATTGAAATTGCTGATTTCGGTTTGGACGATATCGATACGATTGGATTGGAATTAATTGTTTATGAAAACAATGACCGCTACTGTGCTAAAGAATTAATTTTATTTCCGGGACAAACCTGTCCGGAGCACAGACATCCGCCGTTATCTGAATTGAATCCGGGTAAACGCGAAACGTTTAGATGCCGTTACGGCGAGGTTTATCTTTATGTGCCGGGTGAGGCTACAGAAAATCCGCAAGCAAATCTACCCGAAAAATATATGAAGCACATTACTGTAAAACATGAAATTATACTTAAACCGGGTGAGCAATATACAATTGAACCGAATACCCTGCACTGGTTTCAAGCTGGTCCCGAGGGAGCAATCGTATCAGAATTTTCATCAACAAGTTCGGATGAAACGGACATATTCACCGATCCAAATATTAACAGACTTCCTACTCACGAGGAATAGAGATGACATCAAAAGAAAGATTTTTAAAAGCTTTGAATAGAGAAGTACCGGATAGATTACCGGTAACAACACATCATCTTCAGCCTTATTTTTTAGATAATTTCATGGATTGTTTATCTATTGATGAAACATTCGATAAGTTTGGGCTGGATCCGATAAATTGGTTTCAAGCATATAAACCTGATGAATCAAAAGGTGAGTATTATGATCCGGATCATATACCCGGATTTCTTGAAGCACGGAGGATAGTCAGCGACTCATGGATTATAAAATCGAAAGAACTGCCGAATGATCAGTATAAAACAGTTCGATATAATTTTATCACTCCCGACAAAACGCTTTCGATGGTTCTGCAAAGTAATGAATACACATCATGGGTTTCGGAAAGATTAATAAAAGAAAAAAAAGATATTGATATCATTGCAAAATTCGCAACAAATCCATTATGTGATGTTGAAGCAGTTAACCGCGAAGCTGAAAAATACGGTCAGAGAGGAATGATCCGGGGATTAATTAATTTCTTTGATGTCTATGGTCAATCCGGTTGCTGGCAGGATGCTGCCGTATTATTCGGAATTGAAAACTTAATAATGGCAACGTTTGATGACTCGGAATGGATTCACAAATTTTTGGAAATTTTATTCGAAAGAAAGAAAAAGTTTTTAGCTTCATGTAAAGGCGCAAAATATGATCTTCTCGAGCATGGCGGCGGCGATGCTTCTTCAACGGTAATTTCACCGCAGATTTTTGAAGAGTATATCGCACCATATGACGGTAAACTTATTGACATCGCACACGAAGCCGGTCAGCGTGTAGTTTATCATACATGCGGGGGAATGATGCCAATATTGGAAATTATTGCTGAAATGAAACCTGATGCGATGGAGACTTTTACGCCTAAGGATATGGGCGGAGATACAATTCTTTCCGAGGCAAAAAAACGTATCGGTGATAAAGTATGCATGATCGGCGGGTTTGATCAATTTCATTTCTTTAAGAATTGCGAACCTGAAGATACAAGAAAAGCTGTTAGGGAATGCTTTGATGCAGCGGGCGGAAATGGTGGTTATATACTTTCACCATCCGATCATTTTTTTGAAGCCGACCCGGAATTGCTATTTGCGTTTGCTGATGAAGCTCGGAAATGTACTTATTAAAATAAATATCTAACTGGGGAGGTATTGATGAGTAAGGTAATCGAAATCGATGTTTCAGTTGAGGAACTGGAAAGAAGAAAAGAGCGGATAAGAAAGACGAAAAATTTTGAAACACCCGATCGTGTAGCTGTTATACCGGCTATTGCGCATAGGTTTTTAATTCCTAAGGTTGGCGGCAGTTTTAAAAATTATTATGCGAACCCTGAGGTTATGCTGCACACTCAAATACTTGCACAGAAATGGCTGATGGAGAATATTAAAACGGATGCACACTCAATAACCGGTGCCTGGGTAGGAGCTTGGACGGATTTTCAGAACACTTACGAAGCGGGAAGTTTGGGATGCAATGTTATTTTTCAAGATGATGATATTCCATGGGTTGGTCCCGGATGGATAAAGGATGAAAATGATATGATAAAGCTGGAACAAATCGATTTTATACACAGCGGTATCAATGCAAAGCAATTACTTTACCGCGAGAGAATGATGATGGCAGCAGATAAATACCCGGTGAAATTTCGGGACGGTGAAATATTTTTCCCGGGTGAAAATCCATCGCTAACTCACACATCATCATCCGGAGTATTTGGTATAGCCGGTGATTTAATGGGTCAAACTGAAGTTTTTACTGCAGTTTATGAACGACCTGATTTTGTAAAGGAATTATTGAAAATTATAACCGAAAAATTAATTGAGTATTTCGATTTCTGTTGGGAAATTGAAAAACTTCCAGTTCCAAAAGATTTTGGTTGGACTGATGATTTAGCAGTGTCGCTTTCACCGGAGCAATTTGTTGATATCGTTCTTCCCTTTGAAAAACAATTGAGAGATAATTTCGACGGATATGCAAGTTTGCATATGTGCGGTAAATCAGATCATCTTCTTGAAATATTTCGTGATGATCTGCGGATACATGAGCTTCAAGGTTTTGGTTATCAGGTTGATCTTGATTTAATAGGTAAAGTGATGGGCGGTAAGGTTGTGCTAATCGGCAATGTTGATCCAATGCTGATTCATTCCGGGAAACCGGATGAGGTTAAATCCGCAGTAAAAAATGTTATTGAAAAACTTGGACATTATCGCGGACTAATTATTCAAGACGGAAATAATATTCCTCCCGGATCACCTTTGGAAAACATTAATGCAATGATGGAAGCTGCTGAAGAATTTGGAAGATATGATTAATTGGAGAATTGATGATTGAAGAAAAGAAACTTTTTCTGGAGAAACTCTGGAATCTTGAAAATTCTGATAGACCCTGCTTTATTATTGGAGATTTAGGACCAAAAGTAAAAGGTGGAAAGGCTATAAAAAATGCTCTCTTCTCAACAGAAGGAAGTGTGAGCGTCAAAGAACGTTTACTTGATCCTGATAAATACCTTGAAGCTCAACTCGATGAAATTGAACAGCAAAAAAGTCTGAAAGGGGAATACGTCCCGGCATTATGCCCAAGTCTTGGTGTAATTACATTCCCCTCAGCATTCGGATGTGAAGTGATTTGGTGGGAAAATGATTTCCCTGCGGTAAAACCTTTAGAAGAAGATTTCGATATTTCGGACTTACCGGATCCCAAACTTACTGATGGTGTACTCGGAAGAATTCTCGATTATACTAAGTTGTTTTTATCAAAGACAGATGGGAAAATTCCAATTAGGTTGACCGATATCCAAGGTCCCCTTGATAATGCTGCGATGATATTAGGACCAAATAATTTTCTGATGAAACTTCACACAGATCCGAATTCTGTGCACGTTTTGATGAAAAAAGTCACTGACTTAATGATAAATTATATAAAAGAATTTCGTGCAGTTGTAAAGCAAAACGGCGGCGAATTTGTTCCCGCAATGTTCCATCCTTGGATGCCCGACGGTTCGGGTATATCAATCTCAAATGATGAATGTGTGATGATAAGTCCGGAAATGCATGATGAATTTCACGTACCCTATTTGAACCAAATAAGTGAAGAGTTCGGTGGAATTTACATACACTCATGCGGAGATTGGACGCATCAATTTACAAGTTATGACAATATTTATAATTTGGTCGGTGTTGAATTCGGCGCCAGTGAAGCTCCTTACGATAAAGTACTCGATCATTTTAACGGTAAAATCGTTACAGCTTGCAGAGTTGGATTTAATCGCGATATTAAATTTACCGGTATGAATGATTTTGTCTCCAAAATTATTTCCACAGCTAAAACAACCAAAGGCTTATTTATTAATGTCGATATTACCAACGGAATCACAGAAGAGCCTTGGGAAGAAACCGATTTAGAGCAGATCTATTCTTTAATTTATAATTCAAAATCAGAATAAGTTTTTATGAATCAACCAGTAAATGCCCCGGAAGAATTCGAATGGATAAGTAGTCTCATTGATTGGAATGAGAAAGATAAACGAATCGATTTAACTGTTGAAACAAATAAAGCGAACAAGTTCATTATAAGCTTCTCGAATTATGATGATGAAATCATCCGGTATACGATTAGTACATCAGGGGAAATTAAATCATTCCGTAACGAAATGCTGGTCATTGATAAAAATGATTTTAAGAAGATAAATATACGTGAAAGTGAAGATCAACTGATTTTAAATTTCGGGGTTTATAGTTTTGCTATAACAAAGAAGAAATTTGATTTGAGGTTAAGCGGAGATAATAATGATTTCATCTGCGGCAGCAACCCTTTGGATGTGGATGGTTTGGGCAGACCGTTTGTTAAACAGTTCGGAATTACAAAAAGTGAAAGCGGTATAAAAATTAATCAGTCTTTTCATCTTAGGCAGGACGAGCATATTTTTGGCTTAGGAGAAAAGTTCACAAGATTGAACAAAGTCGGGCAGAAAATTATTTCATGGACCCAAGATGCATTCGGTTCAACGAGTGAGAGATCTCATAAAAACATTCCTTTCATGTGGAGTACAAAAGGATACGGTTTATTTGTCAATAATTCTTCCAGAATTAATTGGGATCTTGGAGTAACTTCCTGTCAATCTTATTCGATAGAAGTTGAAGATAATTATTATGATGTTTTTATTATTCCTGGTAAATCCCCGGCAAAAATAATAAAGAATTACAGTCATTTGACCGGTGTTGCACCGGTTTTACCCAAATGGAGTTTCGGTCTTTGGATTTCATCCGGAGGAACATACAGGGATCAAGAATCTATTGAAAAATTGATCGACGGTTTGTTGCTGAATGATATAGCTGCAGATGTTGTTCACATCGATCCCTGGTGGATGAATTGGCGTAAATATTGTGATTTCAAATGGAATTGTGAAGCTTTCCCTGCACTTGAAAAATTTATCGAAAAATGTAAATCTCTCGGTTTGAAAATTTGTTTGTGGGAACACCCCTACATTTCAATAGAGAGCGAGCTTTTTAATATCGGAGTAGAGAAAAACTACTTCCTTAAGAAACCGGATGGAAATGTTTACGTTATCGATTACGGATTATCACTGGCGCCGCGACCGGACGGTAATGTAAGGATTGCGGATAAAACTGAGTCGTGGAATGCTCCGGTTGCAATTGTTGATTTTACAAATCCCAAGGCTTCCGATTGGTACAAAGAATTACACCGACCTGTTTTGAAGATGGGTGTGGATATTTTTAAAACTGATTTTGGTGAGGATATTCCCGCTGATGCAATATTTTACAATGGTGAAACAGGCAGCACAATGCATAATCTTTATCCGTTGTTGTATAATAAAGTTGTGTCGGAAGTGACAAAAGAGTTTGTAGAAAATGGTATTGTTTGGAGCAGAGCTGGAACTGCAGGTAATCAGCGATACCCCGTTTGCTGGTCGGGAGATCCCGCTTCTGATTTCGAAAGTTTAGCATGTACAATTCGCGGCGGCTTGTCGATAGGAATGAGCGGAGTTCCGTTTTGGAGCCATGATATAGGGGGATATAGAGGAATACCATCAGATGTTGTCTACACAAGGTGGGCGCAATTCGGATTACTATCATCGCACAGCCGGATGCATGGCGATAGCCCGAGAGAACCATGGTATTTTAACTCGCGAACATTAGCTATTGTACGTGAATTCATCAAAATTAGATATGAACTATTTCCATATTTGTATCATACGGCAATGCAGGCTAGTAGAACCGGTATGCCTGTTATAAGAGCAATGCCGCTTGCATTTCCGGATGATCTTAATTGTTATGATAAAGACCTGCAATACATGTTGGGTGATTATTTACTAATTGCACCGGTTTATAATGAATCCGGTAAACGACATGTTTATTTGCCTGAAGGTGATTGGATAAATTTTTGGACAAATGATAAGTTAACCGGAAACAGAAACATTTTTACTGAATCAACTTTAGACAAGATTCCTATTTTTATAAAAGCGGATTCAATCATTCCAAAGATGAATTTCTCTTCCCGAATTCCTGAACATCTTTGCAATCCAATAATTTTTGAAATCTATCCGACAAGTGAAGGCGAACTCGAATTCTATGAGAAGGAAGGTAATTCAAAAATTAAGTTCAGCTTACATGAAGAACTTAAGATAGATTTTAAATCTGATATAAGTAGAAAAATGATTTTTAGATTAATCACAACTAAAAATTTTTCAAGAGTAGTTAGTGATAAAAAGGAAGAGATAGAATTGAAAAGAAATATTACCGGTTTCGAGATTAAAATTCCCGGAAAGCAAAATAATATTTCTTTACAAGTTCAGTAATTGTTCAATCAACTCCCCATTTAATTCTTCGTTGAATTGAAATCTTCCAACGCTTTATAAAATGCTCTAATATTTTCCTCGGGAATATGCGGCGGTACATCACATCCGCTGGATAATATATAATTTTTATATTCAGAAGTTTTGTTCAGTAATTCAATTGTTGCATTGTAAACGGTCTGTTCATCAGCCATCTTAAAAATATTTACCGGATCAATGTTACCCATAACGAGTTTTGAATTGTCAATAACCTTCAACGCATTCGTAATTTCACATGCATTCCCAAAATGGAAAGCCCCTGCGCCGGTTAACTCTATTTCTTTAAGTAAATTGTTTGTATTGCCGCAGTTGTGATAGACAATTAAAAAATTCTCGTCTTGAATTTCATCTACAATGGTTTTTATAAAAGTTGAGGAAAAAATTTTGCAATCACCTGGTGACAACATTCCCGCAGCAGGTTCTGCGATTACAATTCCGTTCACACCTGTTTCTTTAAATGCTTTGATGTACTTTATCAAAAAAGATGTGATTTTTTCCAATAGCATTTCTATTTCTTCAGAATTTATTAATAGAGCAACCATGAGTTCGGAGAAATCAAATAACCTGCCCGCTAAACTGAATGGACCGATACAACCTGCAAGCACGGGTTTATCACTGATATTTTTAGCTGCCAATTCAGCCGCACGTAAATATTCCGGCAGCCGTCCGCTGCTTAAATCCGGAATTGTCAATTCTGTAATTTCATTAATATCGGAAATCAATCTACCATGTACGGTTGGGATTTCATCTTTACTAAATACGATTTCTGATCCAAATGCTTCAGCTTCGATCGATAGATCCATTATCATTGCAGCCGCTGCGGATGGATATTTATCCGATAAAATTTTAATCGCGCAGTACTGAATTTCACCATCGGTTACAGCATCTAATACATTTTTATCAATTTGCTCAATACCGGGATGAGTCATAATTGGTATAGCTGCTGTTTTATTGCTTGTCAATAAATCATTCTTCCAGTCGGTCATATTAAATATCATAATTCACATTCATTTTTTCTTCAAGTAATTGATTGCATTAAGTAAAATCTTTTTGGCGACAAGTGATTGTATTCCACCGCCTTTACCTGTTAATCCGGGCAGGGTATAAAAAACAATTTCCCCTTCTCCCAAGGTTGTAGTGAATCCACCGATTCCAATATTGCGATCATGATCTCTCCCGAAACCGATAAATGCATCAACATTATCACCATCCAGGAGTAAACCATCCGAGCCGCTAACTGATGTTTGGTAATAACTTTTCATTGCCTGGTTGACCGGTAATCCTTTCATCAATGGATGATCTTTAACAAAATACCACGCGCCCATCCAAGATGCTCTTACACTTCCAACATGTCCCAAATAATTATAAGCACCGAAATCCCCAATTTTTTTTGCATAAGCATCCGAGGCTTCCGGTCCTTCCGGTAATACAAGCATTGGTGTGCCGTTCTTCACTTTTTCAATAACCTGATCAGTAAGATTTATATTTGCCTCATATTTTGTCCAGGTGAGTCCCTCTTTATCTGTATAAGGCTCACCGCCGCAGTTGATCGCAATTACAGTGTCACCCGCTTCAATTTTGAATGCGCTGAATTTGCCGTAATTCACAGTACGTTTTGGAATGGTTATTTTTATACTTCCGTTTGTATTTTCAATCTCAAAAGTTCTCTCAATAGCTTTGTTCTTTCCACCTGCTGTTTTATAAATATCAAAATCTTCTAGAACCGTTTTCCCGTTTATTGCAACATCGAACACTCTTGCTTTAGGTCCGCTTAAAGTTACCTCGGCAAATAGTAAAGTTACTTTTGCAGGTCCCTGAGGAATATCTGTAAAAACATATTCCAGGTTTTTATCATATCCCCAGCTTTCAGTTAAGAACAGTTCATCATTTTCAGTATTTTCAATCTCGACCGGCTCTACGATGGATTTCCATCCGTAAAGCAATTGTGATGAGATAAGGATTACATCATAGTCTTCGTCATCTTTGTACTTTTTTGCGTCAATGTTCGGGAGCGTGTTGAGATGATCAATGAATTCGGCATCGTAACAAATTACACCGGTTTTGATCTTTTCATCGAGTTCTGAATTTAAATCCAATACTAAAAATTTTTCAATCGATTTTAATCTATCGTTATCATCAATTTTAAGAATCACACTGTACCTGCCTGGCTGATCAAACACCGGAAGTTTGTAATTCATTTCGATTGGATAAACAAAAACATCTTTTTCTTTCAACGGGATTGAAAAATTTTCCATTTTAATTTTTTCGTTTCCAGGCGTTATCAATTCAAGCGATAGTGTTTTACCTGCATTGGCTGTTGTTTCATTAAGCAGATAAATATCAATAACCGGCGAAGTTGCGTTTTCATACACCAAGGTTTTTGATTTTATCACCGGTCTGATTAATGAAAACCGATTTTTCAATAAATCAGGATCACCTTTAAATCCACGGAGATTATCAAGCAAACCGGAATGATTTTCAATTACAGTCGATTCCCAACCACTAATTACCAAGAAGTCATTTGCTTCGGCTAAACGAGCGGTTTCGATAACACGCCCCCAAAAGTCATAACTCTTATCACCAATATCTAAAAACAAATCTTCTGCCGTAGGGAAGGCATCCCGGAATTTCCATTTATCGAGGAAACTATCATAAGCCGATAGAATTTCTTTATGCTCTTCGAGATCGTAACTGTCTCCGCCGGATTCTTCAATTTCTCTTATCATTCTTGAATGATTATCCGGAACAGCGGCACCGAGCATTTCACCCCAGGTAACAATTTCTTTTGTATTATCGGAAAAATGTGTGAACTCCGAATTTGATTTATACATATCATCCTTCCAAACTCCGGGTCCGCCTACCGTATGCTGATCCCACCATCCTGAGTACCCGTCACCTTTATCGTAATAAACCGTTGTGTCATAAGGAGCCATCCAAACTTGGTTGTGCGGGGGAATACCGGATTTCAGCATAACAACTCTGCTCGGATCTTCGTTATGCATTTTCCTGATCAAATTAAAAATGCGGGGATTTCTTAAATCGGGATTAATTTCATTTTGAATCCCGTATAATATTAATGAAGGGTGACTTCGGTGATCTTTAATCATTCGAATTAATTTCTCTTCCATATATTTTTCGGCAAAGGTTTTTGCTTCACCATTTTTACCGGAGATATCAATTGATCCTTCCGGTGAAGCTGTATAAAGTGTAAATTCCTTGCCGAGTGCAGATTGTCCTCCGCCCGGTTCCATATAACGTAATAGACCTAACTGATCCTGTGCATCTAGTACTTCAGTCTTGCCAATATTTCTGTGAAATTGAATACAATTCATTCCAAACCTCTTTGCAGCCATCACTTCACGCTCTGCAAATTCAGTCGAAGGAAATAACCCGTTTAAGCCCCAGTATCCCCATGAGATTGCTGAAATTAATCTAATCCTTTTTCCATTTAATTTAAGAACAGCATTTTCACCAATTCCCTCTGCGGTAAATGATCTAAAACCAAATACAGTTGATGATGTTTCTTTAAATTCCTTAGAAATTTTTTCAGGTTGGATTATTACTTTTATTACATACAAGTTTGGTGAATCAATATCCCATAATTTTGCATCCTGGTAAATTAACTCCGTCTCAAATTTCTTAGTGTTTCCCTTCTCAATAAAAAAGGAAATGCTTTGTGTTTTTAAAACTTCATGAAGATTTTCTGAATCATAAATCTCAAATGTTACCAGTCCTTTCATATTTGCATCAGTTGTATTAACTAATGAAACATGCGGATAAACCTTTTCAGGCTGAGGTGAATTTGCAACCCATAGATCATCAATATATAATTTTTCATGTGAGGTTAATGTAAGTCCGCGGTCCAGACCACCAAATCCGTGACCGAAATGAAATTCATAATCTCCCCATTTGTGCATCTTTGTATCAACCCAATCCATTTCTCCGCCCGGATTTGTAATTCTTATTGCCAGCAGATTCTTTTCACCCGGCTTTGCGGCAGTTGTAATATCGCAAGTAAATGAGGTTTCTGTAATTAAGTTATACCCAACCAGTTTTTCATTTAGATAAACTTCAGCTCTCTGTCTCGCACCGCGGATATTTAAATTTATTATCTTACCATTATATTTCTCGGGGATCTCAATCTCTTTCCACCACCAGGAAACTCCTTTATAATTTCCGTTTTTAACCTGGCTATCCTCATTTTCAAAGTAATATTCGTTATCATATTCTCTGAAACCAAATTCGCCCCAAAAGTGCTGTTCAACTGTTGAGGGGAGCGATATAATTTTGCCGGTATTATTATTTAAAACTTCCCATCCACCGGTAGGTTCGTTTACCGGAAGCTCTTCAAGTTCAAATTCGCCGGGTAGATAAAGTTCATCGTTTTCCCACTCAGTCGAAGTATCTGTCC
Organism: Melioribacteraceae bacterium; assembly: GCA_021740785.1. GTDB lineage: Bacteria > Bacteroidota > Ignavibacteria > Ignavibacteriales > Melioribacteraceae > JAIOZI01. The sequence goes on from JAIOZI010000008.1 coordinate 37,137, forward strand.
ACAGCCGCCAATCATTATCTGAAATTTCGGTTATTACCTGAGCATTAAGTTGCAACGCAAAAATTAAAGATGATATACAAATCCGTTTCATAATATTCACCATTTTATTTTATTCCCAAATATTTATTTAACCACGGTAAGATAGAAAAATCAATTACGCTTTAACTAAGTTCGATTTATCCTTAACTCAAACTGCAAGCTCCAGTCTAACGAATTTCAACCTTCATTTCTCATTGATAAGATTTACGATTTGATGATTGCTGTTTTTTTCAATTCTCAGTGTTTTGATTTCCAGTGGCTTGAAACTAAGCTTAATCACTTTATCCAAACCAGCGATTTTTATTGTTGATCTCGTTTTGATGTTTGCGTTTTCCTGAAGGCGCACTATTAAGGCGTTATTATCCTCCGACTTTTTAAAAGCGAGCATTCTTATATTAGAAGGGGATATCGAAATTCTTGACTCGTTATATTTATCACCTATCGGAAGATGCGAATAAGTTGCTGCCGGATTATTTATCAAATCCGCAAAGGCACTGATATGTTTTTGAACATAATCCGATTCACCGGGAATAACTAAAAAAGTAAAATCATGTACCCCTTGATCAGATCGATTGAGTTCATCGGACTCAGCAAATTTTTGTCCATGCTCATGGCAATAAACCGGACTCCTAAGTGCCGATAGCCGAACTTCACCATTTTTATAATCAAATCCGTGAGTGCCGTCATTTATAATTCCCAGTGAATGTTCTCTGCCGTCCAATTTTCCGTTGATGATAAGCCATCTTCCGTGAACATGCTCTTCGCCATCAGCCGGTCTTTCAATTATTCCGCCGGGAACTTCACATAAAATTTTATCTGAGATTAATTTAGTTGGAATTGATAATTTCAACCTGTCGGCTTCATTCCAGTGTACTCTTACTTTTACTTGGATGAGGGGAATAGATGAGTACAGAATGTATTTTATAATGACTTTACTCTTGCTATAAGTTAGTATTGTTTCAATAATTTTTCGGACTTTACCTTCTTCAATTACTTTTGAATCTACCGATTGGAATTTCCCGATCATGTTTCGGAATTTCCACAAACCGGTTCCCCAGGAGTCCCCATTATCTTTAACTACTATTGGCTGGAATAGATTTCCACTTAATAAATTATGATCTTCAAAAAAAAGTTTATTGATGAATCCATCCTTAGAAAAATTAACAAAGGATTTAAATTCTGAATCCTCATTTGACCTTTCACCTTCAACAGGTTTGATGTAATAATGATAAGCGCCCGCTCCGTTCATTTCATCAACAAAACTTATTTTTCTTCTCCAATGATTGAACGGTAATTTTGCTTCGGGCCATTCTTCCTGGCATTCTATTTCTGTTCCGTCCAATCTAAATAATTTCACATGCCACTTGCCGTACCATTTGGGGCGGTGTGAAATCATGAATTCGCATTCAACTGGTAGCATCCCCTTAATTGGATTAGGATTTATGACAGTCAACGGAATTTCATGATTGTATTTTTTCCCGCGGTTAAAATTAACAGCAGCTTTTAGTTTTATTTGTCTTGATTCATGAATCACATTCCCATATAAATTTAACGCATCCTTCTCTGCGGGCTCAGTACATGTTCCGGGCAAAATATCATGAAAATCATTAAACAAATGATTTTCCCAAATCTGCCGCATCGCATTATTTTCATATTTGGTTTTGTTCAGCCACCAATCAAATGTTGAGAATAATTCACTTTGCGATACTTCGGCAAAACTTTTTAAAGCTCCTCTTTTGATTCGAGAAAGAGAAGTGTAACAACCAACAAAGATTCTTTGAATATCTCCATGATGCAAGGGAGTTGATTTATGAATGGATTTAAATGCATTATATAAATTCTCGGTAGAACTATGAATAATCTTCACTCGTTTTTCTTTTCTTTGAATTTCTTTGATCAGTTTCAAATCATCTCTTGTCGCTCCACCGCCATGATCCCCAATACCCCAAAACACCGGAACATCACGATTAAGCTTGAGAGCTAAATCAGTCGCTTCACTTATTCTCTCAGCTAAGTTATCATATTCTGTGTGATAGAGACCAACTTCAATTCGATAGCTTAAAACCTCGGAACCGTCAGCACCTTTCCATCTGTATAGATTTGAAGGTAATTCAATATCCTCGGATTGAGGTCTCATGTGAATATAGAATTTATATCCGGCTTGATTCAATATTTGCGGCAGCCCCCCGCTGTGCCCAAATGAATCAAAGTTATATGCAACTTCAGGCTCTGCATTGAAATTTTCTCTGAAAAATTTCCGACCGTAAAGTATCTGTCTGATTATAGATTCGGTTTGAGGTAAATTTACATCCGGCTGAAGGAACCACCCGCCGCTGATAATCCATCTTTTATTATTTACAAGTTCTTTAATTTCCTTGAATAATGTTGGCTCATATTTCTTAACCCACTTATATAAAACTGCCTCATTATGATTAAAAATAAAGTCTTTATTCTCGTTCAATAAATCGACAGTAATACGAAATGTAGATAAAGTTTCTGCACATCCTTCTTCCCATTGCCACTGCCAAACCGGATCAAGGTGCGCATTACATATTAAATGAATTTTAGGAGTTTTCACTTTAATTAAACCTCGTCTTTTGCCGGAAGATTTTTATACCAAGTAAAATATAGCGCTATTGCAAGTACGACAATAGTAGCAGACCATGCGTAAACTTTATCCCATTGTCTCATGAATGCATAAAAGGGTACTAATGCTAATGATAACTGAAATACTGCCGTCAGTAATCCGTTAAGCATATCAATTTGGGGCATCTTATCATTTGCGGGTACGAGACCTCTTCTAACTGCTTCTTCCTTTATTGGTTTCCAAAAACCGAAAGGTCTTATCCTGCTGTAAAAGTTAACTAAAATATCAGTATCAGTTGGTTCGTGAACAAATCCGACTATTAAACAAATAATTAAACTGACAATTGTATCAACCGCTAAAGTTTCGGCTGAACCCCAGTCCGGGAAAATTAATTTTTGCAGAAGTATAAAAACAGCCGTAAGTCCCATTCCCCAGACGAAAGCTTTTGCACTGAATCTCCACCAGTGCCATCTCATGGTTGACGGTACAAGAATCATAGTGACAATAACAAAAATCATAACTTCCCAAGCAGATATAATACTATCGAACGCGAGGCTGAATATGAAAGCAAATAGCAGAGCCAGCATTGATGCAAACTGACCGATTCTCACCAATTTTTTCTCGTTCATTTTTTTTGCGATGTATCTTTTAAGAAAATCATTCACTACAACAGAACTGGTCACATTTATCATAGCATCAAGGGTAGACATAAGTGCAGCCAGCAGAACAGCAAGGAACAGCCCCCTAATTCCGGTCGGCAAATTTGTAAGTACGAGCGGCATTATTTTTTCAGCATCAAAAGAAGTTTCAACTCCGATATAATAAATCCCGAGAACAAGAAAAGCGCATCCTAAAATCCATCTTAAGGTATAACCTACAGTCCACATTCCGCCGGCAAGAGCGGCATCACGCGGGCTGCGTGCGGTAAGGAAAAATTGAAAATCCCAGACATTCGGTCCGGCTAAAACTCTAAAGATAAGCCAGGAAAATCCAGCCATTAATATTGGTCCAAAGAAATAAAAGTGATGATAACTCTCCGGGGTATTATCAAGATAAGAGGGCCATAGTGTCCATGAAATTTCGAGCGAACTCCACTCCGCAACCTTTGAAGTCATTAAGTCCGCACCCGCATCATTTTGAAATACAATAAAGGTTAGAATTACAGCCCCGACTGCAATTAGGACAGTCTGCAGCATATCTGTTAATATAACTCCGAAAAATCCGGCAAGTGTCACATAAATTCCGACAATAGAAAAAACGATTAATGTTGCCTGCCATCGTTCAAGCGGAAGAAATTCCTCGGCAAACTTACCAATTCCGACTGCGATAAACATCAAGTTAAAAATCATTAAAACCAGCAGAAAAACAGCCGCAGCAATACGTGCTTTTTCTGCATCTTTATTATCACCGAAACGAGTTTGATTCCATTCGGCAAATGTCATTACACCCGATCGGCGGATCCACTTAGCTTGAAATGCCATGTAGAATGCTATTATGAACCACCCCCAAAAAATATGGGTCATCCAAATACCTTTCATTCCCAAATAAAACAGAGCGCCAACCATCGCCATTGTTCCACCGATATCGATATAACTTGAACAGCCCGATAAACCAAGCATCCACCAAGGGACATTTCTGCCTGCGAGATAATAACCGTCTAAGTGTGCCGTAGCTCTTTTTTGTACCCAGAAACCGATAATTGCGACTAATGCAAGATATCCAAAAATTATAACGAGATCAGCGACGTCTAAATTCATTAAAGTTCTCCAGAAGCAACTGTTGAAATATCAGGAAATTTCTTATATTTATGTTAACGTTAACAATAATAATAAAAGTAGATTTGATTCACAAGACCTATGCGTATTAATTTAGTATAAATTTTTGTTCCGTTTCGAAAAATAAAGAGTTCGTTTGAGGAAGTGAATTATTAAAATAAATTTATTTTGGAGTGATTAATGAACAAGAAAACAAATATTTCAAAGTATCTCGTACGAAAGGATAAGTGGTATTTGGGCGGTGGAGATAAACTTTTATGGGCGCCTCCTTTTCCACAATGGCTTGATTATCCGGGCTGCTGGGATAGAATTCAATACTATAATATGGCAATCGAAACCGGCTATACTTGGACAATACTTGATAAAGAAAGTAAAGAGATCAAACTGAACTTTAAGGATAGAACTTGGTATCCCAGTAAGTTAATCTCTGAATTTGCCACAGATGGATTGGAAATAACCGAATCACGTGCGATGCTTCGTAATGATGTTTTAGCATCAGAAATTATGATTAGAAATAAAACTAATTCGGTGAAAAATCTTTCATTTATTCTTTGGACTGTTCACGATCATAAAGTTAAATCGGGAAGCGGCTGGTTATCTAATGTTAAGGTTAATGATGGAATTATTTCATTTACAAAAAATGTAAATGATTCGAAACGACCATTAACAAAGTTTGGCTGTGCTTTGGGAATTAGTAAAAAAGCGAAATCCACTACGATAAATTCGAGTCAAGGAGGCAATTTACAGCCGCATTACAAATTCACTCCTTTCCCGGAAAAATTTATTAATGGATCACTCCCCAATGAAATAAAAGTTAAAGGAATGGAAGATGGTGTAATTTACTTGGGAATTCATACTGAGTTAATAATTAAGCCAAATTCAACTCAAAAAATAAACGCCGGTTTTTCCGCCGGTACAAATTCTAAGACAGCAGTTGAACAGCTCAAAAATTCTATTAAAAAAGATATCGTTAAAGACAGCGATGAAAACTGGCAGAAAATATTTAATGGTGTTCCGTACTTCGAATGCAGTGATGATTATATAGATAGATATTATTGGTACAGGTGGTATGGATTGAGATTGTTTACAATCTACGGCGGTGAAGGAAATTATAAATATCCTGCTGTCTGTGAGGGTTTGGGAAATTTCCGGGCGCCGATCACCTATAGCGCAATGTGCCACATGCTGGAGACGAGATGGATGAAAAATCCGGAAGTGGCTGAAGGCAGTTTGTTAAATTTTATTAGTAATCAACGTGAGGATGGCGGATTTAGAGGCTATATCGATTTTAATGTTTACCGACAGGAGTTTTTCTATCACGGTAATTGGGGAAATTCCGTTAATGAAGTTTATAATGTTTTTAATGATAAAAAATATTTGGAAAAAATATACCCGGGCTTGAAAAAGTACGCAGACTATTTTGATAAACAAAGAGATAAGGAAAACAGCGGACTCTATGATATAGAGAATCATTATGAAACGGGACAGGAATATATGCACCGTTATATTGCAGTTTCAAAAGACGCCGATAAAGATCACTGGGGTGATGTATTCAGATTAAAAGGTGTCGATGTAACAATTTATATCTATGAATTGAAAAAAGTATTAGCGAGAATTGCCGGGATACTTGGTAAAAGTAAAAAGGAAGAAAATAATTGGATCAGCGGTACTGAAAAAACCAAGCATGCAGTCCTGAATGAAATGTGGGATAAAAGAGATGAGATGTTTTATGATATAAATCCCTTTACTAAAAAGAGAACAAAAGTTAAAGCTGCTGTTTGCTTCTATCCGTATTTCACTGATATTGTTGATGATTCTCATCTGCCGGGATTGAAAAAACATCTGCTGAACCCAAATGAATTTTGGACTGAATGGCCTGTTGCTTCTTCGAGTATTGATGATAAATATTATTCATCCGATGCGGAATGGAAAGAACAGAGAATGAACTGCCCGTGGAACGGCAGAGTTTGGCCAATGACCAATAGTCATATTGCCGAAGCGCTTGCTGTTTCCGCAATTAGATTTAATGATGAGGAATTATTTTCCAAGAGTGTTGAGTTTATGAATAAATTCATCCGAATGATGTTTTATGATCAGGATCCTAACCGCCCAAATTGTTATGAACATTATAATCCTAACAACGCAATTCCAAGTATTTATAGGGGTGTTGATGATTATCAACATTCGTGGGTTGTTGATCTGATTATGAAATATGTCGGCGGAATTCAGCCAAAAGAAAACTCTATCGTGATCAATCCATTTCCGTTTGAGATGAATCATTTCGTTTTAGATGAAATATTTATTCGCGGACGAAAAATAAAAGTGGAACGAAAAAATAAATCATTTACGGTCACCGTTGATTCAAAAGAAAAGCACGTTTCAAAAATCGGGAAACAAATAATTATAAACCTTTGACGAGAAAAATAAAATGAAAAAAATTATATTTTTATTCGTAACTATAATAGTCAGCGCAACTGCATTCGCTCAATCTATTTTGGAATTTGATTACCGGGTTGATGAAAACGGAAACATAATATTTGATGTGATTCAAAATGACGGTAAAATTGAGACATCACCAATTAACTTTTTTTCATTGTTATTAAATGATCGACTCATAAATTCTTCTGCTGCGAAAACTGAAACGGATGGAAACGAAGTGCACGCAGTATTTTCCGAAGGACTCGCAGTTGTGATAAATAATGTTAAAGATGAAAGCAGGGGAAAAGCCTTCGAGGTTATTTTTTCCAATCAAACTGATACGGAATTGAAACTAGCAAACATTGTACCTTTCGGAGTAAATGATAAATATGTTTTTATAACTGCAGACGGACCTGAAGACGGTGTTAATTATTTATCCCGTTCAAAATTATTCCGCCCGGGTGTCGGTCCGGTTGGCGTAGTCTTACCTGATAATCTCTGGCACCTTGGATTTTGCAGTGTTGAATTGAACGATGGAATTTCGGTTACGGCAATTGCTCGCCGGGGTGAATCGGAAAATTCTGATGTTAGAAGATGGTACACAAAGTTAAAAGAAGACGGCTTCGTTAAATACAAGTTCTATATTGAAGTACACGAGGGAGATTGGAAGTCGGGACTTAAGATAATGTTTCAAGACCGATGGCTGTATGATTTAGAGGAATTCGATAATTCCTTATTCGAGCGTAAAGATCTTGAATGGGTTCGCCATGATTATGTGATGACAATTCAAATGGCATGGGACCAAGCGTATCACGATGCTCTTGAAAACAAATACTATTTTGAGGATATCTTGGAGGATGCTGAGCCTCTTTTCGGGGGTTACGATTCATATCAACTTTGGCCTACCTGGCCTCGATTGGGGTTAGATCAGCGGAATCAATTTGATCTTTATCGAGATTTGCCCGGTGGTATTGAGGAGATAAAACGTCAGGTCGATTATGCTCACAGTAAGGATGTAAAATATTTTATCGCTTACAATCCATGGGATGCGAGTACCAGGAAAGAAGATCATTTGAAAGGGATGGCGGATTTAATAAGAGATACCGATGCAGATGGTGTAATACTTGATACGCGCGGGGAATCCAGCGCCGAATTACAAGAAGCAGCAGATGCGGTTAAGGAAGGTATTGTGATGTATAGTGAGGGAATGGCGATTCCTAAACACATGCCCGGTATTGTTTCGGGTCGAGTTCATGATGCAATTTACATGCCGCCGCCGGTCAATATGAATAAATATATCAAACCGGAATTTGCAATATTTCGAGTGCTTCAGCCGAAGGACGGACATATTCATCGTGAAATAGGAGTTTCTTTCTTCAATGGTTACGGAGTTGAGATTAACATCATGAGAGCAGGCAGACCTCATTGGCTGGAGGCAGAATATAAATATCTCGGCAGAACCACAAAAATACTGCGCGAAAATACCGATAATTTTTTAAGCCGTGATTGGGAACCTTTGATTGAATCAAAGAAAGATAGCATTTGGGTAAACAAGTGGCCATCCGATGATAAAGTTATTTATACTATTTATGGCTTAATTCCAGAAGGATTTGATTCACCGTTATTTGAGGTAGAGCCTGAAGATGATTTTCATTATGTAAGTTTATGGAATCATGAAGAATTAGTTCCGGAGGAAGTTAACGGCAAATTCTATGTAAAGTCCAGTACGGAAGCGTTTAATGAATCTTGGCTGGGAACTAGAAAAGAAGGCAGTGTAGATTGTATTGCTCAACTGCCCAAACTTCTGGATGTTAAACTTGATGGAGATTCATTAAAATTTGGTTCTAAAAAGGGAAGTGAAATCCTGATTTGGTCCGGCAGTACGGAATACAGCAACTCACCGCAAAAATTTGATATCGATTATAAAACAATTTCTTTAATGGAATATTTCCCGAAGAAAGAGGAGAAATTCATTGTTCAACTGTTTGATAACGGGAAATTATTGGATGAAAGAATTGTTGATATTGGATTGGGAGCACCTCGGTTAATAAGCAGGATTGAAAGAACCGAACCTGCCGAAACAACTCCCGAAGGAATGGTTAAAGTAACCGGGGGCGAATATATTTTTATGATGGAACCGACTGAGGATCCAAACCCAGTGGTATTTTATCCTGATTATTCGAGTCCGAGAAATATAAATATAAAAACGTTCTATATGGATAAATATCCCGTTACTAATCAGCAGTATTATGAGTTTATGCAAGAATCCGGTTATCAGCCTGCAGATAAATCTAATTTCCTTGCACATTGGGAAAACAGAAAGCCGCCTGTTGGCAAAGAAAATCACCCGGTGATAAATGTTAACATGGATGATGCAAAAGCTTATGCTGAATGGGCGGGGAAGAGACTTCCGACAAGTATAGAATGGCAGTATGCTGCTCAAGGTACTGATGAACGTATTTACCCATGGGGAAATGAGTTTGATTCTGATAAGTGTAATGACGGATTAAACCATACAACCCCGGTTGATGCATACCCTGAAGGCGCTAGTCCGTTTGGGGTGGAAGACATGGTGGGTAATGTATGGCAGCTAACAAATGATATTTATGATAATGCCAGTTACTATTTCGGGATACTTCGAGGCGGAAGTTATTATAATCCCTCTTCATCGATCTGGTATGTTGTGGGTGGAGCATGGCCGGTTACAAAGCATCAAATGCTGCTTTTGGTCGGACCCGGCTTCGATCGAAATGCAACTGTTGGCTTTCGATGCGTTAAAGATGCACAATAAATTTGTTTTAAAAATCCCTTGAAAATATTTGACTTTATTTCAGGATTTACTAAATTTCTTTTTGAAAAAATATTGTTAACGTTAACATAGAAGAAACGTAATTTGAAAATTATAAAAGCGATATTACTTCTAATATTATTATTTGCCTCTGTTCTTATTGCTCAGAACGATGAAAAAATAACGTTACGCGTGTTCAATTGGGCTGGAATTTTTGAAATGCCTCTTACTCAAGAGGTAGTTGACGAGTACATGAGGCGGAACCCGAATATCGATATACTTTTTCAACCCACCCCAGATGATCAGTATGAAAATAAAATTTTAACTTCGCTTGCAGCCGGGGAACCTCCTGATGTATTCCTTTTGGATTCGAAATCTGTTCCTTCTTTCACAAATAAAAAAGTTCTCCTAGATCTCAATCAATATGTGGATGAACTCGGAATTGATACAAGTCAGTGGTTTAAAAATGTAACCGATATAGCCAGAAGAGATACAGGGCTTTATGCATTCCCAAAAGGTTTCACTCCAATGGTTATCTATTATAATAAGAAACTTTTTGATGCCGAGGGAATTAATTATCCTTCATCTGATTGGAACTGGGATGATTTTTTAGAAATTGCGAAAAGATTAACAAAAGATTTAGATGGCGACGGCAAGGTTGATCAATTCGGTACAACCTTTACAAATTATTTTTATAATTGGATACCGTGGATTTGGTCGGCTGGTGCAGATGTTGTGAGTCCCGACGGAAAAAAAGCAACCGGGTATTTAAACTCACCCGAAACCGAAGAAGCTTTTCAATTTTTAATCGATTTGAGAAATAAGTACGGAGTTGCACCTGATGTAGGAACATGGGCGCAATCCGGTAAGACAGGAATGACAAGGGCTTTGTTCTTGAACAATAGATTGGGAATGATCTTGGACGGGCATTGGAGAATTCCTGGAATGATTCAATATATTGATCCTGATCATCCGGATTATGATCCGAATCACAGTCTGGATTTGGGAATAGTCGGTATTCCTCATGGACCGACCGGGAAAAAAGTTAATGTGATGTATGAAGGCGGCTGGTGTGTTCCTAAAAATACAAAACACCCGGTTGAAGCAGTTAAACTTGCTGCTTTTATGGCAGGGGAATTTGCAAACAGGGTAAGTGCCGGATCTCAATTGGAAATTTCCACCAATATTAAAGTCGCAAAAGAAATTGCGGAAGAGGATAAATTCGGATTTGAGGAAGTCTTTTTAGGCGAAGTTCCTTATTGCAGACAGCCGTGGGGTTCAAGAGTCGAAAGGTTTAGTGAGATTGAAAGAATTCTCCAGGATGCAGTTGATGAGGTTATGCTGAATGACAAGCCAATGCATTCCACTATGACTCAGTATGCTGAACGAATCGATGAAAAGCTAGAGCAGATAAGTAGTCATTCCCATTATGAATTTAAGCAATTGGAAGAACATACTGAAATCATTCATTTTCTTATTGCTGTTGCTTTAGGTGTTTTCTTGATAATGCTTATTCTTTATTATAAAGCAAAAGGGAAAGATAAAAGAAATACCAAAACCGGAATTCTGTTTCTTACACCCTCGCTCATCCATCTTACTGTTTTTATTTTTACTCCAATCGTATTTTCAGCCTATTTAAGTTTTCACCGCTGGGATATTGTAGTCCCGGATAAGCCTTTTGTTGGTCTCGATAATTTTAAAGAAATTCTATCCGACCCCACTTTTTGGAATGCATTTAAGAATACATTCATTTACACGCTAAATGTTCCGATTACGATGGTAATATCGTTATCGGTTGCACTCATGATGCATAAGAAATTAAAAGGTATTGGATTTTTAAGAACCTTATATTTTCTCCCTAGTGTAACATCGTTCGTTGCAATATCGTTGGTTTGGATGTGGATTTATCACCCTTCATTCGGGGTTGCAAATTTTATTTTGAGTATTTTAGGAATACCTCCACTCGAGTGGTTGAACAGCACGCAGACTGCAATGATTTCGGTGATTGTTTTCTCGGTTTGGCTGAACCTTGGTTATCAAATGGTTATTTTTCTAGCCGGGTTACAGGGCATTCCAGATGAATTATATGAAGTAGCACGAATTGACGGCGCTTCCCCATGGCGGCAATTTTGGAATGTAACAGTGCCGTTGTTAAAACCTACTACCTTTTTTATTATGGTTACTTCGTTTATCGGGTCATTTCAAATATTTACGACAATTTATGTTATGACTCAAGGAGGACCTGTTGGGGCGACTGATGTATTCGTCTATCATATTTATGATGCTGCCTGGAATCAATTGAGAATGGGATATGCTTCGGCGATGTCCTGGATTTTATTTTTTATAATATTGTTAGCAACTTGGCTGCAATTCAAATTTGGTGGTAAGAATGTTGAATACAACTAAAATTTGGAAAAAGTTTGGATCAATATTAGTATATTCAGCGTTGATACTTCTGGCTCTTTCAATGCTGCTTCCCTTTATTTGGATGCTGAGTACTTCTCTTATGGGCGAACTAGAAGTATATAGCTTTCCTCCAAAATTTATTCCATCTGAATGGAAATGGGAAAATTTTGCGGAGGCGATGACGCTTCAGCCGTTCGGCAGATATTTTTTAAATTCTGCAATTGTTTCAACAGTTGTAGTTATTGGTCAAATGGTTTTTTGTTCAATGGCGGCTTATGCATTTGCCCGCTTAAAATTTTACGGGCATAATAAAGTTTTCGCAGTATATTTAGCTACAATGATGATCCCGGCAATTGTTACAATTATTCCGGCTTTTTTAATAATTAATACATTTGGATGGATGAATACTTATTGGGCGTTGTTTTCTCCGACTTTATCCAGTGTCTGGGGCATTTTTCTGTTAAGACAATTCTTCCAGACTATTCCAAAGGATTTGGAAGATGCGGCTAGAATTGACGGTGCATCGGAAATAAGGATTTTTTGGACAATAATTCTGCCATTGTCCAAACCGGCATTAGCTGTAATTGGAATCTTTAGTTTTATGACTAGCTGGAAAGATTTCTTATGGCCGTTGATTGTAACCAATAGAACAGACATGCGAACAGTTGAAGTAGGTATTTCAAATTTCAGCAACCTCTACTCAACAGATTGGCCTCATCAAATGGCTGCGGCTGTTATCGTTCTGGTACCAATAATAATTGTATTTATTATTGCGCAGAGACATTTTGTAAGAGGAATTACATTTAGCGGAATTAAAGGTTGATTTATAAATTTATACAGGTAAAATATTGTCACCCAAAAGAGTAACTATAAAAACAATAGCAAAGGAAGTGGGGATGTCTATAATGACAGTTTCCCGCGCTTTAAATAATAACTCCAATGTAAATGATCAAACAAAGACAAAAGTGCAGCAAGTTGCTAAAAAGATGGGATATATCCCTAACCATATTGCAAAAAGTCTTGTTCAGAGAAAAACCTTTACAATAGGAGTTGTAGTTCCGGAAATTGCACATTCCTTTTTCCAGGAAGTTATTAGGGGAATTGAGGAAATTGCATATGACGCCGGGTATCATATTATTCTAACACACTCGGCGGAAAGTTTCCAGAGAGAACAACTTTGTCTTGAGACGCTTCTTTCCAAAAGAGTCGATGGGATATTGCTCTCAGTAGCTGAAACCGTTACTGACTTTAAGATATATAAAGAATTGATAAGATTAAAAATGCCTATGGTTTTTTATGATCGGGGTATAAATGACATAGGAATAAGTACTGTAGGTATTGACGGAACAAAGGCGGCTGAAATTTTAACTGAACATCTTATTGGTCTGGGATATATGAAAATTGCGCATTTAGCCGGACCATTACATCTCTCAATAGGCGCTAACAGGCGCCAGGGATATCTCAATGCACTAAAGAGACATAAAATTAGAGCCAAGAAAAGTTATATAGTTGAAGCGGGATTGAAAGAAAAACAAGGTTACGAGGGGATGAAAAAATTATTGAATCAAACAAAAAAGAATCCCCCGAGAGCGGTCGTGGCTGTGAATGATCCTAGTGCCTTTGGAGCAATCGATGCAATAAAAGAGGCTGGGCTAAGAGTACCCGAAGATATTGCAATTGTTGGTTTTGCGGATGATATTCGTTCACAGTTGATAGAAGTGCCTCTGACAACCGTCCGGCAGCCTGCCTATGAAGTTGGAAAAGTTGCGGCGGATAAACTGATAAAACACATAGAATCGAAGACAGAAGCAGTCGAAGATCTCGTTTTAAATACAGAACTGATTGTCCGAAAATCATGCGGATGGTCTAAAAAGAAAAATTAAAAATAAAATCGGATTTTAAAATAAATCTATTCGTTTTTGGGTTGACTATTTGAAAAAAATCAATTATTATGATAACGTTAACATAAATAATTGACGTAAAAATACAAATATTTTTATTAACGGATGTTAACGTTATCATATAAGTTTTTAGATGAGTTGTTTATGAGTTTACAAAAATTAAATACAGCCATTCCAGAATTCTCATCTACTGGTCAGAACTTTTATGAAGTTCCCTCACAACCAATAATTCCGGCCGATAAAATACGAACTCATTTTAATCCTAATACAAATGTCTTAATCAATTATTTATCAATCAACAAGGAGTGCTGCAATGCGTACTTTTACCACCGTTAAGTGTTTAATCTTAGTATTATCACTTTTCCTTATTACCTCTCCTATCTTAGCACAGGAGGAAATTGGCGGTCCATACGAAAATGATGCAAATACAAGAATGTTACTGCATTTCGATGGGGACCTGACCAATGAGTCTGACTTTTCAGACGATGGAATTGGAAATGGTGATTATTCATTTTTCCCAACTTCTGCATTAGCTACATTGGGTAGTAGTATTTATTTTAACAATGATGCGGTATCTGATTCACAATACGTTCATGTTCCTGATAATGATAATCTTGATCTCACTGGTAGTTTTACAGTTGAAGGCTGGATTAACGTTTTCACATTTGGTGAGTCAGGAAGTGATCACAGATGGGTTCCTCGCCTATGTATCAAAACCGGCGATGAGGCTTTTTGGCGCCCGAACTGGTGGGTGGAACTTTGGGGCGATAACCGATGGTTCCAAACCGGTTTCCATACCGCTGACCAAAATAACTGGCCGGCTGTAACCTCAGCTGCAAATATTATGACTCCGGGTGAATGGGTTCATTTAACCTTTATCCGAGATGATGAACGAAAAATTCTTGTTCAGATGGTTCATGGAGTTGACGGCGACGGCGAACTTTACATGAAATGGTTCGGTACAATGTCGTATGCTAATCTTCCGGTAACAACTCCAATCGTAACAGCTCAAGATGTTCATATGGGCTGGGCAGGCGGCGGCAGTGGCGACTCATGGTTAGACGGTTTTATTGATGAAGTTAGAATCAGTGATATCGTTAGAGATTTTGCAGTCCCGCCGGTAATCACTTATTTGAGTGAAGTTGGAAATCAAAATGCATCGGTAACAGAATATCCTGTTTCTGCTTATGCATTTCCATTCCATTCAGGCGGTTCAATTTCATCAGCAGTTTTAAGTTATTCAATTGATGACGGCGCTACATGGACAGAGATGGCTATGACAGTTGGTTCTGGTGATACTTTAGCAGCTTCAATTCCTCAGCAATCAACCGGATCAATTATTCATTATTATTTGACTGTTGAAGATGATAGAGGTCAAGTTTCCCAATACCCTGAAGAAGGAAATGCCCCAAAATCATTTGGTATCTATGAACCCAATACTCAAATCCTAAGCCTTGATTTTGAGCAAAACTTAACTGATGCTTCACCTTACTCACAGACAGTTGATTATTTTGCAGGACCTTTCTACAGTGATGACGCAATGGTCGGAACATATTCATATGAATTCCCTGAAGTTGAAGATTCTGCATATTTATCAGTTGATTCTCCATTCTTAACCGCTGAAGAATTTGCTCTCGATTTCTGGTTCAAATTCGAAAAAGATACAATTTTACCGTACATCAGAATGATTATCCGCTCAGCCAGCGGAAACCACGTTGATCAAAACTACTATATCAGAACGGAAGAAAATGGTCAGCTTTCAGCTAGGTATCAAGTTGATCCTGATTTTGAAGATAGAACAAAAGCTGATGTGGCTTTATTGAGTCAGCCTGGTCTAGTTGAGCCTTACAAATGGTATAATGTACAGTTTGAAAGAAGTGATTCCTTAGCAGTATTTAAAGTGTTCGATGAAGACGGCAACCTTCTGGCAAAAGATTTTGACGATGAAGATATTCATCTTAATCCGCCAAGACCTGGTGTAACTCCTCTGAGAATCGGCTGGGCTGGAAACGAATGGGAAGGTATTGTAAGAAAATTTGACGGTAAAATGGACGGACTTCAGATTTGGAACTATGCTGCTCTGAATATGGATACCTCAGGTGTTGTTGTCGGTGTTGAAGATCAAAAATTAAGCGATGCTATTCCTGAAAGATTTGCATTGGAACAGAACTATCCGAATCCATTCAATCCTACTACTACAATTAAATTTGCAATTCCTCAAACAGGAAATGTAAATCTAGCTGTATATGATATTTTAGGAAGAAAAGTTAGATCACTGGTTAATGATGTAAGATCAGCCGGTGAATATCAAGTTACTTGGAACGGAAAGAATGATATTGGTGCAAATGTAACAAGTGGCGTATATTTTTATCGTATAGAAACTGTTGATAATGTGCAGACGATGAAAATGATGTTGTTGAGATAATGAACATGGGGTAGATGGAGATATATTCTCCATCTACCTTATTTAAAAAAGATATCAGGGTGAATTGGTATGTTGAATAAATTTATTTTTAAACCTGTCTTATTGATCTTGTTGATAACAATTGGAATTTTTATTACTTCCTGTGAAACAGGGGTTGAAGACTCGCCTGAACCGGGAATTTTAAGAATTTCCCTTCAAGCAGATCCCAATGATACATATGCAGTAAATAGAAGCGACACATTTTCTGTATTTACTCCTTACCAGATCAATTTCAATATCAACACTTTTCAGGGTGCGGCGTTTCAAGATGACAACTTTGCCGTCCTCTATCGATCAATTCAAAGCTATCAGCAGGAAGATTCTGTTCTAAACATCGTTGAATTTGATTTTTCAAAATTGCGGCAAAATGTAATTCTTGCAGATACAATCATCAGTACAACTGTTAAAAAAATTGCCGATAGTGTGAGAAACGGGAAATGGTCGCTCGATCAAATTGAAGATCCTAAAGTAGCTTCATTTGTTGATATCGTTGTTAAAAGGCAGAAAGGAATTATTGGCGTTCCGGAAACAACAGATCTATTTAAAGTATTTACTTTATTTGAATCGTTCATACCGCCCGGTGATTATAACAAGGTGAGATTTGGTATAGGACCACCTACAAACGAAGCACAGAATCGCGTTCATTTAGAGGAAATTGACGGAAAACAATTAAATGTTCCTCTTCAATTGCCTGAAGGCGAGCCGCTGTTATTAGAATTTGAAGTGGACTATAAAATTGAAGCCGGTAAAAAAACCCAACTAACATTTTATTTGAGTCCTTTTAAGTCCATTTCCAGGTATAGAGATAGTTATCATTTTGGTCGAGAAATCAAATACGTTGGAGTTGAATATTTTTAGTGAAATCAAATTGAATTGATTATAGGTCAAAAGTCATGAGCAGAAAAAAAGTTTTATTATCATTTATATTAACCGTTTTGTTAATTCTGATTACGAATTCTTGCGAGCGTCCGACAAATCCGGAAAATGCTAATCAGTCACCTAATACAACTATGGCAAATATACCAAGAGAAAACGATACACTATTTGCTCTAGTTACCTTGCATTGGGATGGTGAAGATTTTGACGGATTTATCTCGGGATATCAATATCGTTACATCACATATTATCTGACAACGGGCGACTCAGTTGTTCAAGATTGGAAAGATACAAAAGAAACGAGTTTAACAATTCCTTTCCGTTCTGACGATGAATTGAATAAGCAGCGATTTCAAGTTAGATCTGTTGATGACAAAGGAACTGTGGATCCTGCGCCGGCAGAAAAGATTTTTTACACTATTCAAACAATCTTTCCTACAACTCAAATTTTACATCCCCAAAATAATAGGACATATTTCGTACGGGAAGAAGTTTCTGACTGGTGGCCCGGGATAGAATTGGAATACAGCGGTTTTGATCAAGACGGTGAAATAATTGAATTCGGATGGACTGTTGATGGAAGGGATACAACTTGGACTACGGATACGGTTGTTGTAATCACACCAGATTTATTAGCTTCACCCATCGAAGGTGAACATACAATAACAGTTACATCCAGAGATAATACAAATCTTATTGATCCATTTGGTAAAACTATTACTATTAATTTGATAAGTCCAAGCCTGGGCGATGATATACTTGTAATCGATGCTACAACTGAATCCAACTTCCCTGGTGGCTTAACCACTAGACCAAGTGATGCTGTTGTTGATTCATTTTATGCTAAGATATTCCCAGGAAGTGTACAGTGGGATTTAGGAAAAGATGGATTTCCACCGGTTCCGGAACTAGGTAAGTACAGTCTTGTCGTTTGGCATTCGGATGATCTTCCTTCTTCAGAACCGCATGTAATCGGCGAATATACTGATCAGATTTCCGATTACCTTAATGTCGGCGGTAATATTATAATTGGCGGATGGAGAATATTAAAATCGTTCTTATGGACGGAAGATTTTCCAATTTCATTTCCTTCAAGTCATTTCGTGAATGAATATCTTCACATCGTTAATGTAAATGAAACCCCATTATTCGGCGACTTTACCGGTGCAGCCGGGCTATCCGGTTTGTATAGCGATTTTGAAGTCGACCCCGATAAATTAGCCGGATTCCCTTACTTTGGAAAATTAGGACAGATCAATTACATCACTTTACCTGCTGGTTTTACAGATGGTATTTACTTTTATCAAAATGCTGATGACAGTCCTTATTATGAATATAGAGGCGAAACAGTCGGGCTTCGTTATTATGGAACAAGTTTCCAGGCGACAATATTAGGATTTCCGATGTATTTCTTAAAAGATGAAGATGCAGTAATAATGGCCCAGGAAATTTTATCCGAAATGGGAATAAAATAGAGAGTATTTAAAATGAAAAGGAGTGACTTCTCTGTGAAAACGTTAAAGTTTCTATTTGTCTCACTAATTCTTGTTTTATCTTTTAACCCGGATGCATTGGCTCAAAGCAGGGGAAAAATAAGAGGAACCGTAATTGAGCAGGAAACCGGTGAGCCATTACCAGGTGTTAATGTTATGCTGATTGGAACAAATCTTGGCGCTACTACAGATATAGATGGTACCTATTACATTATCGGTGTTCCGGCAAACGAATACGATCTAAAAGCTACTTTCATCGGATATCACCAGGTAACCGTTCAAGGTGTTCGAGTTAAGACAGATTTAACGACTGAAATTAATATTGAACTTGTTTCTACATCAATCGAAATGCCTGAAGTAACAGTAACTGCTCAAACAAAATTAGTTCAGAGAGACATAACATCAACTAGAAAAACTGTAACAAAGGAAACAATCAAAGATATTCCAGGATTGGAATCCAGTGCTGATGTGTTCAGACTTCAGGGGGGAACGTTTGTTAGTCAAGTTCCGCAAAGGATTGATCTAGAAGGTGGTCAGCAGTTACAAGTTAGAGATGAAAGTGTTAAAGATGTACATATTAGAGGCGGTCGCGGTGGTGAAATTTTATTTATGATTGATGGTGTTCCGGTTAACCATCCTCTTTACGGCGGTAGAAGCGTTTTGGATTTGAACGTGGTTGCTGTTGAGCAAATAGAACTTTTAACGGGAGCATTTAGTGCCGAATACGGTCAAGCACAGTCCGGAGTTGTCAATATTACAACTAGGACTGGTAGTGCGAAAATGAAAGCCGGACTTGAATATAAAACTGACGAAGTGGGTTTTCTAAGCAACAGTTACGGCACACAATACGGTTCAATTTATCTCGGTGGTCCCGAGTTGTTATCTACATATGTTCTACCTGCAATTGGTATCGACCTTCCGGGTGAATTTTACTATTTCTTTACAATGAATGCTGAGCTAACTAATACAGCATACAATAATCATCGAACCAGAGATCAATTTTCTCTATTTGGACTTGATGTTGACGGTAAGCAAAAAAACACAAAAAATATGACAGCCAAGTTGAATTGGGATATGACCCGTGATATTAGAACAACGTTCAGTTTTAACGGTGCATGGTTGGATTGGAGTGATTTTCATTGGTCATGGCGTGATTACCCGAATAATACTCCATCAAGTACACGTGATAATATTAACATAAACGCTATGATGAATCATGTTCTTTCGCAGAATGCATTTTATTCGCTCAACTTGGGCTACCTGGGAATAAAATATAAAAGCAATTATTTCGGTATGAATCCAAGAGATTTTTGGGTTATTGGTTCCGATTCTGTTTACACAACCGTTAAGCCTCCGCAGGTAGATCCTTTAACCAATTTTTATAATGATGAAGGAGTGCAGACAATCTGGCGTAATGACGAAACTCATACCTTTACACTAAAGGCGGATTTTACATGGCAGTTCCACAGTGAACATTTATTAAAAGCCGGAATTGAAACACAATATAATGATATCAATTATATCGATATCCAAGACGGCGCTTATAAACTTTCCAATTATGGTGAATATAGATTTAACGACGCGGCTCAAGTTCCAGCACCTCCAGGACCTTTTAAAGAATTCGGTCAAACCAGGTGGGTCTTTCATGTTTATCCCTTAATCGGGGGTTTCTATCTACAAGAAAAATTTGAGAAAGAATTCATTGTGCTTAATGCAGGTATCAGAGCAGATTGGGTTTATCTTGGAAAGACTATTGATGGTCAAGGTTGGAGAGATCAATGGGAACGTGCAACTGGTTTCAATTCTGACTGGGATCTATTTAAAATGAAATTCAGTCCTCGGTTCGGAATATCATTCCCGATACTTGAACAAACTGTAATATTCTTCTCCTATGGACATTTTAATCAGTTGCCTGAATTAACAACATTCTACCGTGATCCTTACAGCGGTGGATTTACAGGAAATCCAAAACTAGATTATGAGCAGACAATTCTTTATGAGTTCGGATTTACACATCAATTATTCAATCACTGGGCAATTGACGTAAAAAGTTATGCGAAAGATATTTCAGGTCAGGTCGGTACAACCGGATTACAATCCGCTGGCGGCGTACCTGTATCATTATATGATAATGTCGGATATGCACGAGCTCGAGGTTTAGAGTTCGAAGTAACAAAAGGATATTCGAATTTTACTTCCGGTAAAGTAACTTATACGGTTCAATGGGCAAACGGTTATTCATCTTCACAGTTTGATGACTACATAAGATCACAAAATGATTTCCCGAAACCGATAAGAGAAAGAAGATTGGGCTGGGATATTCGTCATCAGATTATTGCACAGGTCACTCTCGCTTCACCCGAAAACATGCCGATGAATATTTTCGGACTTGAACTGCCCGATGACTGGAACCTTACTTTTATAACCAATTTTTATTCCGGTCAACCTTATACTCCCGGAACAACTGATCCGGCAGAGCAGCAGAAACTCGAGAATACTTCAACCGGACCGGTGACGACTACCACTGATATAAAATTTCAGAAGGGATTTAATATCTTCGGAACAAAATTGTCTTTCGTTGTAGATGTTTTCAACTTATTTGATCAGAATAACGTGACTATGAACGGATTTAATGTTTGGACGGGCGAACCATTTAAATATGGAGATCTTGAATCGCCTTCAAGTAAATACTATGACTGGTACAGAATGGTTTCACTCAGAAATCCAATGCAGTATTCAACTGGTAGATATGTTAAAATGGGATTCAGATGGGATTTCTAGAGTTTTTAGAAAAAGGAATGATAAATGAAATTTAGATTTATATATATAGTATCAATATTATTTCTTACTGCAATCTTAACTTTTGCTCAGGAAGCAAATTTTGATTGGGGACTTCATGACGTCGGAAATATTCGTCAAGTAGTAACGAATAGAGGCGGTCTGAATGCGAAATCGGATAACAGTTTCGATTTTCCCGGACTGATAAATACCGAGTATCCGCCGAACAGCGCAGTTGAGCATATAACCAATATCGGATTATATCTCGGCGCTTACATGAATGGCGAAAGATCAGTGACTTTAACCGATGGTGAAGGCGGGCAAATTCATGAATGTTTCCCATCAGCCGAACCTTGGGATACTGTTTGGGAAGTTGGTAAGAGAGAAGTTGTTGATATACCTTACTGGCAGGGCTATACGGGAATTTCGGACCAAGATTTTGTTTGTAAATATGATGATTATGGTCCAGTTAGTTTAACTATTCCGGATCACAGACCATTATATGCGGATATTGTGCAGACCACTTATGCCTGGGCATCAGCGCCGCTGGATCAAACAATAATAGTAACATATTATATTACACCAACACGCTACGATTGGACGAGAGTTTTTGCAGGCGTCTATATGAATGGAAATACCGGGTATATAAAAAATGGTAATGAATACGCGCTGGATGATGAATCTTATTTCCGTGCACCTTATAGATTGATGGCATGTCGTGATGTTAAAGGCGGCGTCGACGGTCAGGGTACCCCTATTGGTTTAAGATTTTTCCCAACTCCCAATAACAGCAGTTTGAAAGAATCATTTGTTTGGTGGAATGGCGGCAGAGAAGGAGCACCTCCAACCGATTTAGAAAAATATCTAGTAATGTCTTCGGGAAATATTAAAGAAGATCAGGTGAGTACCGGTGACGGAACTAAATCATTGACGTCTTACGGACCATATGACACTGTTAAGGTTGGTGATACTTTAAAGTTATCATTTGCTCTGATTGTTGCTGATGATGAAAGAGATTTAATCGAAAGAGCAGAATTTATAGCACAAATCAGAGCAAGAAACTATAAGGTCCCTTCTCCGCCTCCGTCACCCGAGGTTAAAATTACTTCGATTGATAAAGGAATTGAAATTTATTTTGATCAAACGGGTAACCCGGATAATCCTGAGAATTATACAGACCCGGATCGTGCAGACGGAATTACTAAACCTTTTGAAGGGTATAGGATTTATAAAAGTACCGAAAGTAACTCCGGTCCATGGACTTTACTTGCTCAATACGATGTGATTAACGATTACGGAATGAATACAGGTTTACCTGATCCAAAAGAATTTGTAGACAAAGGGCTGCTGAATAATATCGAATATTTTTATACAATTACATCATTTACTAGGCCTGATGAAACTATTGAATTTCCTGAACTTGAATCGAGTAAAACAAATAATAGCAAAACCGCAATACCTGGCACACCTCCACCGGAAACCGTGGGTAAAGTTGCCGTTGTTCCGAATCCATATCGGGGAGATGTTGCATACCAGAATTATAGTCCTCCATGGGAACGACCACCGAGCGGAAGAATTTGGATGGAACAGGACAGGAGGATTCAGTTCATAAATTTACCGTCACGCTGCGAAATTAAGATTTATACTCTAGCAGGCGATCTGGTATATGAGATTCATCATGATGATCCTAACCGCGGTTATGAAGATTGGAACCTGACATCAAGAGTTGGACAGGCAATTGCATCAGGTATATATCTATACACCGTTGAAGATTTGACAAATGGAAATGTTCAAGTAGACAAGTTTATTATCATCAAATAAAATACTGATATGAAAAAAACATTTACATATTCTACCTTACTGATTTTATTAATTCTGCCGCCTAAGTTTTTTCCTCAGGAAACAACTCTTGATTGGGCTTTGCACGATGTAGGTAATGTTAGGCAATTAGTAACTAATATGGGAGCATTATGGCGGGCATCAACAAGTTACCCGGGATTGATTTATTCCGAATATCCCCGCAACAGTTTTGAAGAACATGTTGGCGAGGGGGGAATATGGGTTGGTGCAATATCCGGCAGAGATACGCTTGTTTCCGTTACAACCGGCTGGGCTCCGGCTTTTGAATTTTTCCCAACCGCCGAACCATGGGATACGATTTGGGCTGTCAACAGAGGGGATACGGTAGATATTCCCTATTGGTCGAATTATGTCGGAATTTCTGATCAGGATCTCGTTACTAAATACAGTGATTATAACGTAACAAATATTGTGAATCATAATCCGTTATACGTTGATGTTATTCAGCAAAGTTTTGCATGGGGTTCTAACCCGGTGGATAATTTTATTGTTTTCAACTTTAAAGTGATAGCAACAGAAAACAATTTAAAAGATGTATGGATTGCATACTGGTTGGATGGTAACGTTGGTTATAGAGGTGAAGGCTGGTCTTTTGCATTGGATGATTATTCGGTTTACTACAGAGATAAAAAATTAGGAGTTGCAATCGATGCTCCCGGTGGAGCTGATAAAACGGCAATCAGTCCAATGGGTGTAAGAGTATTTCCGCCAAAAAATGTGGATGAAGATTCGTTGAAATGGACATTCAATTGGTATCCCGGTCAAGGTCTGGGCTCTCCTGCAAGTGAAGATAGAGACAGATATCTTGAAATGTCAACCGGTGAAATAATGGAAAACCAAGATCCTTCATTTGCAATCGGCTCTCAATTTATTGTTGCATTCGGAGGAGTGGATTTAGCGGTTGGAGATACTTTAGAGTTTTCTGTCGGGGCGGTATTCGGTGAAGGAATTGAAGGAATGATGGAAAACTTGGAATACATGGAATGGTTGGTTGGTCAAGATTTTAGAGTGCCGAGTCCGCCCCCTCCTCCTCCATTAAGAGTTGAAACAAGAAATAAGGAAATATCTCTAAAGTGGGATGCACAGCCGGGTGATATTGACCCCGAAACATATAAAGATCCTTATCGTGCCGATTCCGTTGATCAGCCGTTCGAAGGTTACCGGGTTTATAAAAGTACACAGGGAGCTTCAGGTCCGTGGACACTGTTAGCTGAATATGATGTTGTAAATAATATCGGTTATAATGATGGCTTACAGCATGAATATATCGACAGGGGATTGTTGAATAATATTGAATATTATTATGCCGTAACCGCATTTTCAAAAGAAGATACAGTGCTGAATTTTCCTTCACAAGAGTCCAGCATCTTTAAAAGTTCAAGAGAAATAATTCCGGGAACAGAACCTCCTTCAACAGTAGGGCAAGTTGCAGTAGTTCCGAATCCATACAGGGGTGATATTGCTTATCATACATATAATCCTCCGTGGGAGCGTCCCGATCAAACACGTGATATTTGGATGGAGCAGGATAGAAGGATTCAATTTATCAATCTGCCCCAAAATTGTGAAATTAAGGTTTATACATTAGCCGGTGATCTTGTAGAAACTTTATATCATAATGATGCAAACAGAGGATATGAAGATTGGAATCTAACTTCAAGAGTTGGACAAGCGATTTCAAGCGGTATATATTTATTTACTGTTGAAGATAAACTAAACGGAAATGTACAAGTAGGAAAATTTGTTGTAATAAAATAAAAGATTTATAAGAAACTCAAACTCGGGTAGAATTTATGTTAAAGAGAATATTTATTGCGTTAGTTTTTCTGCCGATTCTATTAACGGCTCAGTATGAAAGACCCGGCAGTACGGACGGACAATTTTTAAAAATAGGTGTTAGTCCTCGTGGTACTGCAATGGCTGATGCTTATATTTCCGCGGTTACCGGTGCAGAAGGTACATATTATAATTCGGCTGCACTTGCGAGAATCCAAGGAACAAATGCCGTGTTTAATCATACAGTATGGTTTGCAGGTATAAACCATGAATTCGCCGCAATCGCTCATAATTTTGGTGATGTTGGCGCGTTCGGTTTATCTGTAATCGGTCTATACACAGATGAGATGCTGGTAAGAACCCCTCTACAGCCCGATGGAACCGGTGAGACTTTCTATTCCGGAAACTATAAGATCGGTCTAACTTACTCAAGGTATTTTACCGATCGAGTTACAGTTGGAATATCTTTTAGTTATATAGATATGACCCTCTACAAGGATTTCGGTGCGAGCGCAGTTTCTCTGGATATTGCAGCAATGTATACTGCTGACTTTCGTGATTTCAAATTTGCAATGCAGATCTCGAATTTCGGTTCCGATATTACCTATGTTAACGAGGCATATCCGCTTCCGACAAATTTCACATTCGGAGCAAGTATGAACGCTCTTGAGTTTGATGATAATGATTTACTCATGACCTTCTCAGCAACAAAACCAAACGACGGCTCCCCGCTTGTTCAGGTTGGTATGGAATGGAACTATGATCATCTATTTTTCATTCGAGGCGGATATAGGTTGAATCATGATGTTGCAACATTCTCTTTCGGCGGCGGTGTTAATTATATGATACAAGGCATTGATCTGAATGTAGATTATTCTTACAGCGATTATAATTTATTAGGAGTTTCTCATAGGTTTGGACTTGGAATCACACTTTAAAATAAAAATGATAATATGAACTACATTAATAATAAAATATTTACTAAAAGTGCGGTGATTTTTATCGCACTTTTTTTTTCACTCAGCCATGCGCAAGATTCTCTTTATTATAAGACTTTCGTTAAAAATGCTGATGGTTCAGTCTGCAGATCGGTACCGCCGAATGCAAGCTATACTGCTTTCATTAATAATGATTTAAGTCGAGTACTAACGGAAAACAATCCGAGACGAGATCCGACTGCAAACGGTCACATTGATGGGAATGCCAGCGGTTTGGTTGGAATAGACTTGGCAAACTTTTCATCTCCCAAGATTGAAACCGGCGATACACTTTATTTCCGATTCACTGATCTCTCAACCGGGCAGCAGAATATTTTGGTTGACGGACCGCTTACGATTACATATCCCTTTTTTGTTTTCCCTAAAAATCTTCAATTGCTTACCGTGGATTTACCGGCAAAACCTGATAATCTGTATCTTGAAAAAGATTCATTAAACGGCAATCGAGTTATTACATGGGACGAAATTCCGAATGGTAATTTTTGGATTTACAGAAGAGATAATAGAGATACAATTCATACCGGGCAGTCAAGAAATCAGTATGAATTAATAGCTCAAGATATAACTGAAAATATTTTCATTGATAATTCCGCGGAAGAAAATGGTGAATATGGTTATATCGTTTATAATGTTAATGAAGAAGGTATATTCAGTTCCCATTCTGAAGAAGTAAACGAAATACCACTGCCTTCATTCGGTGATGACATCACAATTAGCTATATACAAAGATTGCCGGTAATAGAATATGTATGGGGCAGCAGTAATCCTGATGTGGAAGGCTGGCCATCTTCAGGTGAGCCAGTGTTCTGGCATGCTGTTGTGAAGAATTGGTTTACTACTCCGTTATATGATGTTAAGTACAAATGGTATCTTGATAATGTGATTGTTGATTCTGGTCATGTTGATATTATGCCTTATGATACGGCACACGTTGTTTACCCCTGGATGTGGACTTTCGATAGACATAAATTAAAATTTGTAATTGATTCTGACGATCAATTTTTGGAAGAGGAGGAAGAAAATAATCAACTTACAGTTTACACCGATGCGATTACCGTTGGATTTTGGGTCGAACAGGGTGTTTATGATTATTTCCGAGAACATCAGAGAGATTTGGGTGTTAACTCGAATTGCTGGGAAGATTGGGCGCAGAGACATGTTAAAAGATGGAATTTTATGTTGGAGAATGCCGTTTATCCTACTTCACCGGAAGGCGCATTAGACAGAATTAGGATTGATAAGATTACAATTGTCGATGACTATGAACTGCCTCTTAACGGCGGACTTCCTACAAACAATCCGGATATAAATGACAGAACAATTGATTTACAGTGGGGTTTTGTAGCTGATCAAGTTTATAATTCTAATTTCTATTCGAATACAACTTCGGTTTCAGATAATAATCCGTTTTATTTCGAGGGATCGTTATTTCATGAACTTGGTCATGCAAGATATTTGATTGATGTTTATGGATTCAATGTTCACGATGACGGAACCGGAAATACAGTTGCAATCAAAGAAAACGGTTCGCTGATTATCGGAACAGAATATATGCCGTTTGTTAGCGGGGATGGTTTGTACTTAACTCCGAGACAGGATTTGATGTATCATCATTATACCATGATTGGCGAATACAGCGCGGCGGCTCTCAATTTAATTGATGGACATAGAGCAATTCTGGGCAATTATAATGCTCCCGGAAACATCGGAGTGTTTTTACCTGAAATGCCTGAAGAAAACCGGTTTTTAATTAAAGGGACGAATGAAACAATTTTACCCGGTGCAAATGTGAGAGTTTATCAAGCAGTAGGACAGGGAACAGGCTGGTATACAAAACATTTTGATAATACAGCCGATATCACAGTAACTGCGGATGAGAACGGCTATGCATATGTAGGACATAATCCGTTTAATTTGAATAGTTCTTCTGATCATGGTTATGGAGTCAGCAAGTCAATTATTATTATCCGTGTTGAATATAACGGTGAGGTAGAATATCATTTCAAAGAAGTTGCAGAATTCAATCTCGCTTACTGGGGCGGAAATACCGAGTTGGGAACTTATGAATTGGAAACAGATATTCTCGGCGTAGTCTCTGTAAAAGATGATAAAACCGTGCTGGGTTATGAACTAAGGCAGAATTATCCAAATCCTTTCAATCCAAGCACAACAATTGAATATTCATTGAAGAACAACTCCTTTGTTACATTGAAAATATTTAATGCAATGGGTGAGTTGGTAAAAGTATTGGTGAACGGCAATCAGCAGAAAGGAAATTACTCCGCTGAATGGAATGGTGATAATTTAGTTAATAACAAACTGTCTTCAGGTATTTATTTTTACCAGTTGACAACCGAGGAATTTACGAAAACAAATAAGATGATTTTATTAAAGTGATGCGCAAATTGAAAATTAAATATACTTTATTGCAGTTAGTGATTTTATCAATGGTTGTTTCCGCACAAGTTTCGGATTCAGTCTATTTTAGAAATTTCGTTTACAATTCAGACGGAACATTCTGCAGCGAAATTCCACCGAATGCCAGTTTTACTGCTTTCATAAATAATGATAATAATATTTTGCTGGAATCAGCTCCGCGATGGGATGCATCGGCAGCCGGAAATATTCAAGGCAACGGAACAT
This sequence comes from Melioribacteraceae bacterium, assembly GCA_021740785.1. Lineage (GTDB taxonomy): Bacteria > Bacteroidota > Ignavibacteria > Ignavibacteriales > Melioribacteraceae > JAIOZI01. The sequence continues at coordinate 65,939 of JAIOZI010000008.1, forward strand.
TCGGAGTTGAACTTGGTAATTTTGTCAATTCAGGATTAACTGTTGGCGATAGCGTCTTTATTAGGTTTACAGATGGAAATGGAAATGAACAGGCAGTATTAAGTTCACAAGTTACAGCTATTCCGTGGCTGGTTTTTCCGGCAGTATTAAATCTTGAACCTGTTGCTTTACCCGTAAAGCCGCAAAATATTTTTGCCGATTATGATTCATTAAATAATTCGATTATACTTAATTGGGACAGCGGGGGTGAATCAAATTATACTATCTACAGAAGAAATGAACGCGACACATTGCTAAACGGTGCTGCAAGAATGATGTATACGAAAATTGCAGAAAACCTACTCGCTGAAAATTATGTTGATTCCGATATAGAAACCGGTGAACATTATGGTTATGTAATTTACTCTAAAAATTCAAACGGAATATTTAGTCAGCATTCAAGTGAAGTCAGAACTTCAATTGAAAAAATCCAAGGGGCGGATGCTGAGGGAAGAAATAAATCGGTTTTAATAACCTGGGATGATTTTACTCACTCATTTAAAGATGTTGCCGGATTTAATGTTTATAGAAGAAAAGCAAGCGCCACCTTTACCGAACCTGTTGGTTATACCGGGAATGTAAATCATTATTATGATACTCGTCTCGAACAGAACACCACATATTATTATCTAATCAAAGCCAGAAATAAAGAGTCTGAAGAAATTGCTGTCTCGGATGAGTTGAATGTTAGTACAATATCGTCGGGAGACGGTTTGTATCCATTCGTTAATTTGCGTGTTGCTGTTGTTATTTATAAAAACACAAATCGCGGTGGAATAACTGATGAAGAAATAAATGGTATAGAAACCATGCTTGAACTTGGACGTGAATTTTACTGGCGTAATTCAATAATGAAATTAAACGTTGAGTTTGAATATCTTCTTGTAGATGATTATAAAGTATTTGGTGATCCGGATGATTCATGGGGAAGCATGTTGAAGACCGCAGAACATCTAACCGAGCTTGGAGTAATGAACACTCAATATGATATAGTATTTAGAATTAGCAGAGCAGTAAACGGATATTGGTCTTATGGTGTTCAGAATCTTGGTTTGCCGGGACCGGATCGAAAGACCGGGTTTTCACAAATTCAATGGCCTGTTGGTACGGGAGTGGTTTATCCCGGTTATCAAAGCGGAATAAACTTTGGCACAACCTGGGTTTTTGTTCATGAGGTTCAGCATGCAATCGATGCAATTTTTGATAATTACGCAATGCCGGAAGACAATGTAGATATGTATCACGGTGATCAACCGTGGTTGTTTCCGGTCGCATGTGGCGAACATTATGACTTCCAAGCAAAAATGTTTCGTGCTTATACGGGTTATGAATCACTTGATGACGAATGGGGACAATTAATCGAAGCAATCGATCAGGATAATGATGATTTCCCGGACAATGAATCTGTTGCAGCTATAAGTGAAATTGATTTCGGTAGCAGTAATTCAAGTATGGATTCGGATAGTGACGGATTAATCGATCGGCAGGAATTCTTTACAAACAAATATACATCTTCAAATCCAAACTTGGATGATACCGATGGTGACGGCATAATAGACGGTGAAGATGTTTACCCATCATATCCGGTAAATCCAAACATACCATTTTTTAAACCGGCGATTGACGGAACGATTGATAATTTGTGGCAGCCACTTAATGATACGGTGATTTACTCACGTATTAATTTTGAACCCGAGCTATATTTAGCTTACGATCATGATTCCCTTTATTTGGGATTAAAAATTCCCGTTCATGCAATCCCGGAGATTTCTTTTGATTTTCAAAATGATGGATTTTGGTGGGGAAGCGGTAATACAATCATGACGATTAATCCAAACAACGGAACATTTTCAACTTTTCGATCTCGTGATTCCGGTCCGGAAGTAAGAGCATATTGTTTAGAAAATGAATTACCCGGCGGGATGTGGGACGATGATCCGTTGTATCAAAGTGTGTTTGGCGGAAAAGTTATCTATAAGAACTCGGTTAATATGCGCATCACTAATAATGATCCCGGGATAGAAATTGAAATAGCAATTCCTAAAAATGAGTATGCGGGAATAAATTTAAATGAAGGCGATAAAGTAGGAATCAATATTTATTATAACAATATTAATGGTGTTTATACAAACAGAGCAGTTACGTTTGATCAGTATAGTTATGCTTATTTTACAATCGGCGATGTAACAGGTATTCAAGATGATATGCCTGTTGTGAGAAATTATAAGTTATTCCAAAACTTCCCAAATCCTTTTAACCCGTCAACAAGCATTTGTTACAGTTTGGCGGATGATACACATGTAAATCTGAAAATATTTGATCTATTGGGCAGAGAAGTTAAAGTATTGGTAAATGAGAATCGTACTGCCGGATTGCACAGCATAGAATTTGAAGCAAACTCGTTGCCGAGCGGAATTTATTTTTATCGAATACAAACTAATAAATTTACGGCTGTGAAGAAGATGCTGTTGTTGAAGTAATCTTCAATTTGTTCGGATTATTAAGGTGGTTGAATTTTATGAAATCATTTAATATCATCTATGCATAACAGCCAAGAAAAAATTAATCCCGGGAATTATTCATCATGAAAGAAAAATTTCTTTTTTTAGCTTTGTTTTTGTTAACGTTAACAATAAATTATGCCCAGGTTGATGTTGAAGATTATGTTGATCCCGGCAGCATAGCGAAGTTGAAAAATTCCAAGCTTATTCAAATTTCCAGCTTTGATAAAACGGGAAAAAATAAAGATTATATATCGATACCGCCTAATCAAAATGCAACCCTTATGGAAGTTGAAGGTCCCGGAATAATTACCAGAATTTGGATAACGATTGCAGCCGGCGATCCCCATTTTTTAAGAAGAATTCTAATAAGAATGTATTGGGATGATGAACAATATCCATCCGTTGAAGTACCTGTCGGAGATTTTTTCGGAACAGGATTCGAATATAAACATCATCTAGCACAATTTGTCGGGATGAGCAGTGGTGGTTATTATTGCTATTTCCCAATGCCGTTTAATAAATCAGCAAAAATAGAAGTTGTGAATGAATCAAATTATGAGGTGAATTCTTTCTACTATCATGTTGATTATCAAAAGCTGGAAGAAAATCTAAATGATGACATAGCATATTTTCATGCGGACTGGAATAGAAATATTAAAACAGACTCCGGGGAAAATTATACAGTACTTGAAGCCGAAGGGCGCGGTCATTTTGTAGGTTGTAACCTTAATATGCAATCGTATAGCGGTGAATTGTGGTTCCTTGAAGGTGATGAAATGATTTATGTCGATGGTGAAGAATTCCCATCTGTTTATGGAACAGGAACCGAAGATTATTTAACCGGCGGCTGGTATTTCAGAAATGGTGAATTCAATCATCCCTATCATGGTTTGGTGATTAAAGATGAAGAATTGGGTAGAATTTCTGCTTACAGATTTCATGTCGGTGATGCAATCCCGTTTTATAAATCGATAAATTTTACGCTTGAAACGGGACACGATAACTTAGAAGTGGGAGATTACAGCAGCACCGCATATTGGTATCAGATGGAACCGCACAAACCATTCGAGAAAATTTTGAAATCCGGACAAAGAATACCTCTCCAAATTGTTATGCCTGCAGGTTCGTTTGAGGCTGAAAAATCCAAAGTGATTGGTAGTGCCAATTTTAAAGTTGAAGATATGACTGATTATGGAGTTGATTGGAGTTCAGGAAAACAACTTGTTGTTGAAACCGATGCGGACAATAATGAATTTGAAGTTGTGATTCCCGGATTAATTGAGAATAAATATTTAGTTGATTTATATGCAACAAAGTCGGAAGATTACGGTCGGTTTGATATTTTTTCCAATGATAGACTTCTAGCTGAATATGATGGAAACAATGTGAATATTGCCCCTTCCGGTAAAATTCCTCTCTCTGAAATTTCAACCACCGATGATCAACTAAAAATTAAATTTGTTTCGAAAGCCGATAAAAATATGATCGGGCTTGATGCTTTTTATATTGAACCTGTAAGAGAATTTATACCGGAGTGGAATTTAATCGGACCTTTCCCGAATCCCAAAAATGATCAGTTTGTAAGATACGGACTCGATGAAGTTTATCCTCCTGAAGAATCTATAGATCTTTCTGCTGAATATGAAGGCGTTGACGGTAAGAAAATCAAATGGTTTGAATATGAAACTCCGGAAGGGGGACAAGTTCCGTTGAGGTCAATTTCGCAGCCTTCTGATTTAGTCGTTTTTTATGCCCTTTCTTATATTTATTCGGAAGATGATAAAACTTACCCGCTGTTATTCGGCTCAGATGATGGAATCAAAATTTTCCTTAATGATGAACAACTGTTTGCACTTCAAGATATTAGAATTTGTTTGGTTGATGAAGACAGAATCGAGCTCAATCTTAAAAAAGGGTGGAATAAACTGCTTCTTAAAGTAGAAAACAACGTTGGCGGCTATGGTTTTTATGCAAGAATAATTGATCCTAATAATGAATTAAAATACAGTACTACCGGGAAATAATGGTTAGAATATTTTTAAATATCGCAGTACTTTTTATTTTTATTCCGTATTTAATAACGGGGCAGAATATTGCTATTAATGAATTCATGTCATCCAATGTTTCTACAACGGTAGATGAAGATGGTGAATATTCCGACTGGATCGAAATTTATAATCCAACCTCTTCATTGGTAAATTTGAGCGGTTACTCTCTAACCGATAACCTATCAGAACCCGGTAAATGGATTTTCCAAAATTCAGTAATTCAACCGGATAGTTTCCTGATTGTCTTCGCTTCGGGAAAAGACAGGCAGATCGGTACGCATTTTGAAACCTATTTCGATTGGGGTGATGAATGGAATTACTTCATCGGGTTAAGCGAACCTCCGACTAATTGGAAATCGGAAGGTTTTGATGATCATGATTGGTTAACCGGTCCAAGCGGTTTTGGTTATGGCGACGGTGATGATGCGACCATTGTTACTGATTCTCCGCCGGATAGCGCAAAACCTATATCGGTTTTTATTCGTAATGAATTTATCCTTGAAAATTCAGATGACATAATTAAGGGCTATTTACATATTGATTACGACGATGCGTTTGTTGCATACATAAATGGAATTGAATTTGCACGTGCTAATATTGGAGTACCTAATGCCGATCCTCCTGCTTATAATGATTTAGCTCAATCGGCTCGCGAAGCAACAATGTATTCGGGCGGGGAACCTGATGAAATAATTATTGATGATATTCAAAATTATATTCATGACGGAACAAATGTTATTGCGATACAAGTTCATAATGCTTCTGAATTTTCATCCGATATGACATTAATCCCGTTTTTTACATTATCGATGACCACAATACCTGAAAATGCTTCAGGCTCTTCCGATTATCTCGATTTTCCGGAATTTAAACTTCATTCAAATTTTGCTATTGATTCTAACGGTGAAGATTTGGCGCTGTTCAATTCTAACGGTGACATGATTGACCATATTCAACCTGCTGCATTATCACCGGATATTTCATTGGGTAGAAAGCCGGATGGATCATTCGATCTGTTTTTCTTTGATGTTCCAACGCCCGGTATGCCGAATATTAGTACCGGGTTTACTGAAGCATCAGAAGATGTGTCGTTTTCATATGATGCGGGATTTTATTCATCACCGTTTAATTTGGAACTATCGGTGCAAAATCAAAATTCACAAATTTATTATTCATTGGATGGAAGTCTCCCGACTGATTCATCTATGGTTTATCAAAACTCAATTTTTGTCGATTCGATTACGGTTATAAGAGCTAGAGCTTATTCCACAGGTAGTCTTCCCGGGAATGTAATTTCAAAATCATATTTTATTAATAAAGAATATGAATTGCCTGTAATTTCATTGATAACCGATCCAAAAAATTTGTGGAGTGATGAAAGCGGAATTTACATACTGGGACCCAATGCGGATATGAGTGATTATCCATACTGGGGAGCAAATTTCTGGCAGGATTGGGAACGCCCGGCGCACCTTGAATTTTTCGAACCGGATGAATCTCTTGGTTTCAGTTTGGATGCCGGTATACAAATATTTGGTTCATGGAGCAGAATCTATCCGCAAAAGTCTCTTGCTGTTTATGCAAGGGGAAAATACGGGGTGGATGTTATTGAACATCAAATATTTCCTTCGAGATCAAATGATGTATTCCAATCATTTATAATGAGAAATTCCGGTCAGGATTGGGGAAGAACTTTTTTCAGAGATGCACTTATTCATAGTCTGGCTGAAGGAACTATAGTTGACTATATGGAATACAGACCTGCATATGTTTACTTCAATGGGCAGCCGATGGGAATATTTAATCTCCGCGAAAAAATGAGTGAACACTATATCGAATCAAATCACGGCGTAGATCCGGATGAACTCGATATGATAGAAAGAGATGTTACGCTTTTACACGGAGATATGGATCATTATTACAATTTTATAAATTTCCTAAACTCAAACGATCTATCGGTGAATGAAAATTATGAATATGTAAAAACACTTATGGATGTTGATAATTTTATGGATTATATGATTATCCGCTGTTACGCAGCTACCTCTGATTGGCCTTGGAATAATGTCAAGATATGGCGGCAGAAATCCGAAAGCGGAAGATGGCGCTGGCTGCTTTATGATACGGATTATGGTTTTTACGGTGGTCATCTTTCTTATGCATCAAATATGTTCAACGAAGTACGGGGTCAATCAAACACTCATACTTCATTTATCTTTTTTAAGCTATTTGAAAATGAGCAATATAGAAATAGATTTATAAACAGGTATGCTGATTTGTTGAACGGGTATCTCAGCAGCGGGAAAGTTCTTCAGAAAATTGATGATTTTATTTCCGGTATCGAAACGGCAATGCCATTTCATATCGATAAATGGCAGTACACCTTTAACGAAGTATGGTGGCTTGGCAAATCTATAGATTCTATGGAAGAGTGGTATGAAAATATTGCGGTGGCTGAAAATTTTGCTGAACAGCGTCCCTATTATGTTAGAGAAAATATCATAAATGAATTCGGTTTAGAAAACGGAATTGGTGCATTAATAATTTCACAGCCATCCGGAAATGGAAAAATTAAAATCAATAGCATCGTTATTGATGAATATCCTTTCACCGGTATTTATTTCAAAGATATTCCGGTTAGATTGGAAGCTGTCCCGGATGATGGAAATCATTTTTCAAACTGGATCGGCAGTGAAAGTGAAAGCAGAATAATAGAAATCAATATCGGCGATGCAACCAGCATCACAGCTTCTTTTGAAGCCGGTTCAATCTCCGAACCGGGAATTGTGATTAATGAAATAAATTATAATTCCGCCGGTGATTTCGACACAGAGGATTGGGTCGAACTCTATAATAATTCGGAAACTGAGATTGATGTTTCAGGCTATGTTTTTAAAGATGAAGATGATACACACGAATTCATTTTTCCGGCAGGCTCAAAGTTAGGTTCAGGTGAATATATTGTGATTGCAGCGGATACCGTAAAGTTCAAATCCTTATTCCCGGATGTTGAAAATCTAGCCGGACAAATGTTTTTCGGTTTAAGCGGCAGCGGTGAGCATGTAAGACTATTTGATAATAATATGAATATTGTAGATTCACTAACGTATGATGATAAATCCCCGTGGCCTGTTGAAGCTGATGGCGATGGAGCTTCATTGGCGCTAAAGAATCCCGACTTAAATAATGCCGATCCCGCTAATTGGGCTGCATCGATTAGTCATGGTACTCCGGGAAAAATTAATGATGTCTATACAAAAGTTGAACGTGAAAATTTAATTCCGCAAGAATTTGATCTGCTTCAAAATTATCCTAATCCGTTTAATCCCGAGACAAATATTAAATTCAACTTGCCGAAGGATTCTAATGTGAAGCTGATTATTTATAATATTTTGGGTGAAGCGGTAAATACATTGCTATCCAAAAATATGAAAGCCGGTTTTCACAGTGTTGTTTGGAACGGAAAAAATGATTACGGTTTGCAATTAGCCAGCGGAGTATATTTTTATTCGCTAAGTACCGAAGGATTTTCATCTGTTAAAAAGATGATACTGCTTCGTTAAAGAGGAAAATAATTATCAATATAAATTAATTTAATGATGGGAAGGATATGAAATTGTTTACTAAAAAATTTGCTTTTGCAGCATTCATAATTTTGTTAAATCTCACTGCAATAAATGCTCAAGTTACCACACAAAAAACCATTGATATTTTTGGTGGAATTGAAGATAGCAGTATTGAACTTAGTTATTCCCCGGAATCAATTTCAAATGAAGATATTATGAAATTGTTCGATGGAGAAAATTTTACTCAAGCTGGTACGACCGCAGATGATTCAATGACCGTAACACTCATCTTTGCTGAACCTGTGACCGTAACGAAATCCAAATCATTCTTTACACTTTCTGCCGGTAATTGGTCGCTTGAATTGGCTGACAACATCGACGATCTGGTCAATCGAACGGAATCATACGAGCTGGTCATCGGTGATGAACCATTCTCTACTTTTTCTTGGGATTCAACTGAGATTAGTGTTGAATCATTTTCGGTTATTAGACTAACAGTTTCTAATCCATCTTCAAACATGGTCTACCTGGGTGAATGGATGCTGCAAATTGAAAAAAATATTGTTGCCTTAACGGTAGTTCCTAATCCACCCAGACTTTTACCCGGCACATCACTCGATCTCGATGTTAAAATGGTTGATGAAGATGGAGGGTTGCACAACTATACTCTTGATGAGAATATCGTTTGGATATCTACTAATCAAACAGTAGCAAGTTTTGATGACGAAATCAGCAGGCTCTTCGGGCATTTAGTTGGAACCACTACAATAAATGTATCGACAGTGAGCGGATCACTGAGCGGATCATCAACTGCATACGTGGAAGAGAGTATCGATGTTCCAAAAGCCGAGCAATTAACCATTAAGGTTGCTGTTATAATGCAGGATCCGATTACATCAAACGGTCAAAGAATTCATGAAAAGTACGGTTGGAGTAATCCCGTTCCTATGGTTAATACACTGGTGGATGAATTTTATAATGCAAGCGATGGAGTTGTAAATTTCGAAATAGTTGAATTAAATCAAGATCAGATGATATTTACAATGAAAGACAGTTCTTACCTAAGTGTTGATTCGCTGGATTATTATTGTGCTCATTTTGCTGAATTTAAAGATTTAGCCGAACGACAAGGCAGGATAAAATATGACTATACAGGTATGATGGAATACTATGATTATTACAACAAAAGAATGAACGGTGAAATTGATGAAGTTTGGGTGTACAGCCATCCTTTCGGAGGAATGTATGAATCTCAGTTAATTGGAAAGGAAGCATTCTGGTATAACTCGCCTCCTATTCGTGATGTACCGGATTGGTTTACAAAGCTTGTTTCTGTAATGGGCTGGAATTATGAAAGAGGTATTGCTGAAGCTATGCACAGTGTTGGACATAGATCTGAAAGTGCAATAGTTGAAGCTACTGGAGGTTGGAATATTCACAGTCCTGATCCAACTGATTGGGAAATTTTTACACGCATTGATATTGAACTTCCTGGTCTTTCGCATATCGGCAATATTCATTATCCCGCGAATGGCACGTCGGATTATGATTATTCTAACATGAGAACAGTCACAACTTATGCCGATGCTTGGGATTCTTACCCATACCTGCTGAATAAAACTAAAGAAGTTAATTGCACCGAGTGGGGCTGCAGTCAAACCGGTTATATGAGATGGTGGTTTGGTCATTTGCCGAATGTTGAGGGAAAGACTGATGGTATTCTCAATAATTGGTGGCATTATATTGTTGATTTCCAAGAGGCTGTAATTAAAGCGGATACAATGGTTGTCGTTGGTGTTAGTGATAACGAACCGATATCAGTTGATAAATTTCAACTGCTTCAAAATTACCCGAATCCATTTAATCCGACGACAACAATAACATATAATCTTCCGGTTAATAGTTATGTAAAAGTAGAGCTATTTGACATTCTTGGAAGAAAAATAAAAACGTTGGTTAATACAAATTATTCAGCCGGAACATATACGGAAGTGTTTGATGCATCGAATTTTGCAAGCGGTGTCTACTTTTATACAATTGAAGCCAAAGCAAATAACGGCTCGAAGAATTTTAGAGAAACAAAAAAGATGATGCTGTTAAAATAATAAATGAACTTACTTGTAAAAATCATTGAATGGAATATTATGACACATAAAATTTTTATAATAATATTATTGTCGGCTGTTAGTCTGATGGGTCAAGTTACTATCTATAATAATATAGATATTAATGAGGGGATTGATTTAGAAGAAATTGAAGCTTATACATCCCCCGGAGATCTGTATGATGAAATGTTCAAGTTATTTGACGGCGAACAATTTACACAGATTGGGACGACTTCGAATGACAGTCTGCAAGTGACACTTCATTTTATCGACCCAGTTAAAATTACAAGAGCAAAAGCATTCTTTACATTAACCGGTGGTGAGTGGTCTTTGGAAGCTGCCAATACTGAAGAAGATTTAATCAATCAGACAGGAAGTTACCAATCATTTTTAGAGAACAAAACATACTCGGCATTTAATTGGGACTCAACGGATGTAGGTATCGATTCAGTAGTATTTATTAGATTAACAGCCCGCAATCTTTCTCAAGGCATGGTTTACATTGGTGAATGGCAATTGCTAGCTGAGAACACGATTGTATCATTGTTCATCACTCCTGATAAACCAAAACTACTGCCGGGAACAAATTTAACATTAACACCCAAAATGCTCGATGAAAACAATAAGCTTTATAACTACAACATTGATGAAGGATTAATTTGGAGTTCCTCGGATGAAACCGTTGCCAGCTTTGATGATGAAACAAGTGTGCTTACCGGCAACAGCATAGGTTCGACGACGATAACTCTAAGAACAAGCAGCGGTTCATTAACATATTCTACAACGGCAACAGTCAATGAGGAATTTGAAGTTGCGGCTGCAGATCCGTTAGTTGTTAAAGTAGCAATTGTATACCAGGATCCTAAAGTTAATTCCGGAAGTTTACGGCTTCATGAAATGTTCGGATGGCAAGATCCGTTTCAGCAGGTAGAACAAATTGAAGATGAGTTTTATACAATTTCTGACGGTGTTGTTGATTTTGAAATCGTTGAGGTAATTGATAATCAATTGTTGTTCACAATGCTTGACAGCGCCTACATTCAAGTTGACGAATTAGTTGATTATTATTCAGAACCCGGCTGGACAACAATAAAAAATGCACATCAGGAAGGCAGACTGTTTTTTGACTACAGGGGAATGATAGAGTATTATGATTTTTGTACAAAACGGGATACCGGTGCAATTGATGAAGTTTGGGTGATGGCTCATCCATATGCAGCAATGGCTGAATCTCAGCTTGTGGGAGAAAATGCATTTTGGTGGAATTCAACGCCGATAAGGGATATGGATTGTGTAAACCTGCTTTCAATAATGGGATTAAATTACGAAAGAACGGTTGATTTGGCACTGCACAGTTTCGGTCACAGAATGGAAAGTGCTGTCTGGCATACGTACGGCAGATGGGATCTTTTCAATGCAAATCCAAATGCATGGGAAATATTCACGAGAGTTGATATGGAGTTTCCCGGAAATTCACAATGCGGTAATATTCATTATCCTCCGAATGCTGTTGCTGATTATGAATACTCACGTTCAAATAGTGTTGTGAACTTTGGAGAAAATTGGCTGCGTTATCCATACTTGTTGGATGAAAGCAAAACTATTAATTGTTCGGAATGGAACTGCAGTCAAATGGGATATATGAGATGGTGGTTTGGTAAAATCCCAAGGTACCAAGGTATATCAGAAGGAGTGTTGAATAATTGGTGGCATTACTTTATCGATTATAACGCCGCTGTTGAATTGGCTGAAGTAACGCCGATTGTCGGTATTAATAGTAACGATGAATTAAATGCAGATGAATTCAGACTCTTTCAAAATTATCCGAATCCTTTTAATCCTTCAACTGTAATTAGATACCAGGTAAAATCAAAGAGTCGCGTAGAATTAAGTGTCTTTGATGTACTCGGTAGATTAGTTGAGAGTAGCATAAATGCAAAGCTTGATGCCGGGGTGTATGAGTTGAAACTCAATCTCGGTAATTATGCCAGTGGTGTTTATTTCTATCGTTTACATGTGACGGATCTTGTAAATGGTGAGGCATTCAGTCAATCAAAAAAGATGGTGTTAATTAAATAAGAAAAGACAAGATAAAATTATTAGGGAAAAATAATTTGCAATCGACTGTTAACGTTAACAAAAGAAGTTCATTTAACATTGCATGGATTTTCGTTTTTTTACTTCTGACTGCCACGAATGAAAATGCTTTCTGCCAGGATCAATCAATATATCTAAGGCATTTTGTCCATCATGAAAACGGAGATTTCTGCAATTATACACCGCCTGATGCTTCATTTATATTTTGCATAAATAATGACTATGACCGTATTCTAATCGAAAACGCACCTCGATGGGATACCGAAGGAGTTCCTAGTAATATTGAAGGGAATGGTACTTTCGGTGTGGAACTTGGCAACTTTATTAACCCACCTCTTCAAGTCGGCGATACGGTCGTTGCAAGATTTATTTGCAAGTCAACAAATGAATACGGAATACGAAGTGATGTTGTTACATCGATTCCATGGTACTTATTTCCGCAGCATGTTTACATGGGTGAATCGGTAATTCCGGGAAAGCCTGTTAATATTCAACTGAATATTGAGGGTGATCATAGAATTCTTTCATGGAATGCTGATAATACTAAATATCATATTTACAGAAGAGAAAGGGATTTGATCAATTCAATCGGAACATCGAGAATGATGTACGAACGAATTGGTATTGTTACTAACGAAGGAAGTTTTATCGATGAGAATGCAGGCTCTTCAGCTTATGGATATATAATCATACCCGAACGCAGTGGAGTTTTTGGAATGCACTCGGATGAAGTCGTTGATTTCCCTGCCGTACCTATAAATGTTAATGCTGCAATTGCCGGTGATGATCCGTTCAGTTCTGTAATTACATGGGAGCCGGGTAATGATTTAGAAAATCTTTCTTATAAAATTTTCAAATCAGATATACCAAATTTTATTCCAGGTGATGATTACACTATCGGCATTACGGAAGAACTTTATTTTATTGATGAGAATGTAATTGAAAACGGAATTTATTATTACTCAGTATCTGCAGTTAACGGTTTTGGTATAAGCAGCGATCCGAGTCCTATAATTAAATTTACAGCAGAACAACAATTCGGCGGACTTCCGGATTTAAACGTTCTCTTTATTTCACGCTCTCAGAAGTATAAAAGATTTGAAATAGAATATACTCCCGGAGGTTACAACCCACATCCGAAACCGGGAACGGAAAATATACAGCATTACCCTGAAGATGGAGAATTAATGACTTACACCGCCAACATAAAAAATACCGGCGGCGGCAGTGTTGATAGTTTTATGGTTAAGTGGTACGTGGATTCAGAGCTGATTCAAACTAGTTTTCATGGAAGCATCTACCAGGAACAAAGAATTAAATCAAGATTACAATACCCGTGGGATGCTGATGATCCTTATTATGTTAAATGTGAATTGACTCCGGTCGGTGCTACCGAAGAGCTATCGACACTTAATAATTATTTGGAAAACCGTTCCAATGCTATTGCTTTTGATATTTATATAGAAGAAGGAATGGTTGGATTGTTTCAAGGTTACCGCAATCATTTAAATTCCTATTGTTTTGAAGATTGGATTCAATTCAACATAAATCATATGATGGACTTGATGGACGAAGCGGTATATGAAAATATCTCCCCCGAAGGCGTACATGAAAGGATTTTTATAGACAGCATTACGTATGTACCTAATGGAACTTTAAGCGGAGGAAACCATGCTCCGTTTAATCCTTATGCAGATGGCGCATGGGGATTTTCTCTTGACTCTAATTGGTTTCAAGTTGCGGTTATTGGTCATGATGATTTAGGATATGAGCCTGCACTGATACACGAACTGAGTCATCAAATTGGTTTGATTGATCTTTACGCAATGGATCAGCATGGTTCGACCGTACATACAATTGAACCGAGAACCGGTGAACCGGTAGAATTAACACCAGTTGTTCCATTCGATAATCCCGTACTCTATTATTCATCAAGAAAAAATGATCTGATGCATGGTCCGGGAAATGATCGATATACTGATCACACCGCAGGCGGCTTAATGAAAAACTTAGGAAAACGCAGAGGATATTATGGTGATTACTTATTCGATATTCCTTTAGAAAATACTCTTGTACTAAAAAAACCGGATGGTTCAGTATTGCAAGATTATGAGGTTTGGTTCTATTGGTCAGAACCGGGTGTCGGTGTTGGGAATATTACAAAATTCCGGGGAGTTACAAATTCATCAGGTGAGTATACATTCCCCCATGAGACACATTCTGATTATGAAGGAAGAATCGATGTTCAAAATCCATTTTCCTCAATTCACTCAGATGATCCTCATGTCGTTGGACTGAATTCAACATTTTTGATAAGAGCCGTAAAGGGTGATAGCGTTGGATATTCCTTTATGGATATTTGTGATTTTAACGTTGCATACTGGAATGGAGATACTGCTCATGCTTTTCTGCCTCACACAATTGAGCAGTGGAGAATTATTGAACCGAATAATTATAAAGAAGATGAATCTAAACTACCGGGAAATTATAAACTGAATCAAAATTATCCTAATCCCTTTAATCCAAATACAACATTTTCATTTGAACTTCCAAATGACAGTGTGGTAAGTATAGTAATCTATAATACAATTGGTGAGAAAGTAGTGAGTTTACTTGGTGATAAACATTACTCCGCCGGAAGATATAATTTGGAATGGAATGCTTCCGGGTTTGCAAGCGGTGTTTATCTGTATAAAATTAAAGCGCGTTCTATAGACAACAATGAACTATTTGTGAATACAAAAAAAATGACTCTGATAAAATAATCGAAAGCAAATTATTCCAAATAAATAAAGCCCAAAAAATGTTTGGGCATGTTTGTAAATAAAAATAGGAGCAGCGTATGCGCAGATTTGTTTCATTACTTTTCGTGAATTTTATCCTGCTGTGTTTTATGAGCAGTTGGATAATAGCTCAGCCTGTGATTAATGAAATTAATTACAACCCGGTTGAAGCAGGTACAGACAGTACTGAATTTATCGAGTTTTACAATCCCGGTGAATCAGCTGTCGATTTATCAAATTACTCCACAACAGGAGTTACTTTTACTTTTCCTGATGGAGCTGTAATTGCTGCAGGCGGGTACATGGTTATTACGGTCAATGCCTCTGCTTTTTCGGATATTTATGGATATGATGCCGATTATGAATGGACTTCCGGCGGACTCAGTAACAGTGGTGAAACTTTAACATTGTTAGATGCCGGCAGTGCGACAGTCAATCAAGTTACCTACGATGATGCAGCTCCTTGGCCTACATCACCGGATGGCGGCGGACCTACCCTCGAATTGATTGATGCATCCACGGATAATACACTAGCTGAAAATTGGCAGGCAAGTTATGTAGCCGGCGGAACTCCGGGACTCGCAAATTCAACTCAGCCGGATCCGACGGTTTACACTGTTTATCAAATTCAATCTGAAGATCATACCGGTGAATTCGTACAAACAACCGGTATAGTAACAAGTGTTGATAACGATGCTGATATTTTTACTATTCAGGATGGTACGGGTGAATACAGCGGAGTTTGGGTTACTGGCACTACAGATGTAGCCGAAGGAGATGATGTTACGATAGTCGGTACAGTGCTGGAAACATATGATCTTACTCAAATTGAAGCAGTTACTACAACAATCAATTCTTCGGGGAATGAACTTCCTGTTCCTGAAGTACTAACTACCGGGGCTGTATCAACTGAAGAATGGGAAGGTGTATTAGTTTCTACTTCAGGTGTTTGTGATAACCCGGATTTAGGTTTTGGCGAATGGTCGGTTGATGACGGTACAGGATCGGTTGTGATGGATGATCTTTACTTTGTTGTTACTCCTGAAGCCGGTAAAGTATATTACATTACCGGTCCATTATATTATTCTTTTAGTGTATTCAAAATATTACCTCGATCAGCTGATGATATTGACACCGAAGCCGCTGCTTTATTACACTTAAGCTTTGATGGTAATACAACCGGCGCCGATGGCGAAACGCCAACTGTTGAAACAAATGTAACATTTGAAGCAGGTGTATTTGATCAAGCGGCATATTTTGGAGCTGATAGTGAATTAAAGTATTTGGTAGAAGGAAATTATGATAATACCAAGGGTTCAATTTCATTCTGGACAAAGCTTCGCGATTACGGTGATGCAGGTCTGGATAGATATTTCTTTGCACACGGTACAAGCAACGGTGCCGAGATTTTTGGAATTGACGGCGGTAATTATCTAAAAGGTATTTTTGATCTTTATGATTCCGCTGGATTTGGAGAAGGAATTGTAAGTACTAATTATACTGAACGAGTGGTTAAAAACTCTTGGTATCACTTAACAATCACTTGGGAATTAAGCGGTCAGGCAATTATTTATGTAAATGGAACTGCAAGAGCCACCGCTGATTTAGACGCAGGTCTCGGCGCAAGTGCTGATACCGAAATGTTTATCGGTAAAGCTCTTGGAAACGTTTGTGATGCTGTAATTGATGAATTTACGATTTACGATAAACCGTTAAATGTGGATGAAATTACTGCATTGAATGAAGCTTTCGTTCGACCTGCTGAAGTTTATGTTGATGATGACGGCGATCCGGTTGCAGGTGACGGTACTTCCGGAAATCCTTTCGTCAATATTGATCAAGCAACGGCAACAATTGCAAACGGTGGAACTATTTATGTATTACCCGGCACTTATACTCAGACATATGATGGAATGTACAAAGACGCCACAATCCTTTCTACCGATGGCTGGGAACAAACAATCATAGATTTAGAGAATAATCGTGATACTTATAACATGGGATTCAGAATAAATGGTAATGTTCTTACCATCGATGGATTCACTTTTAAAAATGCTTCTCCAAGTTTCGCACTGTTTTATTCTTGGAACACAGAAGCAACTTTTGAAATCAGCAACTGTTTTATCGATACGGTTTTCACAGGTTATGTAATGCATCTTAATAAACTTGTCGATTCAAAAGTCCACCATAATATTTTCAGAGCGCCGCATAAGCACGGTGTGTTAGCATATGGTGACACAGAAGTTTATAACAATACATTTGTCGGCATTTATAATACAGATGCTGGCGGTCCGGCTCAATCAATTTGGGCTGCAGGCGACGGCGGTTCTGCTGCAAATGTTATTGTTAGGAATAATATTCTTGTTGGTTCAGATCATGAACAAAGTACCGGACTAGGACAAGGCGGTGATGTATTCTTGACCGCTTCGAATAATTTATTCTTCGGTAACTCGATTGATACTACATTTAGCCCTGCTGAAGGTTATACTTATACAGATGAAGGCGGAAGTTTATACGGATTGGATCCTATGTTGACTGATCCAGCCGCAGCAAATTTCGAGATTATGGACGGAAGTCCTGCTATTGATGCAGGTATGGATATTGGTTACACATTTAACGGACTTGCTCCTGATATGGGTGCGCTAGAATCACCTTATACAACAGCCCTTTTGGAAGCATGGGTTGAAGCCGGTGCAGACTCCGCATCTGCTGATGGCAGCGAAGCTCATCCATTCCCTGATATACCTACAGCTTTAGAGCAAATGCAGGATAACGGCACTGTTTGGGTTAAACCCGGAACTTATGCTCACGGAGTTATTTCGGCTCCAAGACCTAATTTTATTACAATTAAATCAACAGACGGACCGGAAAACACTATTATCGACGGTTCTTTACCCGGAAATCCTTATGGCGAAACCTTTGGTATTCTAATCAGAACATCAAGAGGATGGAAGATTGATGGATTCAAATTTATTAATATTGGCGCAACTAATCCTGCTTATGCAGGTTATGCATGCGGTATTTATTTTGACGATAGAATTGATGGCGTTGGCGATAGCACTGTTGTAAGTGAAGTTTTAAATTGTGTTTTTGTTGAACCTAATTACCGTGGTGTTTGGGTGCAAAAATCTACTACTGTTTTAATGCATCATAACTTATTCGTCGGTGGCGGTAATGCAGTATTATCTTATGGAAATTTAATTGCACACAATAATACTATAACCGGAATGGTTGAGATTGTTGACTCCAAAGGTGCCGGTATAATTCAAACCGGTGATAGCGGATCGGGCGGAGAATTACATGCATATAACAACATTTTCTATAATAATGTTTATGGTTTTTCAAGAGAAAATGATAGTTA
Organism: Melioribacteraceae bacterium; assembly: GCA_021740785.1. Classification (GTDB taxonomy): domain Bacteria; phylum Bacteroidota; class Ignavibacteria; order Ignavibacteriales; family Melioribacteraceae; genus JAIOZI01. The sequence goes on from JAIOZI010000008.1 coordinate 84,442, forward strand.
TGCTTATTCATCCAACAACCTATATTTTGGTAATACTCTTGGTGACACATTAGAAGTTAATCCTGTTGGTGATTATGTAATTACTGATTACGGTGCAAACGTGTATGATGATCCAATGTTTGCCGATACTGCAAGTATGAATTATGAGCTCACTGATGGAAGTCCCGCAGTGGATGCCGGTATTGACCTGGGTTATGAATATAACGGATTAGCACCGGATCTTGGTGCATTCGAATCTCCGTATACGACAGCTCTGCTGACAGCCTATGTTGAAGCAGGCGCTGATTCTTCCTTAGCTGATGGCAGCGAAGCTCATCCTTTCCCTGATATTCCAAGCGCATTGGTAATGATGCAGAATGGAGCTACGGTTTATGTAAAACCCGGTACTTATGCGCATGCTGTAATCAGTGCGCCGAGACCGGAAAACATTACAATTGAATCAACCGATGGACCGGAAGAAACAATTATCGACGGCTCGTTACCTGGAAATCCATATGGTGAAACATTTGGAATTCTAATAAGAACCGGATTGGGTTGGAAAGTGAAAGGATTTAAGTTCATAAACATCGGTGCAACCGAACCGGCTTATGCAGGTTATGCATGCGGTGTATATTTTGATAATAGAGTCAACGGAGCTTATGACAGCAGTTATGTCGGCGAAGTTTCAAATTGTATATTTGTTGAACCTAACTACCGCGGAGTATGGGTACAGAAATACACTCATGTTGTAATGCATCACAATACATTCATCGGTGGCGGTAATGCGGCTCTTTCTTATGGCTATCTCGATGCATACAATAACACTATTGTTGATATGGTTGAAATCATCGACTCCAAAGGTGCGGGAATCATTCAGACCGGAGACGATGGTGGAACCGGAACTCCTTCAGACGGCGTGTTGAATTCATATAATAATATTTTTGCTAACAATGTAGTTGGTTATTCAAGAGAACAACTAAGCTATGCTTATGCGTCAAACAATCTCTACTTTGAAAATACTGTAGATACTCTAAGTATACCTCCGGATGGTGATTATTCCGGTTATGAGATTTTTGATTACGGCGATAATGTCTTTAATGATCCATTGTTTGTTAATTCTGATTCTCTTGATTACAGACTCTATGAAACAAGCCCCGCAATGAATGCAGGTGTTGATGTCGGATTCCCGTTTATCGGAACCGCTCCTGAAATCGGCTCATACGAAGGTGATGGTGTTGTTGGTGTTAATGACGATGCACTGCCTACCGTATACAAACTTGAACAAAACTATCCTAATCCTTTCAATCCTACTACTACCATCAGATATGCAATTCCGTTTGATGGTTTGGTTGAATTAAAGGTATTCAATGTTCTTGGTCAGGAAGTATTAACTTTAGTAAATCAGAATCAAAAGCCAGGTTTCTATGATGTTCAATTTAACGCATCAAAGCTGGCGAGCGGTGTTTATATATATTCGATTAAAGTTAATGATTTTGTTTCGGTTAAGAAGATGATGTTATTAAAATAGCATTGTACCTCCTAATAAGTGCTATTGGGATTCGTCCGTTGGTGTGCGGACGGATCCCGCTTTATTCGTTGGGTTGAATGAAAATAACACCGGTTATTGGTATTTAATTTTTATTTGTCGATTTTAAAACTGACATATTCAAAAGGAAAAAAGCATGAACATCGTTAAATTGTTTTTATTAACTCTCATTTTATCTTATCCAATATTTGCTCAAGCTGATTGGTTCACTGCTGACTTCAGTAACGAAAGTGCATCCGAACATTGGACGCCGGTTACCGGAGATTGGAAGTTCGAAAATGGGAAGGTTTCTATTAACCCGAAGGCTTATGATCAACTTTTAAAATCGGATTACTATGTTCATCCCAATGCGCCATACACTATTGAAGTGATGTTAAAAGGTGAACGCGCCGGTATTTTCTTTGGATTGAGTGAGGAGAATTCGAAATATTATTCTCATATGATTAGGTTCGACGGGACTAGTATTCTCGTGGGTTATTTTACTCCATCCAAAGATTTTACAGCCACAAGTGTATTTACAGTAGATGAGAAACCCAGCGATTGGACAAAACTGGAAGTTCACATCGATGCCGAATATAACCGTTTTAGAATCACTGTAAACGATGAGGTAATAGGAGTTGAAAAAGAACTCATCTTCCCTTCAGGTTATGTCGGATTAGAAGCATCGGAAGGATTAAATGAATTCCAATATCTAAAAGTACTCGGATTTGTGAATGAAAATAATCCGTTATATCCTCAAATGGATAGACCTTATATTCCATACCGGGTAGAGTATCTTAAAACAACCGGTGATTATATTACAGTCTATGATAAAGAAAATGAGAAGCTTGTTAATATTGACAGAAGAGGTTTGGTAAAAGAAATCGAAATTGCTTCTTTTGTGCCCCAAATTATCGACAATGCATATGTAAACGGAATTAAGTATATAATTGACGGAAATAAAATCAGACGTTTTGATAATGATGCAAATGAACTTGAACCGTTTACTGCTAAAATGAGTATACCGGTTTGCTTAATTGCTGATAATGATGCTCTTTATGTTTCCGATCCCGGAATGGCAAAAATATTTAAATTCGATTATGATGGAAATGTTACGGCTGAATTTTCCGGCTCAAGTATCGGTGGATTAATCGCACCTCATTCAATTGATTTTTACAACAACAATACAATAGCAATTGCAGATTTAGATAAAATTGTTTTTGTCAACAAGGATTTCCGGGAGATTGAACCTGTTATAAAATCAGAGAAAGATGAATATGTAATTGAATGGGAAAATACTGATGATATACATCCATTCGTTCAATTTTCTTCCGATGGTAAAGTTTGGAAAAGATTCGAAGCAGAAACTTCTTCGGATGGAAAAACCAACAAAGCTGTAATTGATCAGTTAGAACCGTTAACCAGATATTCATATAAATTAACGCCGACGTTAAAAGTTATTCCGGGACAAAAGGCTAAACCGACTGAATTTCGATTGGTTACTCCTGCAAATGATCAAAATTTGCTGATTTATAATAGACTGCCGCTGTTATTCATGGTTTACAGAACAATTTCATATAGAGACAGATATCCGGAAGATCAGTTTCCTCAAGTGCCTTGGGGAAGAACTCTTTCGGACGATGAGCTAGAATATCTCCGCACGAAAGCGACACAATTCAATACAGATTTTTATTTTAGAAATTCATCTTGCAGGGTAGTATTTGATTGGGATTTTTACATAATTGAAGATACACTTTGGTTATCGGATGTTGGTAATGAAGACCCATATTGGTTATCTCCGAATCAACGGGTTACAAAAGATTTCGAGAGAATTTCGGAGGAACTAGGAAAAGAACCGACTGATTATGCCGGTGTGATTTGTTCCTATGCATGGTTGAATTACCCGGATAGAAAAACGAGTGCACTGCGTGATCCATCGGCATCTGATGGAATTAATATCAGACAAGCTTACGGCGGAGCTGCAGTAGGTGTTCCCGCTCCTTGGAAATATGGGGAAACCAGCGGCTATAATGGAAATCCAAATCCGGGTCCGCACAGCCGCCAGGATTGGCTGATAACACATGAATTCCATCATCAAATTGATGCTTTATTTAATTGGAGCGGTTTTCCTGAATATTATCATGCAGATATGCCCTGGGTGATGCCCAGAAGATTTGGTGAAGATTTTGATTTTAATGCATGGATCATACGAAATCAAAATCCCGAAGATTGGCTTGCTCTTAAATTCGGGAATCTTGAAAAAACTGTGGATGCAGATAATGACGGATTACCCGATGATGATCCCACTCTTCCTTTTGACGAAAAAAGATTAGGCGGGGATCCGGCAAAAGTTGATACCGACGGTGACGGATTAACGGATCTTGAAGAATTTATGGCGGGTAATTCATTAAGTACAAAACTCGATGATCCGGATTCAGACAAAGACGGAATTAATGATAAAGATGATCCCGAACCTCTATATGCGATCGATCCGGAAATTCAAAAATCCGTAAACGATGAAAATCTTATTTGGAACGATTTCGGTGATATTTCCGGGGAAGATTATGAAAGTCAGCTTTCATTGGCATGGACAGAAAGTAACCTTTATTTCAAATCTGAATCGACAAAACCGGTTAATATAATGTTGAATATCGACGCTGAAGGAGACGGCTGGTTTCACGGTTTGGATAATATTCAAATAAGAATTAGTAATGACGGTACTAAAAGCGAAGTAGTTGAATATTATTTACGTGATTGTTCAAGTTGGACCGCACCGCCGAAAGATATTCGCGATGTATTGAGTACAGATAATCTGAAATATGACATTGAAGATAATGATGGAAATATTGAAACAATAATTGCAATCCCTAACTTACCCGAGTATGGGTTTGATCTTTCTTCGGGTAAAGAATTCGGAATCAGAATCGGTCTACAAACTTCAACAGATAGATGGGTTTGGGACGAATTATTTGAGCGTAATTACATGATGTTAATGAAGTTAAAGTAGGATAAAAATATGTACAACGGATTGAATTTAGGATTGGGAAACTTGCCGCTTTTGTCAAAAGCAAAGAGCCGTTCAATTACACCGGAAAATTTCACCGGTGAAAAGGGCAAAGGCGGAATGGCGACAGAAGGAACCGGTGTAAAACCAGCCAGAGATTTGGGTCAAGGTTGGAAAATTTCACCATCAGTTAAAATAAAACCGAACGAGACTTTTACAGTCGCAGAAATAAATGAATCCGGAGCAATTCAACATATTTGGATGACCCCGACAGGCGTTTACCGGTTTTTGGTATTACGAATTTATTGGGATGGCGAAGAGAATCCATCGGTTGAAGTTCCACTCGGAGATTTTTTCGCCTGCGGATTGAATGAGTTCTCACTTGTAAATTCAATCCCGGTTTGTGTTAATCCGGGAAGCGCTTTCAACTGTTATTGGGAGATGCCTTTCCGGAAAAGCTGTAAAATTACAGTCGAAAATCTTAATCCGGAGGAGATAACATTATTCTATCAAATTGATTATTCACTAACAGAAATTGAAGAAGATGCTGCTTACTTTCATGCTCAATTCAGGAGACAAAATCCGCTTCCATATAAAAAAGATTATGTAGTCGTTGATCAAATAAAAGGTTGGGGACATTTTGTAGGAATGTATATGCTTTGGGGAGTAAACAATAACGGATGGTGGGGTGAAGGAGAAGTAAAATTCTTTATGGATGGTGATGATAAATTTCCGACTATATGCGGTACAGGAACAGAAGATTATTTTTGCGGATCATATGATTTTGAAAATCGTGAGGAGAAGAAGTATGTTTATTTTTCAACACCATACGCAGGGTTAGTTCAAATTACAAAACCAGATGGTTTGTATAAATCCCAGCAGCGTTTTGGAATGTATAGATGGCATATAATGGATCCTGTTAGATTTGAAAAGGATTTACGGGTTACAGTTCAGGCATTAAGCTGGCGTTCCGATGGACGATATCTCCCGCTTCAAGATGATATTTCATCAGTTGCATTTTGGTATCAATCCGAACCGCATAATAAATTTCCGGAACTTCCAGATAAAGATTTCTTGGAGATTATCTAATTATGAAAATCAACTCTATTCTAAAGTCAATAAGTTTTTTCCTTGCTGTATTTTTGATTTTAAGCTGTGGTGATAAAGAGGAAGTAAAAAAATATGTGATCGGTTTTTCACAATGCAACAGCGCTGAGCCGTGGCGAGAGGCGATGAATAAAGAAATGATGAAAGAAGCAGAGAATTATCCTGAAATTGAATTGCTGATTTCTGACGGAAACCAGGATAATTCGAAACAGGTTGCTGATATTGAAAATTTCCTTGTCAGAGAAATTGATTTGCTGATTGTATCCCCAAATGAAGCCCAGCCACTGACAGCAATCGTTGAAAAAGTATATAATCAAGGAATTGCGGTAATAGTTTTAGATCGTAAAATTCTCTCAGAAAAGTACACGACATTTATTGGCGCTGATAACGTAATAATTGGAGAAGCTGCCGGAAAATATGCGGCTGAACTACTAAACGGAAAAGGAAAAATTATTGAAATATGGGGATTGAAAGGTTCTACACCCGCACAGGAACGTCATGATGGATTTATAAAAGGATTAGCCGGAAATCCCGGTATTGAAATTATTTACGAACAAGATGGTGCATGGCTGAGACGAAAAGGAAGAGAAATAATGGAAAACGCTCTTCAGAGATTTTCCAATATTGATTTGGTTTATGCCCATAATGATCCGATGGCAATGGGCGCATACTTAGCTGCTCAAAATGCCGGAAGAGAAAACGAAATATATTTCCTCGGTATTGATGCGCTACCCGGCGCCGAAGGGGGTGTGCAGGCTGTTGTTAATAATCAACTTGAGGCAACTTTTTTATATCCAACCGGGGGATCGCTTGCGATTAAAACAGCAGTAAAAATTTTGAATAATCAGGAAACAGAAAAAAATATTACGCTTGAGACTGAAACCATCGATTCATCAAATGCTGAGAAGTATTTGTAATAGATAAGTAAATAAAGATTTGATTTCACAATTACAGGTCATATATGAAAGCAAAAGTATTGTCCCAAAATGTTAAGACTAATCAAGGTAATCCTGTGATAGGTCTTTTTGCAACATGCGATCCGCGCATTGATCAATCATCACGCAAACGTGCTCAAAATATTATAAAGATGACAGCCGACAACCTTTCAGATAAGATCAAATTACCAAACGGTGCGAAAGTACCGGTAGTATTCTCTGATGTTTTAATTGATACAGAACGCGAAGCCGATATAGTCGCCAAACAATTTTTAGCTGCCGGCGTAAATGTATTAATCGGGCTGCCGGACACTTGGGCATTTCCGCAATTAACATTACTTTCCTTGATTAGTAATTTCCCAAAAGATACACCGCTTAATTTTACATGCGGTAATAGCGGACCGCGTCCGGGAGTTGTGTTTACTCATGCAGTCTCAGGAGCAGTTGCGCAATCAGGAAGGTTAATGCATATCAATGTTGGGAATTGGCCGGACGAAGGACTTAATCCTAAAATGTCCGACAAGACAATGAAGGATTTGATTGATTGGACATACTCAGCAGTAACATATCAATACCTAAAAGGTAAGCGAGTCGTTATTTTCGGTCACGATTCGATGGGAATGGAAACAGCACTGCCTCATGTAATCGAAACCAGAAACACATTCGGGGTGGAAATCACAAGATTGGATATGAAATTACTGGCGGATATGCTGAACAAAAATGCTTATGATAAAACAGAATTGAAATCGTTAAGAAATTGGCTCAATAAACATGCGGGAAAACGTCTTGAACTCAAAACTAAAATTGATTCCGAAAGGCTGGATAAAAGTTTAGCTATGTATTTAATCGTACGTGATTTGATGAAAGACTTGGATGCTGTCGGCGGAGGCTTTATGAGTCAGTTAGAATGGGGCTCCGACTTACGCGGTACTCCTCTTCCCGTGGCGGATATCATGGAGTCATTGTTTAACTCTTCCTTTGATCATAATGGAAAAAAAGCCGTTACTCCTTATGCAACGGAAGCGGATGTACAGGGATTACTTACACAGCTTTTCATGACTTACCTTTCCGGTGGCAATCCGCCTCTGTTTATGGATTTCCGAAAAGTGTGGGAAGGTTGGGAAGTTCAGAATCTTGTGAAAAAGAATAAAATTGATGTTGATGAAAATCAAATTTGGTATCAAAAAGGATTTGTTGATGGAGATAATTCCGGATCAGCATCTTTTGATTGGGCTGCATTACCCGGCACATCCCAGGATTATATAATGAAGAAAATATCATTTCCGTTAGCCGACAATTTATATTTTCCGGGAATGGGGAATTCCGTCTCATTTTTTTCACCCGGCGGCATCGAAGGTATTGCTGCGCGGCTTGCATATAGCTCACTCTCCGGAATGTTTTCAATGGTTTGGGACGAAGCGGAAACAGTTGGTCTTCCTGAAAAGTTGGCAGCTATTGTTGCAAATACATCGAACCCAACGTGGCCGCATACTTTTGTTACTCCTAAACATGCATCCATGCATGAATATAAACATTATGCACCGGCTAATCATTTTCACATGACTTGGAACCTGGAGACTTCACGACTTCAATACTGGATGGATATGACGAACACTCTTTCGGTTACACCCTGGCAGAATATGCCGCGATTAAGGGAAGGTATTGATAGACCGCTTCCATTGCTCTATATATTAAACGGCGGAGAAGATAATTCTAAAATTTTGAGAAAAGGAAACGTTTAACATCTTGTTCAACTTTGTACGAAAACGTTTTTATTATCCCAGATTTTCCATTGGAAAATCTGCCCTTCGGGCCGACAATTTGTAAGTTGAGAAATATCAGATCCTCAGCCATATAGAAATTTTGGAATTCGTTATTTAAGTAAAATATTTTTCTTACAAATTGTCGGGGTTAATCCCGCAACATAAAATGTTTTATAAAACATTTTATGAGCGACCAGCGGCAAAAAATTCATTTTCAATGAATTTTTTGGGATTATATAGTTAACATATTGATTGAATACAATTAGCCGGAAGATTAAATGCTTTCATTTAGTGAAATCTCAAAATCCTATTCGGGGAATGAAGTTCTTCATGATGTATCATTTGATATTGATTATGGGGAAATTACAGCTCTGGTTGGTGAGAACGGAGCAGGTAAATCAACACTTATGAAAGTTTTAAGCGGTGTCATTAAAGAATATACCGGTAAAATAATTGTTGGTAATGAAGTAAGGGAATTTAACTCACCGCGTGAAGCGGAACTAGCAGGTATTTCTATTATTCATCAAGAGCTGAATCTAATTGAGGACCTTACAATTGCAGAAAATATTTTTCTTGGTAGAGAACCTGTAACAAAATTTGGTCTGCTCGATTTTGAAAAACTTTACGAAGATGCAGATGAAATTTTACGCGGATTTGAATTCCCTTTTTCTTCCAAAACAAAAGTGAGCGATTTAAACGTAGGCTGGCAGCAAATTGTTGAGATAGCAAGAGTCTTTTCGATTGATTCACGAATAATAATTATGGATGAACCGACTTCGGCATTAACGGAAAGTGAAATCCGGATATTATTTGAAAAGATAAAAATTCTTAAAAATCAAGGGAAAGCAATAATATTCATATCTCATCGTTTGGAAGAAGTTTTTGAACTAGCGGATGAAATCGTTGTTCTTAGTAACGGCTGCTTTGTCGGAAAATTTAAAAATGAACAAATCATCAAGTCTGAACTTATCAGTAAAATGATCGGGAAGAAACATTACGAAACACAAAGAACTATCAATGATATTGAAAATGAAATCCTATTAAATGTTGATGGAGTTGATGTTTACAATAAGAAAAAAATTATATCCGGTGTCAACTTCAAATTGAAAAAGGGAGAGATTTTAGGTTTAGCAGGATTATTGGGATCCGGTAAATCAGAGTTTCTCAAATTTTTATATGGAAAAAAATCATATCTATTCACCGGAACGATTGAATTGAAAGGAAAGAAAATAATTCCGAAGTATCCTCATTGTTCGATAGATGAAAATGTTTATTATATATCCAAGGATAGAAAGCGTGACGGAATTTTAACGGGAATGAATATTACTGAAAATAGTACAATTTCGGTATTGCAAAATTATGTTAAGTATGGCTGCTTGAATAAGAAAATGGAAAGACAAGAAGTTAATGCTGAAGCAGAGTTTCTTAACATAAAAATGAATTCACTTCAGCAGCCTATCGAAACATTAAGCGGCGGAAACCAGCAAAAGGTATTGCTGGGAAGGGGATTGCTGACAGACCCGGAATTATTATTACTTGATGAACCAACACGCGGAATTGATGTCGGAGCGAAAGAAGAAATTTACAACATACTCATGGAATTAGCCTCCGAAGGAATATCACTTATCATTAGCTCATCCGAAATTCCTGAATTATTGAGAATCTGTGATAGAATTTTAGTCTTTTCACGCGGTAAACAAAGAGCTGTATTTAATACATCCGAAACGAATGGAGAAGAAATTCTTCAATTTGCATTTATGGAAGATTAATAATGAAGTTAAGCTCAGCTTTACATAATAAAGATTGGCTCAAACCCGTGTTTGGTGTAACGATTATTTTCATCCTTTGTATTTTATTTTCACCGGAAAGTAGTAAGGGTTCAATAATCTTTTTGAAATTTGATAACCTTACCAACGTTTTAAGGCAAGTTTCGGAAATCGGAATAATTTCTATTGGTATGACTTTCGTAATAATTGCCGGGGGAATTGATTTATCAGTTGGATCCGTGTTGGCTCTTTCTGCCACTCTGACTGCATTCGGAATTATGGATTGGCAACTGGGATTTACTTTTACAATTATTCTGGCATTGTTCTCAGGCGCATCAACTGGATTTATAAATGGAGCTGTTACTGCATTCGGAAAAATGCAGTCGTTTATTGCGACTCTTGCAATGATGACTGCTGCACGCGGTTTTGCACTATTTATTTCGGACAATAATTCCAGGAATATTGGCTTCGGTGAAAATGCCGCTCCGGACAGTTTTAGAATTTTTACTGATTCATTTGCGGGCATTCCTTTACCGGTATTTATTTTCGTTGCCGTCACTATTGCATTTAATATTCTGCTTCAAAAAACGAGATTCGGGAGGTATGTGTTTGCAATCGGAAGTAATGAAAATGCTTCTAAACTTGCAGGATTAAAAGTAAATAGAATCCGAATTTACACTTTTGTGGTAGCCGGGTTATTATCCGCATTAGCCGGAATTATACACACAGCTCAATTGCTGCAAGGCAATCCAAATGACGGAGTTGGATTTGAACTCGACGCTATTGCCGCAGTTGTTATCGGCGGTACAAGTTTGATGGGCGGTAAAGGTTCAATAAGCGGTACTTTCGCTGGTGTTTTAATAATCGGGTTGTTGAGTAATATTCTCGGATTGCACGGAATCCAAAAAGATTTTCAACTTATGTTAAAAGGTGTGATAATTATTGCCGCAGTTTTTATTCAAGGAAACAGTATGAATTATGAGTGGAAAAAGTTATTCACTAAAAGAAGTTAATTATAACTGACAAAAATTTTTTTTAATTATTAGGATGTGCTAATTTATGAAAAGTAAAATAATTTTATTTCTTTCAATTGTAAGCTTAGTCTCAATTAATCTTTTTGCACAAGATCTTGAACCAACTGATGAAGCCATTAATGAATTCTTATCCAACCCGGCTGAGAATGCCATATTCGAAATCCCGGTACTGATGATAAGCTACTACCCAACATTGGACGGAGTCAATCTCGATAAGGAAATTAGCGGCTCTAGCTTGACAATTGATGAAATGAAAATGAAAGTTGACAGCATGAGCACACGTGCAAAATTTATGCTTGAAGAAGGAAGTAAATTTAGGGGTTATAAAAATCCGGATGCAATTCCTTCGGTTGGATATAAAGTAATTAAAAACATTGCCGTTTATGAAAAAATGCCGAGAGGTTATGAAGTACCGTGGAATGATGGATGGTACCGACCGGATTACAATCAAATTTTGGAGAGATTTAATGCAAAGGATTTTGTTGAAAATTTGGGTGTAAAAGAGATTTGGATTTGGGGATATCACCACGGCGATATTGAACCGGCGGAATCAAATATGTCCAGCCCAATAACCGGTGATATATCTAACAGTGAACGTAACGAAGATGATCTTCCGGTTTATACCAAATCATATACTGTTTATAATTACAATTACAACAGGTCTCAGGCTGAAGCTGTTCATAATCATGGTCATCAATTCGAAGCAATATTGACACACATTAATAAAGAGCAAGACGACAACAGCAAGTTATTCTGGAACTTATTTGTCGGTAAAAATGAAGCAGACGAATTTACCGGCGGACGATGCGGTTGGACTCACATGCCGCCGAATACAACCAAGCATTATGATTATCTGAACCCGGCATGGGTTGAAAGCGATATTGAAAATTGGCTGCCGGATGGTAGTGGTGAGAAGAAAAAAGTAAGTGTGGAAACTTGGAAAAATCTAGATTATAATTGGGTTTATGGTGATATGAATTTTAAGCAGAAGACCGAATCACAGTTTTATATTTATTGGTTCCAAAGTTTTCCGGGTTATGAAAACAATATCCCGTATGAAAATACCGTCTTGACTAATTGGTGGATATTGGTTGGCGATTGGGATTATGCCGTATCAAATTCAGTGGGATTATACAAGTTAGAATTGAATAATAATTATAATCAAAATAATGAGTTAATTAAATGACTTTGAATGATACTCCGCATAGGCGTTTTAATCCGCTTACAGGTGAATGGGTGCTTGTTTCACCGCACCGAACGAAAAGACCTTGGCAGGGGAAAACAGAAGATGCGGTAATTGAAAAACGTTTGAGATATGACCAGAATTGTTATTTATGTCCTGGAAATGAAAGAGCCGGGGGAAAGGTAAATCCGGAATACAAAAACACATTCGTGTTCACTAATGATTTTGCAGCTCTTCTTCCCGGTACAGCAGAGGAAAGTTTTTCCGAAGATGAATTGTTTACTTCCGAAAGTGTAAAAGGAACATGCCGAGTAATGTGTTTCTCCCCTAAGCATGATCTTACTTTGCCGGAATTAGAGATGGATGAAATAGAAGATGTGATTGATCTATGGATTGATCAATATGATGAATTATCTAAAGATTATTTGTGGGTCCAGATTTTCGAAAACAAAGGCGAAATCATGGGGTGCTCAAATCCGCATCCTCACGGACAGATTTGGGCGAGCAATAAATTACCGAATGAAGCAGTTAAAGAAGATAATTATCAAAAAAAATATTACGCAGAAAAAGGTTCGGTTCTTTTAATTGATTATCTTGCAAGTGAAATTAAAAAGAGTGAGAGAATAATTGTAGAAAATGATGATTGGGTGGTACTTGTTCCGTATTGGGCAACATGGCCTTTTGAAACCTTGCTGCTGCCGAAGATGAAAAAGAAGAATTTACTTGAATTGAATACTAAAGAAAAAAGATCATTAGCGGAAATATTAAAACTACATCTTATCAAGTATGATAATTTATTCAGCACCTCATTTCCATATACGATGGGTTGGCATAATTCTCCGAATGATGGGAATGAAAACAAACATTGGCAATTACATGCTCATTTTTATCCCCCGTTGCTTAGATCGGCTACAGTAAAGAAATTTATGGTCGGGTATGAAATGTTATCGGAAGCGCAGAGAGATTTTACACCGGAGCAGGCTGCTCAAAAATTAATTGAACAATCGGAAATTCATTATAAAACAAAAATTGACTAATTAAGATGACACCAGAAATTATTACAAATACGCTTCAATCAAGTTTAATAAAATTATACGGAGATGATACACATACCAACAGGTATGAAAATATTGAATCGGAATTCAAGCTCCGGTTCGGATCAACAGAAAATTTACTTTTCTTCAGCGCCCCTGGAAGAACTGAACTGTGCGGGAATCATACTGATCATAACCACGGAAAAGTTTTAGCAGCAAGTATAAATCTAGATACAATAGGTGCTGCAAAGAGAAACAATAAAAATATTATAAGACTTTACTCAGAAGGTTATAAAGATAAGTTTGAAATTGATCTTAGTGATCTTGAAATCAAATCCGAAGAAAAAGAATCAACCACAGCATTGATTAGAGGCATTGCTTATTATTTTAAAGAGCGCGGTTATAATATCGGCGGTTTTGATTCTGTAATTGAGAGTAACGTATTAGTCGGTTCAGGTTTAAGTTCCTCCGCTTCGGTTGAAATATTAATCGGGACAATTTTCAATTGTATGTTCAATAAAGGTGAAATATCTCCGGTAGATATTGCCAAGATTGGTCAATTAGCCGAAAATGAATATTTTGGAAAACCTTGCGGATTGATGGACCAAATGGCTTCGGCTGTTGGCGGAATAATTTCAATTGATTTTAAGGAACCGAAAAATCCTGTTGTTGAAAAGATTGAATTCGATTTTGACAAATCCGGTTATAATTTAATCGTTGTTGATACAGGTGGTAATCATGCTGATTTAACCAATGACTATGCATCAATCCCGAATGAAATGAAAAGTATAGCCGATCACTTTGGTGTATCGGTTCTAAGAGATATTGAGAAAGATCAATTAATGAGTGAAGTAAATGTACTCAGACAAAAAACCGGTGACAGGGCAATTTTAAGAGCAATTCATTTCTTAGATGAAAACGTAAGAGTTGATGAAATTAAGCAGTCATTGAAAAAGAATAATTTTAATAGATTTCTTGAATTGATTGATGAGTCCGGAAATTCTTCTGCAATGTTTTTACAGAATTGTTATACAATTTTAAATCATACAGAGCAGGGAATTAGTTTAGCTCTGGCGTTGACAAAAACATTTATCAAAGAGCATAATTCCGGAGCCTGCAGAGTTCATGGCGGCGGCTTTGCAGGTACAATTCAAGCTTTCATACCTGACGAACTTACTGAAGAGTATGTTGAGTATATGAATAGATTTTTTGGAAATGGTACAGTGGAAATTTTATCAATAAGAAACCATGGTTCGATTTGTGTAAATAACTTAAGTTGATCGAATATAATAACAGAACACAGAGAACAACATAATCATTTTCCGAATTTGATATTTGTTTCTTATAACTAGTTTTTTGCTTTTTCTTGTCCACCGAAGCTGGTTTTTTAGCGTAGGTAGGAGCTGCTTCTTTTGCGTAGGTGGGGTTTATTGTCATTTTTTAGTTTCGAGTTTCTGGTTTCTTGGCTCTGGTTTCTGCCTGCCCACCGAAGCTTGATTTTAGCGTAGGTGGGGTTTTTGTGATTTATTTGTTTTTTTATTACTTGAGTTTTATTTCTTTGCTTTTCTCCCTTTGCTCTCTGCTCTATGCCCTTTGCGCTTCACCCCTTGCCCTTAACCGTTTACCCTTCACCATTTGCCCCGTTCCAATGTTTTCTTATCAGTTTATTCAGCAGCATTAGATTTTTATTTTTTTTTTTTGAAAGATACAAATTTATATATTGACTTAGTTATTGACTATTATTAATTTTAGTCCGTGATCACTTAAATGTTTTAACGACTATTGCAGCAGTTTTGAAATACATTCGGGGAGTTATTCATGATTAAAACTAGAACAAGAATCAAATGATGCGGCGTTTCACAAAATATCTGTCATTAGCCCAACTACAAGTAATTCAAATTCATCTTACCTTACCAATAAATTCAAGAGAAAAGATAGATGAAACTATTTAATAAGAAATTCAATTTCTTCTTACTTATAATATTTGCAATGAGCCTGCTCCTTTTTACGGCGTTGAGCTGTGATACAACCGAACCAATTGAAGATAACACTCAACCCGGAAAAAGGAATTATGTGTGGAGTGTAGATAGTGTAGACTATGGTGATTTACCGGGTTTTATAGAATTAAGATCAATTTGGGGTAGTTCACCCAATAATGTGTGGGGTGCTGGATTTACTGAAGATGTTAGAAATTGCTTATGGCATTATAACGGAGAAAAATGGAGCCGGGCAGTTTGGGATACTCCAATAACGGAATTCGGTAATGGCTCAAAAAGTGTCGGGGGTGTGTGGGGAACAGCAGCAGATGATGTCTGGGCATTTGGGGGCAGGATTTATAGCAACACAATGGAAACCGCTCCCTTTATTATGCACTTCGATGGCAAAAAGTGGAGCGAAGTAGAAGGGGACAATAGCCAAATGCCGGATGGTTATACAGATATTTATCCGATAAATGAAAATCATTTCTGGATTTCTTCGTCCAACCATGTTAGTGAATATAAAGAAGGCATGTGGAGAAAATATTTCATTGGAGAAAATTATTTTGTTCAATCAATTGGGGGAATAGGAAACAGTGTTTACTTGACTGCATACCCCATTGGTGTAGACTCATTGTTTTTAATGAAACTCAGAGGGAATAAGTTTATTGTAGTCGATCAGACAAAATTACTTGGTAATGCGAAATTCGAACAAAACGGATTATTATTTGCACATAATAAGGTATATACCTTTGGAGGAAACGGAGTATTTACAGCTAACTTAGATGGAGAAGAAATATTATATGATGAATGGAAAAATGAATTATTCCTTCCAAATGGAGTTGGCTTTAGAACTGGCTATAACATAAGTTACAAAGATATATGGGGCATAGGTTCTCGCTCTACTGTTTACCAATTTAACGGGGAGGATTGGCAACAGCTATTTATTGATCATCAGGAAGAAGCTACGTTCACAGGAATATGGGGAAATGGAAATGAAATATTTATAAGCGATACAGAAAACGGATTTGTTTACCACGGTAAATAACAAAACACAAGGAGGAGCCATAATGATAAGTTATTATTCGATTATTAAAAAACTTTATCAGATAATCGCTGTTTTTTTAGTATTGAGTGAAGTAAACTTTGGTCAGTGGGGAGATTGCGTTGATGCTACTTGCCCAGACCTTGGTAATTACACATTAAGCGGTAAAAATTGGTACAAATCCGAACTAAAATATTACTTCGCAAACGGTACAAATGATATATCGGGAGATTTGGAAAAAGCTGCCTTTGAAGCAGCATTTAATACTTGGGCAGCAGTAGTACCCTTTACTTTTACCGAGGTTTTTAGCAGCACAGAGTATGATATTTATATAAAATATGCTAGTCTTAGCGAATATTACTCTACGGGCGCTCCTCGTAGTTCTATAGCTGTTGCTTGGAAACCTGAGACTAATTGCCAAGGGACACTTTTACTTAATGACGATTATCATTCATTTTCATTGGAACAGAATCCTAGCAATGCAAAGGATTTGCAGGCAGTAGCATTACATGAAATTGGACATATATTAGGTCTATGTCATTCAAACAATACTGAAACTGTAATGTATAATAACCAAGCTAATCCTAATAAACGATCTCTCCACAGTTATGATATTGAAGGGATACAAGCAATTTATGCTTCTGTAACAGTTAAAAACGAGTTTAAGAATCCGGATGGTTCTATATCAAATGGCGGGATTATTAATATCGAAAATTCAGACTATAGCACCGATGCCTTGCCAAATAACGAAAAATCATTTGCTTTTAACCAAAATTCCGAAAGAAGATTAGAAGCTAAAGAACAAACCTTCCAGAGCATTGATAGAAAGTTTAATCCGTTTGAACAGCATAACGGAGGATGGTTCTTTGATGATGGGAATGAAGAGGTTAGAATTGAAACTGTGGAAATTATTAATCCCAATGTCTCGAGTGGAACATATAAAGCTGTGTATCGTTACAAAACGAACATAGGATTAAATGCTATTACGGAATTTAACGGCACTTATAATAATGTGACAACAATTGGAGAGATTTATCAGTATGATAATGGCAATATTACAGCGCCGAATCCTTACACACCACCTGGAAGTTCGTTTTCATACAATTTCGCCGGTTGGACTGATGGAGACGGACATAATCCGAGAACAATAACTCCAACAGATAATGATTCTTATACTGCAAGATATAAATATCTTCAGCATTCCGAAAACATAGATGGATATAAATCAAACAGCCAGAGAAAAATAGTTAGAACACCTGATGGCTATTTACACAGCGTTTACGAATCAATTGGGCATGTTTGGTTAGAGATAAGTAGAGACAATGGACAAAACTGGGAAATAATGAATGTTCATAGACCGCTAAATAATGCCGGCGGTAAAAGTCCATCAATAACAAATTATGGAAATACAGTATTTATTATATTTCAAGCGCCTGATGGCATTGATTTGTCGCAGATAATAATTAAAAGATTCTACAGATCAGGCAGTGATTATATTTACGGCAGTACGTTAATTATAGATGAGAACATCCTAGAGTCATATGATGAAAATTTGGAACCAAATATTACAACAACTTTTACTTCTGCAAGTATTCCTATCTTTTTGGCTACATGGAGAAAAACATCTCATGAGTATCCTGATAAAGGAATATACTGGAGATGGGGATATCGTCAAAACGGATCCAATTGGATATTTGGAAATAATCCCACTCATGTTTCTGTCACCGACTCCGCATCATGTAATAATGCAATTGTATCAGAATCAAGTACTTCATCAAAAATATATTTAGCATATCAGCAAAACAATTATACATCAGCAACTATAAGGTTTTGTTCGTTCGATGTTAATGATGATCATGGTAATGTTGCAGTTAATTTTAATGAAAATTCCGCGGCGATTATCTCCTCCGGCTCAGGTTACCTAAGAAATAAATTCCCGTCAATAGCAGTAAAAGATAATCAGCCTTACGTTGTATGGGTTGGCGATGGCGAATACGTCGGTGGCGGAAGAGTAAGTAAAACTGCTGTTGTTTATGGTAAACGCGTTGTAATGAGGAAACAGTATTCAAACGGAAATTGGTCAAGCTCATTTTATAAATACGGTACGGATGTTCAGAACCCGAATATCAATAATTTAACCGGTTCCACATCTAATTATGCCTTCGGATGGAGCGAAGTATC
>JAIOZI010000060.1 GCA_021740785.1 Melioribacteraceae bacterium
AAAGCATAATGAAGGGGGAGTAAAATATACAGTAAAATACAGGCCATGGAAACTTCAGACAATAATATCCTTCGAAGAAAAAGAAAAGGCACAAAAATTTGAGAAGTATTTGAAAAGCCATTCAGGGAGAGCGTTTTCAAAGAAACATTTTTAGCTGAATTTACGAAACTTCGCTCGCGAGAAATGAAGCCTTCAGGCAAATGACAAACATTCACAAAATCAGAGTAAATACCATGTTAGGTTATCATGTATACATTCTAAAAAGTATGAGCTACCCGGAAAAGCATTATGTTGGTTACACAGAAGATTACGAGAAAAGATTAATAAAACATAATGGGATTCAACTAAGATTGACTTTAAACCAGCCAACATGTGAAAAAATTTTAAAAAATCTATTTACAATTAAATTAATTTTTCTATAATTTTATCTGAGAGTTAAGGTTAATAATTGGAAATGGCAGTATGATATTCTGCGGGCTTTATCACACATTCATGTGAAATAATTTATTATCTTTAAACCAATTCTAAAAATTATTCGATTGATACCATGAAACAATTAAGTTATGAAAAGTTAGTTGAAATAAGAGAACTGGTAAAAAAACACAATATTTCAGCAGGACTCTTATCTGTAGTGAGCGGGTTAAAACGAACACGAGTTGTTCAAGTGTTAAAAGGCAATCATCATACTGTAGCCGAAGATACATACAAAATTCTTAAAGCTACAATAAATACAATTATTTCTGAAGAAAATGTTTATGACAAATATATTAGGGGAGATGTAATACCAAAGAAAGAACCGCCTAATAATCCAAACCTAACTGAGATTAGACAATACTTAAGACAACATAAAATTTCAAGAAGAAAAGCTGCTTTAATTTGTGGGTATAATCCATATAGTTTTGCAGGCTACTTTACCGTAACAAAAAAATATGATATTTCCGAAAGTAAGAAGAATGAAATTATGGATAAATTAAAAGAATATGTTGATAGTAAATTGAAGAAATAATTTTGTGTAGAATTAGTTGACGCGAATTTTGATTAAGAAATATTTAGAAATACCTTTTCTTCCGAAGTAGTATCAATCTCACACCGTATCTTTTGAAAATTTAAGGGAATTAGAAAGCAATATTTATCAAATAGGTAAGAATAGATATTGAGACTAAAGTTACCAGCAAAATTATATTATCACTAGTCCTTTTGGATTTACTCTTATCGGCTTTAATGTGTTGCATCTAATTTCTGAATTATTGATGAGATCTGATCCACTCCGTGGTGCAATTTTTTTAATTCACTTTCGAGTTTATAGAGTCTATAGGATTCGGCTTTTTCATTTCCGCCCAATAACCAATTAATATCGCATCCCAAACGAAGTAGTTTTACGAGAATTTTTGAGCCAGGTTCCCGTCGACCGCTGATGTACTGCTGAAGCTGCTGCGGTGAAATTTCCATAGTATCAGCTAATTTTTTTAATGTGCCGTATTTCTTTTTTGCAAATATTCTAATCCTTTCTCCTATGCTTAATCTAATTTTATCATCATCGAAAAGATTCAACTCTTGTTTTTCTTCTTCTTCAAATAACTCTAGTTCGAATTGGTAGGTATCAATTATTGCTTTGATTTTTTCATAGAGTACTTCGTCTAGGTTCGGACTTTCATTAATAAGGTAGGTAATTGTGCGGGTATTCATATTCAGTCGGCTGGCAAGCCAACTATATTTAATTCCATGTGTGTGCAGCAGGAATCTTATTTCTTCTGATTTATTCAATCAGATCACCTCAAATAATACTTGATTATGAACTACATATTAAAAAATAGCAAAAATTATAAAAATTATTTAGTGTTATCTAGAAAAATCGTAATATAATTTTTATTTAAAATTTTATATCGATTTGCGGAATAATCAAGAATTTATGAAAATATTTTCCGATTTTTCAACACATAAGCGCATTTTGAAAATTGCACTGCCGGCAATTGCCGGGTTGTCAACACAGATGATTGTCTCTCTAGTTGACACTGCAATGGTCGGCAGGCTGCCTGAAGCTCAATATGCACTAGCAGCTATGGGATTGGGAGTGCTGGCTACCTGGGCAATAATTAGTTTCTTTTCTAGCCTGGCTACCGGGACACATATTCTCGTCGCAAGAAAATTTGGTTCGAATGATTTTGAAAATTGTGCGTATGTTCTGAATACATCACTAATCATTTCGCTTATTGTCGGATTAGGAATCGGAACTACTGTTGTACTATTTGCATACGATATGGCTGATCTTTTCGCAAAAGATGTAATAGTTGGTCAATATGCCGGTGAGTATTTGCATTACCGTTTTATGGGACTCCCATTTTTCCTTATCACTGTCTCCTATCGAGGTTTCTTTTTCGGAATTGGTAAAACAAAAATATTTATGTTCTCCGGTATTCTTGCAAATCTCTTAAATATTATCTTCAACTATATTTTTATTTTCGGAGCTTTCGGCATTGAAAGTATGGGGTTAGCCGGGGCAGGTTTAGGATCAACATTAGCAACCGCATGTGATGCTCTTTTTTATTTCATTATTTCTCTTTTACCTTACTATAAAAACAAGTACAAGTTTTTCAAACTATTTAAATTGATTCCCGCTATTGCTAAATCCATTATTCGTCTTTCACTTCCTGTTTCATTGCAGAATGTATTTATACTAATCGGATTTTTAAGTTTTGTTGCAATCACCGGTTTAATCGGTACACTTCAGCAGGCTGCGAGTCAGGTCGTAATCTCTTCCTTGTTTATTTCAATCATGCCGTGTTTTGGTTTTGGAATTGCAATCCAAACATTGGTAGGAAATAACCTGGGTAAGGGTGATATCAAATCTGCTAAATACTATAGTTATGAGACAAGTAAATTGGCTACAATTTATACTGTAATTGTCGGAATAGTATTTACCATGTTTCCCAGGATGGTGTTAATATTAATAACTACAGATGAAACCGTAATCGAAACTGCAATCCCGGCGTTGAGAATTGCAGGATTCGGTCAAATATTTTATGCAATCGGGGTGGTGCTGGCTAACGGTCTGCAAGCAGCAGGGCAAACGTTTTTTGTAATGATGACTGAAGTGATTATAAATTGGGTGTTGTTTATCCCGCTATCATATTATCTCGGAATTACCCTTGGATTAGGCTTAAGAGGGGCTTGGTTCGCCATTCCCATATACGTCTTTCTTTATTCATTGGTCATTCTTCTGAAATTTAAATTTGGGGATTGGTCGAAATTTAAAAAAATTGACAATCTTTAAGAAAATTCACATTTTGACGTAGGTCATAAAGGAAATTTAAATGTACTTGACATTTTCAATCCAAGAACATATTTTGATGTCATGATTTCGAAAACTGTAAAATATTCATCGATATTATTCATTTTGCTTTGTATCACCACAATCTTCGCCGGTGCTTTTCTATCATTATTTACTGCGAGAAGCGAAGGGGAAGATATAATTCTTAATTGGCAGACCGGTGAAGAAAATAATGTTGATTATTTTGCCGTCGAAAGAAAAGCAATAAATTCTGAATTTACTGAAATTGCAAAACTTGATGCAAAGGGTGATAATTCCTATTACACTTATATTGATGAAAGCGCATACAAAACAACCGATGTACTTTACATCTACAGGATAAAAATTGTCGATTTAAATTCAGAAGTCCCTCCAACATATTCTAAAGAAGTTTCAGTTTCACATAGTGTCTCAAGTGTTAAAAAAACATGGGGAAGTATTAAAGCCCTTTTCCGTTAAGATCATTTCTTGATTTCCTTTCTTTTTTGTAACTTCCAAAATTATTTTTTTAGTTTTGGTTTATTATATGGTAAAATCCGAAATACCAATTTTTCTCGCATCACGTTCTCCCCGTAGAAGAAGATTATTAAAACAACTCAAAATTGATTTCCACACTTTTCATGTAGATCTTGATGAAGAGTTTCTTGATGGTGAACATCCGGTTAAAACCGTGAAGCGGTTGGCATTGGATAAATTGAAAGCAGCTAAACAAAAAGTTAAAAACGGTGTGATTATAACCGCCGATACAATTGTTGTGCTTGACAATGAAATAATCGGTAAACCCAAAACTCAGACAGAAGCAATATCAATCCTTAAAAAACTCAGCGGAAGAACGCATAATGTTTATACAGGCTACGCGCTAGAAAACACTGTCAAAAATAAAATGATTACGGATTATGAATGTACATCAGTCACATTCAGAGAACTCACTGAAACAGAAATTAAAAAATATGTAAAATCCGGCAGCCCTATGGATAAAGCAGGCGCTTACGGTATTCAAGATGATTTTGGAGCTGTATTTGTCAGCAAAATTAATGGCTGCTATTATAATGTAGTAGGATTGCCGCTGCAAAAATTGTATCAATCACTTAAGGAAATATTGTGATTTGATACAAAAATTAAAGAAAAATATTTTAATATCCCTTGCGGCTGCAGCGGTTATTTATATCGGGTTTACTATTTATGCAGATTTTAATTCAGTGTTGAATTCGTTCAGTCAATTCACATTATTTTTATTGCCAATTTTACTACTCCTTTCTTATTTAAATTATTATTCAAGATTTTTGAAATGGCATTATTATATAAAACTTTTAAAAATTCCTTTAAAATTTCGGGACTCATATTCAATCTTCATGTCCGGATTAGTAATGAGTGTAACTCCCGGTAAAATGGGAGAACTGCTGAAAGCATTTCTGGTGAAACAAATAACTCAGGAACCGGTAAGTAAAACTGCCCCGATTATTTTAGCCGAGAGAATAACCGATTTCATTTCATTAATTATTTTAGCGCTTGTCGGTGCGTATGTTTTTGATCAGGGCAAGGTAATTGTTATCGGTACGGGTATTTTTTTTATCTTATTGATTGTTGTAATAAGTCAAAAAAAATGGGCGCTGAAACTAATATCACTTCTTGAAAATATCAAATTCTTGAAAAAATACATTGTGAAAGTTCATCAAATGTACGAAAGTTCATATAAGATGCTCCAACCAAAACCACTGATTTTAATGACGATCTTAAGTTTTGCATCTTGGTTTTTTGAGTGCTACGGTTTTTACTTAATCCTAAATGACTTTGCTCTCAATGTCTCATTAATCTGGGCTACATTCGTTTATTCTTTCTCGACAATTATCGGCGCAATTACAATGCTGCCTGGCGGACTCGGAGTAACAGACGGCTCATTGACCCTTTTAATACAGCAGGGAGGCGCTTCAACAGAAGTTGCAGTGGCATCTACATTTCTTGTTAGAGCTGTGACTTTATGGTTTGCCGTAATCGTAGGTGCTGTGAGCATATTATTTTATCAACGCAGATTTGGTAAAATTATTGTTGAACAATCGGATCTAAATGAAAAAATCTAATTCATCCTTAAACATTTCCATGTATTAATTGGTTTTTAGTCCACCTCATCAGGTTATAAACTAATTCAGAATTATTGTTATTTGCTGAAAGAATTTCTTGTGACAAATTTCTACGACACTAATATCCTTGATTTTAGAAGTTACGCTTATTATTTTGCTAAGCCTATACAAAATCAAAAGGAGGCTAAAATGGCTGAAGATAATGGAGTAGGAAAAGGCTTAATTGTTGGATTTTTAACGGGAACGATTGTAGGTTCAATTGTTGCTTTACTTTATGCTCCTAAATCGGGTAGAGAATTAAGAGGAGAATTAAAGCAAAAGGGTGACGATTTTATGGATGACGCCGAAACCTATATTGAGCAGGCAAGAGACAGAGCGCAGGCTTTGATTAATGATGGTAAGAATAAGTCGGAAAAATTAATTGCCGATGCCAAGGTAAAGGTAGACGGACTTTTAAAAGAAGCAGAAACAATTCTTGACGACGCAAAAAAAAAGTCAAATAATTACCTAGAGACCGGCAAAACCAAGGTTAACAAAGAAGGCGAAAAGTTAAAGTCAGCTATTAAAGCTGGTGTGGATACATATAAGAAAGAGAAGGAAGAAGCTTAACAATTATGAGCTTATTAGACATCCTTTTAATGATTCTTGTAATTGTAGCCATAGTACTCTGCATCTATTTGATATTTGCATTGAGGAAGATGGGTACAATAGTCCAAGATATGGGAAAAGATATTCATAATCTGGTTAGTAAATCAGAACCTGTTTTGGATAACTGGGAGAAGATTACCTCTGATGCAGCTGAAATTACGGAAAAAGCAAAAGAACAGTTGAATGATATTAATGACATCTATCTAAGTCTTAAATCACGCCTCAATTGGCTTACCGAAAAAAAGGAAGCCGGTAAAAATCCCGAAAACCGAATTTACACCTTAGTAGAAAGCCTTTCGGCAGTATCGAAAGGCTTATCTGCTTTTTGGAATACATATAAAAAGAACAAGTGAAACTTTGGTTAACTATGTGGAGGAAAATTGAAAGATTATAATCCTGATGCAATACGCAATATTGCTTTTATTGGTCACGGCGGTAGCGGTAAAACAACTCTATCTGAAGTTTTACTCTATACCGGTAAAGAAACAAATAGAATTGGCAAGATTGAGGAAGGAAACACTTTATCAGATTTTAACCCGAACGAAGTTGAAAGACAAATTTCAGTAGCTGCAACTTCTTTACACCTCGATTGGAAAGATTCAAAAATTAATTTAATAGACACTCCCGGTTATTCTGATTTTATCGGTCAGGTTATTTCCGGTTTGCATGTAGTTGATACGGCTGTTGCAGTTATTAAAAGTGCCGAAGGCGTGGAAGTCGGAACAGAATTGACTTGGGAATATGTTCAGAAGAGGAATCTTCCGTCCGCAATTATTATTAATAAAGTTGATAACGAACATTCGACTTTCAATGAAACTGTGAATGTAATTAAAGATAGATTAAGTCAGGATGCAACAATTATATCAATGCCGTTAAATGAAGGAATTAATTTTGACGGTGTTGTGGACTTGATCAAGATGAAGGCTTTTACTTACGGTGAGCCGGGTTCACGTAAGGTAACTGAAGCACAAATACCTGATGATCTTAAAGAAACTGTTGAAACAATGCGGGAAGAATTGATTGAGAAAGTCGCGGAATCAAGTGAAGAGTTGATGAATAAGTTTTTCGAAGAAGGAACTTTAAACGATGATGATTTGAAAAAGGGAATTCAGACAGCAATATTAAACGGCGCTTTGATTCCTATTTTTGCAATGTCAGGAGATAAAGCAGTTGGTATGAATAGCTTTTTGGATTTTGTTGTTGATTTTTTCCCGTCACCTGTTGATATGCCGCTTGCAAAAGGTAAATTAAATGATGAAGATATTGAAGTGAAATGTGATCCCGACGGGGAACCTGTCCTGCAGGTTTTTAAATCCTTATCTGAACAGCATGTTGGTGAATTATCCATCTTCAGAGTCTATTCAGGTAAATTAACTGCCGGTATGGATTTGGTGAACATTAGCAAAAACAAATCCGAAAGACTTGGACAATTATTTGTTCTTAATGGAAAGAACAGAACTGAAGTCTCAAGCTTAATCGCCGGAGATATTGGCGCTGTCGTAAAATTAAAAGATACACATACAAGTGATACGCTTGCATCTAAAAGTTATTCGGTTACAATGACTCCGATTGAATATCCAAAACCCGTTATCCGGGGAGCGGTTCAACCGAGAGCAAAGGGTGATGAGGATAAAATATCCTCAGGCCTGCATACAGTTCATGAAGAAGACCCGACCTTAGCTGTAAAATTTGAGCCGGAATTAGGTCAAACTATTGTCTCAGGTCAAGGGGAATTGCAATTATCATTGGCAATAAAATTATTGAAGGATAGATACGGTGTTGAAGTTGATTTAGTTGAACCAAGAATACCTTACCGCGAAACCATTAAAGGTCGCTGCGATGACGCTGAGTTTAAGCACAAAAAACAATCTGGCGGACGAGGTCAATACGGACACGTGCATCTAAAACTTGAACCGCTGCCTAGAGGTACCGGCTTTGAATTTGTTGATGCAATCGTCGGCGGTGTGGTTCCCGGGAGATTTATACCTGCAGTAGAAAAAGGTCTGAAAGAAATTATGGCTAAAGGTATATTGACCGGAAGTACAGTAATAGATATTCGAGTTACTTTATTCGATGGTACTTTCCACTCTGTTGACTCCGATGAAGTCTCGTTTAAGATTGCAGCTTCACAAGCATTCAAGAGAGGATTCATGGAAGCTAAACCTGTAATTCTTGAACCTATTTATGATATTCAAGTTAAGGTGCCTGAAGAATTCATGGGTGATGTAATGGGTGATATTTCAAGTCGTAGAGGTAAAATTTCCGGAATGGAATCTGAAGGTCCTTTCCAGGTAATCAAAGCAAAAATACCTCTGGCTGAATTATATAAATACTCAACACATCTTAGAAGTTTAACATCTGGAAGGGGAATGCATACAAGAGCATTCTCACACTATGAAGATTTACCGAAGGAAGTTGAATCAAAAGTGATTGAAGATTATAAAAAATCAAAAGAAGAAGAATAGAAATATTCTAATTGAACAGGGCGGAAGAGATTTCTTCCGCCTTTTTTATTTACGGGGAAAAGATGGAAAAATTGTGGTCGCCATGGAGATCGAATTATATTGAATCATTCAAAGATAAGAAGGAAGATGAATCATGTATCTTCTGTAAAAATCAAAATATAGATGAAAGCAACAATGAGTCGATGACAATTTACGAAGGGAATCTCTGCTTTATTGCACTCAATTTATATCCTTATAACAGCGGTCATTTACTCGTAATTCCAAAACGGCATATATCGAATTTTACTGATCTAACATTAGAAGAAAAAGCAGAGGTTATGGAACTCCTCGATAGATCAGTCAAAGCTCTTGAAGAAAGTGTAAAACCTCATGGATTTAATATCGGAGCAAATTTGGGTAAAGCTGCAGGCGCAGGTATTGATCAACATTTGCATTTTCATATAGTCCCTAGATGGAATGGCGATACCAACTTTATGCCTACATTAGGTGAAGTAAAAGTTATTTCACAGGATCTTATTGTGACAAAAACCCGCATGATTTCCGCATTTTCAAGCGTTAATAAATAACTATCTTTTAATGACCAAAATAAATGCGGTTATTTGCAACTTTTAATAAATGAATTTATTTTTCGCGCAACAATAATAATTTCGATTAATAATAATTGGCAAAATGAAAGAATACCTGGATTTAGTAAAAACCGTTATTGATAACGGGGTGAGAAAAAAGAGTAGAACCGGTATTGATACAATTTCATACTTCGGAGCGTTTTACAGGGTAGATCTCTCAAAAGGTTACCCGCTTCTTACTACTAAAAAAATGATGTATAACTCAATGCTGCATGAAGTTCTGTGGTACTTAAAAGGAGAAGATCATATTCGTAACCTGCGTGAACATACTAAAATATGGGACGCATGGGCAGACGATGACGGAAACCTTGAAACCGCTTACGGAAGATATTGGCGGCGTTATCCTGTACCGGAGAAGGGCGTAGCGCTCGGAAACGAAATATTTGTTGATGAAACTCATCCATTCGTGAGAAGAGAAAAAAACGGCGCGCTTTCATTCGATCAGATCGGATGGGTGATAAACGAAATTAAAACTAATCCGAATTCAAGACGTATGGTTGTTGTTGCATGGCATCCTGCAAATGCAGTTGTAAGTAAACTTCCTCCGTGTCACTATACTTTTACGTTCAATGTGAATGATGGAAAATTGAATTGCCATCTTACACAAAGGTCCGGGGATATTGCTCTCGGAATCCCATTTAATTTGGCAGCTTATGCAATGCTAACACAAATCATTGCCCAGGAAACTGATCTCGAAGTCGGATACTTTGCGCACACTATCGTCGATGCTCATATTTACGTGGCGGATGAAGGAACGGAACTGGAAAAGTTTGATCATCTTAAAGGATTGAAAGAACAATTAAAAAGAGACCCGCTGCCTTTGCCGCATCTTGCAATTGCGAAAAAACCGGTTGACCAATTGACCTTCGACGATTTTGAACTTACCGGTTATCAAAGTCATGATCGAATAAAATTTGAAGTGGCGGTCTGATAGTTATGAAGATAATTATAATTGCTGCGTTAGCGCAAAATAATGTTATCGGTAAAGACGGGAGCATTCCGTGGCATTCAAAAGCCGAATTTCAGCATTTCAAAAAGACCACAATGGGTTTCCCGATTATCATGGGACGCAAAACATTTGATTCAATCGGAAAACCATTGAAGGGAAGATTGAATATTGTCTTATCCCGTGATGTGAATTATTTATCACCGCACCCGGAAGTTATAAAATTCGAAAGTTTAGAATATGCCGTCAGATATTGTCTTTCGGCAAAATTTGAAAAAGTATTTATTATCGGCGGAGCAGAATTATACAACACCGCAATCCCGGATGCCGACGAACTTCTATTGACCCGGATGCCTTTTGAAATTGAAGGAGATACATTTTTTCCTGAAATCGATAAGGAGATTTGGGAATTGAAAAACACAGAAAATCATGAAGAATTTAGAGTCGAATCCTATGAAAGGAAATCTTAAATCTTACTAATTTCTTATCTTTTTTATCTCTCTCATATTCATATTTGTTATATTTACTAGCTATGCAAAAGATCAAATTATTACCCGAATTTATTTCAAATAAAATTGCCGCAGGCGAAGTTGTTCAGCGGCCTGAATCTGTTGTGAAAGAATTGATTGAAAATTCAATAGATGCCAACGCTTCAACGATTGATGTGATTGTTAAAAACGCCGGCAAAACACTTATCCAGATTGTTGATGACGGTGAAGGAATGACCGAGGATGATGCGGTGATGTGCGTACAGCGTCATGCGACGAGTAAAATCAAAACATTCGAAGATCTGGAAGCGATCAAAACTTTCGGCTTTCGCGGAGAAGCTCTCAGTTCAATTGCCGCTGTAAGTAATCTCGAGGTTAAAACCGAATCGAAGGATGATGAGGTCGGAACGCTTATCAGAGTCGAGAATAATGAAATCATTAAGGAAAAAGGATCTTATTCAAAAGGGACTTCAATTTCAGTAAAAAATATATTTTATAATACACCTGCACGCAGAAATTTCTTAAAAAGTAATGCAACCGAGCTGAAACATATAATTGAAACATTCAAAAAAGAAGCTCTGAGTCAGCCTTCAATCCATTTCAGATTATTCAATGATGAGGATGTTATTTTCGATTATCAGTCGGGGACTCTTGCTGAAAGAATGAAATCCGTTTTTGCAGAAAATATTTTAGATGCCGTAATTAATATTGAAGAGCGAACGGAACTGATGAGCGTCTATGGATATATTGCTAAACCTTCTTTTCTAAGTAAGAGCAGATCGGATCAATATCTTTTTATCAACAACAGGTTTGTTACTAATAAAAGTATTAATCATGCCGTATTCAGTGCGTTTGAGAATGTTTTGGAAAAGGGAGACTATCCTTTTTTCGTAATTTTTATTGAACTCGATCCGGCTAAAATTGATATAAATATTCATCCGTCAAAACTAGAAGTGAAATTTGACGATGATAGAGGGATTTATGCGATAGTGCAGTCGGTTGTTAAGAAAGCGCTCGGAAGTCACGACTTAGTTCCATCCATGTCATTTGATAACAAAAATCCGGATCGTGAATCATTTAAAATTGATTCGCGCTATACATCCGCGAAAGATGATTTTACTGACCGCCCGGGTTTTGTATCACAAAACAAAAGAGAAATAAACCGCAGCAGAAATGTTTTCTCGGATCAGGATATTGATCAGTTATTTAATAATATGAATCAAGAAATTAAGCAGCAGGAAAAAACCGATTCCAAATCACATCCGTTTGATGAATCGCAAGGACGTGAAATTTATCACTCCACCAAAAGAACACATTTGGATGAAGGAGTTAGATCAAACGAAGCAAGCTTTATTGTTCTGCTTCATAATAAGTATATTCTTACTCCTATTAAAAGCGGTTTAATGATTATCGATTCTCATGTTGCGCACGAGAGAATTCTTTATGAGAAAGCTTTGAAATCACTTAACGCAAATATGCCGTTTTCTCAGCAGCTTCTTTTTTCACAATCGTTAAACGTCGATCCCGCTGATTATGAACTATTACAGGAGTTGGAACCTTATCTGAATAAATTAGGATTTGAATTGAAATTTTTCAGTAAAAACTCTATTGTAGTAGTTGGTGTTCCTTCTGATGTGAAAATCGGATCTGAAATTGACACTTTAGTTGATATTCTTAATGAGTTTAAAAAAAATCAAAGAGAGAAAAGTTTAGAAGTGCGCGATAATATTGCCAAAAGTTTTTCGTGTAAAGCTGCGATTAAAGCCGGAGATAAACTTTCGGAAAATGAAATGAGATTATTGGTCGATCAACTATTTGCTACATCAATGCCTTATGTTTGTCCACACGGCAGACCGATTGTGATAAAAATTCCGGTTGAAGAATTTGACAAAAGGTTTGGAAGAACTTAGTTTCAATTCAACAAATATTTATGCAATATATTTGAGGAAGAAATGAATTCAGAAGAATTTCAAAATAAAAAGAAAGAATATCTCGAAAGAGTTGAGAACGCTAAAACTAACGGAATGAAATTTACTACGGTCTCCGGTGAAGATGTAAAAGTTTTATACACCCCGGAAGATACTTCACCCAATAATTTTCTAGAAGAAGTAAATTTCCCGGGAGAATACCCATTTACCCGCGGTATTCATTCCAACGGTTATCGCGGTAAAGTGTGGACTATGAGACAGTTCGCCGGTTTCGGTTCTCCGAAGGATACTAATGAGCGATTCAAATATTTATTGAAAAACGGGCAGACCGGGCTCTCGGTTGCTTTCGATTTGCCGACTTTAATGGGCTGGGATTCCGATGCTGATTTAAGTGAAGGCGAAGTAGGAATTTGCGGTGTTGCAATCTCTTCTTTAAAGGATATGGAAATTTTGTTTGATGGAATTCCGTTAGAGGAAGTTTCAACTTCGATGACAATCAACTCGCCTGCCGCAATGATATTTGCGATGTATCTGGCTGTTGCTAAAAAACAGGGTGTCCCGTTTCACCAATTACGCGGAACTTTACAGAACGATATTCTGAAAGAATATATTGCACAAAAAGAATTTATCTATCCGCCTAATCCATCAATGAGAATAATTACGGATATGGTTGAATATTGCACAAATGAAGTACCGCAGTTTAATCCGATTTCCGTCAGCGGGTATCACATCAGAGAAGCAGGCTCTACCGCAGTTCAAGAACTGGCTTATACATTGGCGGATGGATTTGCATACATAGAAGACGCAATGGCGCGCGGACTTGATATCGACAAATTTGCACCGCGTATTTCATTCTTTTTTAATTCGCATCTCGATTTCTTTGAAGAGATTGCAAAGTACAGAGCGGCAAGAAGAATTTATGCTAAGAGAATGAAGGAAGTTTACGGCGCCAAAAATGCACGGTCGTGGTGGCTTAGATTTCACACACAAACAGCGGGATGCACACTTACCGCGCAGCAGCCCGAGAATAATATCGTAAGAACAGCTTACCAGGCTTTAGCCGCTGTTCTAGGCGGAACCCAGTCGCTCCATACAAATTCAATGGATGAAACACTCGCGCTGCCGAGTGAAAAAGCAGTAAAAATTGCTTTGAGAACCCAGCAGGTTATGGCTTATGAAACCGGTGTCATTAATACCGTTGATCCGCTCGGAGGTAGTTATTTTGTTGAGTCCTTAACCGATAAAATGGAAGAACAAGCAAATAAAATTTTTGAGGAAATCGATTCATTGGGCGGAGTTATACCTGCAATTGAAGCCGGTTACTTTCAGAGAGAAATTGCTGATGCCGCTTACCGGTACCAAAAAGAATTGGAGAGGAAAGAAAAGTTTGTTGTAGGAATAAATGAATTTGTTGAAGAAAAAGGAAAAATTGATATCCCGATTCTTCAAATATCACCCGGAGTAGAAAAAACACAAAAACAACGGTTGGCTGAATTAAAACAGTCACGTAACCAGGAGGCAGTTGATAAATCTTTGGCTGAAATTTCCGATGCCGCAATTAACGGTAAAAACCTAATGCCTGTTTTTGTTAGCGCAGCCGAAAATTATGTTACTTTGGGAGAAATGGTAGCTCAGTTGAAAAAGCATTTCGGTGTTTATGAAGAGGTTGCGGTTTTCTAAATGGCAAAGGACTATTTAAAACTTATCCGTGTTTCTCATTGGATAAAAAATCTGTTTGTATTCGTACCTTTAACATTTTCCAAGCATTTATTCGATCAAGATTATTTGTTTACCGTCTTGATAGCATTTTTTGCTTTCAGTCTGGCTTCAAGTTTTGTTTATGTATTTAATGATATATTGGATGCAGATTTAGATAGAAAACATCCGGTTAAGAAATTACGTCCCATCGCAAGCGGTAAAATCAAACCCTTCCAAGCGGTTCTTGTTCTTATAGTTTTAGCCGCTTTATTCGGCTCATTAACTTCTATGCTTAATTGGCAATTCAATCTTACTCTTGTTGGATATTTACTCCTCAATGTTTTCTATACACTAATCCTTAAGAAAATAGTAATAATTGATTTGCTCTGCCTGGCATTGGGATTTATGCTCCGGGTAATGGGCGGAGCTTTTGTAATTGCCGTCTATATTTCAAGCTGGCTGATTTTAACAACATTATTCGTTTCGATATTTCTTGCCGTTATGAAACGAAGATCAGAATTAATTAATGAAATGAATAGAAATGATACTCGCATCGTGTTAAAAGAATACTCTAAGGAGTTTATTGATCAGATATCCGCAATTTCCGCGGGCGGTGTTATTATTAGTTATTCTTTGTATTCGGTTTCTGATCGTACAATTGAATATTTTGGTACAGAGGGACTTGTTTTCACCACGCTATTTGTTGTCTACGGTGTTTTCCGCTATATGTATCTCGTGATGAAAAAAGAGAGAGGGGAGAATACTACAGAAATTATTCTTTCCGATTTACCTATGATTATAAATACTTTACTTTATGCAGCAGTTGTTATAACTATTATTTACTTCAGGAATTGAATTAGCGGTAATGGAACTTGATATAATTATATTGTTTATTTTGCTTTTACTCAGCGGTTTCTTTTCATCTTCGGAACTTGCTTATGTTGTAGCAAATAAAATTAAAATAGAACTTAGAGCACGTCAAAATAATCCGGCTGCCAAAGCAGCTCAGTATTTTTCGACTAAACCGCAGATATTTTTCTCAACAATTCTAATTTCGAATAATATTGTAAATATTGCTTTCGCATCAATAATAACAGTCTTCCTAACACATCATTTCCAATTTGATGAATTTACAATTCTGGGAATCTCAACCCTGCTCCTTTTCTTATTCGGAGAATTAGTGCCAAAGTATCTTGCAAGAGATTTAGCTGACATGTTGGTGCTAGTTTCATCAATTCCGCTCCGGGTCGTTACTTTTATAATTTATCCGGTTGTTAAATTGACCGCATCTTTTTCAACTTTGTTGACGAGAGCCGAGAATTTGAATGAAGATAATTTCTCAAAACTTTTCGACAAAGAAGATATTCAAATGCTTCTGAATGAAAGTACGCAAGCCGGGAGAGTCGGTGAAGTTGAATCCGATATAATTAATAAAATATTGGAACTCCGGGAACAGCGGGTCTATGAAACTATGACTCCGCGTACGTCAATCGTAGGAATTGAAATTAACAGTACAATCCCGGAAGTTATAGAAGTCTTTATCGAATCAGGTTATTCTAAAATACCTGTTTATGAAGAAAACCTCGATAACATTAAGGGAATGGTTTACGCGTACGATATGTTCAAATCACCGGAAAATTTAAGCTCTGTTATGCGTGAAGCAATTTTTGTTCCTGAGACTAAGAAGAGTTTGGAAATGCTGAATGAACTGCTGGCTAAGCAGACTTCAATTGCAATCGTTGTGGACGAGTTCGGCGGCACTGCCGGAATTGTAACTTTAGAGGATATTATTGAAGAGATGCTCGGTGAAATTAAGGACGAATATGATGTTGATGACGAAGTTTGCAAAATGGTTGATGATTTCACTTATGTTATAAGCGGAACAGTTGAGATTGATTACATAAACGAACAGTTCGAACTTTTCATTCCCGAAGGTGATTACGAAACAATTGCAGGTTACATAACCACATCAATAGGCAGAATTCCCCACTCAGGTGAAAACCTTACGATAAATCATTTTAATATTATGATTCTTCATTCAGATAATAAAAAAGTAAATCTTGTTAAAATGTTTGTCGATAAAGAAAAGCTGGAAGAGTTAACCACCGGTTGATTTTTTATACCAAGTTCAAGCTTACTAAATATTCCACTTTCTGAAGTATAATTCGATTTGTCATAATAAGAAAAGTCCTTAATATCTTTTAATAATACCTTGAATCTTTTTTAACTATCTTTCATCATACTTCCAAAAAAATGAATTAAATGATGATTGAAATAATTGGTTATATCGCAGCAATTTTTATTGGAATAACATTAGGATTAATCGGCGGCGGCGGATCGATACTTACTGTTCCGGTACTGGTTTATATTTTCGGATTGGAAGCGGTTCCGGCAACTGCTTATTCATTATTTGTTGTCGGTTTAACAAGCTTAATTGGTTCCATAGCCTTTATGAAAAAAGATTTGGTGAGTTTCAAAACCGCGGCGGTTTTTGCACTTCCTGCATTCCTTGCCGTTTTTTTTACGAGATTAATTATTGTTCCGGCTATACCTGATCATATAATTACAATAAGCATGTTCGATATTACAAAAAACATTCTTATCATGGTTTTGTTTGCACTGCTTATGGTCGGTTCATCTTACTCAATGATCAAAGATAAACGGGTGGAAACGGAAGGCGAAGAATTACAATTTAATTATCCGTTGATTTTTATTGAGGGGATTATAGTCGGAGTATTAACCGGCTTAGTTGGAGCAGGGGGTGGATTCTTAATAATTCCGGCTCTCGTAATTCTTGCAAAGCTGCCGATGAAACTGGCGGTTGGAACCTCACTTTTAATTATTTCAGCTAAATCGTTATTGGGATTTTTAGGCGACATCGGTGCAAATCTTGAAATTGATTGGGCGCTGCTTGCTGTCTTTTCCGGTTTCGCAATTGCAGGAATAATTATCGGAAGTTTTTTATCAAAATATATTCCCGGTAAGAAACTTAAACCTGCATTCGGATGGTTTGTACTTGTGATGGGCGTTTACATACTCGGCAGAGAAATTTTTGTACATATTTAAAAAGGAGAATAAATAAATGGCAGGATTATTTTCATCAATGTTTACAACAGGCAACAAAGTTATCAATCTCGATTCTCAATCATTTGAAGAGCAATTTAAGAATGATAACAACGCCGTTTTAATAGATGTAAGAACCAAAGCTGAAAATACAGATGAACGAATTCCGAATTCGAAATTGATTGATATTATGGACCCTCAGTTTAACGAAAAAATTGAAGCTTTGGATAAATCGAAAAGCTATTTCCTTTATTGCAGAAGCGGCAACAGAAGCTATCATGCCGGAAGAGCAATGGTAAATAAAGGATTTGAGAAAGTTTATAACCTTGCCGACGGTATTATCGGCTGGCACGGTGAAGTTGAAAGCGGATATTAAAAAGTTTTAAAAGGAGATAAAATGTTTTTTAAAAATATTTATGAAAACGGATTGGCGCAGGCAAGTTACCTGGTTGGCTGCCAAGCTACCGGAGATGCTATTGTTATTGATCCAAGAAGGGATATCGATATTTATCTTGAAATTGCGGAGAAAGAAAATCTTAGAATTACTCATATAACTGAAACTCATATTCATGCCGACTTTCTAAGCGGAAGCAGAGAACTGCAGGCTGTAACCGGTGCAAAGGTTCTCCTTTCCGATGAAGGTGGAAATGATTGGCAGTACCAGTTTGATCATACGGGACTGCACGACGGCGATACGTTCAAAGTCGGTAACCTGAAATTTGATGTGATTCACACACCGGGTCATACACCGGAACATATCAGTTTTCTGTTGACTGATACCGCAGCTAGTTCAAAACCAATTATGATTTTTACCGGTGATTTTGTGTTCGTTGGTGATGTTGGTCGACCTGACCTTTTAGAAGCTGCCGCGGGATATAAAGGTACTCGTGAAATTGGTGCGGCTGATATGTATGAATCATTAAAGAAATTTACGGCGCTTCCGGATTATGTTCAGGTTTGGGCGGGACATGGAGCCGGATCAGCATGCGGTAAAGCGCTGGGCGCTGTTCCTTCTTCAACTGTCGGATATGAAAAGCTGGTCAATTGGGCTCTGCAAATTGATGATAAAGATGAGTTTATAAAACAATTATTAGATGGACAGCCGGAACCTCCGAAATACTTTGCAATGATGAAGAAATTGAATAAAGTCGGACCCGAAATCTTGGGCGGCATTCCGCATCCGGCTCGAATGAACCTGACACAATTCAAATCGGCGGTTGATAAAAATATTATGATCGTTGATACGCGGGATAAATTATCATTTGCCGGGGGACATGTTCCGGGATCATTGAATATTCAGGATAACACTGCATTCAGCACCTGGGCAGGGTGGATGCTTAATTATGATGAACCCTTCCTGTTAATCGCTCCGGAACATCGAATCGAAGAATTGATTAAGAAACTTATAAGAATCGGATTTGATAATGTTTACGGTTACCTGCCGGATATGGATGCATGGGCAAATACAGGATACGAACTGGAAGTACTTGACCAAATTACATGCTCCGAACTTGTTAAAAAAATGGAACGGAATAATACTCAAGTTATTGACGTAAGGGGAGAGGCAGAATTTAATTCCGGGAATATTGAAAGGGCTGAAAATATCCACGTCGGTTACTTAAAAGAGAATATCGATCGGCTCGATAAAAATAAAGATATTGTAGTTCATTGTGCCAGCGGTGACAGATCATCAATAGCAGCAAGTTATTTGAAGAGTATTGGTTTCAATAATGTAATTAATTTAACCGGCGGTTATTCTGCATGGATAAATGAATGCGGTAAAAAATCAAATCAAAACGAACTGGCAGTGAATTAGTAATTTCGATCAAAAAATTATAGAATATTTTTGATGTAAAAGTTGAAGTGTATTAATCGATACCCGGTAATTAATTTATCGGGTATTTTTTTGGGATTACTATTTATACTTCTTTAAACTTCCCGGAAATATATTTATGAATTATACTTGCTACAAGTGTTTGATACGGCATTCCTTCTTCTAATGATTTAGCTTTCAAATTTGCTAAATCTCTTTCAGATAGTAGAATATTTATCCTTTTGTTTTTTGCGGCAGTATTTTTAGCATATCGTTGGTATTCCAACTTCTTCTTTTCAATGTCCTTTACAGATTTCCATTCACCTTTTTCGTAGGACTTTAATAATTCTTTTTCTTCTTTGTCTAAATTCATTTTTATTCCCCTTCCAAATATTTTTTTGTCGCTTTTCTACTTGGAATAATTGTTTTTAAAAATACTCTATCTTCATCACAAAAAAAACTCCCCGCAAAGGTTTGCAGAATTATAAAAAGAAAAAATATCATCCCATTTTTTTGATTTTGGTCTCACAACTGACAGCCGCATAATTATTCTTTGTCTCGTCTAACTCTAATGCCTCTTTAAAAAAATATTTCTACCTGCTTCCCGGTGACTTTAATCGGAATAACTGGTTATGTTGCATTTTTGTTTTTCTTGGTTTCCCAATTTTTTATGAATTCTTCTGCTGTTGATATTGATATTTTACTTTTTTTATAATCTTTTACATTTCTCGTAATTATTAAATTGATTCCATTATTAACTGAAGTAAAATATTGAATCGCATCCTCAAAGTCGTTGAATTCTGAATTTAATGATTGTTCAATTACTCTTTCATCTGTCGGAAGAACGTTTATGAATGTTTTTAATTTTCTTAAACTTTTTAATGCGGCTTTATGCGAAGTCATCCTTTTTAGAAGATAATGAAGATTGGCAAATACAATCGGCGATGTAAAAGCTGATACTTTTTGTTGATCAACCAGGGTAAATAATTTTGCCGAGTGGATATAATATGGCTCTCTTTTGGCTAATAGATCTAATATAATATCTGAATCAACAAAGATTTTTATCAATTAATATTTCTCCTCAAGATGTTTTCCATACATTTCTTTTAAGTCGACATCTTTAGGCAATTTTATTATTCCGGATAACTCGAGTACGTTTGGAGAAATCTCAATCCCATTGCCGTTTTCTTTTTCAGAAATTACATTAAAATAATTTTCAACCATCACTGAAAGACTTTGTTTATGTTTCTTCGCATATCTTTTCGCACGCTCAATTGCACTTTTATTTAGTTTTAATGTTAGTTTCGTGTTCATTTCGAATCCGTCTTTTACGTATTATATTTTATCCTATTATACGTATCTCTTCAGAATAATTCAAGAATATTTTACTGCAGAATAATGTTTCAAATCTCTCACCATGTTAAGAAGAAAGGGTAGGGATGCTTAATAAACGATAAAATACTTAATTGAATAAAACAAATCTGCCAAACATAATCACTGCGGCTCTTTTAAAAAATTTATTCCTATCTGCTACCGTTGACTTTAACCGCAATAGCTGGTTCTGCAATTATTTACTTAACAAAAAAGATATATTTGCCATTAGTTTTACGCTATATGACTGTGGAATATCCATCATCGAATAATCTACTTCGGGGCTTGCAGTAAAAAACACCGGCTTTCCACCATCTAATCTTCTCGATCTTGATTCAATTTCTATTACTCGCTCTACTTTTAATCCCAATTCTTCTGCATAAGTTTCTGCTTCTTCTCTTGCTGTTAGAACTAATTCTGTTATTCCTTTTTCTCGTATTTTGTCTGTATCAGATGAAGAAAATATACTGTTAAATTCATTAATACCCATTTTCAACAATTCAATCTGTACTTTTTCATATAATGAAAAATCATCTAACTTCAATCTGATTTTTTGATTTGTATTATAATTTTTATTGTCCCTGGCTAAACGGGGTTGAGAAATGCTCAATAATGAATAGACTATATTACTATCGGGTATGCCCAATTCTTTTATTAACGATGCAAGTTTACTTTCCTTTTCTTTATGTATCTTGTAAGCAGCTTCCGGATCCGTATTTTGTTCACTAATTGTTATTTGAAAAATTATTAGGTCTGCCTGAACTGCAATTTCTGAAACGGCTGTATATTTAAATACTGTTCCATCATTTGATTGACAATAATTTATTGTTGTAAATAAAACCAATATTATACTTATAATTATTTTTCTCATTTCTATCTCTTCTTTTTAAGTTGTCTGACCATTTCTATCTTTCATACCATATTTTTGGTATGCCCTTTAACCGGAATAACTTGTTGGGTACATTTTTACTTCGTACAATTAATCTCGATTAACTTCTCAATTTCTCCTTTTAGGTTTTGCGAAAGATATTTATCCTCCTCATTGTACAACCCCTTTGCTTTTTCTAAGTCCTCGCAAGCGCCATCTTTATTATTGAACGTTGTCAATTGTAAGACTGCCCGGTTATAATAATTCTCCGCATCATTTGGACTTATTCTTATTATTCCATCTACTAATGATTTCGCTCCAATCGTATCTTTAAGCAATAATTTACAATGTACTGCAATCCCGTTAATTTGTTTATTCGTTGAATCTATTTTTAGTATTTCTTCGAAATCCGATAACGCTTTATTATAATTTTTTAATTCCATATACACGTTCCCTCTACCTGTAAGCGCCTCTTCCGTTAAATTGGAATCAAGTTCCTTTGCTTTGTCGA
Source organism: Melioribacteraceae bacterium (assembly GCA_021740785.1). Taxonomy (GTDB): domain Bacteria; phylum Bacteroidota; class Ignavibacteria; order Ignavibacteriales; family Melioribacteraceae; genus JAIOZI01. Next base: position 21,811 of record JAIOZI010000060.1, read on the forward strand.
AATCTTTTATAGAACTTTTCAATTCCATTTCGTACTTATCTAAATCTTCGGAATGAGTTTTAGACGCTGCCTCGAAATATCCCAGGTTAAACCGGTACCTCGCTCTATCAAGATAAGCTTCTGCAAAATTTGGGTCGATTTCAATAGCATCATTTAATTCCATAATAGCCGCTTTGAAATTCTTTGCTTCTGCAAGTTCTTGTGATTTTTCATAATGTTCATTTGTAGTTTTTCCACACGAAATAATAATAAGAGAAGTTGTAAATAAAATCGTGATAAAATATATTTTTTTTAGCATGACCACCTCATTTTGTGATTAATATTGTTGAGCCGCAGTTTATGTTGCACGCAATTAATTAAGTTTTCTGATCGACTAAATCATCCGTGTGAATAAATTCAATTTTAAATGCTAGAAAGCCTAAAAATCCCATAAATCCAACCCCAGGAAAATCAGAAGCTAAAGGAGCCAACGCTGCCAAAATATTAATGAAAGGAAATATTCTTAGCCATTCTGTTTTAATAATGAGGTTGGGAATTATTAGGAGATTAATAAACCGCAAATATGAAATGAAGCTCAAGTAGCTTAGAAAGCTCCAACGAAAATATTCCGGATTAAAGAGACCAGCAAAACCAGCTAATCCAAGGAGACCTATTAGACTTAAATACCTCGAAATACTATCGATTGTCTTTAACATATTTTGCTTTTTCATAACAATTACCTCTATATATTTTTATGTGACATAACGATTTCTATTTTTCACACCCTACTACGTCCGGCAGCTACCGGAATTCGAAGGACAGACCTGATTAAAAACTTATTCGAATCGATCCCGCCAAACGTAATTGCTGCTGCCTCTTTTACAAAATTTATTTCTATCTACTTTCTATTGATTTTAATTGGGATAACTTGTTAGGCATAATTATCAAAACGGCAAATCATCATATTCAGCTACAAGATTTATTTTTTCTTCTGTTTTATAATTTTCAGATTCGCAATGAACATCAATTCGAAGAATACCACTTATTTCATATTTTTCTTTTCTTATTTCTTTGTCCCATTCTGAATAAACTCTTTTTTTCATCTGTATATCAATAGGCAACCAATCTTTTGCAGGAAGTGTATTAAAATCTGGTCTAATTATGTGTCTGATCTTATAAGGTTCAATTTCTGATTCGGTATTTTTACATAACTTATTATCATAAAATATTGTCCAACTTGAACCGGTATATACAAAAACTGTATGAAGATTCGGAATAGGTTTATCAGCAAGATTGTGTAATTCGAGTCTAAAATTAACTTCAGCGGTATCTGAATATTTAGTCCTTTCAATACTATTGTATCTGTTTTTAACTTTTATTAAAATTGGTTCAGTTTTTCTTTTTATTATTTCAGTTTTCGCCCATTCAAGACGTTCAATAAGTTCAGATTTGAGTTTATTTATTGAACCATCATAAATAATATGAGGACGATGTAATAAGTCAAAAGGAATATCTTCCTCTTTACTCGTAAGAAATAAAATTAATTTGTTTCTAGCATCGGCATATCCAACCTCATAAAACACATTTGGATTTCTATCAGACATATCCGCAATAATGATATCAGCATTATCAATTTCTTGATAAATTTTTTCCAACATATTCCCATCAAATATTTGTTCATCAAGTCTTTGGGCTTTAATGTCAACTTCCTTTGCACCTTCTTGAATGCCTAACTTATATATATCATCAAATTTCTTGTCAAATGGCATTAAAACAAATGCAAATAAACTTTTATTCATACATAACCTTTATTTTATGCCTAACGGCGTTGTGCCTAAGCTGAAGCTCAAAGCAACAATTTTAATTTTATAAATAACTTTTTTATTAGAACAAACTTTCATTTACAAACTACGCTAAACAACAATGACGAAACGGAAATACAAACATTTAAACTGCACAAATGCCAAATGCGAAAACGCTTTCGACTTGAGGCACGGGTTAGGCAATATTTTGCTTAATATAAAGAAGTGCCAATTCCAATTTAAGCCTATATTCAAATGTTGGTATCAACATTTCTAATATTTTATTAATACTTTCAACATCATATTCGTCACAAAGTTGTTGCCCATACGTTGTAATACTTAATACAGCCTTTAAATAATTACAATTTTGATCCAAGCTAATATCTTTACAAAGTATTGAGCCGATATTTTTCTTTTGTTTGTCTATTGGTCCAGGTTTGAATTTATTTTCCTTGATTCCTTTTCTTTTATCAGGATAAAAAATAAGTTTTTCTTTTCCAGTAATTATCTGATGTGCAGTTGTATTATTATCATTAACTAGTTCCGCAAGTTGTAAATCGTTTTCAACATTTATATTTGCCACCCACTCCCACTCATTGTTTTTATCAGTATTATATATGACACTTAATCCAATCTCATTTGGGTTAAGACCAAAAAGACGGCACAATGTGCCTTGAATATTATCAAGAATAACTTTAATCTGTTTTGATGGTTGGGTGATCTCATCAAATGGATTAATTCCTTTATTGTCGTGATGCTCTTTTATAAACTTATAAAACCTATTTAATTTTCGCCTTTTCCCAAGATTAATACTTTGTAACATTATAGTTAGAACAAGAAGTCCGTTCTCTTTAACCATATTATTATATTTATCGCCAAAAAGTTTAAACAGAGTAAATAAAAATGAAATTGCAAAAAGGGGGAAATAATTAGAAAGGGTATTAACTAAAATAGTATCAGAACTATTTTTTGCGTTATAGAAACCACTGGAAGTCAAATAAAGAAGAATTGATGGAAGAAAAATAATAATTGAGCTGAGTATCCAATGATTTAGTATAAAATTATAAAATCGTCTAAGTATTGAATTATTGTTCATTTTTAACTCGCTTAATTTTTTTAAAAGTAAGACTAGAGTTTACCACATAGTTATGTCTTGAAATTCTATTATCATAATCGTAGATGAAAGCTTTGACAAAACGATTTTGTTTTGACAATGGCATTTTTTGAATGAATGGTAAAAAAGATAGAATGTTTCTAAAATTATATGTACTTATAAAAGAAACATTTTTTATATATTCTGGGAGTTCTATAGCACGCTCAATGGTTTTTTGTTTCAAGAAATGAAATGAAGATTTGATGCGATTTAAAATTCTTGAATTAATAAAATTGTTTTGTTCTGTTTCTCGAAACCTTGCTATAGAAGCAATTAAAAGGCTCAAGATACTCCAAATGAATACTAACCATATTATTTTTGAATCCATTTATGAACCTCAATTATTTTTTTTTGGAATTATAAAACTTGATATTGTAAAGAAGACAGAAGCTAATAGAAGAAGGACAGAAATATCATATATGAAATTTTTATCATATGGTGTTGTAGATGATGATATATCGGTAAAAAAATATGTGGCAATGAAGAAGGATATGAATGCGCCACCACCGATTACTATTTGAAATAATTTCCATTTCGGTTCTTCTTTGTATAACTCTCCTATAGCTATGCCTAAAGATGCAATTGTTATAATCAGGAGTTCGCCGTGGGAAATTATGTCTTTAATTACAAGATAAATATTAGCAGGATGATTAACTGAATAGATTTTAATTATACTCGTAGCAAGGGGCAAAATTGATAATAAGAAACTAAAGAAGAGCCAAATAAAAATATTTCTTAATACAATACGCATTTAGAACCTCAAATTTGAAGATATAAATCTATTGCCTAACGGCGTTGCTTTTCACCCAGCTTGCCCCGATTATTTGTATCGGGGTCCGCCCAAAACAGCAAGACCGAACTGAAAAGCTACTGCCATTAATCATTGACAAATTTATTAAATAGAACAACCTTACAAGCAATTCTTATCTTTTTATACCAACCCCAAAAACTTCAACAATGCCGCACTGAAAACAGCTTGCCCGCCGTAGTTCGTTTCAAAAAACGAAGGAGGGCGGCCGAGTAGAAAAGATTGTTCAGATTGTGGTTCGCAAAAAACGCTCACACAATCTAACCTTATTCGTTATGTTCTGTGCGACTATACTTATAAAATATATTAGATTATCATTCTTCAATTCTATCTAGAATATTTTGTGGTAATGATTTAGTTGTATCAGCACCAAGTTTTTTAATCCGTTCAATTCGCCCAATTACTGTTCCACCTTTCTGCTTTGAATCAAAAAGCTTATTCATAGCATCGGAGTAATCAGATTTAACTCCATCTATTTTTTTACCTAGATTCTCCAGGTCTTCCATAAAACCAACAAATTTATCATATAATGCACCACTTTCTTTCGCAATTTCGACAACATTCTTTCGTTGATTATCTTGTTTCCAGATAAATGATATTGTTCTTAATGTAGCTAATAGTGTTGATGTTGAAACTAATACAATATTTTTATCAAGTGCTTTTTCAAAAAGTCTACTATCTTTTTTTAACGCAACATATAATGCTGGTTCAATTGGTACAAACAGCAGGACATAATCTGGCGTATTGATTTCATATAGCTTATTATAGTTTTTATTGCTTAAATCAGAAATATGCTTATTGATATTTTGAATATGCTGTTTCATCCATTCTGATTTTTTACTTACATCTTCTTCATTGAAATATTGCTCATATGCCACCAATGATACTTTAGAATCAACAATTAAATTTTTGTCTTCTGGCAAATTTATAACATAATCCGGTCTTTGATTCCTACCAGCCTCGTCTTTGAAGTTCTCTTGTTTTCTATAGTGGATGTCCTTTTCTAGCCCAGCTTTAGTTAGAATTAATTCAAGTTGAATCTCACCCCAATCGCCTTGCAATTTTTTATCTCCTTTTAATGCATTGGTGAGTTTTATCGTATCTTCACTAACTTGTTGGTTCAACTTGACAATATATTCCAATTCTTTTTTTAACGAAGTTCGTTCACGGGTTTCCTCTTTGTATGTATCGTCAACCTTCTTCTCAAAATCTTTAATTTTCTCTTTTAATGGATTCAAAATATCTGTAACTTTTTTTTCATTCAGTTCAAGAAATTTTGTGCTTTTTTCATCAAAAATCTGATTCGACAAATTTTCAAATTCTAATTTCATTTTGGTTTGCAATTCAGATATTTCACTTTTATGCTCTTCAAGTCGTTTTTCAAGTCCTCTTGATTTTTCCTCGTACTGTGAAACCTTTCCACTTAAGTCAATAATCTCAATTGTCTTCTCTTTATTTTCTTTTGAAACTTGTTCAAACATTGTTTTATGGACATAATTAGTTTCAACTTCTACGAGAGAAATTCCAATTGGTTTTGCGAATTTAGATTTCGCAATAAACCAGAATATCAGACCACCTATTAAAATTCCAATTGTAAGATATATCAGTTCCATATCACATCTCCAATTTAAATCATTTAGAATATTCAACTAAATAGATTTTATCGTAATTTCGAAGCATATAGTTTTTTAACAATTGTATTTATAAAACTATTAAGGCCCGAACCAGATGCAGCTAAACTTTTCATTCTCTCGATATTATGTTTTCCTGCAGAAGCGTAGTTATACAAATAAACAGAACCATCGTTAAATGTTACTTCGATTGAATCGGCACCAATTTCATACGAAGAAATTCCAGAATCGCCACCTAAGTTTTTATATCTAGCCATCACAAATCCTTTGAATAATTATAAAATATTGTATTAATAATTAAGCACATAACGGCATTGTAAAAAGCCGGTGCCCTCTCTGCCTATATTAGTGGGAGAAAAAAGATAAGACAAATAAGAGTAAATTAGAGGGCAAAAAGGAGAAAAGAATTGGATACAATTATAAGAAAAGAAAAGGATACCGGCTTTAGACCATCAGAAACGGAAGGAGC
>JAIOZI010000009.1 GCA_021740785.1 Melioribacteraceae bacterium
ACAAAATATTATTTGACAGCTTTGGGTAAAAAAGCTATTGCTATAATTATGATGTTAAAAGAAAAAAATATAATTCCTGCATTAGCTAATTAAAAAGTTTCCGATTTACGTAGATTTTAACAGCTAAGGGATTAATCTGAGGGAACAATTCAAGAATGTTCTGTCATCTTCCATGCAAAAAAATATTGTTTATCTCCTTCCATTAGGAGCGAACTAAAGTCCGCTCTACATACATCACTCTCAGTATATGATATTTTAGGGAGAGAGGTAAAAACACTGCTCAACAAAAACCTTGAACCCGGTACATATGAAATTGAATTCGATGGATCTGATTTTGCTTCCGGTGTTTACTTCTACCAATTACGAAGCGGTGAGTTTATTGATACGAAAAAATTTGTTCTTTTGAAATGATACAGATGGGAGCAACGACTTTCTTGGAGTTGATAAAATCATCTTACACTGCTAATTACCCCTCGGGCTAAAACCTTGCAATTCTCCGATGCCAGGATATATATATTTATACTTGTTTTGCTTTTCTATTTAACTTAATTTTTATTGTAGGCTCGATATTAAGTAATAGCGGCTATTTGAGATCATTGAGAATGATGCCAAAAATATATGTGGGGAGCAGAATGAAAAAAGAAAGTTCAAGACAAATAGAACAGATCCAAAAAGTTTTTGAAATACGCAGCTATTATGTTATGCTAGCTTCAAAAGTTGCTGAAGCATTTGAAGTTGAAACCAGACAAATTGTACAGAATGTTAAAAATAATCCATCCTTGTTTCCAGAAAAATATGCTTTCCAATTAACGTCTGATGAAATTGAAAGTTTGAGATCACTGGGAATGATCTCAAAACCTGGTCGAGGCGGTAGCCGGGAATTACCATGGGTTATAACTAGAAAAGGAGCAATTCGGCTTGCAACAATAATGAAAGGAAAGAAAGCCATAGAGGCAGCTGATATATTTATTGATGTTTTTGATGAGGTGCTTGTTCAACTTTATAAACATCGCAAAAATATTAAGGTCTCTAATCCATCAAGAATTGTACAAGCTGATGACGATTTAGATAAACTTAGGAAAAGAATTGTAACGTCACTCGATGATTTGTTAAATACTGTAATTAATTCAAAAACAAATACGACCTTGAAAGACGAGTTACAAGATGTAACAACAACTGCGATCATTTCTGTAAAAGAATTTCTCAGAAGCAAAAAAGTTGATAACGAAAAAGTAGAAGCAGAAACGCTTTTAATTATTGAAAAGGCTAGAGATATTTATGAACGAAGACAATCGGAATTGGAAGATGCAAAAATTGATAGAGAGACTAAGATATTAAATAACTTCCAGAAAAAAATTGAAATTGCCGAGAAACTTTGGGACATGTACAAAAAACTTGAACCTAATGCTGTTGTGGATATTATTGGTAAGTATGTGGAAAAGGATTCTGTAAGATTAATTACTTCCCCAGATAAACTAAATAAAGATTGAGAACATAAAAACTGAACCGGAATCATAGTTTTAATCATATTTACAATCATAATCTAGAAATATCAAAGCGGCAGGAAAATTATTCCCGCCGCTTCTGTTAAATTAATTATGCAGTTCTTTTTGCAACTTTTGCTACAATATAATCACGATTCATTCTTGCAATATTTTTAACCGAAATTCCTTTCGGGCATTCGGCTTCGCATGCGTAAGTATTTGTACATGATCCGAATCCTGCTTCATCCATCGCCGCAACCATAAATTGAACACGCTCGTATCTTTCCGGCTGACCTTGAGGCAGAAGTGCAAACTGCGAAACTTTCGCTCCGACAAATAACATCGCAGAAGCGTTTTTACATGCAGCAACACACGCGCCGCACCCGATACACTCAGCGGCATCAAGAGCTAAATCAGCCATCTCTTTTGCAATCGGTATTGCATTTGCATCCGGTGCGCTGCCGGTGTTAAATGAAACGTATCCACCGGCTTGCTGAATTTTTTCAAATCCCACACGGTCAACAATCAGATCTTTCATTACCGGGAATGCTTTAGCGCGGAACGGTTCGATGTATAAAGTTTCACCGTCTTTAAAATTTCTCATGTGCAGTTGGCATGTTGCGGTTTTGGGTAATGGTCCGTGTGGATGACCGTTTACTACAAGTCCGCACGTACCGCAAATACCTTCACGGCAATCACTTTCAAAAGATATTGGAATCTTCCCTTCCTTTTCCAATCTATTGTTCAAGTCATCCAGCATTTCAAGAATTGAAGCATGAGGAGATACGGAGACTTTAAATTCTTCAAAACTACCTTTAGCCGACGGAGATTCCTGCCGCCATATATGTAATTTCAAATTAATGTTTTTTTCGCTCATTACTTATAACTCCTCGTAGCTAATTCAACAAATTCGAATTTAAGATCCTCTTTGTGAAGATTCCATTTGCCCGGTTCCACATATTCCCAGGCAGCAACGTATGAAAAATCTTCATCGTTACGTATTGCCTCGCCGTCCGGTGTTTGGTGTTCCTCGCGGAAATGTGCTCCGCATGATTCGTCGCGTTTCAGTGAATCGACTGCCATTAATTCTCCGAGTTCCAGAAAATCGGCAACCCTTCCTGCACGTTCAAGGTTTTGATTTAAATCTTCGGCTTTACCGGTCACTTTAACATCGCTCCAAAATTCGTCGCGAAGTTTTCTGATATCTTCAATTACTTGTTTCAAACCTGCTTCATCGCGCGACATCCCGACTTTATCAATCAATAAATGACCTAGCTTTTTGTGAATTTCATCAACCGTTTGTGATCCGTTAATTGAGAGAAGTTTATTCGTTCCGTCTTTAACATTTTGTTCAGCTTCTTTAAATTCCGGTCTGTTTACATCAACCTTTTCCGGCTTCTCACTTCCGAAATAATTTCCGATAGTATAAGGCACAATAAAATAACCGTCGGCAAGACCCTGCATTAAAGCGCTCGCTCCCAACCTGTTGGCTCCGTGATCTGAAAAGTTTGCTTCACCGGTTACAAACAAACCGGGAATATTGCTCATCAAATTATAATCAACCCATAATCCGCCCATCGTGTAATGTGGTGCGGGATAAATTTTCATCGGCACTTTATAAGGATTTTCACCTGTGATGTTTTCATACATTTCAAAAAGATTACCGTATTTATCTCTAACAGCGTCTTCACCTATCCTGTTTATTGCATCTGCAAAATCAAGATAAACAGCTTTGCCGCCGTTAACTCCCTTACCTTCGTCGCAGACATATTTTGCACTTCGTGATGAAATATCTCTTGGTGCAAGATTGCCGAACGACGGGTATCTTCTTTCGAGATAGTAATCCCTTTCATCTTCGGGAATTTCCCCGGGAGGTCTGTGATCACCTGGTTTTGCCGGCACCCAAATTCTTCCGTCATTTCTCAAACTTTCACTCATCAGTACTAATTTAGATTGACCTTCTCCATGAACAGGTAAACATGTAGGATGAATCTGAGTGTAACACGGATTTGCAAAAGCAGCACCTTTTTTATGCGCCCGCCAAATTGCAGTTGCGTTGCAGTTCATTGCACTGGTTGAAAGGAAGAATACATTTGAATATCCGCCGGTTGCAAGAATCACTGCTTGAGCGGAAAAACTTTCAACCTTTCCGTCAACTAAATCACGAACTGTAATACCGACAGCCCTTCCGTCAGCCAAAACTAAATCAAGCATTTCTTTTCTGTGGTAAACCTGAACATTTCCAAGTTTAACCTGACGATTAAACGAGCTGTATGCTCCAAGTAGTAATTGCTGACCCGTTTCGCCGCGGGCGTAAAATGTTCGTGAAACCTGTGCGCCGCCGAATGATCGGTTTGCTAATGTTCCGCCGTATTCTCTTGCAAATGGTACGCCCTGGGCTACACATTGATCAATAATATTGTTGCTAACTTCAGCGAGCCTATGAACGTTTGCTTCACGTGATCTGAAATCTCCACCCTTCACGGTATCATAAAACAATCTATAAATCGAATCGCCGTCATTCTGATAATTCTTAGCCGCATTAATTCCACCCTGTGCGGCAATAGAATGTGCTCTTCGACTTGAATCATGATACGTAAATGCTTTTACTTTGTATCCAAGTTCGCCTAATGTTGCAGCAGCGGCGGCGCCTGCTAATCCTGTTCCGACAACAATCACATCAAACTTTCTTTTGTTAGCCGGATTAACAAGCTTCATATTAAATTTGTGATTCGTCCATTTTTCCGAAATGTGACCTTCGGGTATATTCATATTTAATTTCATTAGTTACCTCCCGTAATTAAAAAGTAAATAGGAATTGATGCGAATCCAACCGCCATTATTATCGCATACAATGTCCCCAGTTTCTGAATCAACGGGAAATATTTGCTGTTGTTCCATCCGAATGTCTGGAATGCACTTTGGAAACCGTGATTCAAATGAAATCCCAACAAAATCATTGCGAAAATATAAAACCCGGCATAGATTTCATTCTGGAACCAGTAAACAACAATTTGATAAAATTCAAATGCTTTTGTTTCGGGGTGACCAGTAAAGTTGAAAGCCGCCCAGAAAGTTACCAGGTGAATAATCAAAAAGATAAATACAATGCTTCCTGTTTGGAACATAAACCTGGAAAAAATAGAAGAATTTTCAGATGCGGCATTCACTTTGTATTTAGTGGATTTTGCCTTTCTATTTTCCAGCCACAACTTAGTTCCGTTGAAAATGTGAAATATGAAAATAAGTCCAAGTATTACTTCAATAACTCTAATAAGCGGTTTAACGACTTCTAGAGTGTGAACATATCCATCGAAAGTTTTCGGACCGATGAATAATGTAAGATTACCTGCAAGGTGAATTATTAAAAACAATATTAAGCAGATACCTGTTACGGCCATTACGAACTTTTTACCGATAGATGAATTTAAGCTTTGAACAAGCCAGCTCATTAACTGCCTCCAGATTTTATTGAATTGTATTTTTGGTAAGCTTCTTTGTAGACTAACAGCATAATTTACTTTGGAATGATCTTTAAATTTCTGATTTCATCAATATATGAACAACTGAAAAATAAGGCTATTAGATACTAATATCAAAAGATAAATTTCCTCATTTCAATGATACATTTTAATTCCATTCTGCAGCATTTTGTTTGGTATGGGCAAATATTCATGAAGGCAGTTTGGTAAAAAACTATTATCTCCATTGGTCTACACCCAGTTCTGTCAACTTAGTGAAATCAGTCGTAAATACTATAAACCTGCCGCTCATTGAATATCTATCTGCGATCTATTACGAAACAATATATTATTTAAGAAGAAGGGTGAAAGGCAGAGAGCATAGAGCATAGCGCAGAGAGCAAAGGCATAGAGAGGCTGGGTTAAAATGTTTTTGAACCCCGATAGGGGTTCAATATGAATAGCCTATATTGAGAAAGGAAAAACAACCACGGAGTGGTTGAATATGAAAGAACATATTCAACCCCGTTGGGGTTGTGTTACTCAATATTATATACATTCTCTATTCACATTCAATCCCATCGGGATTTTATGACGAGAAGAAGTTTAATTAAATAACCAAAAGTCTCATCATCGAATAAGATTTTAATTAGTATGATATTTTCGTAGACTTCGACCATAGTCGAGCTGCTCAGTTCAATTCTTAAGTTGAAAGCATTGGTCCACACCAAAAAGATCATTCCCTTATAAACCTGGCTTTAGAGATTGTGTGAAAATTGTAGAGTCTGTCGAGTTGGCGGGCTTTACAATTAACATTTTCACAGCCCCTTTGCCGAAAGGCTGCTGCAGGCAGGCGAAAATCTCAAACTCTCATTCATTATTTAATATCATATTCAATTTAATCAATTGCACTTAAGCAGGTACTTTTCTAACTTAGTGCAGCTCATTGAAATATTTACGGTGTGATATAAGACACTCACTTTATGATGTTATTCCTACACACATCATACACTTCATAAGCTTTATCTTAATCTTGGATATTGATTAATCTTAATTTTGCTGGTAATAAATATTCCGGGAGTAAGAATAAGAGTAAGAGTAAGAAGTTTGGTGTAGGTGCATATATTGAAGTGAGTCACTTAATAGGGAAACCGGTGTTTTAATTCCGGTGCTGCCCCGCAACTGTGATGAACGTTAAGAATTAACAATATGCCACTATTCTTTAATTGGATGGGAAGGCGTTAATTTTTGTTCTAAGCCAGGAGACCTGCCGTAATGTTCACATTAAATCAACCTTCGCGGGAAAGGTTGGATTAACATTGTTGGCTTAACAACTCTGTTTAACCCAAAGTCCCACGAAGTTACACTTAAAAAAAGGAGTAACTTCTATGAAATATTTTATTACACTCATTTTCTTCGTAACCGCATCAACTATTTTTGCTCAAAAAGATACGATGAAAGTCGATCTTTCCGAGATTGTAATAACTGCAACAAAAACAGAAACACCGCTGCGAGAACTCGCCAGTTCACTTTCGGTGATTACCAGTGAAGAGATTTCAAGGAAACAAAAAAATAACGTTGTTGATATTTTGAGAGAAGTTCCTGGAATTTCAATTGTGCAGCAAGGCGGCCCCGGCAAATTGAGTAACGTATTTATACGCGGAGCAAATCCCGGTCATGCACTTGTTTTAATTGACGGCGTAGAGATGAATGATCCATCAACACCGAATAATATCTATGACCTTTCGTCCCTGCAGTCCAATAATATTGAAAGAATTGAAATTGTCAGGGGACCGCAAAGCACACTTTACGGCTCCGACGCAATGGCGGGAGTTATTAATATAATCACAAAAACCGGCGGCGGAAAACAAAAGCTGAATATCAGTACTGAAGGCGGATCAAATAATTATTATAAAGCCGGAATTAATGCAAGCGGCAGTTATAGTGTTTTCAATTACTTAGTTAATATTTCCCGGCTTAGCACAGACGGTATTTCATCAATCAGTTCAAAATACGGAAATGTTGAAACAGATAAATTTCAGAATGATATGGTAAATGCAAAACTCGGGATGAACATAATTAATAATCTCAAGCTCAACTTAAACTACCGGTACAGCTATTCTAAAAGTGATCTTGACCAGTTTGATAGACTCGGTGACGATCCGAATTTCTATTATAATTTAGAAGAACAGTTGTACAAAGGTGAATTAAATTATGACATTCCCCAATTGGGGTGGGAACAAAAATTTTCCGCTTCATTTCTGCGCAGGCTTACTCATTCGGGTGATGCGGTTGATGATGTGCGTCCGGATGTCTCATCTTATAATTATACTCATGCGGCAAAAACTAAATTCGATTGGCAGAATACAATCGACATACTCAAAAACAACCGGTTTACACTGGGCATTGAAACTGAATTGGAAAAAGCAAATACTGATTACTATTCAACAAGCGCTTGGGGTGAATATAATAGTTTTTTCCCTGTCAGCCGGGCAAGAACTACGGGATATTATCTGCATGATCAAATAAATTTATTTAATTCACTTTTTAGTACTATCGGTATACGTTATGATGATCACGAACGGTTTGGCGGTGTTACGACTTATCGTTTTGCAACAGCATATTATATCAGCAAAACTAATACGAAAGTGAAATTCACATACGGTACAGGTTTTAAAGCTCCTTCATTGTATTATCTTAATGATCCGATGTTTGGAAATCCCGAATTGAGACCTGAAAAGAGCCGCGGCTGGGATGCGGGTATTGAACAATTTTTTGCTAATCAAAACATCTCAATAGGTGTTACCTATTTCTATTCTAATTTTTCCGATCTATTCGGGTTTGATGAAAATTTCAAGACAATAAATATTGCAGAAGCTAGGTCTTCCGGAATTGAAGCATTTGTCAATTTTAAATTAATACCAAAGATTGATATTAATGCCAATTATACTTTTAATGAAACCGAGGATGTGAGTCCGGAAAGCGCAGATTATGAGATGCCGTTGTTAAGGAGAGCCAAGCATACAGCAAATTTGTCCGTCAACTATCAATTCAATGAAGAGTTGAATTTTAATGCTTCGGCTCGATACAAGGGCAAAAGAGACGATAAAGATTTTTCAACCTTCCCGGTTTCAAGAGTAGCACTTTCCGATTACACTTTATTTAATTTTGCGGCTTCATATAAAATTTATGATTTCCTAAAAATAACCGGTCGCATTGAAAATATTTTCGACAAGTATTATGAAGAGGTGTTGTTTTACGGTTCACTGGGGAGAAGTTTTTATGCCGGGTTGGAGATGAATTTATAATCGGAAGTTTTTTTACGATTGTCTAAACCAGAGTTCATTTAATTGTCATTCCCGCTAATGTGGGAATGACGACTTAAACTTCATCATTATTTTTTTGCGGTCGATTGTGACTTAGGTAACTGAATATTATTGTATTTTTTGCGATAATAAGTGTTATTATAAACCGGGTACTGTATGCAAAGCATAAGTCAAATTTCATCGATTCTATTTGCTGATCTTGTTGGATACTCAAGAATAGAAAGTGATGAACTGAAAGAAAAAATTTTTAATAAATACAGGCAAATTCAAGACCTCTATCTGGATAATGAAAATTATTTTTTCAGCAATACATGGGGAGACGGACTTTTAATATGCAGTTATGATCCGATTGATTTGGCTGAGATTGCATTAAAAATCCGTGACGAAATCCGAAATACAAATTGGAGGAGAGCCGGGTTCCCGGATGAACTTAGTATAAGAATCGGGCTGCACATTCAGCGTATTACATTAAAAGTTGAAAACCATAAAACAGTTGAAGTGCTTGGGAAAGGAATTGACATAGCATCAAGGATAGAACCTATTGTTGCGCCGAATCAAGTTTACTGTTCACAAAGATTCTATGAACATTTGATGGATGAAGACAATCTCAAAATCAAAGCTAAGCTGGTAGGAAAGGAAAGGCTGGCTAAAGAATATGGCGAAATGAACCTGTATAAATTGAGCTGGATGCATGAATCGATTGTTAATGAAGAAAATCATCAATCTAAAAAGTCTTCCGCATTTACCGACTTATCAATCCCCGATTTACCTGAACTTAAGAAGGCTGTGGAATTTACACCCGAAGATAAAAATCAATTTATTATGGATACATTTTTATACTTAAGTGAATATTTTCAGAATGCTTTGGATTTGCTTAGATCAAAACATCCCCAATTAAAGACAAACATTGAGCTGATTGATGAAAATAAATTCGCATGCTTTATTGAAAATAATGAGACAATAAAATGTAAGGCTAAAGTTTGGTTGAAAGAGAATCCGGCGGGAACTCCCCAAAACCCAAGTATTGCATTTTCACACGATTTTGAGAGTGTGGATAGAGATAACACTTACTCTCAATGGATAACTGTGGAAAATGATAGCGAAAAGATGTACTTAAATATTTCAGAGATGGGAAAATTCGGAAATAGAATCGGGTTCAGCAATAAGGAGATTGACCAAATTGCTGCGGCAAAATTTTTGTGGAAAATTTTTATCACCTCTCTTGAAAATTGATTAAACAAATCCATTCAACTTCTTTTTTGTCTCAATAAATTTTAATCCTTCCGTTTTCAATTCATCAAGTACGCGTGTGTATATTGTAGGATGAATTGGAATGTGACAGCCGGTTAAAGGCAGTTCACCTTGTAAAATTAATTTCGCGGCAATAGCTGCAGGCATTCCAACTGTTTTCGCTATTGCAGTAATTCCATTTCCATCACCATATTCAACAAAAGTAGATGTGATAATTTCTTTTTCATTTTTTTCGGGGTATTCAACTTCCAGTTCATGAATCAACGCTACCATATCATGTGCCCCTTTGGGTAAAGGTAATTTCTGCTGAAGCAGATCAATCAGCACATCGGCGGCGGTTTGAGGATTGCCAGGAATTTTTTCATCGCTGAATAATCCTAGCCATCTTAAATTTTCGGTTATTTTTCCAGTAGGACTTATTCCCAAATAATTTGCAACTCTCTGAGATAACTTCGTACCGTTTGCATTCAATGGGACAAACATCTCGGTAAATTCAGCGAAGGTTTTTTTGTTGAGATTTGGTATACGCATGTTTTCATTCGGCATACCCAGCTTAATTATCTGCAGCCATGTCTCGCTCCAACCGGGATATCTAAGTGTTCCGCGGATCATCGTATGAGCGTGCTTAAGACTGAATGTGTCCAAATAAACCAGAGAATCTCTATTGGGATATGCTTCAAAAGTGCCGACATCGTCAACGTCAACCTGCCATGTGCGCCGGAAAACTTCATGATGCGGTACAACCTTTATATTATCATTTTCCATGTATTGCGCGCCCTTTTCTCCCGCCATTGCAATATTGCGCGGATTCCAGGTTATGCAGTATCGCAAAGGATTGGACTCAACATTCGGCGCAGGCAATCCACTGCCGTAAGAACAGAAGCTCCTTATTATACCTCCATTATCCCGAACTTCATCTATCATTTTCATTGCACTCATATGATCAATACCGGGATCGAGTCCCATTTCATTTAGTATCAAAATATTTTTACGCAATGCATCTTTATTGAGATCCCTCATCCTGTTGTCCTCATAAGAAGCAGTGATACAAGGTTTCTCGTATTGAATACAGTCAACTGCAACTGTATATTGAAAAACAGGAGCCAGCAGGTTAATAACTATATCCGAATTCTGAATTTGCGTCTGCCTTAAAATCGCATCGTTAACATCAAATTCAACGGCATTGCCCCGCGGGTGACCGTTAATTCTCATTGCTGCCATTTCATAATCACGATCACAAACAGTTACATACCAATCATTTTTTTCAGCTTCTTTTAACATGAATGTGATTAGAAAAGGGGTGCTTTGCCCGGCACCTAAAATTAAAACGTTTTTCATTATCTGCTCCGGATTTCAATAAAAGTAATTTCTCAATGAAGTAATTTAGGAAGTTACCCAGGAAATAAAAAGTTGTGATTTATGAATTATATTTTATCGTCTAACCATTCTAAAACCAATTGTGTTTTCTTTGAAAGTCGGCGATTCCCACTCCCTGTAAGTAGTACGACAATCATAAGCATCATCTTTCCAGGAACCGCCTCTTACGATTTTATAGCTGCCGCTTTCGGGTCCTTTTGGATCTGATCCCTCGGCAGTAGAATAGTAACCTCGTTTAAACCAATCCCAGCACCATTCGGCAGCATTGCCACTCATATCAAAAATCCCCGATTGATTTGGACCCTTTTTACCCAATTCCATCACATTACTCAAAGCATCTTTTTTAGTCCACCCGACACTTTTCAAATCATCAGCGCCGCTGAATTTGAAACCTTGATTCTTCTTTCCACCGGTTGCCGCATACTCCCATTCTGCTTCGGTCGGAAGCCTGTATCCATTTTTTGAAAAATCACATGTTACGTTTGTACCGCTTATTGTATAACATGGACTCAACCCTTCACTCTGACTTTTTTTATTACAAAATTTTACTGCATCGTACCAGCTCACATTTATTGCCGGGTAATCTTCACTTATAAAACCTGCCGCTGCGGAAATCCTGCTTCCCATAACGGTTTTCCATTCGCGCTGACTAACTTCATACTTACGGATTGAAAAACCACTAACTGAAATCGTATGTACAGGTTTTTCATCATTGCTGCCGATATCACTTCCCATTGAAAAGGTTCCGCCCTGCACATATATCATTTCATCATACATCGGCAATTTTGGTTTTTCTTCTTTGGGAGTTTCGACTACCGGTTTAACTGCTTTCACCGATTCCGGTTCAGCCTCTGTAGTTTTTGTTTCTTCTACAGGAACTGTGTTTTCATTCTCTGCTTCCTCAATTTCGGCAGGCGCTTCTGAATTTACTGCAATTGGCTCTTCACTTTCATTCGTTATTGCTTCTAAATCTTGAGTTTCAACCACGGCAGTTTCCTCGTCTGCCTTACTTACTTCTTCTCCCTCTTCAAACATCATCAATCCCACGAAAACAAGTACAATCAAGATTCCGCCGCCCAGCAATGCAATTGAGAGAATATTTTTCTTTTTGGGATTCTCATCAATACTTCCGTTTCCTACAGAATCGGGCATTCTCTCAACAGCTTCACTCTGAAATTTCTCAAGATCCTTCATCAATTGAATTTTTTCATTTTCCTGAAGATGTTCATTTTTCTGAATCTCATTTTTAAGCACAAACATTTCTTCAACTGAAATTTGTCCGTCTGCCAGCGCATTCAATAAATTCTGCTTAAAACTATCGTTGAGATTATACTTCGATTTAATTTCACGGAACGTAAGCTGTGAGATGTAACTATTTATTCGCTGTTCCAGGGTTGTAAATATTTGGGGATCAACACGTTCTTCCTTTAACTTCTTGCTTAATTTCATTCTTTGAAGAAGAAGCTCGTGGAAGCACTCGTCCGGTGCACTTAAATATTTGTAAAAAGTTCTGTCAATTAACTGCAGTTCTTTCTTTATAGATGCTGATGATCGCTGTTGAATAAGCCAGTTTATTACAGCGCCAATAATGGCAATGATACCAATAATTGCTCCTATCGCTTCCCAATTGCTTAAAATGTCACTCATTGTTAATCCCAAATCTATTACATGAAAATACTTTACTCTACTTTCTTACCCAAATTTATACAAGGAAACGAACCGCTTAATTGATCTTTAATTCTTCCATAAAAGTTTTTAGTATTTCTTCAATTTTCCCGAACTTCTCCCGGTAATCTTCCTGACTTCTTCTAATAACTTCAAAAGCTTCACTTCTTCCATACGTATCTGTGATCTCAACATTATGCTTCATTTCGCCTGGAATATTCTTATAGGTTAGGAAATAATGTTTCAACCGCTCAACAATAGAAATACCGCAATCGGAAATGTCTTTATAATTTCCATATATGGCATCGTCTTTCATTACTGCAATAATTTTATCATCTGCTTCGTTCCCGTCAATCATTCTAAATCCACCGATCGGGATGGTATTCAGAATAATGCCGCCCCGGTTAATTGTTTTTTCGGCTAGTACGCATATATCAAGCGGATCGCCATCGCCCACAATGCCGCTTCTTTCTGATTTCTGCATGCAGAACTCCGCCACTCTTCGAGCGCAGTATGTTTGAGGTACGAGTCCGTATAGAGTGGGACAAACATTCGAGAACCTCTGCGGGCGGTCTACTTTTAAGTATCCCGAGACTTTATCTATTTCATATTTCATCGTATCGGTCGGTACGATCTCAATAAATGCTCTAACTTTTTCAGGCGAACCCTCACCAATTGATAAACCATGCCAAGGATGCGGACGAAATAGCGCTCCCATTAATTTCCAAATTGGATCATTACCGTTTGATATCATATCTGACTCTCAGTTTAATAATTCGATCTAAAAGATAAGAAAGTATTTTGATGTTAAAAAGGGGAGCAAGAAATAAATCCTTTGCCCGCAATTAATTCTGGTCGGCAAATAAGTTCAAAAGCCTTGAATGAATGAATGATTGATTGATTTAATGAATGAATTGGTTGGATGATTTACTTTGGTTATATATTTATTGCACAAAGCTTTTGCAATAATCAATAATAAACTCGCCAATCCTAAGTAACTCAATGACCTATTGATTTAATGACCCAATGACTCAATGACTCAATGACTCAATAAATAAATTAATTAACTATCGGCGCATCCGCAACTATTCTTGAGATTCTGGTTTTATCAATATACACAAACTGCCGCATTAGAATTACAAAACCGTTGGAGTTTTGCGGTTCCCGAAACCGGTTATTAGATGTAATTTGATCTCTAATCTCTGAAATCTTTTTGCCTATTTAATTCATTCAATGCAGGTAATAGTATTCGATGCCTATGGATAAATTTCAGCACTTGCTTTGGAAAAATATTTTTTTTACTTTCATCTTAACTGTAACACAAGGTATATAAATAGTGAACAATAAATACTTGAATACTTTTTATAAAAATACCGTGTCATACTCACTTCTATTTTCACAGAATACTCTCAATTTAATATAAATCCAAAATATTTTTTGATTTGTAGAATAAAACAATATAAATACCATGTTTTGTGATAAATATATCTTCATTTTTATACAATATTCTGTTTAAGCTAGAAAGCAGAGCACTTATTGCTTTAGAAGCAATTATTAAATAAAAATGGAAAGTTCATGCGGGTTGGAAAATTTGTGTGAACTTTCCAAATAATATAAAAGGCATGGAGGATTTATAAACATGATACGGTATATCAAATCAGTTTTAAAACAAATTAATATAGTGATAGTTACCTTTCTAATTATGGCAATGTTTTTTGCAAGCAATCTTTACGGACAAGAAAAAATTTTTTCAGATAATATTAATTGTGTAACAATCGCCCAAAACAAAATAATAAAGTCTGAAGAGGGGGGGATTTTAATAGAAAATAAGGAACTTGATAAAGATTATTATACACTTACAATAAAAGCTAATTTTGAAATGCCGTTTGTTTGGATTATAAGTGATAAAGGTTTTCAACTAACTGATTATATTGAAAGTTCATTTTATAGTGTTTCATTACCCGATGGCAGATATACTATTCTTACGATAAATTATAATCCCAGTTTTGTAAACAGAAATATGGTCTTTATTAAACAAATTATGGTAAATTGCAATGAACAGATTGAAATTGATATAACCGAAGCTAGTAAGCTGAAGAAACTGAAGCTACTTAGGGCTGATAATGAGGAATTAATTCTTAATCAAGTCACTTTCGAAATAACATTTAACTTATTTGATAATTTCAGATTCGGACTTAGTCATGCATCGCTTTCAACAAGTGAATTTGATTTGTACTATAACCAAATACCACCGATATTTACATTTGAATGGTTTATAAAAGGAAAGCAACCCCAAAATAACGGTGATTTATATTTGATAAATAATGAGTTTGTCGATACACAGGATGATCAAATTATTCAAAATGATCCTGCAGACCTTGCACATGCCGATTTTAATTATTATTTCCCGGATACCTTAGATCACTATCGAATACAAATTGCCTTTTTTCCATTTTCACATTTTATATTAGACGATCCTCCATACGAATTCCCTATACAAATTAGTATATATCAAGACACAACTTCCGATATTAATTTATATACATCAAAGTTTTATCATACGATAAAATTGGATAAAAACATTGAAAATTTTGTAAGTCCAAAACTTCGTTTAACAGGCAGTAAAGTATTGGGCTTTAATTTTGCCACAGATATAAAGAATCCTATAATTGTTTCGGAAAATGAGGATGTTTTATTAGCTACAACTCCAACTTACTGGTTCGGCGAATTTAGAAATATAGATGATTCTCTAAAAATAAGGGGTGAATGGAAAACCCAAAATTATCATCAATTATTCCTTTCTCAGACAAATGATGTGTTAAGACAATTTCCTATTTACATAGAAGTTCAGAAACAAGAAAGTATTATATTTACTAGAAATCTTTATCCAAATTGGGGCGGTTATTTCTTAGGTTTAGGTTTTCCAATAGACAGTTTAACCTTTCCTGCTCAGCCCGATTCGTATAAAGTAATTGTTATGAATAACCACAGCGAACTACTTGGTGTTGAGGCTTTTACAAAGGCTGTTGCATCTTTTAATACAAATTTAGAAGATAAAAATCCGCCTAGATTTAATTCTTTCCAGATGCTGACTGATAATGTAATAACCAATAAGTTCTATTCCGATCGTTATAATATTGTGCGCATAAAACTTACGGATTCTAGTAAAATTTCCATGTACAGTTTATTTTATAATTCTGAGGATGATACAACCTGGCAGGAAATTGAACATATAATTAACGATGGTTATTACTATTCAACACTGCCGGAGTTAAACAGTGGATTCTATTCTTTAAAAACATATGCAGAAGACGAATATGGAAATTCAATAACAATGACGATGCAGCCGGCTTTCTATTATGAGAATGTTACTTCAATACATGATGGAGATAACGAAATACTATCATTTAAATTGTATGAAAACTATCCTAATCCCTTCAACCCCACAACAAACATAGTTTATCAGATTCCAAAAGAGGGAAGAGTAGTCATAAAACTGTACGACATACTCGGCAGAGAAATACAAACCCTAGTGAACAAACACCAATCACAAGGAAGATACGAGTTCACATTTGACGGCAGCAAACTTTCCAGCGGTGTTTACATTTACAGGATTACAGCGGGTGAGTTTTCGGCGAGTAAAAAGTTTGTGTTGATGAAATAATTGTAGAGCGATTCGCTGAATCGCTAAAATTAAATTAAATGAAAGAATTTTTAGAGCCGATCAGGCGATTGGCTCTACATAACTGAACAACCACTCGCGCATTCATGGCTTTTATTGAGATTCCGGAACAGCCGATTAAAATCAATCGCAAAGGTGGAATAGAGATTGCTAAAATGCAATTCTTAACTCACCCCAACTTTTCCCCTCTTGCTGTCAACTTAATGGTATCAAAAAAAAATCTTCATTTACAACAAAATGAGAAAAGATGAAAAAATATATAGCTCCGTCATTTATGGCGGAGATAAAAAAACAAGAAAATGTAACCGGGCTTTAGCCCAACTATCCTTAAATTGACAGCATTGTTCCGAGTGGGGAATGAGTTCTTGAATATCTCGGGCGTCAAGGCTAACACCTTGACGATAAAACATAGTCAAAGTGTCGGGAAATCCCACCTACACTTGTCAGTTTCGGCGGATAAAGGTTCCCGACACCCGAGTTATAAACTAAATCTGAAAACTAAATAAAACATGAATTTCGCCTCTACTTTACATCTCACTCAAGTGTTATGTAAACAATGACTATTTTTCCCTATCGTTTCCACTTCTCCTTATCTCCCTTTCGCCTTTTCAACAACAAATTTTGGAATAGCTAACCTCGTAGAGGTTGAAATTACTGTAGACTGATGAAATAACCGTATGATTTAATCCTTGTAGAGGATTTATAATTGAAAACAATTTGTGAATATAATTTTATGGATCATCTCCAATGAACTGATTGTTAATGAAAATGGTTCTCTACAAAAATTTGAACATCTACGATGTTCGAGAATCAATATCTCGTTAATCAAATCTCCACGCAAGCCCTGATAAAATCAAAGATTGTCATTTCGGCTTACCCGTTTAAATAGCTGCTGTGTCGGGAAATCCCGCCTACACTTGCTGGTTACGACGGATAAAGGTTTTCAAGACCCGCTCATATTAAATAATTGTAGAGCGATTCGCTGAATCGCTAAAATTAATTTGAATGAAAGAATTTTTTGCCCGATCAGGCAATCGGCTCTACATAACTGAACAACCACTCGCGCATTCATGGCTTTTATTGAGATTCCGGAACAGCCGATTAAAATCAATCGCAAAGATGGAATAGAGATTGCTAAAATGATTGTGGAGCCCGTCTGCTCGTCAGATTGTGAGGAGTTCTGTCGATCGAATTCCGTCGAATGAATTCTGTTGACTACCGAGTTTACCCGACTTTGCCGGGGCAGGCAAGATTTATTTCGCTCAAGCATAAGCGAACTAAAGTCCGCTCTACAAAGACAAGATAGTTTATTTGCTTTCCATTACGTTGCGTTCGCTGCGCCGTTGCGAGAAAGTTGGTTTGAGTGGATTTACGCCAACCTTCGCCAAGGCTTCCCCCTACGCTGAAGCTACGGAGGACAGGACGGTTGGTAAAAATTAGCGGATTCGCGGATTAGCGAATGATTGATTGAATGATTGATTAACTGATGAATTGGAGATAATGCTCGTAGCGTTCAAAAATTTCTCGCACGTATTTTGAAGTTTCCCTGCCCAACGCATACCCGTTCCTGACAACAGGATCGTTATAATATTTTTTTTTGGATTTGCTCAACAGAAATTTTTCAACATTATCATACCATGTTTCGGGATCGCCGTCATATTTTTCGGCTAAACGCATCGCATCTTGAATGTGTCCGAGCCCGATATTATAAGACGCCAGCACAAACTTAATCCGTTCGTTTTGGTCGGCAACATATTCCTTCCAATAATTATCCAGCCATTTCAAGTAATTTATTCCCGCTCGTAAATTTTGATATGGATTTGTAACATCCTCAACTCCATATTGTTTAGCGGTTGCCGGCATAAGCTGCATCAATCCTTGAGCGCCTGCCCAAGATTTTGCAGTCGGGTCGAATTGTGATTCCTGGTAAATTAGCGATGCTAAAATTCTCCAATCCCACCCCAGTTCTTGTGCATATTCTTTAATTAAGTCATCATATTTTGAAATCTTACTTCCGTTCTTCGAGAAATATTCACTTTCGGTTCTGCGTCTGAATGCATTTCTATTCTTATAATATTTTGAATAAATAACGTAATAATCATTCTGCTTCCGCATTTCTTCAATCCAAATATTGATTGTATCAAGCAGCGTTGTAGAATTTTTTCTAACAGCCCAAGCAATTTTTTGTGGGAATGAAATTTCCGTTGTGATATCAATATCAGGGTATTGAGATTGACTCAGTTCCGCAATGTTTTCATCTGATATTGTATAATCAATTTCACCGGAAGCAACCATATCGATTAATGATTCAGTCGTCTCATCAGGATCGGCTTCAACTATTTTAATTTCACCGCCTATTTCATTAGAAAGGTTCTCCAATCTTTCGTGATAAGCTGAGTTTTTTCTGATGTGGACGGTTTTTCCGATTAATTGAAGCGGGCTGCGAATCAACTCTTTCTCAATTTCATGAATCCGCATTCGCCTCCAATTTTCGGGGCGCCGTTGAACAAGCACCTGCTTTGTTATATTATGATGATGAGTAAATGCAACCTTTTGACTTCTGCCTTTTGTCACCGTTAAATTAAATGCTATTAAATCTCCCTCACCCTCATTTAACATATTGAACATTTTTTCAATATTTTTCTCAACCTTAAATTCAACTTCAACATCTAGGAAATCGGCTAAACGGTTAACTAGTTCATATTCATATCCCATCGGCTGACCGCGGTAAATGAAATAGCTGTAAGCATTATAGCCGGTTAATGCAATTAATTTTCCGCGTTCTTTAATTTTTGCAAAATCGAAATCAACAGGGTCATACCCGGAATTTGAATTATTCCGGTCATTCTTACATGCGGCTGTCAAGAATATAACGGCTATTATCCATAACGCTATTTTGACTGCTCTGTTATATAACATAAGATGAATAAATTCCGATAAAATTAATAGATTGCTAAATTCTTACCGCTTTTTTGAGTTATGGAAAAGAAATTAATTATTAGAAATGAAAATTACAATAGGCTTTATTTGTTTAGGAAGTCTGAGTAATGCTGAAGTTGAAATGAAAGAACTTCCGGTCTTCACCTTATAAGGCAAAAACCGGAAAAACAATTTTAGCTTAGTGAGCTGTACAGACATTATCTTCAAATATATCCAGTTCGCCCTTTTCAAATTTAATTGCAGCTTCTCTGGCATCCTGTTCGTTTGTTAATACCGGTTCGATATTGAATTGTTTCAGGTCATCAACCAAGCGCCATCCGCAGCCGCAGCAAATTAAATGACTGCAATCGCTCAACCCCTCTGCCAGCCTGTGATGCCCGTGTCCTGCTCCATGACCGTTACCATGCCGATGACTGCCCCCTTCCTGCCTGTGATGACTTGTAAATGTGTTTGGTCTTTCTTCAACGTTTTTAATTTCACCATCTTCAACATCAATCACCAAAAATCCTTTGCATCTTCCAACATGACCGGTTACTACTTTGTAATCATCAGTCGCTATTGCTAACTTCATTTTATCCTCCGGATAAAAAATTATGAAATTTTTATTGCCTTGCCGTTTATTATTGAGTCGGCAATTTTATATCTTGCTTTTTGAACAATCCGTCCAAAAGTTGCCCGTGAGATTTTCATTTGTGCCGCTGCCTGCTCTTGACTGAGATTATCAAAATCAGCTAATTTAATAGCTTCGAATTCATCTTTTTCAAGAATACTCTCCGATAAATCTCTCATGGGTATCCCGCGTGGTTTGAAATAATAAGCTGTCGGATTGCAGCAAGTGACTCTATGTTTTTTTGGTCTGGGCATAATATTTATGAGCATATGCTCATAACAAACTTATAACTATTCTCACTTGAAAGCAAGTAAAAATTATTTTATAAGGTCAAAAACCGAATTGATTGTGTAGGTTGGGATGTGGCTTTTTCTATTCTCATTAAAATGTTTTACCCCGGTAGAAACCAATGCTGTATCAAATCCGAATTTATTTCCCATTGCGATGTCCGTCTCTACACGGTCACCAACTTGTAAAATTCTTCTGTGACCATTTACTCGTTTCAGAATTTCTTTGTAAAGAAACTTCGACGGTTTGCCAAAATGTTTTTCCAGAATTTTACCGGTTCTTTTTTCAAGAGCTGAGATCACCGCACCGGCATCTGTAATTTCGCCACCTTCAACAGGACATGTATTATCGATATTCGCAGCATAAAACCGGGCGCCACTTTCCAGGGCTTTAGCTGCAATTTCCAGCTTTTCATAATTAAAAGTACGGTCGAGTGTGATTATCACAATATCTATTTCCGAGGGATCAGAAGAATAATTCATTCCTTTTTTTACTAACTCATCTACAAAAACCTTCTCCCCTATTGCGAAAAATTTTTGATGCCGGTGATATTCAAGCAGAAAATTTTCAATCACAACAGTTGCGTTAATAAATTGCTCCACATTTACATGAATCTCAAAATTCTTCAACAAATTATAATAATCATTAACGGTACCGGTTGTTTTATTAGAAACAAATAAAACAGTTTTGCCTTTTTCAAGAATAAAGTTGACTGTTTTATCAGCATTTGGAATGAGTTTGTTTCCTCGATAAATTGTGCCGTCCAAGTCAAATAGAATAACTTCATAACTTTCGAAGATTGCCATTACAATTTCAGTTCCTGTTTCATCGCGTGAAGTGAGTCCTCAATGGAATGAGGTTTATAGCCAAGTTCGGTTTCGGCTTTCAGAATAATTAATCCCGATTTTAACGGGCGGCGCGCTGCTTGGTTTAATTCCTCAGTAAATATTTTTTTGATCAACTTTTTATCAAGCTTAAAAAAGTCTGCAATTCTAAGTGTAAAATCATAACGTGATAAAAATTCCGGTCCACCAATATTATATATTCCTTCGCGTAAATATTCGGCAGCTTTACTTATTCCTTGAACAAGATCATCAATGTAGGTTGGATTATTAATCTGGTCGGTTACAATTTTAATTTCTTTACCGCTCCGTAAATTCTGCACCACCCATTTTACGAAATCAGGTCTGCCGTGTTTAGCAGGTCCGAATAAAACATTTGTTCTAATAATTGTAAATTTTGTTCCGCTCGGTCTGATTGTATTTTCGCTTGCAAGTTTGGTTCTCCCGTAATAACTGATGGGATTAGGCAGATCATTTTCCTGGTATGGTCCCTCGTTACCGTCAAAAACATAATCAGTAGAAATGTGAATTAAATGTGCGTCAACCGTCTGTGCATATACCGCCAAGTTAGAAACACCGGTAACATTTATTTTCCACGAAAGTTCTTTTTCGGTTTCACAACCGTCAACATTAGTGTAAGCCGCAGTATTGATTATTATATCAGGGAAAAAATCCATTATTAAATCTCTTACTTCAGATTTATCAACAATATCAATTTTTTTATACTCAACATCTTCGATATAGGAATTATCTTCTGCGGATACACACATCAGTTCCGTGGATTTATTATTCTTATAAAACTCGGTTATTCTTTGTCCAAGCATACCATTTGATCCAACAATCAAAATCCTTTTCTTAATCAAATTATCCATTTAAATCTTCTCTCATCATATAAAATTCTTCTATTGAATTATATCTTGTAATTACACCGGCTGCCTTATTTGCAATTTTCTGCGAATCATACAAATTCAGACCTCGAATATAGGAATAAAAAAATACCGACCCAAAAATATCTCCGCACCCGACATAATTTATTGATTCAATATCAATTGCTTTCACAAAAAATGATTTCAATCCGTCCTTCCTTTTTATGAAAGATCTATTCCCTTTATTGCCTTTTGTAATAAGAAGAATTTGATTCTCGTTTAACAAAATTTCATCCGCTGCTTTAAATTCAATTTCTTTGGTTGATATGGTTCTCAATTCATTTTCATTAGCTTGAATAATATCAACATTTTTGAGCCAATCTTCTATACCGGGAACCGGTCTGTATTTACGTTCCGTTTTAACAACAACACCTTTTGCAAGACTATGAATAT
Source organism: Melioribacteraceae bacterium (assembly GCA_021740785.1). Taxonomy (GTDB): domain Bacteria; phylum Bacteroidota; class Ignavibacteria; order Ignavibacteriales; family Melioribacteraceae; genus JAIOZI01. The sequence goes on from JAIOZI010000009.1 coordinate 22,246, forward strand.
CAATGTGAATCTTTCCATTATAATTTTTACGTACATATTTTAAATCATCAAGTGAAATATCAAATCCGGAAATCATATTTATAAATATTCCGTCAAATTGGTTGAAGTCATCAATTACCGAAACATCAAGCTTATCACTCAAATTACAATATGCTTCATATCGATCTTCATCTTCTTTAATTCTCAAATACACTTCAGGTATCTTTTCCGTTTTAATTGAGTAATCTAGATTTACCCGGTCATAAACTTTACTAAAATAATTATAACTCGACTCATCAATTGCGGTCAGCAGGTAAAGTTCATCTTCTTTATCAAGCATTTGGTTAAAACCAAGAGATGTATAAAACACACCACCGGGTTGACACTTTATGCCGGAGTTATCTTCAATCTTATCAACTACCGAATGACCTATTACTAGAATTTTCATATATTGAATACAACTATTTATTTATTAATTGAATTTGTTTTTGTGATTTCTTGTTTAATGATTACTCACAAACAGAAATATAAAAAAGAGATTATAATTTAACATGAAAATTGGAATTACGTGTTACCCAACTTACGGCGGAAGCGGTGTTGTTGCCACAGAATTAGGAAAAGAACTTGCTGCATTAGGTCATGAAATACATTTCATCAGTTATGCCTTGCCAAGAAGGTTAAGCCACTTTGTTGAAAATATTTATTTCCATGAAGTTGAAATAAGCAGTTACCCGCTTTTTGAACAGCAGCTTTACGGGTTATCTTTGACAAGTAAAATGCTGGAAGTAATTGAATATGAAAAACTTGATTTGATTCACGTTCATTATGCAATTCCGCATGCCGTTAGTGCTTACCTAGCGAAGCAAGTGCTAAAGAAAGAAAACTCAGACATAAAAATAATTACAACATTACATGGTACGGACATAACCCTCGTAGGATTAGAGCCATCATTTCTTCCTCTCGTCAAATTTAGTATTGAAGAGAGTGACGGTGTTACGGCAGTTTCTCGATTCTTAAAAGAAAAGACCATAACTAATTATCACATCAATAAAGATATTGAGGTGATTCATAATTTTATTGACAGCGAAGCTTACACCAGAAATGTTAATGAAAATTTTAGAAATCATCTTGCCCCGAATGGTGAGAAAATTTTAGTGCATACCTCGAATTTTAGACCGGTTAAAAGAGTTACGGATGCAATAAGAGTTTTGCATAAAGTAAGAGAGCAAATTCCTACCAAGCTGTTATTAGTCGGAGACGGTCCGGATAGATCGGAATGTGAACGACTTGCACGGGAGTTGGATCTCCAAAAAGATGTAATCTTTTTAGGGAAGCAGGATGGATTGGTAGAGATACTTTCAGCTTCCGATATTTTCCTTATGCCTTCTCAATCAGAGAGTTTTGGCTTATCGGCTCTTGAAGGAATGTCATGTGGACTTCCGGTTGTTAGTACGTCTGTCGGCGGTTTACCGGAATTGATCGTTCATAATGAAACAGGGTTTATTGCCGAGATAGGCGACATTGATAGAATGGCGAAATATACTGTTCAGTTGTTGAAAAATGATAAGAAGTATAAAGTGTTTTCCGAAAACAGCAGGAACCGTGCGGTGAATGTTTTTGAGAAGAAACTTATCATTCCCCAGTATATAAATTACTATGAAAAAGTGATGGGAAAATAAAGTTCTTAATCATTTAAAACGGATTGGATATTTCCACTCCATGAATTCTTTGACCATGGTTCAGATCTTCTGTAACTATAGTAGAACAATTAGCATACGAAGCAGAAATTACTATTAAAGAATCCCAAAATGATAACTTATGGGAGACACTTAAATCGATCGCGTCATTGATCATTGACAGATTAATCTCAACTATTTCAAATAGTGTAAACGAATTTATGATTTCTTTGGAAATTTTAGGTTTAGCATTTAGTTTTCTAGTCGAAGCGACATAAAACTCTTGTAAAACTTGGGTAGATAATACTCCGCTCTTTAAGTGAATAATTTCTCTTAGTAAATCGCGCGCAATTTTTCTTTTCTTTCTGTCGGCTTTGTCAATAGAATAAATCAAAATGTTGGTATCAATAAATATTTTTTTAGTCATATAATTCGTCACGGCTCCATTTTTTGCCCTTTGAATCAGCATTTGATTTGTCCATCAATAAAAACATTTCATTTATTTTCTTATCCGTAACTTCGGTAAGCTCCTTATTCAGCAATTCGCGGATTAACGAATTTAATGATTTGCCTCTTTTTTTTGCATAATCTCTCGCCCTTTTAATAAGGTTGCTATCCATTGATAAAGTTATATTTTTTGTCATTACGACCTCCACACATATTATGTGTAAATTACTAATGTTGAATACAATTTTCAAGTTCCACGAGGTAAAAAAAGTTGCAATAAGATTACAGAGGATAGAAACCGGCTCCCGATTTAGTAATCCGGGAACCGTTTTAATTTACTTTTTGATAGGCTGTCTGCCGATACTGTAATAAGTGAATCCAAGTTCATCCATTTTCTTCGGATCAAAAATATTCCTTCCGTCGAAAATAACCGGGTTATTCAATTTGCTGTTAACTTCATTCATATCCGGGTTTCTAAATTCATTCCACTCCGTAAAAATGAGAAGCGCTTCAGAACCGGGCAGCGTTTTGTATTGATCATCGCAGTATTCAATTGTGTCATCCAAATAGAACTTAGAATTTTCCATTGCAGCCGGATCATAAGCTTTAACTTTTGCACCGAGTTCCAATAATTTTTTGATTATTACAACCGAAGGCGCCTCACGCATATCATCAGTATTTGGTTTGAATGCCAAGCCCCAAACCGCAAATTGTTTCCCTTTCAAATCTTTTCCGAAATGAGCTTGTATTTTATCTACAAGTACAGATTTCTGATTGTTGTTCACTTCATCAACACGCTGCAATAATGACATTGCAGAACCGTTTTCAACAGATGTTTTAATCAAAGCTTTCACATCTTTCGGGAAACATGAACCGCCGTATCCAATACCGGAGAATAAAAATCTTTTGCCGATGCGTGTATCGGTGCCCATTCCTTTTCTAACAAGGTCAACGTTTGCTCCGACTTGCTCGCAGAAATTTGCCAATTCATTCATGTATGTAATTCGCATTGCGAGATAAGAGTTTGCAGCATACTTTGTAACTTCCGAGCTGTAAGGATCCATCTCAATAATCGGGTTACCCTGACGTACGAACGGCTCGTACAAATTCCGCATTATTTCGAAACCCTTCTCGGTTTTAGCTCCGATAACAATTCTATCCGGTTTCATGAAATCATCAACGGCAAAACCTTCGCGCAAAAATTCCGGGTTGGAGACAACTTCGAAGTTTTTCAATCCGTCTTTACTTAAAATGTTCGTAACTTTTGCCGAGGTGCCAACCGGGACAGTACTTTTATTTACGATAATTTTATAATCTTTATCACCGGCATCAAGCAAAATTTTAGCTATATCTTCCGCAACTGCAAAAACATATTTTAAATCGGCGGAACCATTCTCACCCTGCGGCGTGGGCAGGCATAAAAATACGACATCGGATTCTAAAACGGCGCTTTTAAGATCATCCGTAAATAATAATCTTTTCTTTGCTATGTTCCGGTAAAAAATAATATCGAGACCCGGTTCATAAATCGGAACTTCTGCCTCTTTCAGTTTCTTTAATTTTTTAGGATCATTATCCACACAAATAACATGGTTACCCATTTCCGCAAAACATGTACCGGAAACCAATCCAACATAACCGGTACCAATAACTGCTAATTTCATTTAAGTTCTCCTAAATTTTCGTAAGTAAAATCCTGTTGAATTTCATTGAATCTTTTTGATTGTAAATCCTTATCCGATACAATCGGATTTTCAATTCCCCAATCGATACCAATTTCCGGATCATTATAAATAATGCTTCGTTCGTGCTGTTTGCTGTACAGATTGGTACACTTATAGTGAAAAATTGCTTCGTCGGAAATCACTGCAAAACCGTGTGCGAATCCTGGCGGAATCCAAAACTGCAATTTGTTTTCCGATGAAACTTCCACAGCCTCATGCTTTCCGAATGTCGGCGATCCAAATCGAACATCGACTGCGACATCCAGAACCTTTCCTTCAATCACACTTACCAATTTCCCTTGAGCAAACTCACCGACTTGATAATGAAGTCCGCGTATTGTTCTTTTCATCGATTTAGAAATATTATCCTGTACAAAATCATAAGTAATACCAATTTCCCGGTATTTCTTTTTACTGAAGGATTCAAAAAAATAACCGCGTGCATCTTTAAATACATCCGGTTGAATTATCAGCAATCCTTCTATGTTTGTTTTTTCTACTTTCATTTTCTCTTAATATTTTTGATTTTTATGCCAATTCCACGCTGAACTTATAATTGATTCCAAATCATGTTCCGGTTTCCATCCCAAAATATCCAATGCTTTTTTATTGTCTGCAACCAACACAGCAGGGTCGCCGGGTCTGCGATCGGTTGTTTCGGATTGAATATCTCTGCCGGTAATTTTTGCAGCCGTATCAATAATTTCCTTTACCGAATAACCCTCGCCGGTACCGAGATTCACAATTAGAGATTTCTTTTCATCCTCAAGATAACGTAATGCACTGATATGTGCATCAGCCAAATCGTTAACGTGAATGTAGTCACGAATACATGTGCCGTCGGGTGTGTTGTAATCATCACCGAAAATAAACACTTTTTCCCTTTTCCCTAAAGCCGCCTGAAGAACAATTGGAATCAGGTGAGGTTCGGGATCGTGGCTCTCGCCAATTTCCCCGCTTGTATCAGCGCCCGCTGCATTAAAATACCTCAGCGCTGCATAATTAATTCCGTACGAGATGCTGAAATCCGAGAGAATATTTTCAACCGTTAATTTAGTCTGCGCATACGGATTTATCGGTTTCACTTTTTCATTTTCCGAAATCGGAATATTATCCGGATTACCATAGAGGGAACATGTGGAAGAAAACACGAAAGACTTTACTCCGAGATCTTTTACCACTCTTATCAGGTTGAAACTGCCCATTACATTATTTTCATAATACAGCTCGGGATTTTCGACCGATTCGCCTACATAGGCAAACGCAGCAAAATGAACAACCGCATCAATCTTATAATTTGAGAGGGAATCTTTCAGTTCGACGTAATTTCTGATATCCGCATTAATAAATTCCACATTGGCGGGAATTGATTCCCTATGCCCGCGTGATAAATTATCGAGTACAAGAATATCACTTCTATTTTGAAGCAAACGCTTAACAAAATGCGACCCAATGTATCCCGCCCCGCCTGATACTAAAATCATGTATGTCCGAAATTCTTGAAAATCAAAGAGTTAACTTAATATAATTACTGAAATGATTCTTCATTAATTTGAATGCGAAATCGGATTTAACAAAAGTTTGGAAGCTTCTTTTAGATACTTGTAGAGTAACATTCTACTTACTAAAATTGAAGAATAAAAAGAAAGATAAACTAAATTTTTGACTTGCTTTTTCTTTTTTTTTTTTTTAGACTAAAAATAGTCTTTTCAATGTGAGTTTTTAGAATGAAATCTCTTTCAACAATAATTCGTATTTTACTCGCCTTAATATTTCTTTTATCGAGTTTATTCAAACTGTTAAATCCTTCTGATTTTTTACTGACCTTAAAGCAGCTTAATTTATTTAATTCCGAAATCAATAATTGGATTGCTATAGTTGTAATACTTTTTGAATTCATTATCGCTCTAGCATTTTTATTTAATTTATTCGTAAAAGAAGCTTCGTACTTAACACTTTTATTATTATTAATTTTCACAGCCACTTTATTTACTGATTTTCTACATATTAGGCAAACCTCATGTGGTTGTTTCGGAGATTTGTTCAGTGAAGATTCAACGACATTTTCACTTTTACGAAATTTCGCTTTAGTATTTCTGTTGTTATTTAATCTAACACTTATAGAATTTATAAAATCTGGGAAGAACTTTTATAAAAGTTACCTTAAAGAAAGAAAAACATACTACTTAAACTTGGCAACTGCAATAATTATATTTCTGTTATCAACCGAAGTACTTATTCTATCGAGAACAATTTATAACATTAAACATGATTTCTATTTTTCTAATCAAAATGTTAGCATTTTGAAAGAAGGAGAGATTGTTCCAGATGTAATACTACTCAATTCAGGTAATAAAATAAGTAAAATTAATTTTGCAGGCAAAAGAACACTATTATTGTTTTTTAGTACAGACTGCAGTATATGTCATGATAATATTAAGAATTGGGAAGAAATCATAAATAGCAATTCAACTAGATCAGAAATAATTCCCATTTGTATGGATCACACAAATTCAAATAAGTCTATTTTTAATGACGAAACTATAGAGATATATTATCCATATCATGGAACTCTAAAAACTATTTTCAAAGTTTACGTTTACCCGTTAACTGTATTGATAAACAATAATCATGTTGAAAAGACATATCTAGGACTTTTATCAGATAATGACATAAAACAAATAGATTCTATCATTAATAATGAGGATTCATAATATGAATACCGCAAAGATAGTATTGCCATTTATAATTATTGTTTTGGGTGTGTTCTCATCAAATTTGGGTCAGAAAATATTAGCTGATCCAATTGCACATTGTTGTGAAAGAGGACTTTGTAATGAACAACCATGTAGTTCAGCGTCTTCGGCATTTATTTGGACCCAGATTGAACCATTCGAGAAGTATTGTGTTGAAAGACTGATTACTTGCGGAGAATGTATGAATCTCAAATATAGTCCTGAATGGCATTGTGATGAATTTACTACCTTGCCCACGTATTGTATTGATGAAAATGGTGATCCATATTATGGCACTCATCAAAATTTTGGACCTCCGCTACCAACTGGAGAAAGCATTGGGAATTAAAAAATTGGGAGAAGAAGATGAAGATGGTAATGGCTTTTATGCTAATCAATTTTACAGTTTCGGCACAATGGACAAATATTGGATCAAATTTGGAAGAGAATTGGATGACGGGCTATTGCATGGATGCAATCGATAGTTCAACTGTTCTTTTATCGGCTGCAATTGATACACTCCCCCGCCCCTTGTATCTCACCAAAAATGGAGGCTTATCCTGGGAATCGATTTTTACTCCCACCATTTGGAGCGCTAATGATGTAAGTATTATAGATACAGCAGAATTCTGGTTTTGCTATAGTAATATTATTTATCATACAAGCGACGGCGGCGACAACTGGGATGTTCAGTTTCAAAATGATTCTATTACAAATTTTATTAACTACATCGAAATGTTTGATGAATCAAATGGAATTGCTATGGCTGACGCAGCAGTTGAAAATACTCCGGCGATAATCTTAAAGACAACTGATGGAGGTTCAAACTGGATTTCTGTAAACGATTCAACATTTGGATGGAAATCTAATTTATACCTTATTGACTTCGTTAATCCGGATACCGGCTTCTTCTTTGCGTCCAGATCAACTTCGGGCTCACTTTGGAAAACTTTTGACGGAGGTTATAATTGGATTGAAACCTCGCTGTACATGCAGCCTCAAAATTTTCCTAATAGTATTGATTTCTACAACAGTCAAATCGGTATAGCTGGATTCAAAAATGATATCAAATATACACAAGACGGCGGGATGACATGGGAAAACCATATAATTGATCCGGGTTTTACAGCCGTTTACGATATTGAATTCTCTCCCGGTTCACCTGAAAGAATTTGGGGAGGAGGAGTTCACGGTTTATATCTGAGCGATGACTCCGGCGAAAATTGGATGAAAATAAGCGAGGGCATACACGAAAAAGCAGTTGTAAGGAAAATTATATTTACTGATGATAATCATGGTTATGTTTTATGCGACAGCAGCAGGCTGTATTATATTTCAAATGCAGGATCAATCACCAGTGTTGAGGATGTTAAAAAAGAAACTTTACCGACTGATTTTGTCTTATCACAAAATTATCCCAACCCGTTTAATCCTACAACTACAATTGAATTTTATATTCCATCAGCCATTTCGAACTTGTCTGACGGTAAATCAAGCGAAGTGAGAAATTTTAAAGATTTCTCGTCGCAAGCTCCTCGAAATGACATGGTTAATGTAAGGCTGAAGGTTTACGATATTTTAGGAAGAGAAGTAAAAACTCTGCTCAACAAATCATTAAACTCCGGCAGATATAAGATCACATTTAATGCCGATGGGTTAAACAGCGGTGTTTATTTTTATCAGCTTACTACGGGTGAGTATAAACATGCAAAGAAAATGGTGCTATTAAGATAGATACAGTTACAAATTTTCTTGAAATCATTTTGGATGCGAACATTTCAACATCTTCACGGTGAAAAATATAAATTTCTCAAATATCGCTGTGTATATGTCGCCGCCCGCCAATCGTCAGACTCCGATGCACCCTTTCGGGAGTTCGGAGAAAAAGCAGAATGATTACTTGCCCGCTTTAGTTCATTTTGTGAAGGAAGGCGGTCGATTTGATGAACTTGTCATACAACAGATTTTTAACTTACTCTTTTAAGTTTCTTTACTTCCCTTTTTAGTCTATCTTGAAGCCTGTCTTTCTCGATTTCTAAATTGTATTTCATTTGTAAGTTCAGCCAAAACTTTTCCGACATTCCAAAATATTCTGATAATCTTAACGCCGTATCTGCTGTGACAGACCTTTTACCAAGAACTATTTCATTTATTCTTCTGGGCGGGACATTTAAATCTTTTGCTAAACGATATTGACTGATTTCCATTGGAATTAAGAATTCTGCGAGTAATATCTCTCCGGGATGTACTGGCTCTAACTTTCTACTCATTATATTTATCCTTTATGATAATCTATTATTTCTACTTCATAAAAATTATTGATGTTAACTTCATGTATTTTCACCTTTCATATGCCGAGATAATTCTATCCATCATTGTGTTAGTTTGAGGATTTACAATCATTCTTACCGGATCGGATTCAAACCATTTGATTGTTTCTTTTATTCCCTCGCGGTAACTGATTCCTGTTTTAAAATCAGTAACAAATGATTTTATTTTAGAATTATCAAAAATTGCGCTTACGGCTTTATCGCCGATCAATGTTCCGGTTAAAGAATTTTCTATAGCACAGATAAAATCCGAAGCAATATGAATTATCTTCGGTTCAACTCCGGCAGCTTCGGCAGTGTAAGTATAAATCTGATCCCATGTTAATAATTCATCGGAAGTAATATGAAATGCTTCCCCTATTGCTTTATCATTCCCGAATAAACCGATAAATCCTTTCGCAAAATCAATCGCATGGGTTATCGTCCAAAGTGAACTCCCGTCCCCGTGAACAATAATTTTTTTACCCTTTTTCATTCTGTCAATAATTGTGTATTCCCTCCATCCGCCAATAGCAACCGGAATCACTGTGTCGTATGTTAGAGAGGGACGCACAATGGTAACCGGAAAATCATTTTGCTGATGCAGCTCATTTAACTTTTTCTCGCATGCTATTTTATTTCGAGAGTATTCCCAAAATGGATTTTCAAGCGGCGTCGATTCTGTTATCACTGGATTTTGCAACGGCTTTTGATACGCTGATGCAGAACTTATAAATATATACTGTTTTGTTTTGCCGGAAAATAAATTGTAATCGCGAATAACATCATGTTCGGTAAATGCAATCCAATTAACAACAACATCCCAATCGTGATCTTTCAATTTGTTTTTAATGGATTGTTCATTATTTATATCGGCATTAACAACCGTTGCCCCGGCAACAGAAGAACCGGATAGTCCGCGGTTCAATAAATATAAGTCGATGTTTTTCTCAACACATAATCTGCTTACGGGCTGACTAATATTTCCCGTTCCTCCAATAAACAATACCTTCATACAACTCCTCGAATAGTTTTACATCACCAATAAATGAAGTAATTTACGATTAGGTTAAATTTAATTACCTATTTCCCACGGCAAATTTATTTTTAGTTAGATAATCATAACTGTCATCTATGCCGTCAAAAATATTACGTTCGTATTCATCAAATTCAACAATCATCCATTCCGTGTTATCTTTACATGCGGAATAAACAGATTGAAAATCAACATTCCCCGATCCGACCGGAACCTGTGCATACATAGCATCACCTTTTACAGCCGGTCCATCTTTTATATGCAGCAGTTTCGCACGTTTACCGAAATCCTCAATTATTTCAGCCGGATTCATTCCCGCGGTCTTCGCCCAATAAGTATCTATCTCAAAAAAGATAGCATCATTTAAGTTTTCGAGCAGATAATAAAACGGGATAATTCCATCAACCTTTTCAAATTCCCACCAGTGATTATGCAAGCCGAATTGCAGTCCATGCGATTTTAATTTTTCACCGATTTCATTATAAAGCTCAACTGTTGATTTCAAATTATCTTCACCTTTGTATTTATCATCCTCAGGCCAGCCGTGATAAACTACCAACTTAGAATTATAAGCATCCGTAGTCTTAAGCGCAGTTTCCAAATTCTGACCGACCGGAAGTTCAGAGTGAATACTGAATACTTCCAAACCTGCATCGTGAAAAACTTTTGATGCGTATTTCAATGTTATATTTTCGGGAAGCGGATAGGATTCAATTCCCTTATAACCAATCTCCGCAATCCTTTTTACAGCGATTTCAAAATCTTTTTCAATTTCATAGCGCACCGTATATAGTTGAATTCCGAGATTGGGAATACTATCAGTTGATGCAAACAGATTAATATTCGGCAGTGAAAATGCTGCTGCACCCAAGCCTAAAACTTTTATGAAATTCCTTCTGCTCTGCATAAAATCTCCGTTTAATATTTTTATGGAATTACTAATCTATAACTTACGAAAGCGGCTTTTTTACTATCCGGCGACCATGAAGGTACGTTGATCGTTCCTTGTCCGCCGAATAAAACCGCTAATATTTCAGGTTCGCCTTTTTCAACCGGCATGATACGCAGCACAACATCCTTATTTGCAGGATGACCTTCCACGCTTTTATCGTATGAAACGAACACAAGCTTCGTATTATCCGGTGAAGGATGTGCGAACCAATCTCCGTAATTATCGTCAGGTGAAATTTGAACTTCGTCGGAACCGTCTGCATTCATACGCCAGATTTTCATCTGTCCCGTTCTCACTGAATTAAAGTAAATAAATTTTCCATCGGGTGAATACTCCGGACCGTCATCCAACCCCGGTGCATCGGTTAACCTGATTTCATTTCCGCCTTCAACCGGTATAGCATAAACATCAAACTCACCGTTTCGTTCGGCACAGTAAACGAGTGTTGATCCATCCGGGGACCAGCCGTGCCAATAAGAGGGACCGTTTTCCGTAACCAACCTCGGTTCACCGCCTGTTACCGGTACAACATAAATAAATGATTTCCAATCATCTCCTTGATGATGACTGATGGCTAACTGTTTTAAGTCTGGTGATAATCCGTGATCGTTATTACATCGTGTTGCGAAGGATGTGAAAATTTCTTTTGTTTCTCCGCCGTCAACCGGAATCGAATACAATTTCCCGTCCATGTTATAAATTAGTGTATTGTCATCACCTTTCCAGTTTGGAGCTTCGAAATGTTCTTTGGCTCTTCGAACAATTCTACGAATGCCGGTTTCGACATTAATTATTTCAAGTGTACTTTCTAAAACTCTCTCCGTCCCTTCACTGAGCATTTTCGAATCGACAAAGACATTACTAAAAACTGCCGTTTCGTAAGTTGTGGAATCGTGAGAGCAAATTGCCAATCCTGCATATTGATTTCCCAACTCAACTGAAATTGTACCGCCGGGATGCATTGTGTTGTCATCTGTGGAATAATAAAAAGTAAATTGATTCCCGGTCCGTTCCAGCCTTATCCTTTTAGGATATTTTACCGGAGCTTGAATTTCAAATGTTCCGCCTCCCTTAATTTTTCGGTACTGCATTGAAGTTAATCCATCACCGTGAACAACCACATCAACATAAGGATCATCCGCTTCAATTCCCCCGCGTATCATTAATCCGGCTTTACGATGCACATGATTTCCTTCCCCAATCAATTCGATATTAGAGGCTAAGGTAATGTCTCCATTCATTTCACTCCACACGAAATAGAATGCGTCTTCAGTTTCCCAAATATTTTCACCGCTTCCTGTAAGCGTATAAGTGTTATTGGATTCATTAAAATCAAATTTTCCGTGCAATGAAATCTTTCCAATATCATTTTGATTTTTAAATTCTTGCTGTGATGAACAAACAGTCGATAAACTAAAAAGAAAAACTAAAATTGATGTGTTGAATTTGAGGTTCATGTTAAATCCATAAATATGAAATAGACATAAATGGAAAATATGAAATGTAGAAGAATTGTACTATAAAAATAGTTCGGTTTGCCTGCCGACTTAAATTAATCGCAGATTACTGGCTGTCATTTCTCAGCCATGTAAATTGCGTCTGGATATAAGTAACATTAATATTATAATTAGTCTTTATCTATTGAAAATCGCATGCACAATTAATTATTAATGCGAAGCAGCTTTTATAAATTACTTATTGAAAAGTATTCAGTATTTTTGATCTCGACAAACTATAGATAATAAATTTTTCAACATTGGAAATTAATTCGGAATTTTTATGAAAAGGAACTTCATCAATCTAACTATCATTTTAATTATTTTGTTCAGCCTATCACCTTATAACTCTTTCGTCAATGCTCAATCTGATCCGATTATTATAAAAGAAGCACTTGCAGTCAAGCTGGATAAATTTGAAAGGAGATCTTTTGAGCGACCTGATCCGGTTGAATACCAATTAGTAAATGGCGAATGGAAAATTCCTTCGGATGGTTCCAAAATGAAACTATCGGATACAAGTTCCGGCGCTTGGCAAAAAATTTATACCGATTCAACCGGCTGGTTTTATGATCGAAATTTACGCGGCGGATATGTTTCCGTTCAGTTTGATTCAGATGAAGAAAAAGTGATGCTTGTTGAAGCGATGAGACATTCGATAATGTATGTTAACGGCGAACCGCACTCGGGCAATGTTTATCAATATAAAGATGAATATGAATCATGGGAACCGAAGTTTAATTTTTACCTTATCCCTGTTAAAATGAATAAGGGAATTAACGAATTACTTTTCAAATGTTATTACGGAGCACTTAAGGTAAAACTGCATGAAGTTATAAAGGAAAAGATGCTCAATCCAAACGGGTTGACATTGCCTGATATCAGGATGAATGATGATTCCGAACTGTTCGGCGGAATTACAGTAATCAACAATTCGGGAGATGTGGTAAATAACCTGTCAATTGTAACTTCGGGTAAAGGATTTGCCGAAAGATCAATCGCTGTGCCCTCAATTGAACCATATACAATAAAGAAAGTCAGATTTAATTTTCAGCCCATGAAGCAAGATACAAGGAAAAAGTTGATTCTTAATTTAAAGTTGGTTGATGAAAAATCAAATTTGGTTGATAAATTAAATATTGCTTTCGAGGTTCAAAACCTTGAAGAAACATATAAGCGTACATTCATCAGCAGTATTGATAACAGCGTTCAATATTTTGCAGTAAATCCCCCATCCGATGTAAATAAAGTTGAACCCTCAGCTCTATTCTTATCACTTCACGGAGCGGGAGTTGAAGCTGTAAATCAAGCCGGTTCATATTACCATAAAAACTGGGGAATGGTCATTGCTCCGACAAATAGAGGTCCTTACGGCTTTAACTGGGAAGATTGGGGAAGACTCGATGCGCTTGAGGTTTACGACATTATTCTAAAAAATTATAATATCGATGTAGAAAGAATTTACTTAACCGGTCATTCAATGGGCGGACACGGAACCTGGCATGTGGGTGAATTATATCCGGACAAGTTTGCAGCAATTGCTCCCAGCGCCGGCTGGATCTCGATTTGGAATTATCGTTATTCGAAGGATTTATCGGGATCATCGGAGGTTATAAAATTACTTAACCGGACGGGCAATCAAAGCCGTACTCTTGATATGGTTAATAATTATGACCAACTGGGAATTTATATTTTGCACGGAGATAATGATGAAAGCGTCTCTGTTGAAGAAGCAAGAAAGATGAATGATACTTTATCAAAATTTCATAAAGATTTTGTTTATCACGAGGAACCTGAAGCTACTCATTGGTGGGATAATGATAGTGATAAACCCGGAGCTGATTGCGTGGACTGGCAGCCGATGTTCGATTTCTTCGCTAAACATTCGCGTCCGACTAAAAATAGAATTAGACACATAAATTTTATTACTGCTAATCCGGGAGTTTCAGCAACTAATAACTGGGTTACAATTTATTCTCAAGAAAAATTCATGCAGTTCAGTAAAGTAGATGTCACTCATTCTCCCGGTCAAAATATGATTTCAGGAACGACAGAGAATATATCGATTCTCGGGATAGATTCTGAGATACTAGATATGAAATCACCTCTTACAATCATCCTGGATGAAACGAAAATACCCGGCATCAATATCACAAATAGTGATGGAAAAATATGGCTTGGTAGATCCGATGGCGGCTGGAAAATTATTGAAACTCCATCCGTACAGGAAAAAGGACCGCACAGATATGGTACTTTTAAAAGCGCTTTCGTTAATAATGCTTTGTTGGTTTACGGAACTACAGGATCATTGGAAGAGAATAATTGGTCGATGGCTAAAGCAAGGTATGACGCTGAACAATTTTGGTACCAGGCAAACGGTTCTTTTGATATTGTCTCCGATGAAGAATTCCTATCCGGAAATTTCACGAACCGGAATGTAATTTTATATGGCAACTCCAAGACTAATAGAGCGTGGGATTCATTGACTGAAAATGTTCCGGTAAATGTTTCGAACGGAAAAATTGAAATCGGTGATAAAGTAATTGAGAAGGACGGACTGGCATGTTTGTTCGTCTATCCAATGAATGGGACAACAAATAATTCAGTAGGTTTTGTTTCGGGAACCTCTTTGGCAGGAATGAAATTAACCAACACTCTACCCTATCTTACTGCAGGTATTGCTTATCCTGATGTGACAATCATCTCTCCAAATATTTTGAAAGGCGGAGAAGACGGATACATCGGCACTGGATTTTTTGGAGGAGATTGGCAAGTTGATTCGGGAGAATTTATACTTATAAAGTAACATTCTGGCGATAGCTATTGATGTATGTAAATTGACAATGGTTTATTCCATTAATTAATCAAAAGAGATTTTTAGTTAGCTCATTATCAGGGACATAATTCAATCGGATATCATACCGCCCGAATTATTCGATTTCCCAAATTATATTTGTAGATTATTCAGTTGTCAGTCTAATATCCCTTTGTCATAAAAAAGGTTTATATATCTAAGTAATCAAATTATTAATTCATATTACGCATCCGTCTTAATCTAAATCCTAACCTTGTATTGATTCATTCTAAAATTGAAGTGAGCGAAGGTCGTCTTTGACGAACCTCTCGACAAAGGCTGGATTACGAATTAAGTGCGTAAGATGATTAATAAACTCACGTTAAGTTTATTAATCCCCTCACATTATTCGGGATTATAATCTCTAAACAAAATCCTCCCGTTTAACTTTCAAAACAGTTCGTTCATCTTTTTTAATCGACCGTTTATCGATTTAATATGAAACTTAATAATCTATAATCGATAATATCACAAGAAAAAGGGATGAAAATGGCGCAGCTAATTTTTGTAATTGACGATGAAGATAATATCCGCGAAAATATAAAAGAAATTCTAGCATTTTCGGGATTTGATGTTGTCGATTTTCCAAATGCAATTTCGGCAATTGATTACATGGAAGAAGTCATACCGGATTTGATAATTTCCGATGTAATGATGCCCGGTATTAATGGATTGGAATTTCTTGAGAGGATTAAACAAAACAATAAAACGCTGATTATTCCTTTCATTTATTTAACTGCTCGAAGTACATATAAAGACCTAAGGAAAGGGATGGCAGCCGGCGCCGATGATTATTTATTCAAACCATTTAAAGCGGAAGATCTTTTAAATACAGTGAAAGTAAAACTTGCTAAGAAGAATGACCTAAATAATCTTTTGGATGAAGTAAAATTAAACATCGCCCTTTCGGTTCCACATGAATTAAGAACTCCGCTTACACCGATTTTAGGCTTTTCAACTCTGCTAAGTGAAAGAGCCGATTCCTTAACAAGTGAACAAATTTCCGAAATGAGCAAAAGTATTAAATCCAGTTCGCTGCGTTTGCATTCGCGCATCGAAAAATTCCTTCTATTTTCCAGTATCCAGCTTGATTTCTCCGAGCCGTTCATCAATCCCAAATCAAAAATAAATGGAGCATTCAATATCAGCGAAAAGGTGCAGCAAGTAGTTTATCAAAAGCTTGATGAATATAAAAGGAGAAACGATGTGATTATGGAAATCGAAAATGAAAATCTGAAAATTAACGAATCTCATCTATCCATTTGCATTAATGAATTAGCTGATAATGCATGTAAATTTTCAGACGCCGGATCGAAAATTGCTATTAAAGGAATTCGTAATGACAACTATTATATGTTCTCTTTTCAAAATAACGGTAAAGGATTTACTGCAGATCAAATAAAGAGAATTAATATTCTAAATAAATCTTTTGATTACTCGAAAGACGGAAGCGGGTTGGGGCTGCCAATAGTAAAGCAAATAATAGAATACTACGGCGGTGAGTTTAATGTTGAAAGTGAACCGGGGGTAGCGACAGATATTAAAACAAAAATACCTGTTGCGGAAAAAATAAAAATGATGAATAACAAGTTTGAATACACATTGAGTTGACTGAAAGGTATTACATATAATACATACGGTTGAAGATAAGAATTGAAATAAAAAAATCGAATTTATTAAGAAAGGATTGAGATGAAATATAAAGTTACGCCAACAAATAAAGTCCGAGTGCTGCGTGAGAATGATTTTCTAGTTTCAAAAACAGATTTGAAAGGAAGGATTACCTATTGCAACAGAATATTTATTGAATTTTCACTTTACAGCGAAGCGGAATTACTGGGATCTCAGCATAATATTATAAGACACCCTGAAATGCCCCGCGCAGTATTCCACATGCTTTGGAATACAATTGCGGAAAAAAATGAATTCTTCGGATATATTAAGAATATGTCAAAAGATGGCGGCACATATTGGGTATTAGCAAATGTAACAGCCTCTGTTGACGGCAATGATAATATTATCGGCTACTATTCAGTTAGGCGGAAACCAAAAGAAAGCGCAATTGAAACCATAGATGAGATTTACCGAAATATGCTTCAAATTGAGAGACAAGCCGGCACAAGGATTGCGATTGATGAATCCTCGAAATATTTATCCGATCTACTATCAAAGAAAGGAATTAGTTATGAAGAATACATACTTAGTTTATGAAATAAAAAAGTTAATCAAAAACTCGGCTTTGATTTCCGCTGTGTTGTTTGTAATCCTCGCCCTGCTTCAATTTCAATGGCTTGTGAGCGCCTTTATATTTATAACAATACAGGTATTATATGTGCGCTATGCGATGAAAATCATTTCCAAACAAACTGAATTGCTGCCTAAAATTAATTCCTTAACTCAAAATATTGCAGACGGGGAATTCGAATACCGCATCACCGGTATTGATGAAACAACAGAATTAGGACAGGTGGCGTGGACGCTTAATGATTTACTGGATCAGATGGAAGCATTCTCGAGGGAAATTAAAACAATAGTGCAATGTATCAGCGAGGAAAAATTTTACCGCACATTACAGTATGCCGGTATGCACGGACAGATGCTTCATACGATGAAAGCAGTTGGAGATGCTATAGAGCTTACCAAAGAGAAAGCGAAATCGAAACAGGAATATCTGATAAATTGTGTACATATTCTTCTGGAAAACATGGATGAATTTTCAAAGGGAAATTTAACCGTTCATATTGAATCAAATAATAGCGATGAGATAGGCAAGCTGTATAATGGATTTAATAAAGTTGTTGAAGCAACCAAAGAAATAATTATTGCGGTAGCGGAAGCAGTTCAGGCTGTTGCCGGAGCGTCAACACAGATATCATCAAGTACGGAGGAAATGTCTGCAGGCGCACAGGAGCAAAGTTCTCAATCCTCTGAAGTAGCCAGTGCAGTTGAGCAGATGACCAGGACAATAATCGAAACAACAAAGAATGTATCGGTAGTTTCGGAAAAAGCGAAACATTCCGGTCAGCTTGCCAATCAGGGAGGCGAAATTATTACCGATACTATTGAAGGGATGAATAAAATAGCTGCGGTAGTTACAAATGCGGCAAATACGATTAGTGCATTAGGCGATAGCAGTGAAAAGATTGGAAATATTGTAGATGTCATTGATGAAATAGCAGAACAGACCAATCTGCTTGCACTGAATGCTGCGATTGAAGCTGCAAGAGCCGGCGATCAAGGCAGAGGTTTTGCTGTAGTTGCCGATGAAGTTAAAAAACTTGCTGAAAGAACTTCTGAAGCGACCAAAGAAATTGCCGGGATGATTAATCATATTCAGATCGATACAAAAAATGCTGTTGGAATAATGAACCAGGGAACCGATGAAGTTAATAACGGCAAGCAGCTCGCCGGTAAAGCTGAAGAAGCGCTTAAACAAATAATAAACGGTTCGGCTGAAGTGGTTGATAATATTACTCAAGTAGCTTCTGCCAGTGAAGAACAAGCTTCGGCTGCGGAGCAAATAAGTCGTAGTATTGAAGGGATTAATTCAGTAACGCAAGAATCTGCAGTGGGAATACAACAGTTGGCGATGGTAGCAGAAGATATGAATAAATATACCGAAAACCTTCAAAACCTGGTTTCGAGATTCACTTATGATTTCGAAAATGAAATCTCTTTTGAAAAATCTACTGTTGTATAAATTAATTGAGCAAATAAATTAACAAGAAAGACGGATGACATCATGAAAAAGTATCTAATCAATCTAAAAATTAAAAATAAGCTCAGGCTGATTGTAGCGTCAATCGGTATCGTAGCTTCATTCGGAATATTTAGCCTGGTAATTTCATCCTACGATAATTATTCCAGATCAAATGTACTTCAAAGTGCAAATAAAGCATCGGACTTTATACTTATGGCAGCCGGTCAGCAAGCGCTCGAAAGAGGTATTACCGCAACGGTTTTAGCTAATCCCGATGATAAAATATCTTACAATAAACTGGCTTCTATTAGAGAAAGAGGTGATGAATATTTGGATTCGGCTCTTGCAATTGCAAATATTCTTGCAAAAGATAATACGGTCATAGAGAAAAAAGTGTCGTTATTAAAATCGGACATAAATAAAAGAACCGAAATAAGACAAAAAGCAGATATGATACTAACCAGAAGAGCTGCTGATAATACTTTTATCAATACATGGATTGATACACAAACCGATTTAATTATGAAGAGCAACGAACTTGGAAAAACTATGTTCGTTTCGGATAATAAATTAGAAAATGTTTTGGAATTCAACAGCATAGTAAAAAATGCAATTTTTATTGCAAGTGAATTTGCCGGACGCGAAAGAGCTGAACTTGGAAAATTAATCGGCAACCAAATTCCTATTTCAAACGAAAACTTAATCAGGTTGATGAGGTATAGAGGAATTGTTGAAGAAAATCTCCGTGCAGTGTTAGGAATGCGGGATAATTCCAATAACACTTCTGAAATTATAAACGCTATCAACGAAATGGAACGCAAGTTTCTTGATGATTTCGAAATAACACGAGAAAAAGTATATAGTGCAGGGTTAAATGCCGAGCCGTATCCAATCGGTACTTCGGAATGGATTGCAGCTTCAACAGACGGTATTAACTCAATATTAAAAGTATCAGAAACCGTAAGTAAAGAAGCGCAAAAACTTGCAGCCGAGCAAAGCAGTGAAAGCAGCAGAAGTTTGTTTTTTACAGCGTTATTAATGGGGATTTTGTTAACAGCCATGTTTGTATCTGTTTGGATTGGCAAATTAATAACATCGCCGGTTAATGAATTATCGCAGGCTGCAGTTGAAGTCAGCGAGGGAAATCTTAATCAATCAATTGATTATACCTCAGCGGATGAAGTAGGCAAACTTGCAGCCGCATTCAATAAGATGATTGCAAATATTCGGAAAGCTGATAATGATCTCCGCGCCGAGAAAGCAAGCGTAGAAAAGAAAGTGGAACTGGCAGTAAAAGAATCTGAAGAACAAAAAGATTACCTGGAAAGAAGCGTACAAAATATTTTAGCTGAAATGGAAAAATTTGCAAATGGAGACTTAACAGTTCACCTAGAAACAGAACGGGAAGATCAAATCGGAAGCCTATATAACGGATTTAACAATGTAGTGGCGAATATTAGGAACATGATTGAAAAAGTAAGAGAAGCTGTTGAAGCAACGGCAAGCGCATCATCACAAATATCCTCCAGTTCAGAAGAAATGGCAGCCGGGGCACATGAACAAAGTTCACAGGCTTCGGAAGTTGCAAGCGCTGTTGAACAGATGACTAAAACCATAACAGAAACATCTCAAAATGTAAATGCCGTTTCTAATAACGCCATAAATTCGGGCAATATCGCAAACGAAGGTGGAAAGGTTGTTAATGAAACTATAACCGGAATCGAACATATTGCCAAGGTTGTTATTGAAGCATCCGAAACAGTGCAGAGACTCGGTGGAAGCAGTCAAAAAATTGGCGAAATAATTCAAGTGATAAACGATATTGCCGATCAGACAAATCTGCTGGCGCTCAATGCCGCAATTGAAGCGGCACGCGCCGGTGAACACGGAAGAGGATTTGCCGTTGTTGCCGATGAAGTAAGAAAACTTGCTGAAAGAACTACAAAGGCTACTAAAGAAATTGCTGATATGATTAAACAAATTCAATCAGATACCGGAAGCGCCGTTGAATCGATTAATGTTGGAACTACCGAAGTACATAAGGGTAAAGAGCTGGCAAAACGAGCAGGAGAATCATTATCGGAAATTATTAATTCAAGCAAGAAAGTAATAGACGACATTACTCAGGTAGCCAGTGCAAGCGAAGAACAGTCGGTTACCGCCGAGCAAATCAGTAGAAGTATTGAAAGTATTAATAGTGTTACACAACAAACTGCGGCAGGTATTCAGCAAGTTGCAAGTGCCGCCGAGGACTTGAATAAGCTTACTGAAAATCTTCATAACCTTGTTGCCGGTTTTAAATTGAGTTACAACAAATCTAGGGAACATTCAAAATATACCGTTAGACAAAACGGGAAATTAATTCATTATTAATCCGTGTATAGGAAATATTTTATGAAAGTTACAATTGGTCGAAAAATTACTTTTGGTTTTATAATTCTCCTAAGCGTTTTATTCGGAATGGGTTGGCTTGCATATCACAATGTAAATAATTTTTTTTCTAATTCGGTGGCAATTGAGCAAGAGGTTAAAAAACAGATTAATGCCGGGAACCTGAGGTTTATGGTTACACAGGTTTTAATGGCAAGTAATGATTATATAATCACTAATAACAAAAAGTACATTCATGATTTCGAAGAATATAATTCGACGCTCGATAAATATTATCAAAGTTTCACCGGATTAAAATTGAACTCTTCTGAAAAAGAACTGTTAAAAGGAATAAAAAATGATATCGATTCTATCAATTTATATTCCCGTGAAATATTTACGATCGAAAACCCGCGAAACTCTGCTGAAGCCGTAAAACTTATGGAGAAAATTGATTATAGATTCGGAAGTAAGATAAACAACAATTCAACAAAAATATTTAACGGAATTGCCGGGAGAATATCGCAGCTTAACGAAGAAGGAAGAATGCTAAAGTCGGAGCAAACCGAAATTATAATAGAACTGATTGTCTTCGGCATAGTTTTCAGCATTATCATAATTTTGTTAACGGTTTATAGAATTAGCAATCCTATTAAAGAATTAAAGCTTGCTGCGGAGAAATTAGCCGGGGGTGATTATTCAGTTAAACCCGCTATTAATACACATGACGAAGTTGCCGGATTAGCCCGGTCGTTCATATCCATGGCTGAAGCAATAGACAACTCACACAAAAAATTGAAGGAAAACAACATTCTGCTTGAAACTGTATTTTCCACGCTGCCTTCAGGATTAATGGTGGTAGACAGCAAGGGAAAAGTAATAACATCGAACCAAAGAATGTGTGAAATAATTAGTGTTGAAAGAAGCAATTTAAGTTTTGCCGCATTAATCAAAACTCTTGAAAATGCCGAGATGCGAAAAAATCGTCATAATATCGTAAACAGCAAAGGAGAGATAAAAAATATTGAATATCACTTAACCGATGTGAAAAAAGGAAATAAAATTATTGAATTGAATATTATCCCATTCCATTTAGATGAACAGCAGAATCTTATTGTAATTGAAGATATAACTTCGCGAAAGCAAGCAGAAGAAAAACTTTTAATCTCATTTAAAGAGTTGCAGAAAATAAATCTAAATAATAATAAGCTTTTATCAATTATATCGCATGATTTAAGAAGTCCGTTCAACGCATTAATAGGCTCGTTAGAATTATTGGTTGAAGAGTTTGATCAGTTATCAGACTCAGAAAAAATCGAATTTATCACGGTGGCACATAAGGTATCGCAAAATTTACTCAGCCTAGTTAATGATCTGCTTGAATGGTCGAAAACACAAAATGGGAACATTGAATTAAGACCAACACAGAAGAGTCTCACCAATATTATTGAACGAATCATTGAATTATATTCACTGAATGCTTCGGTGAAAAATATAAAGATTGAAACGAACTGCATTAAAAATTGCGAAGCCTACTTCGACGAGAATATGATTTTCACCGTTATAAGAAATTTAGTATCAAATGCAATTAAGTTCACAAATCGCGGGGGTGTTATTAAAATTAACGCTCATGATACCGCCGATAAATTGATTTTAGTAGTTGCGGATAACGGTATTGGCATTCCCGATACAATTGTAAAAGATATCTTTTCCTTCGGGAAACATTATTCAAGAAGTGGTACGGATAATGAAAGCGGAACAGGTATGGGTTTGTTTTTATGTAAGGATTTGATTGAAAAAAATCATGGCAAAATTTGGGTCGAAAGTGATGTTAACGTTGGGACTAAATTTTATTTATCCCTTCCGAAGAATAAAAGTAATATTAAGCGACTAAAGTGCGCCTAATTAATGTTTGGACTACATATCCTATTTTATTATTTTTATATGTGCATAAAGTATTGTATTTTAAATTCTTATTTATTTTATAAAAAATTAGAAAGGTATATTCACACTATTTATGAAGCATGTTCAGTTTCAAGTCGACTTATGTTTCATATTTTTTTTGTAATCATTCTTGCTTCGAATTTTATTTCGGGATGTAGAAAAAATCCGCACAAATATATTTGTTATCAGTGAATTTATATATAAAGAAAGAATTTGAATTATATTTTTAATTTGGGGGTATAATTATTGAATAAAAATAATAACGACAGTAAAATATTGCATAGTCAATTACGGCATAATGTATGAAGATCACAATAGGTAAGAAAATAGGGTTTGCATTTTTTATCCTTTTGTTATTGTTGGGATTTATGGGAATACTTTCCTATAACGGGGTTCAGGATCATGTTGAACAGATTGATAAAATGGGGAAGGAAATAGAAAAACAAATTTATGCAGGCAATCTACGATTTACAGTAACTCAAGTTTTGATGGCAAGCAGCGACTATCTTGCAACAAATGACTCTCAATTCTATATCGATTACCAAAAACAGAACAAACTGCTGGATAAATACTACAACGAATTCATACAACTTGACTTAACTGATACCGAAGACAAATTGTTGATTGAAATTAAATCAGATATAGATTCAATACGTTATTATTCCGAGAAAATATTTACATTCAAAGACCCGCGTAACTCGAAAACAGCAATCGATTACATGAGGAAAATTGATTATGACCTTGGCTATAGTATTAATTTAAAAACGACCAAGATTTTTGACGGCATATCAAAAAGAATAAATGAATATAAAGCAAAAGGAGATGAGTTAAAGGTTTACGAGTATAGAAACATTATTAATCTAATTATCAGCGGGCTTTTAGCTAGTTTAATTTTTATTCTGCTCACAATAAATCGCATCACCAAGCCTATAAAGAAACTACAAGCAGCCTCCGAAAAAATTGCCGAAGGGGATTATTCGGTTGAACCTGTTGTAAATACAAAAGATGAAATTGCATCTCTTGCTAAATCATTCTCAACAATGACCAGGTCAATTAGCAGCGCACAACATAAATTGTCCGAAAACAATCATCTTCTTGAAACTATCTTCAAAACAATTCCAACAGGATTAATGATTGTCGATGATAACGGACGGATTATGGCAGTAAATAAACAGATGTGCGATATTATAAATATTGATGGAATCGAATCCGTGAATAAATTCTTAGAAGATGTTTTGGATGGAATTAAATTCAAGGAAAACTGCCGCGATTTAATGATTAATGCCGATCATTTAGATGTTCATGAATGTGAAACTGTTGATTCTTACGGCAGAACTAAAACCTTTCGGTTAACAATATTACCGGTTGATTCCAAGGTTAAAAAGAAGCTGTTGGTGGCTGATGAAATTACAAATCTAAAGATGAATCAGAAGAAATTAGAAGACTTGAAGCAGCTTAATCAATCTGCGCTCGATTCATTAACAGCAAGTATTTGCGTGCTTGATGAACAATGCAGGGTAATAAAAATTAATAGATCTTGGAGAGAGTCTGCTTCGCAGAAATCTATTCTAATCCCAATTATTAATGAGGGAGAGAATTACATCAATTATATCAAATCATCCGAAATGAATAGTAAACCCCAAGTACTAAAATTTACTAAGGGAATTGAAGATGTGATAAGTGGTGTAATTGAAAAATTTGAAGTTGAATCCGAATGCGATCAGTCCTTTCACAAAACATGGGTGATAAGCCGCGTTACGCCTTTTGTTGAAAGCGATTCATTGCCTAGAAAGGTTGTAATTACACATACCGATATCTCAGAACGTAAAAATGCAGAGACAGCTCTTAAGGAAAGCGAAGAAAGATATAAGGGATTGTTTGAGTCATCGCCGGTTGGAATCGTAGTTGAAAATGAAAACGGGGATATAATAGCTGTAAATAAAGCCATTCAACAAATTTCAGGTTATGATAGAGAAGAACTTATCGGGAGAAATATAAATTTATTTGTTCATGAAGATCAACATGAACTTGTTAAAGATAATATCCGGAGATTATTAAACGGGGAATCACTCCAGTTTGAAACACAATCGGTAAGAAAAGACGGGAGCACAATTTATAGTGAATTATTCGAAACCGCAATTCAATTACCCGGCGGTAAAAAGGAAATAATAAGTATTACAAACGACATTACAAAGAGAAGGGAAATTGAATTACATAATAAGGAAATGGCGGAGATGTATTCAACTATTCTTGAAACCACGCAGGATGGTTTTTGGCTTGTTGATAAAACCGGTAAATTTCTTGACGTTAATGAAAACTATTGCAGGATGAGCGGATATACACGAGAAGAACTACTGCAGAAAGGAATACCGGATCTCGAAGCTCTTGAAACTCCCGAAGAAACCGTTCAACATATCGAATATGTAATTAAAAGAGGGCATGACAGATTTGAAACTAAACATAAGAAGAAAAACGGAAGCATCTGGGATGTTGAAATAAATACGATCTACTGGCACAATAATGAACAGTTTATCGCATTCGTTCATAATATTTCCGATCGGAAAAACTTTGAATTTATTCTGAAACAAAACGAAGAAAAATATCGCACAGTTGCAGATTTTGCTTATAACTGGGAATGCTGGCAAAAACCAGACGGCGGGTTTGAATATGTTTCCCCGTCATGTGAAAGAATTACCGGCTATAATGTATCTGAATTCATTTCAAAACCGGAGTTATTATCCCAAATTACACATCCGGAAGATCGACATCTGCTTGATTCTCATTATAGGGAGATCACTCATAATAAAAATATCGCGCATGAAATTGAATTCAGAATTCTGACAAAAGATAATAAGGTTAAATGGATCAGCCACGTTTGTCATGGTGTTTTTAATAATGATGATAAATATTTGGGAAGACGAGGAAGTAACCGGGACATTACACAGCAAAAAAAAGCTGAAGAAAAAATTCTAAAACTGATGCAGGTAATTGAAAACAGCCCGTTGGCGGTAATGCTCACAGATTCCCAAAAAAGTATAGAATATATTAATCCACATTTTAAGAAATTGTTTAAATATACCGAAGATCAACAAATATTAGGCAATTCGCCAAGTATCCTACGATCGTGGAGTACTTCCGATGCATTATACAAGGATATGTGGCAAAGCTTGAACAAAGGGAAGTCTTGGAAAGGAATACTTCAGGATAAATGCATGGACGGAACACTGCTTTGGCTAAGCGCATCAATAACACCAATTTTTGATCATAAAAATAAAGTAATCAGCTATGCGGCTATTTATCTTGATATAACAGAGCAGATAGATCTTTTAGAAGAATTAACTAAATACAAAGAACATTTGGAAAATATGGTCAGTGAACGAACAAAGGAACTTGAGGAATCACGAGAAACCTTTAGAGCTTTGGCTGAAAATTCAAAAGACGTTGTAATGAGATTCAATAATAAACATCAATATTTATATATAAATCCAGCCGTTGAACAATTCATCAACATTCCCGCTAAGGAATTTATTGGTAAAACGAATAAGGACTTAAAACTACCCAAACATCTAGCGGATCTTTTTGATAGTACAATAAAATCCGTATTCGAAACAAAACAGAATAAGAGAGTGGAATTTCAACTACCAAACGGTATTTGGGTTGATTGGTTGTTGGTCCCAGAATTTGAATTAAACGGAAGTGTTAATACTGTACTTTCATCTTCAAGGGATATTACAGATATTAAAAAAATGCAGATAGAAATTCAATCGGCATTAAATAAAGAAAAAGAACTTAATGAAATGAAAGACGGATTCATTTCGATGGTCTCGCATGAATTCAGAACTCCGCTTACTTCAATATTATCATCGGCAGAAATAATTGAAATGGGCTGGGACCGACTTGAGCCGAAGAAAAAAGAGAAACATTTTGAAAGGATTAAAAATAATATAGACAGTCTAATTTCAATGCTCGAGGAAGTTGTTTTTATTAATCGATCAGATCTTGCGAAGGATAAAATTGTTAAAGAAAAAATCGATCTCAACAAAATGACCGTTGATATAATTGAACAGTATAATGAACTTTATCCCGGAATTAAATCTGAAATTAAAAACAGCCTGGATAAAGATTATTACAAAGTAGATGTAATGGCAGTAAAGAAGATACTTTCCAATTTGATTTCGAACGCGTTTAAGTATAATAAAAAAAATGGCTTGGTAACTGTGGAACTGAAATCAAAAAGGAATAACTTGATTTTAACCGTGAAAGATGAAGGTACAGGTATTCATCCGGAAGATCAAAAAAATATTTTCGAAGCGTTTTACCGGTCAACTTCGGTTCAGAATATTCAAGGCACCGGTCTGGGCTTAAATATTGTTAAGAAATTAGTGGATAAACAAAATGGTAGGATTTCATTTTTAAGTATACCGAATGATGGAACCGAATTTACCGTACTTATTCCTTTACTTTGAGTAAAACTATGTACAAAATATTAATTATAGACGATGATGCATCAATCCGAGATAATTTAAAAGATATTTTTGAGCTGAGTGGTTATAATGTCAATTCAGCAGAGGACGGAATTGAGGGTATAAAAAAAGCTAAAGAAATAATCCCGGATTTAATATTATGCGATATTGCCATGCCGGATTTAGACGGTTACAAAGTTAAAATGAATTTGGAAACTGATAAAAACACATCTTTAATACCGTTCATTTTTCTAACCGCTAAAGCAGATTTTAAAAACATGCGCCATGCAATGAACCTGGGAGCTGATGATTATATTACAAAACCTGTTCGCAGCAGAGACCTGCTTGAAATTGTTAAAAAACGACTTGAAAGAATAAGCTCATTCAAATCACAACAGGTTAATTCTAATTCTTTACAAAAACTATCTCTGGATGATAAAATTTTAGTAAGCGATGGCAGCGAACATGTTTTTGTAATGATAGGAAATATTGTTGTGATTAAAGTAACTGGTGACTATACGAAAATATACATTAATGATCGAAGGAAAATCATTGTAAAAAGAACTCTTAAAAGCTGGGAAAAGGTTCTTCCGAAAAACAATTTTTTACGCGTAAGAAGAAACATTATTTTGAATATCAATTTTGTTGAAAAATTAGAGCCGTGGTTTAAAGGAATCATTGTAGCAAAAATTTATCACTATCCCGAAGTATTGAAGTTTAGCAAAAGGTATTCAATGAAGTTTAAAAAGAGTTTGAAAAATAATCCACTTTTTACGGCAGAATAACTTTAAACCCAGATTTTCCATTGGAAAATCTGCCCTTCGGGCCGACAATTTGTAAGTTGAGAAATATCAAATACTTAGCAATATAGAAATTTTGGAATTCGTCATTTGAATAAAATATTTTTCTTACAAATTGTCGGGGTTAATCCCGCAACATAAAATGTTTTAATAAAACATTTTATGAGCGGCTAGCGGCAAAAATTCATTCCCAATGAATTTTTTGGGTTAAAATAAAACTGCAGAATCAGCCTATCTGAATTACTTAACTCACGTTACACAAACTCGTATTTAAAATTGCTACGACCATTAGAGGCTGTGTGAAAACTGTAGAGCCCGTCTGCTCGTCAGAGTCCGATCGTCAGATTGCGACGAATTCTGTCGACCGCTGAGTTTACCCGACTTTGGCGTGGCAGGTGAGATTCATCTCACTAATTATGAATTTAGCACATTCTAACAACATCCTAGAGCGAAATAAATTTCGCTCTACAATTTTCACACAAGCTCTGAAGCGCCGTGCTATTTTTCTTATCGAATAATCCGGGTTTAATTAATTTCCTGGAGTTTTCGCATTACTTCCTCAAGGCGATTTGATTTTTCAATCCTGTCGGCTGTTGTCGGCGGAGCCACTCTTTCTTTACAACCTGCTATCGTGCATGTTTCACAAGTATCATTTACTATTTGTTTAGGTATTACCGGATCGTTCCAAAATTTTATTGTCTGCTTCATTTTCTCATCAATTTGAAAGCCTAGCGTAACGCTGTAAATATTTTTATTCGATAAACTGCCTCTCTGTGCAACGGATATGCACAAGTATTCATCCTTGGAATGATGGAAGGTGGAATGGAGTATTCCGCATGATTTGCCGTTAGAATTTTTGTCCAGCATTAATTTTTTTTCGAGTGTGTTTAATGTTGATACTGAAACCCATCTCCGGCAGTAATGTTCACTGCTTTTATATCCGCCCGGATTTCTGCGCGTGTTTAACCTTACTTCTTTGGAAAGATTATAATATTTACTTCCTAATTCATGATTGAACCTGAGAAAAAAGAATTTATTTAATCCGAATTCCTTTGCAAGCAGGTTTGCTATCCTTTGGAAAAACATTTCAGGAGTAGCGTTGTACTTATCGAGCAGAGATAAAAATTTATCCTTACTCCACTTTCGCGAACCGAATATTTTTTTTAGATCGGGAATTAAAAATGATTTATTTATTATTAAAGCTGTAGCAAAGTAGGATGTATAAAAATAATTAACTAAATGATCGTAAGTTTTAAGTCTAACGCTGGAATAAAGGTAGCTCCTTTCCTCTATGTTCAAAAAATTGTATGCTAATTCCTTTGCCAGTACGAATGCTTTTCTGTGTGTTTCCAAATTGCTGTTAAGCATCAGTTTGTTTTGAGTTTTATTAATAACTAATGCTCTTATGTCATTAAACTCCGGATATTTATTAAGCGAAGATGCATCAACCTTGTAATTATAGTTTTTCTCAAGAATAGGTTTTAACTGGTTGTAATTTAGTGTAGGCTTATTTAACAGGTCATTTTCATCTTTAAAATCATTTACTGCATCTTCCAAGTCTTCAAAATAATTTTCATTGAACTCTTTGAATGTTCTCAGAGCAGTTTTACTAAAATTATTTTGACTGATTTCCGAACTTTTTGCAGTTTCAATAAATGTGGAAATCAAGACGCTCAATTGCAGAGAAGAACTTGATATCGCACTTATCATTTTATTCATGTCCAGCCCATAGTGATCAAGAGGGAGCTGCTCGAGCAAATTTGAATCCAGCAGTTCCTCGATGGGGGCGAGGTTTCTCATCAATTTCAGCGACACTAATTCATCATAAGTAACATCCAAAGATTTCGCGAGAAGATCAATTTTATCAATTTTAGGATATTTTTTCCCGCTCTCAATCTCGTTTATGTAAGAAACGGATAAATTACTTTTAGAAGCAAGGTCTGATAACGACAATTTCTTATTTTGCCGTAATTGTTTCAGTTTTAATCCAAAGATCAATTTAATGTAGTTACGTTTAGACATTCTTTAGTCTTTCATAAAATTAAAGGCATATGCAATATAGTAAAAAACGAAAATATATTATCAGCAATTTTTCATTGTTAGCGAAATTTCGCTTGTGTTTCTTGAATAAGAAATTTATCTTGTAATTACTAATGAGAGTACACAACTCTTACATAATTATTTAAGGGGAGAATTGGGCATGGAGAACAAAAGGCTCATCGATATTTTACCTTTTCAGATTGAAAGCTACCCTCGTGCAGATGCTCTTTGCGATAAAAAAGATGGAAAATGGAATAAGTATAATTCAACAGAAGTGCAAGAAATTATAGATAACTTCAGTTTAGGATTGCTTAAATCCGGTTTTAAACCCGGCGATAAATTCGCAATTATTTCAGGCAACAGAACCGAATGGACATTCGTCGACTTGGGGATACTGCAAACCGGGGGAATTGATGTTCCTATTTATCCAACCATGAGTTCAACAGATTATGAATACATTTTTAATGATGCCGGAGTAAAACTTGTTTTCGTTGAAGATAAAGAACTGCATGCCAAAGTGATGAAGGTGAAGTCCAAATCAACTTCGGTCTTGGATGTTTATTCTTTCAATAAGATAGAAGGAGTTAAACATTGGAGTGAGATATCAGCGCTGGCTGATGAATCTTTAAGAGACAGGCTGAATGAAATTGAGGCAAATATTAAAGGCGAAGACCTGGCTACAATTATTTATACATCCGGCACTACAGGAATTCCAAAAGGTGTAATGCTCACGCACAAAAATATTCTCAGCAATATAAATTCGCTAAAACAAATTATTCCTATTGGCAACAGCGATACACTTCTAAGCTTTCTTCCGGTATGTCATATTTTTGAACGTACCGCGATCTACTTCTATCTAAATGTTGGAGGAGCAGTCTATTTTGCAGAGAACATAGACAAAATAAGTGAAAACTTTTTGGAAGTAAAACCCGATTATTTTACAACCGTGCCAAGACTGCTTGAAAAAGTATTTGAAAAGATAATGGAAAAAGGAAGGAATTTAAGCGGAATAAAAAAAGCAATTTTCGGCTGGGCAGTTAACCTTGCAAATCATTACGATCCGAAAGGTGAAAATAACTTCTTTTATAATTTCCGGTTATATTTTGCACGAAAGATTGTCTTTGTAAAATGGCAGGAAGCTCTCGGGGGAAACGTTAAAGGTATTATCAGCGGCGCTGCAACTCTGCAGCCGAGACTTGCAAGGATATTTACTGCTGCAGGCATTCCGATTAGGGAGGGATACGGTCTTACCGAAACCTCGCCTGTAATTACCTGTAACCGGTTTGAAGAAGGCGGTTACTATTTAGGTACAACCGGTCTTGCCATCCCGGATGTTCAATTAAAAATCGGGGAAGACGGCGAAATTCTGACGAAGGGTTCGAATGTTTTCAGTGCATATTATAACAGACCTGAAGATACTGCAAAAGCCTTTGATGCTGACGGCTGGTTTCATACGGGAGATATCGGTCAGTTAATTGAAGGAAAATTCCTGAAAATTACCGATCGGAAGAAAGAGGTTTTTAAGACTTCGGGCGGCAAATTTGTGGCTCCGCTTCAGATTGAAAACAAAATGAAAGAATCCTGGTTTATTAATAATATCATGGTTATTGGGGAAAATAGAAAATTTACCTCCGCACTTATTGTTCCCGACTTCGATTTCTGCATCAAATGGTGCAAGAAAAAAGGACTTAAAAGTGATTCGGTAGATGATCTGGTTAAATGTGATAAACTCAAAAGGAGAATATGGAAAGATATTACAAAATATAATAAGAGATTTTCTCACATCGAGCAGATTAAGAAATTTGAACTCGTTGATAAATATTGGACGATTGATGATGGTGAAATTACACCGACGTTGAAATTAAAAAGGAAAATGATTCTTGAAATATACAACGATTTGATTGAAAAAATGTACGAAGAAAATAAAGAAAGTAATACAAATAAATTAACGGCGAAAAAGATATGAAAAGAATTATTAATGAAGTAGCAGTGTTGGGATCGGGAGTGATGGGCTCACGTATTGCCGCACATTTTGCAAACATCGGCTGCAGTGTTCTGTTGCTGGATATCGTTCCGAGGGAATTGTCGGAGACCGAAAAACAAGCTGGATTGACACTGGATGATAAAAAAGTGAGGAATAGGATAGCGAATGACAACTTGAAGAATGTCCTTAAGCAAAAACCTGCTTCGCTGTACAAATCGTCTTTTTCATCCAGGATTACAATTGGTAATTTCGATGACGATATGGAAAAATTGAAAAGCGCTGATTGGATAATTGAAGCGGTTGTTGAAAATCTTGATATTAAAAAATCTGTCTTCGATAGCGTAGAACAATTTAGAAAAACAGGATCATTAGTAACCACAAACACATCCGGGATACCTGTTAGCCAAATGTTAAATGGTAGAAGTGAAGATTTTCAAAAGCACTTTTGCGGTGCTCATTTTTTCAACCCGCCAAGATATTTGCAGCTGCTTGAACTTATACCCACGGAAAAAACAGGCAAAGAAGTAATCGACTTTTTGATGCATTACGGCAGACTGTTCCTCGGTAAAACAACGGTTTTGTGTAAAGATACCCCGGCGTTCATCGCCAATAGAATCGGTGTATTCAGTATGATGGCGGTTTTCAAATTAATGGAAGAATATGAACTATCGATAAAAGAAGTTGATGTATTAACCGGACCGTTAACCGGGAAACCGAAATCCGCAACCTTTAGAACATGTGACGTTGTAGGAATTGATACACTTATTAAAGTGGCAAATAATATTCATGCCGATTGCCCTGATGATGAAGCGCGCAGCTTATTTGCAATCCCGGGTTACGTAAAAAAACTTGAAGAGAACAATTGGCTGGGTGAAAAAACCGGGCAGGGATTTTACAAAAAAGTTAAAAAGGAAGACGGCTCTAAAGAAATATTAGAACTGGATATTGATGCGTTGGAATATAAACCATCGGTTAAACCGAAGTTTGCTTCTGTCGGGGCTGCGAAAGCAATTGACGGCTTAAGTGAACGGTTGAAAGCTTTACATGCTGCAAAAGATAAAGCTGCAGATTTTATAAAAATGCTATCCTTCAATATCTTTCAATATGCATCCAACAGAATACCGGAAATTGCAGATGAAATTTATAAGATTGACGATGCAATGCGCGGAGGTTTCGGCTGGGAGTTAGGTCCGTTCGAAACATGGGACGTACTCGGTGTAGAAAAATCAGTAAAGTTAATGGAAGAAGCAGAACTTTCACCTGCACAATGGGTGAAGGATATGCTGGCAGCCGGTAATAAATCGTTTTATAAAACTGAAAACGGGAAAAAGCAATACTATGATATTGCTTCAGCCGGTTACAAGGAAATTCCGGGCAGGGGTGATTTTATTATACTGGACAACTACCGTTCAAACAAACCGGTATGGCAGAATGTGGGAGCGACGCTTCATGATATCGGTGACGGTGTTTTGAATCTTGAGTTCCAAACTAAAATGAATTCAATCGGCTCGGAAATATTAGAGGCTGTAAACAAATCAATTGAGATTGCAGAAAAAGATTTTGTAGGATTGGTTATCGGCAACAACGGTCAGAATTTTTCGGCTGGCGCTAATCTTGCAATGATGCTTATGCTGGCTGTTGAGCAGGAATTTGATGAAATTGATATGGCTGTTAGAACTTTCCAGAACACAACTATGCATGTAAGGTATTCGAGCGTTCCGGTTGTTGTTGCGCCGCATAATCTTACACTCGGCGGCGGATGTGAATTATGCCTGCATGCTGATAAAGTTCAGGCTTCGGCTGAAACTTATATCGGTCTGGTAGAAGTAGGCGTGGGAATAATACCTGCAGGCGGAGGCACAAAGGAAATGACTTTAAGAGCTTCCGACAGTTTTAAGAAAGACATGGTTGAAATGCCCGAACTTCAATGGCGGTTCATGAACATTGCAACGGCAAAGGTGGCAACGTCTGCCTATGAAGCGATGGATATGAATATTTTCAAAGAAGGTAGAGACGGGATTACAATTAATCCGAATAAAGTAATATATGATGCTAAACGATCCGTACTGGCATTAACGGAGAATGGTTATACAAAGCCGCTGCAGCGTGAAGATATAAAAGTACTTGGGCGTGAAGCGCTGGCAACATTACTGCTGGGTGCATATTCGTTTCGCACGGCAAATTATATTTCTGACCATGATAGAAAAATTGCGGAAAAACTTGCGTTCGTAATGTCGGGCGGTGATTTAACTCAAGGCACCTTGGTTTCCGAGCAGTATTTGCTCGATCTTGAAAGAGAAGCATTTTTAAGTTTGATAAGCGAACGGAAAACAATGGAAAGAATTCAACATATATTAAATACAGGAAAGCCGCTAAGAAATTAATAACGGTTGTTTTCAGAAAATTATAAACAAAAATTTAAAACAAAAAATAAAGAAATATCATGATGAAAGAAGCGTACATAGTAGCCGGTTACAGATCGGCTGTAGGGAAAGCGAAGAGAGGCGGATTTCGTTTTTACAGACCGGATGATCTTGCAGCGGATGTTATCAGGCATTTATTAAAACAAGTTCCTCAATTGGATCCTCACAGAGTTGATGATTTAATTGTTGGTAACGCTGTTCCCGAGGCGGAGCAGGGACTACAAATCGGAAGGATGATTGCGCTGCAGTGTCTCCCGCAGGAAGTTCCCGGATCAACTGTTAACAGGTATTGTGCATCCGGAGTTGATACAATCGCTACAGCCATTGCACGGATCCGCTCAGGAATGGCGGAATGTATAATCGCAGGCGGCACCGAGTCAATGTCTATGGTTCCCGTAACAGGGTGGAAATTAACACCAAATTATAAGATTGCAGCCGAGCACCCGGAATATTATTTGAGCATGGGATTAACCGCTGAAGAAATTGCAAGGGATTACAAAATATCGAGAGAAGACGCTGATGAATTTTCATACAACTCTCATATGAAAGCTCTAAATGCAATAAAGAACGGGTATTTCAAAGATCAAATAGTACCGGTTGAAGTTGAGGAAACGTACCTTGAAAACGGCAAAAGAAAAACAAGAACTTTTACAGTCGATACCGATGAAGGTCCGCGCGCCGATACATCTTTGGAAGCGCTGGCGAAACTTAAACCTGTGTTTGCTGCTAACGGAACAGTAACGGCGGGAAATTCATCGCAGACTTCGGACGGCGCCGCATTTGTTCTTGTAATGTCTGAAGAAATGGTGAAGGAATTAAATCTCGAACCGCAGGCAAGATTGGTTTCGTTTGCATTAGCCGGAGTTGATCCGAGAGTGATGGGTATCGGTCCGGTTGAAGCAGTTCCCAAATCTCTAAAAAAAGCAGGGATGAAACTAGAAGACCTGGACTTGATTGAATTGAATGAAGCATTCGCAGCCCAATCGCTGGCTGTAATCCGGGAACTTGGAATCAATCAGGAAGTGCTGAATGTAAACGGCGGTGCAATTGCACTCGGTCATCCGCTTGGTTGTTCAGGCGCAAAATTGACTGTCCAAATAATTAACGAACTGAGAAGAAGAAACAAGAAACACGGTATGGTAACAGCTTGTGTAGGCGGCGGACAGGGAGTAGCCGCTGTTTTTGAACTATTGAATTAATCAGAGAAGAATTTAAAACTGATAAAAGGTGAAGAAATTATGGCTGAAGAAACAACAAAAAAGAAAGTATTGAAAGGGGGAGAATTTCTTACAAAGGAAACTGATCCCCAATCAATTTTTATTCCTGAAGATATTAACGAGGAGCAAAAGTTAATGTCTCAGGCGGCTGATGAATTTGTTGAAAAGGAAATTACCCCCAAGCTTGACGCAATCGATCATCAAGAGGAAGGATTAACAGAAAGTCTATTAGAAAAAGCCGGCGAACTTGGACTGCTTGGAACCGCGGTTCCCGAAGAATTCGGCGGTTTGGGTGAAGATTTTAACACCAACACTTTTATTGCTATGGCAATGGGTGCAAGTCATTCGTTCGGGGTTTCATTCGCAGCTCACACGGGTATCGGAACTTTGCCCATTCTATATTACGGAACGGAAGATCAAAAGAAGAAATATCTTCCGAAGTTTGCATCGGGCGAGTGGAAATCTGCTTACTGTTTAACAGAGCCTACATCTGGTTCAGATGCGTTATCCGCTAAAACTACAGCGGTATTGACTGATGATGGAAGTCATTACATCCTTAACGGACAGAAGATGTGGATAACGAACGGCGGGTTTGCAGATGTGTTAATCACTTTTGCGCAGGTTGACGGTGATAAATTCACCTGCTTTATTATTGATACGAGTTCCGAAGGATTTACCCGCGGCAAAGAAGAGGATAAAATGGGAATAAAAGGATCTTCAACACGAGCCCTCTTCCTTGAAAATGTAAAAGTACCCAAGGAGAATGTTTTAGGTGAAATAGGGAAAGGTCATTATGTTGCTTTTAATATCCTTAACATCGGCAGGTTTAAATTATGTGCAATGACAACCGGCGGTGCGAAGAAGTTTATCTCGGAAGCAATTAACTATGCAAATGAACGTAAACAATTCGGGAAGCCGATTTCAAGTTTCGGTGCAATAAAACATAAGTTAGCCGAACAGGCTGTGCGAGTTTTTGTTTCGGAATCCGCAACGTTAAGAACCAGCGGGTTGATTAACAACCAGGTTAAAGAACTTCAGGAAGATGGACTGCCATACAGCGAAGCCGTTGTAAAATCTGCGGAAGAATATGCAATAGAATCTGCTATGTTGAAAGTATTCGGATCCGAAATGCTGGATTATGTTGTTGATGAAGCTGTTCAGATTTTCGGTGGATATGGGTATTCCGAAGAATATCCCGCTGCGCGCGCTTACCGTGATTCCAGGATCAACAGAATTTTCGAAGGGACAAATGAAATTAATCGTCTATTGACCGTTGACATGTTGGTTAAACGATCGATGAAAGGAAGATTGGATTTAATGGGTCCCGCTATGGCTATTCAAAAAGACTTGATGTCAATTCCGGATTTCGGTGAAAAACCGGGGGGACTGCTGGTTAAGGAACTGGAAGCAATTAAGAATGCTAAGAAAGCAATATTAATGATTGCCGGATCGGCTGTTCAAAAGTTCATGCAGAAATTGGCTAATGAGCAGGAAATTATTATGAATGTTACCGATATGCTGATAGAGGTGTTTACATCTGAATCGGCAATATTAAGAACATTGAAACTTGCCGCTGTAAAAAGTGAAGCAGAACTACAGCCATACGTTAATATGACCCAGGTTTACGTCAGCGATTCAATGGAAAGAATTAATGTTTACGGCAAGCATGCAATTACTTCATTTGCAGAAGCCGATGAATTGAAAATGTTAATGCTGGGCATGAAACGTTATACCAAGTTAGAGCCCGTTAACACTAAAGAATTAAGAAGAAATATTGCCGACAAGTTGATAGAAACCGGCAAATATTGTTTCTGATTTTTATTTGGGTCAAGCCGTAATTCCGCCGGAATTTCTTTTAGTTTAATGAGAAACCGGCGGTTTTACTTTATATGAAAAGCTATATTTGCAATACAAAACGAATGTATAACAATATGTGGAAATAATATGTCGGATAATACATACGCAAAACCTATGCTTAAAGAAGGCTCGTTGGATGGTAAGGTAATATTAATAACCGGCGGCGGAACTGGATTGGGAAAAGCAATGGGAAGATACTTTGCAGAGCTTGGTGCTGACCTGGTTATTGCAAGCCGCAAACTTGATGTGCTGGAAAAAACCGCAGGTGAATTAGAAAATTCAACAGGTAAAAAAGTGTTGCCCGTACAATGTGATATTACAAATTTTTCCGATGTTGAAAATCTGCAGCATGTGTCTATTGAAAAATTCGGCAAAGTTGATTCAGTAGTAAATAATGCGGCTGGAAATTTTATTAGTCCCACTGAAAGATTGTCGCACCGGGCATTCGATATAATTGTAAACATTGTTTTGAAAGGATCTTACTACACAACGTTGGCGTTCGGCAAACATTGGATTGCTAATAAACAAAAAGCAAGCCTGCTGAATATTGTAACAACCTATTCCTGGACCGGATCTGGTTATGTTGTACCTTCCGCCGTTGCAAAAGCGGGCGTTCTATCGCTTACACGTTCGCTTGCAGTTGAATGGGCAAAGTACGGCATTAGGTCTAATGCAATTGCGCCCGGGTTATTCCCGACGAAAGGAGCATGGGAAAGATTACTTCCCGGTGAACTAAAAGATAAATTCAAGCCCGAGAAAAAAGTCCCTCTGCAAAGAAGCGGAGAACACCAGGAGCTGGCAAACCTTGCTGCTTATCTAGTTTCTGATTTTTCATCATTTATTAACGGCGAAGTTGTAACAATTGACGGCGGCGAATGGTTAAAAGGTGCAGGGCAATTCAATATGCTCGAAGCTGTACCGGCTGAAATGTGGGACTCGATTGAACAGGCAATTAGAAATGTTAAAGGAAGTTAGCTTGTGAACAAATGCAAATTTTTGACAATGAAAAATTTACATCCGACTTTATTTTTACAAAAGGATTAATACGTGAAACCGACTAAGGATAAAAGTTTATTTAAGCATACTTATGATGTTACTGTGAAATTTGAAGAAGTAGACATGCTTCACATCGTAAATAACGCGGTTTACTTTAATTATTTTGAGCAGGCAAGAATTAAATATGCACGTGATATGGGACTGCTTCCTAAAGGAGGAGTTGCATTGAACGGAACAGCTTTTTATATGGCTCGCAATGAAATCAATTATTTGAAAGTTGCAACCTTTGAAGATAATCTACGTGTTTATACGCGTGTATCATTTATAAAACATAGAAGCTTCGGATTTGAACACATAATTGAAAATGTTGATAATAAAAAAATTATTGCCGAGGGTTCCGGTGTTTTAGTACATGTAAATCCCATAACAAAAGAATCCCTGCCATTACCTGAAGAATTCTATGCAAAAGTAAGTCAGTTCGAAAAAATAAAACCGGAATTGATAGAGGAATAAGGATTAACCGGTTAACAAATCTCCACGAGTGATTTTCGTCATTAGAAACAGAAAAATTTGAGTTGAATGTAAATACGAAAACCCGGAAATATATATGAGTCGGAAAGTTTTCTGTTTTTTTTCATTACATATCAAAATTATTTTTTGTCACAATATAATGCCTTATTACTCTTTATTTATTAACTATTGCCAATTTTCTGCTTATTTTTTACCCACTCGATAAGGAGAAGAGCCCCTTTTTTAAGAAGAAGGGTGAAAGGCAGAGAGCATAGCGCAGAGGGCAGAGAGCAAAGGCATAGAGAGGCTGGGTTAAAATGTTTTTGAACCCCGGCTGGGGTTAAATGTGAATAGCCTTAGTCGATTCTGAAACAGATACCGAATTAAACCATTGAGACGAATTGAATGTTTACAATGTATTATAAAGGTAAATGAATGAGTGATATTAGAGATTTAAGAAGCGAATATATGGGAGAACCGCTTAATAAATCGGAGGTTGATCCCAATCCGGTTAATCAATTTAAGCGTTGGTTTGAGGAAGCAATTAGATCAAGTATAATTGAACCAACCGCTATGACATTAGCGACCGTAAGTGAAACCGGTCAGCCATCAGCTAGAATTGTATTGCTGAAAGGATTTAATGAAAAGGGTTTCACTTTTTTTACAAATTATGAAAGCAGAAAAGGAAAAGAACTGGCAGCAAATAAAAAGGCATCGCTTTTGTTTTTCTGGTCCGAATTACACAGGCAAATAAGAATTGAAGGTGAAGTTGAGAAACTGCCGGTTGATGAATCGGAGCAGTATTTTAACAGCAGGCCTGAAGCCAGCAGAATAAGTGCGATTGTTTCAGAACAGTCGAAAGTAATTCCCGGACGTAAATATTTAGAGAGATTAGTGCTCGAATTTGACAGGACAAAAATTGAACGTCCGCCAAATTGGGGCGGGTATCTGCTTAAACCCGTACAAATTGAATTTTGGCAGGGACGGGAGAATCGTCTTCACGATAGAATTTTGTATAAATCCGTAAATAATAAATGGGAAATAAATCGTTTGGCACCGTAATGAATTTCGCGGATGTTTTAATTTACTCAAGTTGACCGCCTCTATGCCTTGGGCTAAAGAGGCTGTGTGAAAACTCAATGTCAAGTGAAAAACCGTGCGCCAAAGGCGGTATAAATTAAAACGGTTATGAATTTGTTGCGTTTTTGTTTTGTTTCACACGGTTGAAAGAGTCTGTTGCATAAGTGTGAATAGCCCGTGGCTTCAGCCACGGGATGACAAAGTCTGAAAAATCACGGGACTTTAGTCCCATTAAATGCGGGAAATGGGGCTAAAGCCCAATGAAATGTTGGTGATCTTAGTCCCCGACTTAAAAGTCGGGGCAATTTATCAGTTCTACAACAAACTCTGAAAACCGTGGGTTAATATTAATTTTTAATTTTCACACAGACTCTAAAGATCGGGGTAATTGCCACGCCCCTGCCGGTAGGTAAGTTTTAGGGCGTGGATAATTAAATTACCCAATATTTTGAGGGGTTTAACACCGCCTTCATAAGCAGTCAACTTGAGTTAATTTAACTAATGATTGCACGAACGAAAACTTAGGTTACTTTTATGATTAATAAAGTTAGATCATCAGACTGTTCAAATCCCGCGGTAAAATTTTTCACATCATTCAGTATTAATTCTTTTGCTTCATCGGCACTTTCATTTTTTAATCCGCAGCAAATTTCTTCTAACTTTTCATCACTATATTCTTCTTCGGCAGAGTTCATTGCTTCAGTAACTCCATCGGTAAAAGTTATAATGTAATCGCCCGTTTGCAATTGAATTGTTTCCGATTCGTACGGCATCATTGTTTTTAACATTCCAAGTATCAATCCGCCTTTATCAAGTTTCCGAATTTCACCATTTCTAATAAGAAGAGGCGGATTGTGACCGGCGTTTACATAGGTTAATTCCCGCTTGCTGTTTAAAGTTCCCCAGAAAAATGTTATGTATGTTCCCGAGACAGTACTTTCTTCGACTAGGTCATTTAACAATCCGGTTGCTTCGTGAATCGGAAGGTTCAATTTACTAATTGATTTTAAGTATGCTTGTGAATTTGCGACGAGCAATGATGCAGTAATACCTTTACCGCTCACATCTCCCATTGCAAAAATTGTTTCGTTATCAGCATTCTTTAACAGATCAAAATAATCTCCGCCTACTTGCTTTGCCGATTCGCTGTAAGCAGATATTTGATAACCTTCGGGCTGAAGAATTTCCCGGGGTAAAAGATTCTTCTGAATTATTCTGGCAGTCTCTAAGTCCCTTTCAATTGCCTGCTTTTCCAAAGCTTCTTTAAATAAAATTGAATTTTCGATTGAGATTATGGCAAGACTACCGACTGAGTTTATGTATTCAATATCATATTTAGAAAACTTTTCTTTATTCTTTTTTTCACCCAGCAGAATTAAACCCTTTGTTTCATTTTTAATCTGCATCGGAAGAGCCAGATGAAAACCTGCAGTGTAAATCTCCGGGAAATTCCCTTCTGTAAATTTTTCTTCAGTTAATTTTTTATAATCGAATTCCGCAATCAGTTTCTTTGCTTCCACTTTATCTATACTAGATTCAAGAACATTTATATCTTTGTCAAAATAGTAAATAGCGAAATTGCTGACGAGAAATTGACCGACAATCGAAAATATAAGCAGCTTGCTTACATAATCCAATTCAAGTATTCCGCTGAACTCCTTGCTCAATTCATATAACTGATTTAGCTGCTCAACTTTCGAATCCAAAATCTTTTTTGTATTGCTGCTTTGACTTTCGGAATTAATTATCAAATACAGAAGTTCTATGATAGTTATTATCAAATCGAATTTTTTGCCCAAACTCTTTTTGAGACTTGAGTTTATGATAAGAATCAATTTCACGGTGTCGGAAGAAATTGTATCGTAACCATCAAGTTTAATTTGATTGTTGTGTGCAGCAAATACTTTTTCAATGATTGACTTTAATTTTTCTGATGCAGAATAAACATTTGAGTTGAATATTAATGCAAAATCATCGCTTCCTGTTTCATGTGTAATTATATCAATAAATTCAGAAGCATGGGATTCCGCATCTTTAATGTTCACATCTTTGTTTTCAATAATTGCTTTTAGTTTTTCATTCATTGGAATATATCTCTTTGTTGAAATGTTGTCCTGTAAATTTTTACATGCGGTCTAAATTATTTGTTAAACCCGAACATCTTTCCGTTTAAATAGCAGTCACCGGAATCCAAAATCAAAACTTTGTTTCTTATATCGATGGCATCATTCAATAATGACTTTAATATAATTGTGCTGATCTTTCCATCCTAATAGCGATCTAATTCTATTACACCAAGATAGTATCAATAATCCAGCTAAACAACAATTGAGTTATTCAATTAGTTCATAGTAATACTCTCAATGATAATAATGAAAAGCTTGGAGGTACAAACGTGAGTTGTGTATTTCTAAAACTTAACCCGGATTATTCAGCGAGCAGGTTCTTTTTGATCTATAAACTTTTTAAAGTCGTTTCAGATGAAGCAGTACCGGGAAGAAATTATTCCGGGTTGGATTTCAATACTTTGTCATCAATATAATTTATTTTACTGCTGTAACAGCTATGGCTTCCTCCGTTCGAATCACAATTCCCGCCGCCGCAGCAGCTTGAACTTGTTTTTTTCCATTTAGCAAAATGAAGCGCCAGCGCCATAAGTGAAAATGCCGCCACAAAAAATACCGCTACAATTATTACCTGTAACATCTTATTCCTTTCTAATTTTCAATAAGTTCAGCAAACTTTGGACTTTCAACAACACCGAACCCTGTATCATTCTTAACAATCATATATACCATAAGTTCCATTTCGACAGCGAAGTTGTATCCTTTTTCGGGACCCATAACGAATATCCCGGTAGCCAAACCATCAGCCCGCAAACATGTAGAATCAATTACCGTAACGGATGCAAGCTTATGAGTGATTGGTTTCCCTGTTAACGGATCAATTGTATGCGAATATCTTACGCCATCTTCTTCAAAATAATTCCAATAATCTCCCGATGTTGCCATCGCTGAATTCTTCAACTCAACAACTTTATTTATTCCACCGGATTGGTCTGCTTCTGAAATTCCAATTTTCCAAAATTCATTTTTATGATTATAGCCTGATGTTCTTACTTCGCCGCCAATCTCAACCATTATGTTTTTATAACCGAGTTCGGTCAGAAAATAAAAAACCTTATCAACCCCAAAACCTTTTGCTGTTGAGGATAAATCAACCTGAACAGCGGAATTACTTTTTTTAACAGCCGGGGGATCAAACTTCACTTGAAGATTCTCGATCCCAACCGATTTCATGTTACTCAATAGTTCGTCATCTGTTGGAATTTTTCGCGGACGCTGATCAGGACCAAATCCCCAAATATTTACAACCGGCGCTATTGTTATATCTAAACTATTACCGGTTATTTTACAGATTTGAATTGATTCATCAAGTACAAATGCAAAATCTTCCGATATATTAAACCATTCAGTTTTATCAAATTTATTAAATCGTGAAATCTCAGCTTCCGGGATATAGGTAGACATTTGACGATTAACTTCAATCAATATCGAATCAACCGATTGTTTCAGTGCAGTAATTTTTTGATCGGGTAATTGGTTTTCATCGACAACTTTCACTGAGTAGGTTGTTCCCATCGTGTGCCCCGTGAGAACATTCAACTTTCGATCAAAAGTTTTGTCCTCTCCTGAACACGAAATCAGTAAAGGAAGGAAAACAAAGACAACACCATATATGTTATATTTTCTGAACATTTTTAAGTAAA
Organism: Melioribacteraceae bacterium; assembly: GCA_021740785.1. GTDB lineage: Bacteria > Bacteroidota > Ignavibacteria > Ignavibacteriales > Melioribacteraceae > JAIOZI01. Next base: position 66,607 of record JAIOZI010000009.1, read on the forward strand.
GCGCTTCCAAAATTTAATGGGCAGACGAAAACCCCCATTATACCTATTAATTCTCACGGTATCGACGGCAATCGAAATTAAATTCATTTGGTTTCAGAAGGCGGAATTATTTCTTCTTATCCCAATGCCAATTTGAATAATATTCGAAACTCACCAACTCTTTAAGTTCATTAATTTCGTTTGTTCTTTCATTTAGGTTAGCGCGTACTACGTCGCCTTGAGAAAGCACTCCTAAAAACTCACCGTTTTTTTCTACAATTAAGTGACGGATTCTTCTTCCAAGGAAAATATCCATCATTTTATAAATCGTTACATCAGCTTCAACTTTGATGAGTTCAGTCGACATTTTCTCAGAAATTTTCGAAGATCTAATATCAAAATTTGGATCGGCAGAATTTTTTAATAAATCGCGTTCTGTATAAATTCCCACGATTTTATCATTTTCTTTTACCAGCATTGCGCCGATTTTCTTCTCGTCCATTTTGAGAACGGCATCATATATTGTAGACCCGGGATCAACATAAATTAGTTGTCCGCTCTTTTTTTCATCGAGTAAATTCTTTGCAGTTTTCAGATGACCTCCCAAAAATTAAGTTTTAAATTAAGGATTTGGATAAATCGTAAAAAAAGAGTCTGAACCTATTTTCACCAAAAGCCCAGACTCTGAAAAAGTAATACTAAATTTTGGTATTATCAATTAGTTTCTCTTACCCGCCGAAATCATCCATCATTACATTTTCGGGTTCAACGCCCAAATTATCGAGCATCTTGGTAACGGCTGCGTTCATCATAGGTGGACCGCAAATGTAATATTCACAGTCTTCAGGCGCAGGATGTTTACTTAAATACTCTTCCAACAATACCTGGTGGATGAATCCTGTTAGTCCCTTCCAGTTATCTTCTTCTTTTGGTTCGGAAAGTGCAATATGCCATTCAAAATTATCATGTTCGGCAGCCAATTTATCGAAATGATCTTGATAGAAAATTTCTTTTAAACTCCGCGCACCGTACCAGAAAGATATTTTACGTTTAGTGTCCAATCTAATCAATTGATCAAAAATATGAGAACGCATCGGAGCCATACCTGCACCTCCGCCGATAAATACCATCTCGTTATCCGTATCCTTCGCGAAGAACTCACCGTAAGGACCTGAGATTGTAACTTTATCACCGGGTTTCAGATTAAAGATGTATGAAGACATTTGTCCCGGCGGTGCATCCGGAACTCTTGGAGGAGGAGTTGCAATTCTTACGTTGAGCATAATCTTTCCCTTTTCAAGGGGATAGTTAGCCATCGAATAAGCTCTAACAATATGTTCATCAACTTTTGACTTATACTGCCACACATTGTATTTATCCCAATCTTCTCTAAACCTTTCTTCCACATCGAAATCTTTGAAATCTAATTCATGAGGCGGGGCTTCAATTTGAATATATCCGCCGGCACGAAAGTCTACATTTTCACCTTCGGGTAATTCCATGAGAAGTTCTTTGATAAAAGTTGCAACATTGTGATTAGAAACAACAGTACATTCCCATTTCTTGATATCAAAGACTTCAGCGGGAACTTCAATTTTCATATCGGCTTTCACGGGAACTTGACAGGTTAACCTGTAATGCTCACGAACCTGTTTCCTATTCAGTTTCGACTTTTCAGTCGGCAGAACGTCACCGCCTCCTTCAGCAACTACACACTTACATTCACCGCAAGTACCGCCTCCGCCGCAGGCAGAGGGAAGATAAATTTCCTTATCAGCTAACACGTTTAATAATTTACCGCCAATCGGGACAGTCATTGTTTTTTCGGGGTCGTCATTGATTATAATGTTTACATTACCTGAAGCAACTAATTTTGATTTCGCGATTAAAATTAATCCAACCAAGACCAACACAATCAAGGTGAACATTATAACGCCGATAATTATTATGTTGATTCCTTCCATATTTGAAAATCCTTATAATTGAATTCCGGAAAACAGCATAAATGCAATAGCCATTAATCCAACAGTTATAAAAGTTATACCAAGACCTCTTAATCCTTCGGGAACATTGCTGTATTTCATTTTTTCGCGCACACCGGCAAGTGCAATAATTGCAATTGCGAAACCGGTTCCCGAACCTAAACCAAATACCACACTTTCGCCGAATATATAATCTCTCTCAACCATGAAGAGAGTACCGCCTAGTATTGCACAGTTTACGGTTATAAGAGGAAGAAATATTCCCAGCGAGTTATATAATTTCGGCACAAATTTATCAAGAACCATTTCAAGGATTTGCACCATAGCGGCGATCACACCGATATATGTTATCAATCCGAGAAAGGTCAAATCAAGTTCTTCAAAACCGAGCGCTGCCAAAGCTCCTTCTCTGAGCACATGATTATAAATCAAGTTATTTACAGGTACAGTGATAGTCTGAACTACAACTACAGCAATACCCAGACCAACGGCAGTTTCAACTCTTTTTGATACAGCGAGAAACGTACACATTCCGAGGAAGAATGCGAGCGCCATATTTTCGATAAAAATCGATTTAATAAACAAACTCAAATAATGTTCAATCATAATTAAGCCTCCTCAACTTGTTCGGGTTTCCAGGTTCGTATTGCCCAAATAAGCAATCCAATAAGAATAAATGCGCTGGGAGAAAGCAGGAATAAACCGTTCGGATTGTACCACCCGCCTTCCGTGTTCAGCGGGAAGACTGTGAATCCAAGCAATTTACCCGAACCAAATAATTCTCTGAAGAATCCCACGAATAGAAGCACAAAGGTATAACCAAGCCCGTTTCCAATTCCATCCAAAGCGCTTCTGCCGGGTGAGTTTTGAAGCGCAAAAGCTTCTGCCCTACCCATAATTATACAGTTGGTAATAATTAAACCGACGTAAACAGAAAGCTGTTTGCTGATATCATAAAGAAATGCCTTAATAATTTGATCAGCTATAATTACCAGCGAAGCGATGATCGTCATCTCAACAAGAATTCTAATGCTGCCCGGAATATGTTTTCTGATTAAACTGACTGAAAAATTCGAAAGGGTTAATACAAATATTACCGCTAAAGACATAACGATTGAAGTTTCCAATTTTGCAGTAACTGCTAATGCGGAGCAAATCCCAAGAATTTGTAAAGCAATCGGATTCTCATTAAAAATCGGGTCGAGTAAAATTTCTTTATATTTCTTCATCAGACCCCTCCTCTCTTACATTTTCAATGAATTCACCGTATCCGTTTTCACCGAGCCAATATTTCAATAAATTATCAACGCCCCGGGTTGTTAAAGTTGAACCGGACAGTCCGTCAATTTGATGATTTGACTTTGGACTTGAGGGATCAACCTTTCCTTTGAGTACGTCAATTATATATTCACCATCTTCATTAAAAGCTTTTTTACCTTTCCAGCTATTTTTCCACGAAGGATTATCAACTTCTCCGCCAAGACCGGGTGTTTCACCGTGCTCATAGAATGTTATTCCTTCAACGGTTTTGAGTTGATTATCCAAGGATATAAATCCATACAAGGTTGACCACAATCCTTTACCGTGAACCGGGAAAATATATTTGTCAACATTTCCCTCTGAATCCATGACCTCATAGATAACCATGTGAGTAGGTTTTCTTTTTATTCCGGCAATATCTTCGGAAGCCGGAATTCCGGTACTCAAATCCGGAATATTACTTACTTTTTTTATTTCAAAATTTTTCGGCTGCAGTAAACTTGATTTCTCTTCCGGGTTGATAATTTTTCCGGACTTCAGTTCAACCGTAACCGGCTTAATTTTGTCTTCATATATCTGCTGCGGATTTTTATCAGTAAAATCAATTCCGCCGGCTACCAGAATATTCTTAATTTTATCTAACTGTTTGTTCTCTGCTTGTCTTGAACTTAAGGAGACTGCAGCAGTAGAAACTAAGATAGAGCAAACAAGACATACCCCTAAAGCAACCTGTATAGTTTTTTTTGTGCTATCAGATGACATTTCTTGCAAGCCTCCTTTTAATGTTTTTATTTATAAAATATCTGTCGATAATCGGAGCAAAAACATTCATGAATAATATTGCGAGCATCATACCCTCGGGAAATGCCGGATTTACAACACGAACAAGAACAACAAAAAATCCGATCAAAAACCCGTAAACGTATTTTCCATTTTCAGTCATTGCAGCACTTACAGGGTCGGTCGCCATAAATACAGTACCGAATGCAAAACCGCCGATAACAAAATGCCAGTAAAACGGCAAACCGAACATCGGATTAGTGTCGCTGCCAACTGCATTCAAAGCCAAAGTTGTTAGTATTGTACCCACAATTACCGATACCATTATCTTCCATGAACCAACTTTACTGAATATTAGAATCGCCGCGCCAATCAAACATGCCAGCGCTGATGTCTCACCCATTGAACCGGGTATTAACCCGATGAAAGAATCCATCCATGAATATGAAACACTCATTGCTGAATCAGCAAATTGAGCTAAAGGAGTAGCGCTGCTGAGACCATCTACAGCCACCCAAACTTTATCACCCGAGATTTCAGCCGGGTATGCAAAAAACAGGAATGCTCTTGCAGTTAATGCGGGATTAAGAATATTCATCCCGACACCGCCGAAAACTTCTTTACCAATTACAACTCCAAACGAAATTCCAAGTGCAACCTGCCAATAAGGAATGTTTGGAGGAAGAATCAGCGGGAATAAAAGTGAGGTGACCAGAAATCCTTCATTAACTTCATGCTTGCGAACTACCGCAAATAGAACTTCCCAAAACCCGCCGACAGCTAAAGTAACTATGTAGATCGGTAAGAAATATAGTGCTCCAAAAATAATATTTCCTAATATATTCGTCGGATCAAAACCAAGACCCAGCCATTCAATTACTTGAGCCTGCCAATGTGGTGAACTTGCCGCGCCCAACTCCTGTAAACCAAGATTTGCCTGCAGTCCCGTATTATAGAAAGCCATAAATACCGCGGGAACAAGTGCAATTACAACCATCATCATCATACGTTTCAAATCCATCACATCTCGAATATGCGAAGCTGATTTTGTAGGAGCGGCGGAAGTATAGAGGAAAGTATCAGCAGTTTCATACAAGGGGTAAAACGTTTCAAGCTTTCCGCCCTTAAGGAAATGTTTTTCCTGTTTGTCTAAAAAATTTCTTAAAAACTTCACGAATTAACCTTCCTTTTCAATAATTGTTAAATTTTCCCTTAACATAGGTCCGTACTCTAATTTAGAAGGACAAGAAAAAGTACAGAGCGCCAAATCTTCTTCATCTAACTCCAAAACGCCGAGCTGTTCTGCTTCTTCAACATCATTAACTGCGAGCGCACGCAGAAGATAAGTTGGAATAATATCCATCGGCATTAATTGTTCAAAATTTCCGCTGGGCACAATAGCCCTTTTACCGCCGTGAATTTCAGTACTGAATTCATATTCTTTTGATATGGCTAATTTTGAAAAAACAATGTTTTTCATCGAGTAATTATTTACAAACGGATTTAACCATCCCAAAAATTTACGTTTGGCAGGATTTGGAATTACCGAGATTTGTTGATGAAATCTCCCCAAATAAGCTTCGGCATCCGAAGCATTTCTTCCCGAGAGAACCGAACCGGAGATTGCTCTGTAATTATCATCCTTAACTTCATTCGAAATTAGTTCGGTAATTGAAGCGCCCCTTCTTGTTTTAATTAGCCGCGGGTTTTTAACAGAAGATCCAGCAAGCGATACCACCCGGTCAACCATAATTTTACCGGTCGTGAATAAATGTCCGATAGCTATTACATCCTGAGCGCTTAAATGCCAGACAAATCTTTTTCTGCCAACCGGGCTGAGGAAATGAATGTGTGTTCCAACATTTCCGGCAGGATGCGGTCCATCAAATTCTTCAACGGAAATTTGTGCCGAATCAATCACCGGAATTTTTGAGTCGGAATCTTTACATACAAAAACTTTTCCTTCGGTCAATTTTGAAATCACACTTAAACCATTTTTAAAATGGTTTTCATTTAGAGAAATGATTTTTTCTAACGAAGGGGCAAAAGGATTTGTATCCATTGCGGTGACGAAAATTGCATGAGGAATTGTTTCGGGATCGGCTACTTTACTGAATGGGCGCACTCTGATTGAAGTCCATTCACCGGAATTAATTAATCGTTCAATTACATCTTCACGTTTTAGGTTTTTCAACTCACTCTGAGAAGCAGCAGGAAATTCAATCTCTTCATTACCGCTTAACTCAATAACCATTGAAAGAAAAACTCTTTTTTCTCCGCGATTAATTTCAACTACTTTTCCGTTCCCCGGTGAAGTATACTTGACTAAAGGATTTTTCTTGTCTGTAAAAACCGGTTGTCCGAGTTTTACAACATCTCCTTCTTGAACAATCATAGTAGGCTTCATTCCTACATAGTCATTACCAAGAATTGCAACACGCTTTACACTTGCTGCATCGGAAACCTCTTGGACAGGTTTTCCCTTAATTGGTATGTCTAATCCTTTTTTGAGTTTTAATCTTGCCATGTTTGTCCTAGATATTTCGACATAAAGGTACAAATATACCGAATCATAGAATATTAATAAATAAAAATCATGGGGAAAATTTAAAACATATGTCTAATTAACATAATTTTAACATTAACAAAGTAAAAAAAAACCAAAGACCGCTGCGTATTTATTCACCGTTATTTGCATTCAATGCTAATCTCTATCTTTGAAAACCAATTTACTATGGAATTTTTCATCACCAATAGAGGAAGCAAAGCAAATTTATTAATCATACTAATAATCTACATGTCATTTTTTTATGAAAACAACAATCAAATCAAATCTTATTATTTACTTTTATAAATTTGATAACACGGTTTTATGAAAAAATTATTGAAAGGAATAATAAATGAAATTAGCCACTCTCTGTTATGTTATGCACGAAAACAAAACGCTTATGCTGTATCGAAATAAAAAAGAAAATGATTACCACGAGGGAAAATGGAACGGGCTGGGCGGAAAATTTGAAGAGGGCGAAACACCGGAGGAATGCGCAATTCGTGAAGTGCTGGAAGAATCCGGGTTGATTGTAAAAGATCCGCAGTTAAAGGGGTTTATTACATTTCCTAAATTTGACGGTATTGACGACTGGTATGTTTTTGTGCTCGTATTCAACGGCTACGAAGGTAAAATGATTGATTCACCGGAAGGTAAACTTGAATGGATTCCTAATGATAAACTAACGGAATTAAATTTATGGGACGGCGATAAAATATTTTTAGAATGGCTGTTCCAAGATAAATTCTTCAGTTCCAAATTCAATTACGATGACGGCAAGTTCGTGGATTATAAGGTTAACTTTTATTGAGAAGAGATTGGTAATTTTTTGATTCTCATCCTTTTAGGCTCAATCACTAGAATGGATTTTTCATCTAATTCTGACTTGAATTTATTAATTCCTTTCGAAATATATGCGCCAACCAAATCTGAATCATAAGGTAAATATCTAAGCAAAATAACTGAAGGGAAATTATTTCTTCTTTTAGATAAAATATATCCGAAATCTGTGTCAGAAGAAATTATTACAAAATTATTTAGATAAGCATAGTTGAAAATTTCTGTATCAGTAGCTTTAGACATGTTTAAATCTGCGACATGCAAAACTTCGATTCTCTTGCTTTGTAGAATGGATTTAACTCTTGGAGAAATATTATTATCGAGAAGAAGTTTCATCACATAGCTATTGGAAAGTCTTTTACCATAAGCGCTTCGGCAGCATACTCTAAAGCTTGTTTAATATCCAATTCATCTAATTCCGGGTGCTCTTTAATAATTTTTTCGGCATTCATTCCTGCCGCAAACATGTTAATTATTGTTGCAACCGGCATTCTTAAATTTCGTATACAAGGAATACCGCCCATTTTATCCGGGTCAACCGTTATTCTATCAAACTTTTTCATTTTCCATCCCGCTAATTTTCTTCAAGATATTGAACTATTTCAATAATTACAATCTGAAAATCAATTCTTCTTCAAAACTTTTCTTCCAATAAATCCGTCAATCATATCATTTACAAAAGATGGGTTCTCGAGCGGAGCTAAATGTCCCGCACGAGGCGCAATTCCAAATTCGGATTTCTTAATGCTTTCCGCCATCTTCCTCATCATCGGCGGAGGAGTTAATTTGTCTTGTGCACCAACTAAAACTAAAGTTGGGATTTTAATCTTCGGTAAAAAATCAACTGTTGATGTGCGGCTTAACATTGCAATCAAAGACCCTTTTACTCCCAAAGGATTATGAGATTTACATTTTCTCATCACATTATCGTATAATTCTTTTTTCTCTTTCTGAGTTTCTTCGGCAAATAAATTCGGAACAAAGCCGTCAATAAATTTAGCTAATCCATCAACATTGATTGTATTTATAACGTCTGCGCGTTTCAGCTTACCGTCATCATCATCGGATTCAGCGCGTGTATCGCAGAGTATCAATCCGCCGAATTTATTTTGTTCTTTTTCAATCGTTCTTAAAGCGATATAACCGCCCATTGAGAGTCCGCACAAAACAGGTTTGTGTAAATCAAAATCATTTATGATTGACATCAGATCATTTACAAATGCTTCCATAGTGAATTGACCGTCGCCGACGTAACTTTCGCCCAGCCCGCGTATATCGTACACAACGATATAATATTTATCCTGTAATACTTTCACCTGTTCTTCCCACATCGTATGATCAAATGGGAAGCCGTGAACAAATACGATAGCTTGCTTTTTTATATTCCCGTATTCATAAACTGCAAGACTGTTAATTGTCAATCTCATTTTTACTCCGATCAATATTTGTTATATCAAAATTTCGTAAATTCACATTTACTTACGGTCAAATTTAATCATTGATGCGCAACAATCAAAAAATAATAAATATCAATAAACTGCTTAAAGCCGGTATAGTCTTAATCGCTTTTCTAATTGCAGTAACATTCAGCGGATTTAGTAACCCTGTAAATTCTGCCTTCACAAATTTCATAAGACTTTCAACCGGTCCCGGCGAAATCGATTCCAACATCGTTATAATTCACATTACAAACGACGATATTCAACAACTGGGCGGCTGGCCCATAAAGAGAAGTTATTATGCATTGCTGCTGAACCAATTAGCCGGACTTGGAGTAAAGCGTGTAGGCTTTGAAATTTTTCTTTCGGAAAACCTGGCAACTCAAAATATTTATAACGATTTGATTGTAAATGAATCAAAAAAAATAAAACGAGTTGTATTTGGTTCAATCGCGGAAATTGTAGATGATAAAAATCTTCACGCGGAAAATATTAGGCTTCCGGTTACCGCTGAATTATCAGGTGATGTAATTACGGGTCATCTCAATTTTATTCAAAATGATAATTTGTTAATCCCGTCAAAACTATCAATTAATGATTCAATTGAAACGGCTTTTTCGCTGAATCTAGTTATCGACAGCGTAAAAAATTTTAATAGATTAATACAACCGAACTTCTTTAACACCTGGACTGCTTACGAGAACTATTCATTGTTGAATATTTTATCGAAATTCACAAAAGATGAATTTATAAAAAATCAATGGCGGAATAAGATTGTACTTATCGGTGTAAGTGAAAACACTCTTGCAAAATCAGTAACAACATTTTACGACAAAGAATTACCGGGCATCGGGATTCATGCATTTACGGTGGATAATATTTTGAACCACAGTGAATTGGTTTACGGATTTATTTTCATTCCGCTGCTATTCTTATTATTGCTGGTCTCATCAATTATATTTTTTGATAAAGCATCAAAACAATTATTAAACTTAGCAATCTTTACGGTGTCGACTTTTATCGCCGGATTAATAATGTTCATCAACCATTACGTTTTTAATTATTCTGCAGTTCTGATTCCTCTGTTTGCAGCTTTTGTTTACGAATCCGTTATGTTTTTGATTAACAGGAATAAAGAACTGGAGCAATTTGAGGATGAAAGCAAGGCGCTTAATAAACTTCTAAAAATGCGCGAACTGGAACTGGAAAATCTTCAAAATGAGCTGGGGAATTCGAAAAGCGCTGAAATGATTGAGCAGGTAGACTCGCTAAAAGAAGAAATAAAATTATTAAAGATTTCGAATAAAGATGAAGTGCCTGTTGAGAAGAGTCCCGGCGATGCACAGATTTTTGAAGGAATTGTATTCAAGAGTAATGCAATGTATGAACTTGTTGAATCAATAAAAAAAGTAGCACCGACCGATGCTGCGTGCTTAATACTTGGAGACAGCGGGAGCGGGAAAGAATTAGTTGCAAGAGCGCTCCATAATTTAAGCGGCAGAAGGGATAATAATTTTGTGGCAATTAACTGTGCGGCTTTGAGCGAAAGTTTACTTGAAAGTGAATTATTCGGACATGTAAAAGGAGCTTTTACAAATGCCGTAACCGATAAAAAAGGTTTATTTGAAGAAGCAGATAAGGGCACGATATTCCTTGATGAAATAGGCGAGACGAGCGAAAACTTCCAGGTAAAACTTCTACGAATATTACAAAGCGGCGAATATCAAAAGGTTGGTTCAACAAGGCTTGACAAAGCGGATGTAAGAATAATAGCTGCAACAAATAAAGATTTGCTGAAGCTGGTAGACGAAAAAAAATTCCGCCGGGATTTATTTTACCGTCTGAATGTAATTATGCTGGGTCTTCCATCGCTGGAAAAAAGGAAAGATGATATTGAGATTCTTGCGGATTATTTTTTAAAGATTGAGAATGCCGAATTAAAACTTTCCCGCGCGGTAATTGATGCGCTAAATGAATATAACTTCCCCGGTAATGTTCGCGAGCTGCAGTCTATTATTAAACGAGCGGCAATTTTTGTCGGCGCTGAACAAAGGAATCTAATTCAACTTTCCGACTTACCGAAAGAAATAGCCAAGCTTAACAAAACCGGTTTGGATGTTTTAATTCTAGAATCGCTTCGGAATAAATCATTCAGCCATTCATCAATAAATGAAACTGCAAAAGAACTTGGCGATATAAGCCGAACAATTGTATCGGAAAATTTTAGAGGAATTATTTTAAGAGAATTATGTAATTCCGGATTTAACATTGAAGCCGCTGCAAAAGCGGTTACTAATTCCAATGATCAAGAGCAGAATGACCGGGTGAAATCTAAGGCGGAAATTTATCTTAAAAATCTACAAAAGGATTTAGCAAAACCTGAAACAAAAGATTTTGATTTGATGAAAGATAAATTTGCATCAAAATATAAAAATTTACCCCGCCGGTATCACAAGAATTTGGATGATACAATCAAATGGCTTATTCAGCATCAATAGATTTGAATCAGCCTGGTTTCATTGTTTTCAGGCGTTTTGAATAAAATTCCAGGCATTTTCAATTATTGCTGGAAACTCGTAAAATATTGTGGTAAAACGACTTACATCCGGCGGTTGATCGTGGCATGATTCGTGGTTCCTCCAAACCAGACGATCACAAACAACAAATTAGTAGGAGGAAAAAATGAAGAAGTTAATTTTTGCAGCATTCTTAATGTCCCTGGTCTTATTTCTCAGTTCATGTCAAAAAGAATCTACAATTACAAATCCTGAAGATGAACCGACAACAGATCAGGAAGCAATGTTAAAACTGGTTGAGGAGGATGAAAACATTCAATCATTCGAGCCCAACTATAATGAAGATGATGCAATGAGCTTGATAGGAAAAGTTGCTACAGAGATTTTTCCGGTTAGGGTCGGACAAAGAATGACTTCCATTTCACGTAATCTTGATGTTACATTCGACGGCGACTCCGCATACGGAGTGTTAACACATTCATTCGAAGGCATACTATTTATTGCCGCTTCATATGATTCCGTCGACTTTACCGATTCGGCTGCAGTTGATACGGTTCTTCAAAAACCGTTCTCTACAACTGTAACCAGAAACATAATTTTCGAAAAAATCGCCAATACCAGGTTCCCCCTGCGCAACTGGAGAATTGTTGCCATCTCTTTACCTGAAGGCGGAACTGCCGATGACAATATAGAAATAACTAAACTGACGGTATTTACACCCAACGGCGATTCAATAGAGGTTACAAATCCAAACGGGTATTATCTTGAAAAATTCCCGGGTATCCGGAGACAAATTCCTGTGTTGTATCGTTTCCAGGAAGTTAGAGTAAAAGTTGAACTGAGAAGTAAATACCCGGATAATGATTTTGTAAGCTTAACCTACGGCGCTATTCCAGGCGGCAGACATTACCGCGCAAAGAAACTGTTCGAGATTGTCAGCAGCGATTTCGACGGTGAGTTTTACAACAGGGTATATGAACAAACATGGATTACACGTCAGCACCGTGGACCTAAACATGCAATCATAAACGCATTGCCTTACCAAGTTCTGCACGACGATGCGGCTGATGTTGAGGTGAGCACCTGGGGAATGCCTTACATTGTTCGTTGATTCATTGTTACAACTCCTGTTTGTAACCGGGATGCCGGGTTGTACCGGCATCTCTTTTCTAATTTGTAGTAATGTAAATTTTCTTATGATTTAATTGCGTTAATTTCTTTGCATCTTTTATTTTGTTGAAAACAGAAAAAATATTTTGATATTTTAAAAACATGAAGAACTTTAATTCCTATATCGTATTAATATTCATTGCAGTTTTTGCTGCTGCATGCGGCGATCCTGCTCCAACAGAGCTTACGCCAATCGATTATGCTGAAGAAGAAAGCGTTGAGATTGAACAAATTTCACCATCACCCGGAGAAGTTGTTTATACAACGGGATATGATTCTACCGGTATCTGGGAACCTGTTCCGCCGCGCGCTTCAATTGTAAACATAACGGGCGTAAAGTATACGAATAAGAACGGAACCTTAAAACTTGGTTATGCGTATGCTTTATTCAGTGATAAGAGCAGACCGATGTTTAATCCTTTCGGAAGGTTAATCGGTTACCGCACAAGATATGTCGGTAGAATCAGTTTCGACTCCGATACAGCGGCTGTTTTATTGCACCGTATCAAATATTTCGATAGGAGAGGAATCCGCGATACATTAGCCGGGGTTAAATATGTGTATTCATTTAATAGAAACGGGAAGAGTTTTCCCTACGGTGAAAATGTTGATTTTAAACTAGAGATTAACCGTTCAAACATAATCGAATTCCCTATACCTGCTCCCGAGGAAATTACAGGGAAACTGGTTGTAACTGGTTCAAGAAGCGAAGGAAATCTAAAAGCCGAACTTAATTGGACTGCGGTTAACGGTGTACCTATCTACATCATAGTTGGCGGAGTTTTAAAATCAAGTAATGAATATTTCCCGGTATATAGAATTAAGGTAAGAGACACAGGCAAATTGAAAATACCTCAAAGTTTACTGAAAAGTTTCCCGTTTCATAAATTCAACAAAATCACTTTTACGCTTATCCGTAGATATATTAAAGATGTTTCAACAAGATCAATAGACGACAATTATATCATTGCACAAAGTATTCATAACATATCGATCGATATTCCATAAAAAAGTTTTTACGTTAATTTTTTTTATAATTACCATGAACGTAAATTTATTATATGGACAAAGCACATTCAACCCGTTCGGGAATAATTCAATTCTGCTTCCGAATTTCAGGTTAAATACACTTGAAATGAATACACAAAATTATTCTCCTGCATCGGATTGGGAAATCGGCTTTGCGGTTGGTTTGTACAATTCCCCTGCTATTGCAGGAAACTTATCTTTAATCTCAATATCAAAAAAAATATCGGATCATTATTTTTACTTGCGGTACACACCGGGATTTCAGAAAGCTTTTTCCTTTAGATCGGGCACACAAATTTTGGTTTCCAATTCCCAGCAGGTTGAATCTGAACTAAAGACAAGAATAGATTACAATGATAATTTCGGGCTCGGGTATGCATACAATATTTCAGGTAATCTTAGCGCGGGTTTGTCTGTCAGGTATTTAAATCAAAAAACACAGAACGATATCCCCGTGCTTGTTTCTGATACTGTAAGTTACATTATCGCCGAAACGGAAGAGTTGGAAAGGAAATACTGGATCGGCGATATCGGGATAATGTATAATTTGAAAAATAAAATTGCGTTAGGAATTCAAACTAAAAACATGATTGTAAGCATTGATGAATCCGGCGCAGTTGACGGAAACAATTACAGCCTCCGGACCCCGAAAGGTGCAGCGTTTTACTTTGATTACCTGCCTGCTGAAAATGTTTCGCTGAACGGCATATTCGAAACGGATTTAGCTTTAAGTCTTGGAACGGTTTTTAGTTTTGATTTTTATAACGGCAGTTTATCTTTCGGGTGTAACCTGCTTCATGATAAATATCAATCGCCATTTATCAACAGCGTGTCCCCGTCAATTAATTACAGCAGCAATCTATTTTCGGTTACTCTTTCCGGTGTAAAATATTTTACCGGTAGAAAAGGCAATCTTGATCTAAATAAATTTATTGTTGAAAGAATTGAAAATGTAAATAATAATCGATTCAGTTACGACAGGGCTTATCTATCTATTAACATTGCTTTATCATTTAAATCCGAGCAGCGGTTAAAAATACTTGAAGCAGAAATATTGAAGGAGATTCATCCTACCTTGGTTGATACATATCTTTATGAACCGTTTGCCAAAGCTCAAGTTATAAACCTAACCGGTGAAAAGCTGCGGGTAATTCCCTCGGCGAAAATTGATTTGATAAACGATGGATTTGTTCAATCGCAATCCGTTGTTGCTAACGCGCATGATACAGTTTATGTGCCGTTTTATATTTCAATACCCGAAGATGCTGAAATAAAGAAAAGAGATATTTATCAAGTGCGGCTTTTAATTGCCAGCGGTAAGACAGAAAATGATGACGAAATTCAAAAATCAATTTTAGTGAATGATAGAAACAGTTGGGATGGTAATGTGCGTAACCTAAAATATTTTGTGAGCAGTTCGTATAGTCTTTCAAGAAAAATTGTTTCGGAATATTTAAAGGTAAATAAAGGGAAAATTTCTGATGATCGTCGTCTGGATATATTCGAAAAAACAAAAAAGATTTTTGATGAATTTATTAAGCAGATGACGTACGTCTCCGATCCCCGCGCAACGAAGGAATACGTTCAATTCCCGCTTCAAACTATCCAATTAAAAGGCGGCGATTGCGACGATTTGAGTGTGGCATTTGCTTCGTTTCTTGAAAGTATCGGCATACAAACTGCTTTCGTAGATTACAAAAACAGTGAGGCGGTAAATCATGTTAATGTGATGGTTAACTTGGAACTAAAACCGGTAGAGGCTTCACTCATTACAAAAAATGATAAAAAATATTTTCTACGGAAAAACAGTAAGGGAGAAGATGAAATTTGGCTTCCGCTTGAAATGACATCGCTTACTGATTTTGAAACCGCGTGGGAATTGGGTTCAGCAAAATTTTATAAAGAGGCTATTTCCGGTATGGGACTAATTAAAGGCGATGTTGAAATAATTGATATCTACTAGGAGAAAAAAAATGAAATCGTATGTATCACAACAATATTCCTTACTCTTAATCTTTCTCTTACTTCCACTTTCCAATTACTACGCGCAATCATTTGTTGTAGAAAAAATTTCCGGTGATGTTAAAGTTCAGCGCGGTACAAATGAGGAATGGGAAAACGTGACGGTTAATCAAACTCTTAACGGGGAAGATGTTCTGCTTACCGGGATAGATGCATTCATTCAATTGAACCGTGACGGTGATAGATTTATTTTAAAAGATAATTCCGCGCTCGGATTGAATTATGTTAAATCAATTTCAATAAATGATTTGCTGCTTGCTTTAGCCCGGGAAGATATTAGGAATCTGCATAATATAAATGGCGATGATGGAACGAAAAACACGGCAGTTTATGGTGAAAAGATTGTGGATGCTGATTTAACTCAGCCTGCACAATCGGATTTCGGGTTAAAAAAATTGAACGGCGCAATTCAGTTGGCAGAGAATGGATTTAAAGAAACATCCATACTTGCTGCTAGAGAAACATACAGGAAGTATCCATCAACAAAATCAAAAATAGAATTGAGAATGGTGTTCGCAAATATATTGAGTGGATTGAAAATTTTTGACGAAGCGATTGCCGAATTGAATGATATGAAAAAATATGCTTCGCAAAGCGAACTTGAAATAATTGATGGAAAAATCAGTGAGATATATATGAAAATCGGTAAATGATTGGATTTGATTGTAGGTTATTGAGTTATTGTGTTATTATGTTATTGAGTTATTAAGAGAATAAGATGTAAAAACGCATGGGGCAAAAGGCAAAGGCGAAAGATTTTAACAGCTAAAAAAGTCGAGAATTCGGAATTCGTTTATCCACAAAATCCTTCAATCCGCAATCCACAAATTCAATCATCCACCAGTCCAAAAATCTGTTAATATTTACCAACCGAAGCCTTGGCGGAGGTTGGCGCAAATTCGGTAATCCGAAAATTCGATTATTCGCAAATTCGAAAGTCCGTCTTTCAAAACACCTTTCTCGCAACGGCGCAGCGAACGCAACGTATTTGAAATACAAATGATCATTCAGCAACCCCACCTACGCTTAAGAACCAGCTCCCACCTACACTTAAGAACCAGCTCTCACCTACACTTAAGAACCAGCTTCGGTGGACAGGTCGGTGGACAGGTCGGTGGGCAAGTCGGTGGGCAGGCAGAAACCAAAATCCATCCATCTTTTCATCCGCCAATCCAATCACCCGATCACCCAATCATTCACCCATGATTTCTCTATCCTTTAATCACTCCAACCGGTTTTATCTTTGCAACTTTTGTACTTATTCCGGCAAGGTGCATAACATCAACAACTTCCGAAACATCCTTATAAGCGTTTGGCATCTCTTCGGCAATTGTTTTGTAACCTTTTGCTTGAATTTCAATTCCCCTTTTATTCATTTCGCCGATAAGATCCTTTCCTTTTCCGGCTTTTAATGCTTTATGCCTGCTTTGAACTCTCCCGGCTCCGTGACATGAACTGCCGAATGTTTCCGACATTGATTTTTCGGTACCGGCAGAAACAAAAGAATAGCGTCCCATATCACCTGGAATTAAAACCGGCTGCCCTGTTGATTGATATACCTCGGGAATATCTTTATGTCCCGGCGGAAAAGCTCTGGTCGCGCCTTTACGATGAACACATACTCTTTTCATCTCCCCGTCGATATTGTGTGTCTCGATTTTTGCGATGTTATGACACACGTCATAAATCAATTCAAATTTCAACTCGCTTTCGGAAATGTTTAGAGTTTTTTGCAGACTTTTTTTCGCAAGATGCATTATCACCTGCCGGTTATTCCATGCAAAGTTCGCAGCGCATCTCATCGCAGAAAGATAATTATGACCTTCCGACGAATTTATAGGCGCACATGCCAATTGTTTATCGGGAAGATTAAATCCAAATCTTTCCCCGGCTTTGACTAAAACTTTTAGATAATCATCACAAACCTGGTAACCTAAACCGCGTGAACCGGTATGAATCATTATTACAATTTGATTTTTAAAGAGTCCGAGCACTTCCGCTTTTTGCTCATCAAAAATTTCATCTACCACATCAATTTCGAGAAAGTGATTACCCGATCCGAGAGTTCCCGCCTGATCCTGACCGCGTTCAATTGCCCTATCGCTAAGTAAAGATGGATCTGCATTTTCCATCTTCCCTTTTTCTTCTGTTTTAGTGATATCATCATCGGTGCCGAATCCCTGAGCAACTGCCCATTGTGAACCGTTGACTAATATGCTTCTAATTTCTTTGGAAGATAATTTTCTGATTGCTCCGCTTGCACCGACCCCGGTTGGAATATCTTTGAATAAATTCTCAACAAGTTTCTTAATTCTTTTCTGCACATCATTTTGAGTAAGGGAAGTTCTTGCTAATCTAACACCGCAATTAATATCATAACCGACACCGCCGGGAGAGATTACGCCTTCATCAAGATCCGTTGCAGCAACGCCGCCGATCGGGAAACCGTATCCCCAATGAATGTCCGGCATTGCCAAACTGTATTTTTGAATTCCCGGCAGATGCGCGACGTTAACAACCTGTTTAATTGCTTCATCGTTTTGCAAGGTAGTTTCAAGCATTTTTTGTGATGTATAAATTCTGCCCGGTACCAGCATCCCGCCGAATTTAGGAATTTCCCAAATTTGATCACTGATTCTGTTTACTTCTATTCCGCTTATTTTCATTTCATCATCTCCCTTCCTAAATATCAAATACTATTCGTGTTTTATATTCTCCATCCTTTTCAACTATATGCATTTGATGAAAAGTAACTGCTTTTATCTCTTCCTTCAAGGTATGTTTTTTATCCTGGAATTTCTCGACGTTTATTTCCGCCGATAAAATATAAAGTCCACTGCTCAATTCAATTTTTAATTCATTGAGATGATTAACTGTCAATCTCTTAGTGTAAACCAAGTAATTTAATTCACTCAAAAATTCGACAAGCAGTTCTTCGATTGAATCCTTTACGATTTTAAATTTGTAACTCTCGCCTTCAGAAGGAGAATACTCTTCAAAAACAGATTCTCTCCATGCAAGTGCAGACGCTTCAAACAAATCCGCCAGGCTGTTTCCATATACATCGACTGCGATATCTGCGGTATGTTCAACAAAATTATAGTGCATGACCCAAATGATATTAAAATTAATGATGATGGAAATATAACGGGATGTTGTTTAAAATCAAGAAGCGGACTTAATCCGGAATTATGCTTTAGAACACGATACAAGAATAATAGGATTATTAATTGCGCCGTCATTTTTCCGTAGGAACGCCTATGGCGATGGCGGCGATTCTTTAATGATATTGGAATGCGGGCTTTAGCCCAAAAACCTTTTGGGTTAAAACCCGATTTACTCGTTTATCCATTATTCACCGCACTGAAGCGCCGCGCTATTATTCTTATTGAATAATCCGGGTTAATGTTATATCCAGTTCGCTAAAGTACTGCTAATGTGTAATTTCGATTTTTTATTGTTATCTCAAATCTCCGGTGTGGTTTGTCAGGGCTGGAAATCTGAACCCCGCGCATATTGAGATTTACAACATTTCATTGTTGACACAATACTAAAAGTAATACAGGTATTTTATTTTCAAAACCGCTGCTCTATCGGATACCTGCAAATTTCTTCCCGTAAAATTTCCGAAAGAATCGAATTGACTGACACGGTTTCTGAATTCATTATACGCAAAATATATCCAGCTCTTTGGTGAAAAGTTATAAGCGAAAAAGAATCCGAGGATCATCTGTTCAAGTTTATCAGTGGATTTCACAAAAACATTATCAACATAAACCTTTATGTTAACATTATTCACGGGAGTAAGTGAAAAATATGGTCGTGCATTATAAGTAATATCTTCTACATCGCCTGCTGGATTTCCTTCAACCCACATATTATATGAAGTTCCCATATTTAGAAAATCTGCGACAAGAAAATCGAAGCTGCTGCCAAGTGATGCGTAGAATGCAAGGTAGTCTCTCGCAAAATTATAAGTGCGGTAATATCCGCCGTAAACATTTCCGCTGAACGATGCCGATGGATTAAACCATGAACTCAAGTTTGCCGAGTAGGATGAATATTTAACATCGAGGTCTTTTGCCTTGCCGGCATCAAGGTTTATTTCAAATCCCCAATTATCTCTGAACTGCATATTGTATCCGAACACTCCGGCATAATCAATAAAATCATCTTCTTTTTGATAATCCAACGAGCCGCCTCCGTAGATAAGTATTTGGCGAATATACCCATCATCGAAGTACCAACGCGGTCCGCTTAATCCAACAAAATTCGTATTGCCCCGCCACGGAACAAAGCCAACTTGGTCAACATCAAAATTATCGCCGACATGCCTGCTGCGTACAAGTGTAATCCAATCATCACTAAACATCGTTAAGCCTGTGGAATAAGCAAAATCGCCTTCGGAATTTTTAAATGATCTTGCAACCTGGTAAGCTAACTGCCAATTGGACCCCCGGAAAGCTCCGTCAATATCTAAAACCCCGTAACTGTTTCCGGCTTCGTATTTACCTACATACAATACTCCGATTGATGAGTTTTCCATAATTTGTTTTTTTACTCTTGCCGATGCAAAGTAAGCGCTCTGCTCGGTATAGTTCGTTCCGTTCATTTGATAATCTGTTTCGCCGGTGTGTGCAACAAATCCGCCGTATTCCCATTCATTCATCCTGCCGAATGCTTTTCCGCCGAAGAGCAATGGCACTTCAGTTCCATCCGGAAGTTTCTTACCTATTCTTCTTGAGTAAAATAATTCCATCGGTCTGTAAAATCCCGTGTTTCTTTGTCTTCCGGACGGCATAAATATTTCATTCCCCTCTGTGAAAAACGGACGCCGTTCCGAGAAATAGCTTTCGAATCGTGAAATGTTGAAATCATACGGGTCTGCTTCAATCTGTGCGAAGTCGGGATTGGCAGTTGCCTGTACGGTTAATTTTGGCGATGGATTATAAAAGACATCAATTCCGGCATCGGGATCGAAATCATATTTGTTATCTCCGAGATATTCTGCTTTTCCTATTGCAACGGGATAGATTTCCAGATTCAATCCTTTAATGCTCGGTCTGAAATCTTCGAATAACATTGTCCCGAATTTGGAAATTCTTTGTCCCTCACTCTCTTCGTATTCGCACCAGTAAATATCTTCGTTTTCGTCAGGAATCCATCTGTCGAAATCGACACCCCATTCTGCAACCTCTTTATCATATTGAATTGATTTGTAAGGAATTTTCATTTCGACCACGTATCCCCAATCATATTCTTCGGTTGCTGCGAACCAAATTCCGTCCCAACTGTAATCACGGTTACGCGCATCATCCAATAAACGAGCATCGCTCCTGAACCCGGAAGCTCCAACGGCAAATTTATAAGCAGTCTGCTTATCATTAAAAGTATCGATCATAAATGATACGATATCGCCGCCGAAATCATCAAGTATCCCGGTTTTGTAAACCGTTACATTTTTGTTATCGTAACAAATCATTAGGCAGTAAATCGCTTCGTCTGTAGTAAGAACTTTGGCAACGGTTTTTTGTGTCGGCTTAATATTATGGTAGGGTTGATATTGAATGAAATCCGTAACCGAATCAGCCTTACTCCAGACCGGGTCAATTATACCGTCAATCTCAACTTCAACATTAGTCTTGAAAAGTTTAATAATTTTTTGATCGTTGGAAGCTAGTATTGCTGATGCGACTAATAAGAAAAGTATGATTTTTTTCATGAGCATTTTATTTTTTTCATCTTTAGACTTATCATCCGTATGAAGGTTGCATAATAGATAATTTTTTTTCGCTTACATTTTAGATCATATCTGTCCAAAATAAATTTAAAGTTTTTGTACGGATCCGATGCTGTCAATTTAAGAATTGATAGAACACGAACTACGCGGGAAACCAAGGAGAATTGACTATTTTCTATTGATGAATGATGATTGATGATTGACGATTGACGAATGACGAATGACGAATGATGAATGATGAATGATGATTGACGATCACCTTCGCTAAAGCTACGGTGATTAAAATTGATGAATGATTCCCTACACTGAAACTTGGTTTTAGCCTAGGTGGGCCTGCCAACCGAAGCTGGGTTTTAGCCTAGGTGGGCCTGCCAACCGAAGCTGGGTTTTAGCCTAGGTGGGCCTGCCAACCGAAGCTGGGTTTTAGCGTAGGTGGGCCTGCCAACCGAAGCTGGGTTTTAGCGTAGGTGGGCCTGCCAACCGAAGCTGGGTTTTAGCGTAGGTTGGGTCTCTGGTTTCTGCCTGCCCACCGACCTGTCCACCGACCTGTCCACCGAAGCTGGTTCTTAAGCGTAGGTGGGGTTTTTGTGGTTTATTTGTCCGCAAAGCGAGATCTCGCCAAAAGCGGATTTTTTGTCATTTGTTTATTGTTTCTTGATACTTGCTACTTGAGATTTATTTGTTACTAGTTGCTGGTGGCTGGTTACTTGTTTTCTGCTCAGTGGATTTTTGCTTTATGAAATTTATTTCTTGATACTTGATACTTGTTTCTTGCTTTTTGTTTTTTGTTTTTTGTTTCTTGATACTTGATACTTGATTCTTGATACTTGTTTCTGGTCTCTGGTTTCTGGTTTCTTGATACTTGCTACTTGCTACTTGTTTCTTGAGATTTATTTGTCTTTTGCTTTTTGTTTCTTGATACTTGATACTTGTTTCTGGTCTCTGGTTTCTGGTTTCTTGATACTTGATACTTGTTTCTTAAGTCTTATTTCTTTGCTTTTCCCCCTTTGCTCTCTGCGCTAAGCCCTATGCGCTATGCGTAAAACCAATATTGATTACAGACAAAAAAGATTTGAAATTTAATAAGATTTACATTAAGTTGTGCTCAGTTTTGAATTTGTGGGAGTTGGAACTTGAATCCATTTACTTTTATTCTTGATTTACCATTCGAAATTAACCGAGCTAAACTTATAGATAATAATAAATCTTTACAAACAGCACTTAAGCGGACACAAACTTTACCGGGTAGCACCCGTTTAGTTTTGAGGAATGATTATAAATTATACACTACTGCAAATATTGGGACGAATTGGAAAGCGGTTGGACGAATAGTTATCGAACCAGGATAAATTACGAACATGACAAATAATGTTTTATTAAGAAAAATAAAAAGCCATTAAATCCCCATAATACAAGGCGGGATGGTTTCGCATTTATCTCTTTGAGACAACTGTATTTTATCTGCAAATGAGACTTTAAATTTTGTCAACTCTTTATTTTTTTTGATCATTTACAGATTTATCCCCGGATATTTAGCGGACTTGTCCGCCGTATTTGTGGTGGACTTGTCCGCCGTTTATTGGCGGGTAAAATACTATAGAATTATACAACTCAAGTTGTTTAAACAATGCGAGGTATTAAATGAAAAAGATAATATTAGTAATTACTGTTTTTATTCTACCTTTCTTCGTATGGAATTGTGATACAAATGAACCAAAAGAAATTACAGATGAATTTTCAGATGAAGCTGTTAAATCTGCTGTGTACAATGGTCCAAAATACCCTTCTGACTTTTTCAATGAGGATTTATCAAATGTAGTTCTAAATTATATAAGTCAATATGATGTGCTCACATTTACTGAACCAGCAACCGATGATTATAATAGTGCTCTGGGTTATGTATATATTCGACTTAATGAATTGAGTTTGGATACTAATAAATTAGTAGATGGTCAATTAAACGAAAAGTATTTTGAATACAAATGGTTGCCAGATTCAACAATTAATCATTCCCCATATTTTTTTCGCGTTCATAAGAGTTCTTATTTCGAAGGTGTAGAATTTTTCGGTGCATCAGATATGAATAAGTTCAATATTATAGAAGTAGGTATTATTAATTATCGTCCGTTTACTTCACAATTTATAAAAGAGTTTTTTGATCAATTATGGTTTTACAAACATTATAAAACTGGTGGTGCTGTAGTTATGAAAAGAACAGTTTCAGAAAATACAAATAGTTATAAATATACAATCTATTTTACCCATACTGTCTTTGGAGACTATGGATTGCGTGATAAAATTAGGCTATTCAAAGGTGAATTTGAATTAAATAAGTCAAGCGGTGTGAGTCAGATAAATTATACTTTAGTAAAAGAAGTTTTAGGTAATGGTAATTAATTATAAACCAAGATTTTCCATTGGAAAATCTGCCCTTCGGACCGCCAATTTTATTTGGTGATTTTTAGAATTTGTGAGTTGATGTTTTAATTAAGTTTACAATAGTATAATTAACATATTTCAAAAATAAATTTGGTCTGCACTAAGAATGCTGTAATTGTTTTGCTGGGCAGCACTTTAGTTGCAACAAGGTTAGGTGCCAATTAAACATAATGGAGCTATAATGAAAATATTCTCAACATTTCTCTTGTTCATAACATTCTTGTTTTCAAATGTGATGTTTGCGCAGAGCATACTACATCCTAATTCATCAGGTTTTGCACTAAACTTAGGTTACACGCTTTTAAAAGATGCAGGTGTTTTCAGTCAATCACTATCTGCTTCACCGACTGGTCATTATGATATTTCAATTAGCCATTCTGACGATCACACATATGGAATTGGTTTTGACTACTATTTTAATAACCAAACCGAAAGACTTTTAGTGCCAACAATTTCTATCTCGTATATTTTCTCGAATTATATTTCCTCATTTAGTGTAGGCGGCATGTTAAATATTAATGCTGTCAGAAAAGACAACCTAGCATTTATTCCACAAATTGGGGGCGGGGCTTTATACATACTCCGTGACAGTAGTCATCGTTCATATTACGGAAGTAATTCTAGTGCTATTGGCGCCAAATACTTTGCTATGCTGGGTTTTGGTATTGCTAGCTACATAGGCGATTTTGCAATACTTTCTTTTTCACCAGGTATTTCTTATGTCCAAGAGGAAGTAGTTTTCGGCTTAACTGCGGGTTTAGTGGTGACCCCTTTTTAGTATGTGCACCTAACCCGCTGCTCCCCGCTACGAAACAGCGGGACAGACTAGACCGACCGCCCCCGATAAAAAGCATCGGGATAAGCGAAACGGTTTTAGTGTAGTACAATTTTTTAGTTTACGTTAATCGTGCGGCATTTTGCTGCCTGCCCGGCTCGCCTCGCTCCCGCTTCGTCGGAGCGGGTAGGCAGGGATTATCTGCAGCGCCGTTATACGCAAAGAGAGGTAGATATGAAGAATTTATTTATAATTTTCTTTGTACCGTTTTTATTATATAGTCAAAATCCAACCTTTCGTGATATTAATATTGTTAATGAAAACATAGTTTTTGTAGTTGGAGACGATGGTACAATTTTAAGAACAACAGATTCTGGAAACAATTGGGAAGATGTTTCCTTCGACACAAATGAATCATTTATGGAGATAGAAAGTTGTAAAAGTAAACTTTGGATAAGAGCACATCTCTCTGATAAAATATATTATTCTGAAGATTTAGGAAATTCTTGGATTGAAATTACTCAATTTGATGATGACTACATCTTAAATATGAAATTTATTAGCGATTCATTGGCTTTCCTTACAGCTGGTGTCAACAAAATTTATAAGTCAACCGATAATGGAATATCGTGGCAACAAATCGATGGTTCATACTATTCAGCTGGACCGATAGATTTTATAAATAATAATATTGGTTGGATTGGTGGGTTCAATGTTATATACAGTACAAGTGATGGTGGCAATACTTGGTATATGAAAGGTTTAGATGTTTTTGAGTTGGACATACGAGAATTACAGCTACTTGATCATAGTATTGGTTTTGTCGTTGGAGATGGAAACAGCAATAATAATGTTAATTATGGCATGTTTGCAATGACAGAAAATAATGGCGAATCTTGGTATAAAAAGACCTTTGATAAATATGTGCAGGATTTGCATTTTTTTAATGAAGATAGTGGGATCATAATTACCGATTATAATATTTTAAATACTTCAGACAAAGGCAGAAATTGGGATACATTAGATGTCAAGCTATACTCTTTCGAGTTTAGTAATAACAAAAGTTGGGGACTTTCTAATGACGGGAAAATTTTATTTAGTGATGATCGATGGGAAACGTGGGTGCAACAATACCCTCAAGCATCATCTGTCTCAGATGAATTAGTATCCTCATATACTTTATCACAGAATTACCCAAATCCATTTAATCCTTCAACAAAGATAAACTATTCTATCTCGGAATCTGGTCAAGTAAATATTGCGCTGTATGATATTCTGGGCAAACATATCAATACTTATGTTGATGAATTTAAACTTGCTGGTAATTATTCATTGGAAATAAACGGAAGTAAATTATCAAGCGGTATTTATATCTACAAAATGGTAATAAATAATTTTAGTTCAACAAAGAAATTATTATTCATAAAATAATTTGCTATAACAAGCAAATCAACTAGACACCCTTTTCAGTGCGGCATTTGTGCTGTTCTTAAGTTTAGTGAAAAAAAGGTTCTGATAAACAGTAACCTTCTAAAATAAATTGTTCAGCTGGCGCGTACAATGAAAGTTACGCACCGTCTGCTAAATTATAGGAGTTGTCTTTCTAATCGGTATTCCTGTGCTTCGACAAGCTCAGCATAAATTCTGGGGCACTCCAACAAAAAGCGTCAAGACAAGCTGGTTATTTGCCACTTTGTTATACCACTAAACGAATATGGAGCATTAGATGAATTTTATAAAAAAATTGGCGTTCATATTTTTATTGATGTTAACTAATTGTAATAATGCACAAGATAATAATTCTCAAGTCTTTTTAAATCTTGATTTCGAAAAAGCAACTTCAAATGGATATGCAAAGGGGTGGTACCAAGGTGGTGAAGGGTTTTCAATCTTTGTTGACTCGACAGTATCATTTTCTGGAAAAAGAAGCCTTTGTATTCAAAGAGTTGGCGCCGGGAACTTCGGAGTTGTTACCTCATCTTTCCCCATTGAAGAAGCGCGTGGCAAGACTTTAAAATATTCCGGATATATTAAAACAGAAAACGTTACAGAAGGATATGCGGGATTATGGTGGCGTGTTGATGGGGCTAGCGGAACCTTAAATTTTGATAACATGAGCAATCGTGGTGCGAAAGGGACAACTGATTGGAAAAAATATTCAATTGAATTTAGAATTGATGATAAGTTGACAAATATTAAATTTGGTGTGCTACTACCTGGAAACGGTAAAGCATGGTTTGACAATCTTTCAATCGAATTGGATGAGAAAATATATCATCAAAATGAACCGGAGTTTATTAAACTTTCTTTAGAACAAATTAACTGGTTGAATAATAACATTGCAACCTTTAAATCAGCGGAACCAAATGAAGACGAAAAAGAGTTGAGTTTTCTAAAAGAAATGGTTGGTGATGCAAAAATAGTAGCACTAGGTGAAGGAACGCACGGTACAAGTGAATTCTTTAAAATGAAACATCGTATCACCAAATATCTAGTTGAAAAAATGGGATTTACGGTATTTGCTATTGAAGCAATTATGCCCGAAGCTCGTGACGTGAATAATTATGTGTTAAAAGGAATTGGAAATCCGAAAGATGTATTAGCCGGATTATATTTTTGGACGTGGAACACTCATGAAGTATTAGATATGTTGGAATGGATGCGTGAATATAACATTTCAGAAAAAGGAAGAGTTGAATTTTGGGGTTTTGATATGCAATTCCCAAATGTAGCAATCAAGAATACTCTTAACTTTATGCAAAAATATGATTCAACTTATTACACATATGCGAATGAAAAGTACAAAAAAATAACCGCCTTCAATGATGAGCTATTAAAATTGAAACCAAATCCCGGAAACATCCTTTTCGAGCCATACCTAGGCTATGCTAAAGATGTTTATAATCATCTAATAGATAATATTGATAAATATAATTCTATTGCAAGTAAAGATAGTACTGAATGGTACATACAAAATTCGAGGATTGTTGTACAGAGCTTAGAAGCTAGAATGCAAAAACATCAATCAAGGGATGAAAGTATGGCAATTAATATCCAATGGATTATAAATCACATGGCACCTAACACAAAAATAATATTGTGGGCACATAATGGACATGTTTCTAAAAAAGAGACAAACTTTCAACCGATGGGCGCATATTTAAATAAAGTATATGATAATGATATGGTTGTAATGGGCTTTGGTTTTAATAAAGGTGAATATACAGCAGTAGGTCAGAAAGGATTAGGTATTTATTCAACTTCAATATCTGAACCTGGTTCCGTTGAATGGATTATGCATAGATTGAATTATCCTAGATTGTTCCTTGATTTAAGAAAGATTAAAAATTCTCAATTATCAAATATATTTAATAGTGAACTTGAATTTCGGAGTATTGGTGCTAGGGCTATGGATTATGCATTTTATAAAACAGTAATTACTGATGAATTTGATATTCTTATTTATTTTGAAAATACAACTCCTTCTAATTGTTTTGGTTTAACTTATAAATAAAACAAACAAGCGGTGGTATAAAGAAAATCAACCGGACGCCTTTATTCATAGGGGTATGGTGCAGCCCGCCAAAAAGACGGCGGGTAAATTCTTTAGTTTTGTAAAAAAAAAGGTTCTGATAAACAGTAACCTTCTAAAATAAATTGTTGCAGCTGGCGCGTACAATGAAAGTTACGCACCGTCTGCTTAATTATTGGCGTGTCTTTCAAATCGGTATTCTTTTACTTCGACAAGCTCAGCATAAATTCTAGGGCGCCCTGACAAAAAGCGTCGAGACAAGCTGGTTTTTGCAACACCATTAAATAGCAATGAGGTGAAACTATGAAACTAACAATTATAACTACTCTTTTTCTTTGTGCTATTATTTATTCTCAGGAAATATCCGTATCAAAGGATTCATTATATCTAGCATTTGATGACGATGATTTCAGATCTTACGACAGTGTTTTAGTTTATAATAATAGTAGTACGGTTTTAGAAATTAATTCCATTTATTCAGTTTATGAATCGGGTCTAGTACTAGATATCTATTTTTCAGATTCAACAATTCATACTGGAGTAACATCTGAAAATAATTATTACGATCCTTTTGCTGTTTCAGCAAATGATTCAGCAAAGTTAGTATTTTCATATCCCCTTTGGGTTCCTAAGCTCAATTCTGTTACAGAGATATGGACTGACACCGTAAAAATTAAAAGTAACTCGAACTCAAATTCTGAATTAAAATTGAAAACAATTATTGACTTTCCTGTTGGAGTTGAAGATAATTGGAAACCAAATTCATTTTATTTACTTCGTAATTATCCAAACCCATTTAATCCAGAAACAATAATTGAATATTCAATTCCAATATCAACACACGTCGAATTAGTTATTTATAATTTTATTGGTGAAAAGGTTATTGAACTTGAAAATGGGTTAAAAGAAAGTGGATTGCATTCGGTTAATTTTAATGCGGATAATTTATCTAGCGGAATATATTTCGTTAAGTTAGTTACAAAGAGTTACCAAAAATCTATTAAAATTTTACTGCTAAAATAGAATTGCTATATAATCAGCAAATCAACCCGCCCGCTTCGTCAAGCGGGGTAGGTGCAGCCCGCCAAAAAGACGGCGGGTAAATTCTTTAGTTTTGTGTTTTATAAAAGTTGCTCTTTAAATTTATTTATATTCGTAAGTAGTTCCGCCGTGCTTGCGAGGAAAGTTAAGCAAGGCAACAGTTCTAAACATTTTTTAATAATAAAAAGAGGTATGAACAAAATGAAAATAAGAAACTTAGGTTATTTGGGATTACTTGGTTCTTTGGGTGTTCTTGGTACCATTATGGATAATTCAGCTCTATTTGGTTTATTTGGTTTATTTGGATTCTATGGTTTCTTTGGGTATCAAGATGATAATCACAATACGAAGAAATAGGTGTAAAAGTTATTTTTAATCTCTGATTAAAAGTCACAATAATACTTAATTATATTATCAGCAATTTGTTTTCGTTCTTTGAATTATTGAAGAGAAAGAGAAATTTTTAGAGCTTTATCAACTTCAAGTATTTTACTTTTATCAAGAGTCCCAAATTTTGTAATTAGTCTTTGATCTTTGTCAACGGTTCTTATTTGACCACAATCAATATAGCTGTCTTCAGATAATCCACCTTCACCTTTTTTAAGAAATATCATTATTGGCAGCGGTTTTGTAATTTCTTTTACGCTTGAGATTGGCGCAATAATTGTGACCGGGCTGAATTTATTTCCAATATCATTTTGGATTATAACAGATGGTCTGGCTTTTCCAATTTCTTTGCCGATTATCGGATCAAGATTTACAAGATATACATCACCATGGAGAAGTGGAAATATTATTCCGGTTTTATCCTTTATCTGCATATTTCCACTCCTCTTGAGATTTTAGATAATAATCATAGTTCGCTTTATAACCGGTTTCCAGTTCATTTTCAATTTTCTCTTTCTCTATTTGTTCAATATAATTTATTAATGCTTTACGGGCAATTTCGCTTACAGTCAATTTAGTCTGTTTAGAAATTCTATTGATTTTGTCTGATAACTCAGAGTTAACAAAAAAGCTCAATCGTTCTTTTTTATTTTTTATTTGTACGGAAGGCATTTATTCTCCCTGTCTAATTGTTATCGTAAAAATGCACACAAATATGTGTATAATCAAGTGCAATTTACTGAGGCTAATATTGTGAAAAACCGGTATAACCAGGTACTGTGTTAAAAACCAACAATAAAATACGGAAAATTTTAAAAGTGCATTAAAACAAAGCGTATGTTTAGATTAGTTTGCTGATTACTATTGCTTGTCCGAAGGACTCCTTTGGAGATAATTAAGCTTTGACGGGTCAATACCGATTATTGTTTTGTTGTGTACAAAGTGCTTTTTTCTTCTATAACTTTGGTGTTCATAAAATGGACTCCTTATTTTTTGTGAGAAACTAAAATAAAGTTTGGAAAAAAAGGGCACGCTATTAATCTAATCTGTAATTACTTTTTTTATCAGGCCTGCCCTTCGAAGTCCGGCAGCTACCAGACGTAGTAGGGTGTGAAAGGTAGAAATCGTTATACCGCTCAGATACTTTAAGAATCGCCTTGACAATATACTCCATATGGTGTATATTTTGATTAATTAAAGGGTGATATATTATGAAGATTCAAACAAGTGTTAGAGTTGAAGATAATTTATATAATGAAGCAAAAGACATTTTTTCAAAATTTGGACTAAGTTTTGGAGATGCTGTAAATATTTTTCTTGCAAAAGTTGCAATGGAAAAAGGGATTCCATTTGATTTGAGCTTGCCATCAGAAAAACTGGAAAAAAGAGTTAAGAATATAAATTCTAACAAAAACACAATAATTTATAATACTGCAAATGAACTATTTGAAGATTTAGGAATATAGTTTTGTTAGAAATAAGAATAGAAAAATCTTTTAAGAAAGATATTCAAAGAGACAAGAAAAGCGGAAAATATTCAGATAAAGACTTTGAGTTATTAAAGTCAACAATCATTTCTTTACAAAATCAAAAAATAATAATCCAACCCCAGCATAAAAGACATTCACTTAAAGGAGATTTGAAAACCTTTGAATCAATTCATGTAAAAAATGATTGGCTGCTAATTTTTAAGATAGATGAAAAATATTTAGATCTAGTAATGTTAGGTAAGCATTCTCAAGTTTATAAAAAGTTTAAATGAATAAAACGGTATAATCAGTGTTGCAAGCGGAATGCCAGCCTCCGTTCTTCGAACTATAGCGAATAAACTTCAGCCGGTTGTGTCATCCCGCTTCGCATAAAAGCTACGCGGGACAAGTTTTGCAGTTTAGCTTGGTTTTGTTTTTATAAAGTAAGAAGTAATTAACTAACCAGCCAAAAAGATGGCGGGCAAGTGGGGCATTGTTGTTCTTGGTGTTAATGCCGTTATAACGCAAATATGAAAAATATAATCTTAATAACAATATTTAGTTCGGCTTCATTTTTTGCCCAAAGCAATTTCTATCTTTCAAGTAATATGGGTTTGAATTTATCCTACCCAAAGGCTCCATTTAATAATGTGTGGGGAATAAGTTATAATCTTGGGATTGGAATCGGTTATAATTTTTCTGAAGATTTATCAACAGAAATTATTTATCAGTTTAGTAAGCATAAGCTATCAACTATTTCTATAGATGGGAAAACCGGATACCAATTTATAAACTCATATTTAATAAGATGGAATTATATTTTACTGAATAACCATTCCATAAAAACATTTGTTAGTCTTGGAATTGGTATTTCAAATATGAAATTATATGAAGAAAAAGATAATGGCATTTTTAGTTTATTTCCTGGAATCGGAATTGAATATAAAATTAATGAGCATTTTGAAGTAAAAATATTTGGAGAGTTCGCTTACATTGATGATGAGTTTTTCCCTATGGAAAACTTAAAATATTTTCCTGTCCAACTAGGTTTTAAATATAATATGTAATATAAAATTGCGTTATAACCAGTTTTTTCAAATTAAAGTCAACAGAATGTTGATAGAAATAAATTTTGTAAAAGAGGCATAAGGATGCCACAATTTGGCGGGATCGATTCTAATATTTTTTTATCAGGCCTACCCTTCGAAATCCGGCAGTTGCAGGATGTAGTAGGGTGTGGAAGATAGAAATTATTATACCGCTGAAAAAAGACTACATATTCTGAACGATTACATATTGACATACGCAAACATTATCGATATATTTATTGTAAAATTCAAATGGAGCTGATATGACTACAGTAAAAATATCACCAAAGTATCAAGTAGTAATTCCAAAAGAAATAAGGGAAAAATTAGATTTACGTCCTGGACAGAAACTTCAGATTTTAGAATTTGGAAATAGAATAGAATTTCTTCTTCTAAAAGATATAAAAGAGGCTCGTGGATTTTTAAGAGGTATTGATACCAACCTTGAGCGGGAAGGAGATAGAATATGAATTTAGTGGATTCTTCCGGATGGTTAGAATATTTATCGGATAGTAAAAACGCAAAAAAATTTGCAGAAGCGATTGAAAACACAGAAGAACTTTTGGTGTCTTCGATAAATATTTATGAGATTTATAAGAAAATATTAAAAGAGAAAGATGAAAATACGGCATTACAAATTATTGGATTGATGAGACAAGCAAAAGTTGTAGATGTAACATCATCAATAGCGGTGCAAGCGGCAAAATTAAGTTATGAAAAGAATATACCAATGGCTGATAGTATTATATACACCACTGCAATAGTTAATGAGGCAATTGTTTGGACACAAGATATTGATTTCAAAGGTCTTGATTCAGTTAAATATTTTGCGAAAAAATAATCTTCAAAGGCAGTGTAACCAGTTATTCCGATTAAAGTCAACGAAAAGTTGAAGATAATAAAATATATAAATGAGGCATAGTTATGCCCTCAGATATCAAATAAGTTCTTCGACATTCTGATAAAAAATAGAGTATAAAAGACGAATATTTATCTTGTGGTTACAGCTCCCTAGCGAAGCTTAATAATGATAGAACCGGTTTATGATTTACACGGATTGTTGGTTCCAAATTTATAGTTGTGAGAAAGTTTAGAGAAAAAAGGCATCCTTTAAATATGGTCTGTAATTACTTTTTTTTATCAGGCATACCCTTCGAAGTCCCGCAGCTGCCAGACGTATTAGGGTGTGAAATATAGAAATCGTTATCTGCTATACAAATATTTTAGATTGTGATAAAAACTGTAGTTTGCTGAAATAAAAATGAAGGAAATTATTTTACAGATATATAAATCCAGCATCGTTGAATGTTATTTTTAACAACTCAAAGGAGTAGTCAGATTATGCGCATACCAGTTACCTCATCATTCCAAAGCATTATCGTGTTCGTCATTATACTAATCTCAGCTTCATTTTCTCTTGCTCAGGACATCACTAACCCGGATTCACTTTCTAAAAATTCATCACAGTGGAAACAGGCAGAGCGTGAAGTGCCGAATGGGAGCAAAGTGCACGAACTTTCGCAAGGATTGCCCATTGCAGCATTTAGCCCAGGCGGAGGAAAAGAAAAAGCGTTGGAAGATTTTATGAGGGAACAAAAAGTAGCCGGCTTTCTCATTTTACAGGATGGAAAGATCCGCTTGGAACGCTATGCACTTGAGCACAGCGAATCGAATCTATGGTCGTCACTGTCTGTCGCAAAGTCAGTAACGAGCACCCTCGTGGGAGCCGCCATCAAGGATGGTTACATTAAAAGTGTTGACGACTACGTTACAGATTACATCCCCGATTTGAAAGGGAGCGCCTACGATAGTGTAAAGATTCGCCATCTCCTCACTATGACTACAGGTATTCGATGGAGTGAGAACTATACCGATCCGAATTCTGATATTGCCAGATTTTCTACAGATTCGATAGAGTCAGGCATGAATGCAACAGTTAGTTACATGCGACGTTTACCAGCCGAGGCAGAACCCGGGGAAAAATTTTTGTATAGTACAGGTGAAACTCACCTGCTGGGTGTCCTTGTCAGCTCAGCTACCCATCAAAACTTATCCCACTACCTTTCCTCCAAGATCTGGATTCCATACGGTATGGAGAAGAATGCAACCTGGAGACTGGATCGAACTGGTCAGGAATTGGCAGGATGCTGCCTGCAAATGACGCTCCGTGATTTCGCGAGGTTCGGACAGTTCGTTCTGGAAGACGGACGCATTAACGGCAAATCCATTGTTCCAAACGATTGGTTCAAGACAGCAACTCAAATACAAGTGCCGCTATGGCCCGGTGGGGGCTATGGATACGGATGGTGGATCTTTAATGGCAGAAGTTTTGATGCATTGGGGATCCATGGTCAGAGAATCCATGTCGACCCTTCAAGGCAGCTGGTAATTGCAGTCAACAGCGCATGGCCGGAGGCTGATAGTAACGAGCGGCAATTGGCTTTTGCCAAATTTCTTACATCTATTAACAACGAGATTGACAAGGAGGAGAAAGACACTCAATAAAATTAGGTTCACTTATCATTATACGACAGTGATCAATATAGCCATTGCAAAACAACCACTAACAGAAGGTTTTGTGCAATTGTAGCTGGACGGAAAAACAAACATCAGCAATGCATATTCATTTTTAGCGGACTGAATTCTGTCGGGCAGTAGTGCAACAATCAACTTTTAAATATCCCAAAAAAAATATTGGAAGTGAATTTTTTACCGCTGAACGCTAATAAAATGTTTTAATAAAACATTTTATGTTGCAGGATTAACCCCGACAATTTGTAAGAAAAATATTTTACTTAACCCAACTTGGCAAATCGGGGGTATAAGTTGTGTAAAAACAACCACTTAAAGATTTCAGTGGTACACTACATATTTTTTGACTGCTTTTTGAGTCTCTTTACATAGAGCTGCATCATAAATTTGTTTGGCTTCT